>CAZWEV010000070.1:0-20326 GCA_964633015.1 uncultured Desulfobacteraceae bacterium | reverse complement strand
GGCGCTTCGCGCCTCGGGAACCAAACGTTCGACCTGCAGAACCTCCGCGATACCAAGGGAAAAATCACCCGCTATCACGGAGAACCTGCCGGTCAACTCGGAATTCGATCACAATGCAGCAAAGAGAAATTATATGGAGAAGGAACTTATCATTATAGGCCAGATATCGCTTTGCAGTTTTCTTATGGCCTTAATTGTAGTTTTTTTGAATCATCTATCAGCAAATACAAGAGAGAGGAAAAAAGAGCGCCTCCAAAAAGGAAATAATTTGATTGCTGCATTCAGTTCTGAGCTAGATGCTTTGCATCAAACAAGCGATGATTGCCGAAATATTTTGACAATTGAGACTTATAAAAGGCATGAATCGACCATTCGAGCTTTTTTGTCATATCTGTCATGGATGGAACGATTCAGGCTGAAAAGGGCGTGGCATAGATTAGCTTTTCACAGAAATGATACAAAAGGCACTTTGCCATTCTATGAACAATATGCAGATTTTGGATTTTTGGATAAAAGACGATCGGTCCGTCCTATTGTTATAAAAAGAATTGAAAAAATTCTATCCTTCGCAAAATAAGGCCAACCGAACCGCTTTTTTCACCTGACATATGTTCCGCTGCCGCTGCATACCTGCGTTTGAGAAAAGCGTTCACTTCGAGCGGAGGAGATATGAACAAACGATATGGCGAATGGAAGAGAGACTCGCCCAAGTGGCAGATCGAACTCGAGAAGAAGCTTACTGAGCATGGCGGGACAGACGTCGTGACACATTACAAGGTCGTCGCAGTCGCGTTTCCCTCCCGAACGCCACACCCATCGACGTTCGACCAGCCGAAGATTGATGAGTCAGCGTTGCGGGCTTGGTCAAGTGCTCGCGGTTGGGAAGTCCAGACGGCCTCCGAGATGGAGCCAGGAAAAGATTCGGCGAGTCCGCCGATTCGCTTCACGAAGGGTTGGCGTAAACGATCGTAATAAACTGAGCCAAAAATGGTCGTTTAAAAGTGAGCCACTCTCGAGGAATTCTGGGAGTGGTGGTACCGAATCGAATCGAATACCGAATAGCGAATAGGGGTCGGACCAAGACAACTCTTTGAAGGTCTAAAATAATAAGGTGAGAGTGGCACTGTTCTTGGTCTTAAGGAGCCGCTTCTGTCATGAAAAAGGGGCAATTAAGAAAGAGGCAAGATAATGCCAAGAGCGAATCGGCATTACATACCAGGAGTTGCTTGGCACAGTATTCATCGCTGCCATAAGAAAGAATTTCTGCTAAAATTTGCTAGGGATCGACGGCGAAGAGGGTGGTGGCTTTTCGAGACCTAGAGCGCTTTGACCTGATTGTGTTGAAGATAGCGTGGTCCGACACGTAGGGGTTAGAGGTACAGTAATATACGAAAGGAAATATCATGAAGGCAGAATTCACAGCAATCATCGAACCTGCACCTGAAGGCGGTTACTGGGCGATTTGTCCTGAAGTCCCGGGCGCCAATGGGCAGGGAGAAACGGTTAACGAAGCAAAGGACAATCTGCGGCAGGCTATTGAATTGATACTTGAAGATCGCAGGGACGACATTCTTCGGGGGCTGCCCGAAGACGCGATTCAGGAAAAGGTTTTGATCCGATGAAGAGGCATGACCTGGAACGCAAATTGAGAATAGCTGGCTGCTATCTCAAACGGGATGGCGGTTCTCATTCACCTTGGATCAACCCGAAAAACGGCGTTATAGAAGCGGTCCCACGGCACCCTGAAATCAAAGAACCGCTGGCCAAGAAAGACACTGAAGAATATGAATGCGGAATAATGACCGAACAATCTCTTCCAGCCGTGAATGCATAATCGGGTAGCCGGGGGTTTTAGCCCTCCAGTCCCCACACCGTCGCGAGAAGTACCTTTGAAAGCGATCGTTGATACTAACGTGGTGCTTGATGTCTTGCTTGAGCATGAGCCCTTCGTAAAACCGGCAGCAAAAGTTTTTTACCTTTCACTGCAGCCGACCGCATTAAGGCTGCGTTCGCCGAGTTGTCCGGTTGTACAGGAGAGGGAATAATGATCAGATGCGAATGGTGCGGGAGCGATCCTTTATACATTGCCTACCATGATGACGAATGGGGTACCCCCGTTCACGATGATCGGCTTCTGTTTGAATTTCTCATTCTGGAAGGTGCACAGGCCGGCCTCAGTTGGCTGACTATCTTGAAGAAACGGGAGAATTTCAGGAAGGCATTCGACACCTTCGATATTGAGCGCGTCGCCAACTACACGGAAGCAGACGTTACCCGTCTGCTTGGTGACGCCGGCATCATACGGAACCGCCTGAAAATTGAATCGGCCATCAGGAACGCACGGGGTGTCCTGGATATTCAAGAGAAAAACGGGTCGCTGGACTCGTATCTGTGGCGCTATGTTGACGGCACTCCCAGGCAGAATGCCTGGAAATCCGCGGCTGACATTCCGGCAAAGACAGCGCTGTCCGACATGATGAGCAAGGACTTGAAAAGACAAGGCTTCAACTTCGTGGGGTCAACAATCTGCTATGCATTCATGCAAGCCGTCGGCATGGTGAACGACCACACAATGGACTGCTTCCGTTACAAGGAAATCCAGGCACTTGCCCAACCAAACAGGCGAACTGCATAACCTCGCCGATAGCCGGTCAAAAATCTTCCGCTATTACGGACAACCTGCGGGTCAATTCGATGCTGCGCCGCGGGTCATGCCGAAGCGGACGATCGAGGGACCGATGAGTTGATAGATCAGCACCCCTACCAGCAAGGCTGAGATCATCCGGTGCATGGGGCCCATTGCCGATTCCGGGAATGTGAGCATTGCCTTGTGCAGAAGATCAACGGCGAGGCCGATAACGAGCCCGCCCTGCACCGCGACCGAAAAACCGAGATATTTGCGGATGGGAGGTTGCAGGCCGAGCACGCCGGCTGCGCCGAAGGTCCCCAGGACCTTGCCCGCAACGCTGGTCAGCACGTAGGCGACCGCAATGAACGCGGTTGAAGGATGCATCAGCGCGTCCGGCTGCAGCCGCGCTCCGGCGGTCACCAGGAAGACCACGAAGAGCGGGGTCGTCAGCGGCTCGATCAATGCTTTCAGCTGATCCAGTTTGACTTTCTCGATACCATTGGAAAGCACCACCCCGGTGCACATGGGCGTCAGCAAGGTTGACAGCTTCAGGGCCACCGAAATGCCGATGGCAGCCAGGAGGGCTCCGAAAAACAGGGTCTCCTGGTGACCCTCGCCCAGTCTGAGGTCTTTTTGGACGAGCTGCAGCGGCAGCAGTATGATCAGGCCCAGGACGGCGCCCACAATGCACGATAGGGCCTCGCTTCTCACGCTGATCAGCAGAGTCTTCGAGAGATTTGCCGCCTCGGTGCCGACTCCATGGATCGTCGCGCTCGACAGGATACCGAAGGAGATGATGCAAAGCACGTCGCTGAACGCCACGTTACCGTAGACATATGACGCGAACCGGCCTTCGATCCGGAATGAACGCAGCAGCAGGTAGGTGGTGGTCGGTCCCGTGGAGATGCCAAGTGCACCGCACAGCAGGGCGTAGATAATTGGCATGCCGAGCAGCCAGACCAGTGTAGTCGTCATTACAAAAACTGCCAGAGACTGGCCCAAAGTCGTGAGCACTATGCCCGGACCGAGGCTCCTTACGGTTGTTCGATCAAAGGACGTCCCGATGTTGAAGGCGATGATACCCAGAGCAACCTCGGTAAAATCCTGCAGCGGGTGCAGCATTCCCTTGCTGATCAGATCGGTCGCCTCTGGTCCCAGGATGAGCCCGCTCAGTATATACCCGGTGATGGCCGGCAACCGGACAAGCATGAGGACCCGACCCGCTACTATGCCGCAGATAAGCATCACGGCGAGCAGGACAATCGGACTTTGCCGCAGCGATTCTATAATATCCAGCATCATAACCGCCAAAAACAACAGAGTTGGAAAATGTAATTATTGTTATTTTCAGTTTTCCAAATGCATCATCCAGGAATCATTGTAGTATCTATCAGAAGAATTCACAGACATCAAGAACGAGAATGGCGGAACTTGACGACATCTGCAGGCATAAACAAACAAGTCGCCCTTTGGGCGATACATTTCTGGTGTCGCACTTGGAACATGGGGTCGGCAGGGAATTACGGCCAGGAAATTCCGGTCATGTTCATACCTGATATCGCATTTTTGAAAACGCTTGCCTTACAGAATCGTTGACGCTACGTTTACACGTACCAATAGGACGTGCCATAGAGGCAAGCTATCGAATATGATTCCGGTGAGCCATTTGCAGCAGGATACTGCCAAGCTTCTGAAGCAATTGCGAAACAGCAAAGAACCTTTTGTCTATGAAGACAACAAGGATGTCCCGTATTTGAAAGCCTTGATGAATAATGATTCACGGCAGGCCGATTGAAACAGGAAATTCTTTGCATATCTCACCCTCGATATTGGGCATATTCAAAATATTCATGACAATTTCGGCAATCGGCAGCCCCGTGCTGGGTTATTTCACCCCGAACGGAAGAAGGCGGGGATGCTTGGCATCGGCATTTTGCTGAGTATCGGTGCTCCCATGGATCCGGGCGTGGAGGTAAAATCGATTTGGACACAGTTACTCTGGTGCATTGTGAAACCTATGAACCCGGCCGGGTGGAGGCCGCTCTGCAGAAAGTGCTGGAGCCTCTGGGCGGTATCGCCGGCTTTGTCAGTCCGGGAGACAGGGTCCTCATAAAACCGAACCTCCTCTCGGCACGGGCCCCTGAAAAACGCGTGACAACAGACCCTGCAGTGGTGCGTGCCGTAGCACACCTGGTCATGGAGGCAGGGGGCCGCCCTTTTATAGGGGATAGTCCGGGTATCGAGCCCTTCAAGCGCGTTGTCGCAAAGACCGGGATGGAGAAGATTGCCCGGGAACTCGGAATCGATCTTGTGGAACTGAGCCGACCCAGAAGGGTTTCCCTTCCTGATACATCCATTTTCCGGAACCTTCAAATCGCATCCCAGGCCCTGGATGCGGATGTGGTTATCAATCTGCCGAAACTCAAAACCCATACCCAGATGCTCATGACCCTCGGTGTCAAGAACCTCTTCGGGACGGTCGTTGCCCAGCGGAAAACCGAATGGCATTACATGACCGGACTCAACAGGGATACCTTTGCTTCATTGCTTCTCCATGTTTATCAGGCAGTACGGCCGGCCGTAACCATCCTTGACGGGATCTGGGGCATGGAGGGAGAGGGGCCGGGAAACGGGGATCCGTGCCACCTGAAAGTGGTGGCGGCTGCCCGGGATGCCGTGGCGCTGGACATGACCATTTGTCGCATGCTGGGTATCCCCCTGGAGAGTTTTCCCCTGTACCGCGCGGCTCGGGCCGGTGCATTCGGAGAAACGGATCCGGACCGGATTCAGGTGCAGGGAGATCCCCCGGAATCATTCGGCATGCCGGAATTCCAAATCCCGGAGCTGGACTCGCTCAGGATCCTGCCCGGTATTTTTGACGGGTTTGCCAAGCGATACCTGGTTTCAAAGCCGGTGCAGGATGCCGAAACCTGTGCCGGGTGCGGGGAATGCGTGGAGGCGTGCCCGGCAAATGCCATTGAACTGGAGGAGCGTTGTCTCCACTTCGATTACGATGCCTGTATCCGGTGTTACTGCTGCCAGGAGATCTGCCCCCGGGGGGCGATCGGATTTAGAAAGGGACTCCTCCTGAGGATTCTGAACCGATTCCACCGGTGATTCTCATACTCTGACCATCAGTCTTGACCAGCCCCGCCGCGTCTGGTGGAGAATCCGAGGAGGGTCTTGCGATCCGGGAAGAATTGGTATGGAAAGCACGAAATTTGAAACAAATTCCAATGACAGAAATTCAAAATTTTTCGCCGATGAGTATGGTGAATTCTATAGAAAACCAAAGGACTTATAGGATACACCCCTGTGATTATCGTTAGACGTTGACCAACAATTTCCTCCTTTGCGAAGCGGGGACTCTAAATCTCTGGCTTGCCGACATTGGAACATTTGGGCCTTTGAATTTGTTTCGTGCTTCGTGCTTAGAAGTTGCAATTTGCCTCGCAGACTATTTCTGCCCCTTCCAGGGAGGTTTATGATGCCTCTCGCGCTGCGGGAGAAGATTCAGTCCAGGACGGTCTGCAGTTCCTCCTGGAGATATTTCAGCTGGTCCAGTTCATCTCCTGTCAGTTTATCCTGCGCTGCGGCCGTCTTGATCCGCTTTTTCAAAGCCTTTAGCTGCTTTTCAAGATCGATGACTCCATTGAGAAGCAATGACTCCACGTCAGCCGGCTGTTCCCGAATTTCCGGCACTTCCGATGCAACCTCCTTGGGCTTGAGGATGAGTCGTTCCTTCCAGAGTGGAACATGCGTGTCAAGGTTATAGATTTCCTTGATTTTGTCTCCCAGGGCCTGGCACGCCGCAGGCTCTCCATGGACGAGGAATACCCTGGGCCTGGTCTCAAAATGCCCGGCCCATTGCAGGAGGTCGTTCTGATCAGCATGGGCTGAAAACCCTCCGATGGTGAAGACCTTCGCGCGGACCGACACGTTTTCCCCGAACACTTTTACGTGCTTTGCTCCCTCAACAATACGTCTTCCCGTGGTTCCGCCGGCCTGATATCCGACAATAACCAGGCTGGCCCCGGGACGCCACAGATTATGTTTCAGGTGATGCTTGATGCGGCCTGCGGTGCACATGCCGTTCCCGGCAATCACGATGGCCGATCCCGCCTTTTCATTGATTGCGATGGATTCCTTCGTGGCGAGCGTGAACCTGAGATTGGGCATGTCAAACGGGTCAAAGCCTTCATCGACGATAGCCTGTGCCTCTTTGTCATAATATTTCTTGTTCTTCCGGAAAATTTCCGTGGCCTTTATGGCGAGGGGACTGTCAAGGTAGATCGGGATATCGGGCATCATCCCCTGTCTTTGGAATTCTCCCAGGACGTAGAGGATTTCCTGGGTTCTCTCCACTGCAAACGCGGGGATCATGATCTTTTCGTTGTGGGAGGTGCTGTACTGTATCGCTTCAAGCAACTCCGATTTGCTGTCCTCAAACGTCCGGTGCTGCCTGTTTCCATAGGTGGATTCCAGGAACAGATAGTCGGCGTTGAATATCTCGTGGGGGTCCTGAACAATGAGCTGATCTTTTCTCCCGAGGTCTCCCGAGAAAACGATTTTCATGGATTCCCCACCTTCATCGATCCAGAGTTCCAGAATGGAAGAGCCCAGGATGTGGCCGGCGTTTCTGAGCCGTGCTTTGACCCCGGTCTCCACCTCAATGAGCTGGTCTCTTTCCACCGGTGAAAAGAGGGAAAGACACGCCTCGGCATCCTCGACGGTATAAAGAGGCATGATATCGTTTTTCGACTGCCGCCTGTTTTTTCTTGACTGCCATTCTGCATCCATTTCCTGGATGTGGGCCGAGTCCAGCAGCAGGGGATTACAGAGTTCGGCGGTTGGCGGCGAAGTGATAATGCGGCCCGTGAACCCGTCTTTTGCAAGCTTGGGGATCCTTCCCGAGTGATCAATATGGGCGTGGGTCAGGAACAGGATGTCTATCTGGGCGGGATCAAAACCCCAGTTCTCCCAATTCCGGGCCTCCATGTGCCTTCCGCCCTGAAACAGCCCGCAGTCCACAAGAATCTTTCTGCCTCCCGGAGTTTCCACAAAATAACAGGATCCCGTTACTGATCCGGCTGCCCCCAAACAGGTAATTCTGACCATTATAAGCTCCTTTCCCTATGAATGTGATGATGGATTCTCATGCCCGCGGTAAGCGGTTTTTCTGGTTCATACGGACCGAAGGCTGAAAATCCCGGCTTGCCTGCCGCACGGATCCCTGTTCCGTCGACAGGGTATGATTATTCTTGTGTCCTTTGTTCACCGGCGGGCAGGGAAGCGCGGTCAGTCCAGCCCGAGTTTCGGCCAAAGCAGGTCGATTTTTCTTTTGACCTGCGGGTCCATGCGGATGACATCAGGCCACTCCCTTGAAAACCCTTCCCCCGGCCACTTCCTGGTGCAGTCCAAGCCCATCTTACTGCCGTACAGAGGTCTTTCGGCTGCATGATCCAGGACATCCGTGGGTCCTTCAACAAAACTGATGTCCCTTTTAGGGGCCACATTATTGCCCATGTACCACAGGACCTCGGAAATGTTCTGGACGTTTACTTCCCGGTCGAAAACAAAAATCATTTTTGCAAACATCATCTGTCCCATTCCCCACAGGGCGTGCATCACCTTGCTGGCGTGGCCGGGATAGCGTTTGTCAATGGAAACAAAAGCCAGGTTGTGAAAGACGCCCTCGACGGGAAGGTTCATATCAATCACTTCAGGGAGCTGTTTCTTGATAAATGGTAGGAAAAGCCTCTCAGTTGTCTTTCCGAACCAGGCGTCTTCCATGGGAGGAGGCCCGACAATAGTGGCCTGGTATATGGGATCCCGGCGGGAGGTTATGCAGGTAACATGAAAGACAGGATAATCGTCCTCCAGGGAATAAAAACCGGTGTGGTCCCCGAACGGCCCTTCCTTGCGCCGCTCGGCCGGGTTTATGTATCCTTCCAGCACGTACTGGGCATTGGCCGGCACCACGAGGTCATTGGTTTTGCATCGGACGAGCTCCACCGGTTTTTTCCGGAGATACCCTGCCAACAGGTATTCATCCATGTCATCGGGAAGGGGCGCGGTGGCCGCATAGGTGACGGCAGGGTCCGGACCGATGGCGACGGAAACCGGCAGCTCCACGCCGATCTCCTCGGCCATGCGGTAGTGATGAGCCCCACCCTTGTGGGTATGCCAGTGCATGCCGGCAGTATTCTTGTCAAATACCTGAATGCGGTACATTCCCAGATTCCGTTTTCCACGTTCAGGGTCCCTGGTAACCACAAGGGGAAGGGTGATAAAGCGTCCGCCGTCCCTGGGCCAGCAATGGAGCACCGGAAGGGCCTCAAGGTCCACCTGGTCACCTTCAAGGACCACCTCCTGGGAGGGCGCATTCTTCACTTTCCTGGGAAAGATGGCGCTGATCTTCTTCGCTTTCGGAATGAGCTTCAGTTTGTCCAGGATCCCTTCCGCCATTTCCATGTCCAGGAATGACAGGATGTCTTCTGCCAGGGTGTCGAGCGACCGTGTTTCAAGGGCAAGCTTCATTCGATCCAGTGAACCAAAGGCGTTGATCAGGACCGGATGCCCGGAAACGGACTTGGGCTTCTCAAAAAGAAGCGCCGGTCCGTTTTTTTTGGAGACTCGGTCAGTTATTTCCGTGATTTCCAGGTGGGTGTCCACGGATTCTTTGATGCGGACCAGTTCCTGCTTTTCTTCCAGCACGTGAATAAATTCGTTTAAGTCCTTATATGCCATCTCACACTCCGATCAGGGTTTTGAGGGGATCAGCAGCATTTTCCTGCCGGTTTTCTGTCCTGTTGTTCGAAAAAGCGTTTGATATCAGCCAGATCACGGGTGAGCGGTATTTCCGGAAGGCTTTCGAGAAACAGTTTTCCGTAAGGTTTTGTATTGATCCGGTTGTCGAGCACCGAAAGCACTCCCCTGTCCGTCGCCTTCCTAATTAATCGGCCGAGACCCTGTTTTAATGAAATAATTGCTGAAGGCACCTGATATTCAAAGAACGAATTCCCGCCCCTGGATGTGATAGCTTCTATTCTCGCGGCGACCAGAGGATCACCCGGAGAATCGAACGGGAGTTTGTCTACAATAACGCAGCTCAGTGCCTCTCCCGGGACATCTACGCCCTGCCAGAACGAACCCGTTGCCAGGAGTACCGAATGGACATCTTTCCTGAAGGCATCAAGAAGGGTTGATCGCGGCGCATCTCCCTGGCGCTGCAGTGCATACGGGACCTTGTCCCGGATCATGGTATGGACCATATTCAGATTATGGTAGCTCGTAAAGAGGACCAGGGCCCTGCCCCTGGTCCTCTCCAAAATCTCGAGTATTCTGCCTGCAATGGCGGCAGGGAAATGGGGAGAGGAAGGGAGGGGAAGGTCTCTCGGAATATAGAGCAGACAGTGGTTATTGAAGTCAAAATGGGAAGGGTAGATGGCTTCGACCGCCTCGGACAGACCCAGGCGGCTCTTGAAATAGTCGAACGTGCCGTTGGTGGAAAGGGTGGCCGAAGTGAAAATGGTCGTCTCCACCTGGGTATAGAGCAGACTTTTGAGTCTTTCCGAGATATCCAGCGGTGAAGCATGGAGCGTGATGCCGGTATTCCGTCGTTCGTACCAGGTCAGCCAGTCACTTTCTCTCGATTCCAGGACCAATGCCAGGAGGCTGTGCAACTCCTGGGCGCGGATTGTGTAGGCTTGGAGCTTTTCGAAAGCTCTCTCCTCCAGGTCCAGTGCAATCTTCTTCAGGGCGGCCCTGACTTCTCTGCCCGGTTTCCGGCGCAATTCGTCGAGGCTGGGCGTGTCCAGTCTCTCCCTGTTTTCACCGCTGTCGAACCAGTGCCGCAAGTATTCAATCTGGGATTTCAAGGCGGCCAGGTGCATATTGAAATGAGCGTTTTCCGCTTTCTGGAGAGTCTTTGTCTCTTTTTCCAGATCAGAGACAAGTTCAGCAAGCTGGTTGGTGCTGATGCTTTCTCCCAGGTAATCGGTCGCAGTCTCTTCTACATTGTGGGCCTCATCAAAGACGACCACCTGAAAACGGGGAATCACTTCACCAAAACCGCTTCTCTTTATTTTCAGGTCCGCGAAGAAGAGGTGGTGGTTGACAATGATAATACTTGATCTGGCGGCCGCTCGGCGAAGTTCATTCAGAAAACAGTTCTCAAAATAGAGACAGTTGGTCCCGAGGCACTGTTCAGACGAGCAGGAGAGCTCATCCCAGAGCGAGGTATCGTCTGCCAGCCAGGGGAGTTCGGCGCGGTCTGCAAACCTGGTCTCCTTCAACCATTTTTCCATTCGACCCTGAAGGGCCTTCCCGCGGGCCTTCAGGAAAGATTCCTGTGCGGGCAACTGGTGATACCGGTGAAGGCACAGATAGTTCTTTCGTCCCTTCATCATCATAGCATCAGGTTTCAGTCCGGTGGCAGCCCGGAGGAGCGGGATATCCTTGAAGTAAATCTGCTCCTGCAGGTTTTTTGTCCCGGTCGAGATAACCACCTTTTTTCCGCTGAGTATCAGGGGAACCAGGTAGCCGAAGGTCTTGCCGATCCCGGTTCCCGCTTCCACGAGAGCCGGGGTTTTCCTGATGAGGGCTTCTTCAATCTGGCTTGCCATATCCACCTGGGAAGGACGAAACTCGAAACCCTCAAGGGATCGGGCCAGGAGTCCTTCCGGACCCAGGATATCAGCCGTGGTGAGAAAGGATTTGGGCATCATGAAAATATAGTTTTCTGCGGGGAATTCGTCAACTTGGAAAAATTCGTTGATCATGGCGGTCTAATTTTCTATAAGAGCTTTCAGGGGATCAACCGAAGGAAAGAGGCCTCAGGAGGGAGGGCACGGCCATGCAGGTTCAGAACTGGATGAGCACAGACGTGGTGACGGTGGAAGAACAGACGCCGGTCATCGAGGTGATGCGCCTTCTAGAAAAACATGATATACGCCATATCCCGGTCACGAGAGCGGGAAAACTGGTAGGCATGATCACGGACAAGGATGTGAAAGAGGCCTCGCCGTCCAAGGCGGCAAGTTTGAAGGCGCAGGAGCTTTACTATTTGCTCGCGGAGATGAAGGCAAAAGATGTCATGAAACCCGACCCCATCGTCACCCTTCCTGATGAAACCATGGAGGTTGCTGCGGTCAAGATGCTCGAGCACAAGGTGACGGGGATGCCGGTAGTCACCCACACCGGAGATCTGATCGGCATCATTTCACAGGGGGATGTTTTCAAGGTGCTTATTTCCATTACCGGGATCTATCAGGGAGGCGTTCAGTTCGCATTTAATCTGGAAGACCGAAGCGGAAGTATAAAAGAGGTGGCGAGCGTCTTGCGGGAAGAACATGCCCAGATCGTGAGTATCCTTAGTGCGATCGACAGCGCTGACGAGGGGTACCGGCATGTTTTTATCAGGATAAAGAAAGTCCCCGAGGAAAAGCTCCAGCGGATGATCGCCCGCCTCGAGCGGGATTTCATGTTGCTTTACGTAATCAAGGATCCCCTCCAGGAGGTATGAAAAGGGCCTTTTTTGCGGCTCCCGAGCAATATGCCTCTCCTGGTTCCTCCTCCGGCACGGGAAAGGGATGACGAACTCCCGTATCTATGGATTGCAGAGGAGCGTGACAGGGACGGCACAGCGAGCTTAACCCGGGTCGGGTTTCTGTTTCCCGTTCCAGAGGCCCCCGAGGAATTGGCCCGCGAAGAAAGCGCCGATCAGAACAGGAAAGGTCGTGAATCTCCACCCGAGTCCCGAGAAGATCCGCAACGCGACAACCCCGGGGACCGGGACATGCACTGCGAGAAACCAGGATGCGGAAAATTTTTTTGTTCTCGCCCGCCAGAAACCGAACGGCAGGTTCAAGAGAAACACGGCGATTGCGATTATCCAAAGATTATGCACAGCTAGTGTCCCAGGAGGGGGTCCGACTAGAATCTGAGGGACATGCAGGTCAGACCGCCGTCCATTTTCCTCGCCTCGCTCACATCCAGCTCAATGATTTCAAGGCCCGTGGCCCGCAGTTTTTCTTTTGTCTTGGGAAACCCCGCAGGCATAATACCCGTCCCGTTTATCAGCAATGTGTTCCCGGCATACTCCTCGCCGTGGTCGAGCAGAATCTTGTCATACCCGTCAAATACAGGGAGATCCGCGAATTCTCCGGTGATCAGGAGAGTATTGTCGCCCACAAGATTCACGCTGGATTTGAGGTGGAGTCCGGCTCTGACACGAACAGGTGACCAGGTATTGCCGTATTTTTCCAGGATACGGCCGAGCTGGCCGGCGCCATTCTTATTTGTGCGATTGGAGATGCCGATAAAAAAATGGCCGTCCACGGCCAGGACGTCCCCCCCGTCAACAGTTCCGGGTGCGAGAATACGTTCGATCCTGCGGTATTGGGCAAGGACCGGCTCAATGACTCTTTCCTCGCCCCTCCTGGACCTGGCACCGGGCCTCGTGATGACGGCCACGTCCGGCGTGGCAATAGCACTATCTTCAACAAAATACGCGTCCGGATACCCAGGCAAGGGCTCCAGTTCAATAATTTTCAGGCCCAGGGTCCCCAGAGTGTCCACGTAGTCCTTGTGCTGCCGTATCATCAGTTTGTAATCGGGTGTACCGAGTCTTGCATGAGTCAGGCCTTCAGCAAAATCAGCGCCCGGGCTTCTGGTCACGGCGTATGTGAATTGTTCCATTGCCCTCCGGGATCACCATTTGTATTCAGGAATTGTGTAAAAGAAATCGGATAAATCTTTTCAGTTCCTTCCCATCATGTAATTCACTGCTTTTTCCAGCCCGTCAAGAGTCAGTTCGAACATGGGAAAGATATCCCGGATCATACTGATGGTTCGGGTATAGGGCCACTCCTCTTCCATTTTTGGATTGAGCCAGATAGCGTGAGGGAAAGTGGCTGCTATGAACCTGAGCCGTTCGTGGCTTGGCTTGTAGGTGCGCTCTTCAATGTGAATGGAGCCGTCGGTTGCCATGAGTTCGTAGGGAGCCATGCTGGCATCCCCCACAATAATGACTCGGGTCTCCGGATCCCGGCGTGCCAGGTCGTCCACCTTAAACGGGTTTCGGTATCGTGCCGGATCTTCCCAGAGATTGTCATAAATCGTATTATGAAAGAAGAAGGTCTTCAGTTCCTTGAATTGTGCCCTGGCGTGATTGAAAAGTGTCTGAACTACTTCCACATACGGGTCCATGGACCAGCCGCCGTTGTCTATGGCCAGAATCACCTTCAGGCGATCTTTCAGGCTCCGGTCAAAGACGATTTCGATTTCCCCTGCGTTTTTCATAGTCTGGTAAATGGTCTCATCAACGTTGACCTGGTCTTTCGGACCCACGGGAATCAGATTTCTGAGCCGCTTCAGGGCCTCGCCGATCTGAGCCTGGGTCAGGGGGCCTTCCTGGGAGTAATCCCTGTATCGCCGGTCCATGGCCACTTTCACGGCCGATTTGTTGCGAGACACTCCGCCGACACGCATGCCGCCGGGGTGATATCCGGAATGCCCCACAGGTGAGGTCCCGCCGGTGCCGATCCATTTGCCTCCACCATGGTGCTCTCCTTTCTGTTCCTTGAGGCGGTCCAGAAAATACTGGAGCAGCTCTTCCGGGCTCAATTTATTCAAGGATTCCTCGTCTATTCCGAGGGCATCGGCCATTTCTTTGGGGTTTTTCAGCCATTCTTCCAGCAGTGCCTGGGCCACACGGGAAAGCTCGAACTCGTCAGGCTCCTCCAGCTCCGCACCCTCGAAATGATGAGCAAATACCTGGTCATAGAGATCAAAGTACCGTTCACTCTTGACCAGAATAGCGCGGGCTGCCGTGTAAAAATCATCAACAGAGG
Source organism: uncultured Desulfobacteraceae bacterium (assembly GCA_964633015.1). Taxonomy (GTDB): domain Bacteria; phylum Desulfobacterota; class DSM-4660; order Desulfatiglandales; family Desulfatiglandaceae; genus B46-G9. The sequence goes on along the minus strand of CAZWEV010000070.1, from coordinate 5,842 downwards.
TAATGAGCCCTTCCCGGAGGGCCTTCTGCAGCCTCAGAAAGGACGTCGGGGACACGGGAATGCCCACGTGTCTCAGCAGGTAAAAAAAGTTCGTAAACATGATTTCTTTTTAGATCCTCATCCTTGAAGTCGTGGCGCGGGCAACGGCATAGTCCGGACTCTTCTTGAAAAGAACGCCAAGATAAGGAATGTCCCCCTTGACAAGATCCTTCATCTTGAAATCGGGGTCGGCCTCCAGGGCGCGGATCCAGTTTATGAGCTCCCTGGTGGCCGGTTTTTTCTCCACTCCGCGGAAATCCCGCATGCGGTAGAAGTTTTTGATCGAATTCTCAAGCAGGTCCCTGCTGATGTCAGGGAAATGAACATTGACGATCTTCCGCATCATGTCGGGTTCCGGAAACGCAATATGGTGAAAATTACAGCGCCCTAAAAAGGGATCTGAAAGGTCCTTTTTTGCGTTGGAGGTGATGATGATCACCGGCCGGTTCTTTGCTCGGATGGTTTTGTCGATCTCAATGATGTCAAATTCCATCTGGTCAAGGACATCCAGCATGTCGTCCTGGAAGTCCGTATCCGCCTTGTCGATCTCGTCGATCAAAAGCACCACCCGTTCATCCGATACGAAGGACTGCCCGATTTTCCCCATCTTGATATAATCTTCAATGTTGCTGACGTCCCTGGTGGAATCTCCGAACCGGCTGTCATTGAGGCGTGTCAGGGTGTCGTACTGGTACAGGGCCTCCACGAGCTTCATGCTGGACTTTACGTTCAGGACGATGAGCCGCATGTGGAGCGCCTCAGCGATGGCGTGGGCGAGCATGGTCTTCCCGGTTCCCGGTTCACCCTTCAGGAGCAACGGCATCTCCAGGGCCATGGAGATATTGACGATCTTTGCCAGTTCCTCGTCCAGGACATATTTTGAGGCACCTGTGAACCTTCCATCTGCATTCTCTGCCTTCATATTTCTTCTCCTTCGTAAAAATGATATCTTGTTGAGCTGTATCCGCAGCATCGGGTGAGTTCCTTCAGCTCCACAAAGTATAAATTAAACACGATTTGGATGCAGTCAACATAATCTATCGGAGCTGGCATGTCAAACAGCGGGCTATTTCTCTCTTTGTGCCTGGAAAACAAATGCCGTGGCCGTCCTCCGCTTCCGTGCAGCCCAGCATTCCGGCAGGATCGAGACAGACGGGCGGTGTTTTTCTTGTCACCGGCGGCAACCTGTTTTATGGTGAGGAGAAAACGTGCACACACCGTTGTATGCCACGGAAAGGAGAACACTACATGCCGCTTGGTTTTGAATCCATCAGCCACGGAGCGGTCGCCTTCGGATTTTTCAACATTGAATCAGACATGCTGTTGCTGGAGCATTACTTTTTTTTTGCCGCTGATTTCTGCAGGTGGATATCCGCTATGGCCGAAAAAGAGGAGGCCCCCCTCCTTGAAAGCCGCGGGCCGGTGTTTGATATTCCCGTTCGTGAAGATATAGGCGATCTCATGGGAGCCATTCATGGGTTTCACTTCAGCGGTTTCATCGGGGAGCTTTACAAGATGTATCCGTTTCCGGAAAACCAGGAGGACTTCAAGCAGAATCCTGAAGGAGATAAGACCAGGCAAGAAGTGGAAGCACTCATAAAGGGGTACTCCGTGGAGAAAGATATCCCCGTGTTCATGGACGCGGAAAAAGAAGAGGCGGTCTTCGGGGAATACCGATTCACACGCCCGGTGTTTCATGCCCTGCTTGACTATGTATGGCGGGGCGGCTATCCTCGCTGGCGGGACGAGGTCAGGCCTGACTATGTCATGAACATGAAAGAGACCGTCGAAGGCCACTCTCGCGGTCTCTTTGCCGGGATCCGTTTCCCCTGAGGCATTAGAGTCCCATGAATTTGGCCGCAATATTCTTCATGATTTCGCTGGTGCCGGCGAATATGGAGAGGACCCGCGCGTCTCTCCAGGCCCTGGCGATTGGATATTCCTCGCAGTAGCCGTAACCCCCGTGGAGCTGCACGCACCCGTCTGCCACACGCATGGCCATTTCACAGATCCAGTACTTTCCCATGGACACGTCAACCACGATATTACGGCCCTCCGTGTGGTCCACGATAAGCCTGTCCAGAAAGGCCCGGCCAAGCTTTATCTCGGTGGCCATTTCCACAATTTTGAACTGGGAATGCTGGAACTTGGATATGGGCCGGCCAAAGGCGGTCCTCTCCTTACAGTAGGCAATGGTCATGTCGAGCATGCGCTCGGCGGCTGCCTGACCGATGATGCAGCACACGAGCCGTTCCTGCTGGAGTTTTTCCATGAGCATGAGAAAGCCGCCTCCCTTCTGCCCGAGGCGGTTGATCTTGGGGATCCTGCAGTCGGTGAAAAAAAGCTCTCCCGTGTCCTGGGCGTGCCAGCCTACCTTTCTGATCTGTTTCCCCTTTTCAAAACCGGGGGTACCGGCCTCCACGAGGTAGAGATCTATTGCCTGGTACGGATTTTCGACAGCGGGGTCTCTGGCTGCCAGAACCACAAGGTCACAGTTGAGGGCATTGCTGATGAAGGTCTTCTGCCCGTTGATGACCACGTGTTGCCCATCTTCAACGGCGCTGGTCCTGATGGCCGCAAGGTCGCTCCCGGTGTTTGGCTCCGTCATGGCCACGGCTGTAATGATATCCCCCGACACGCACCCGGGCAGGTACTTCCGCTTGAGCTCTTCGGATCCATAGGATGTAATATAGGGGACCACGATATCGCTGTGGAGCGGCGATGCAAGCCCGGTAAAGCCGGTCCTTCCCAATTCCTCGGTCAGGATGACGGAATAGAGAAAGTCGGCTCCCACACCGCCGTATTCTTCGGGCACATCGGTGCACAGGAAGCCCTGATCTCCCATCTTTTTCCAGACGCTCCTGGGAACGATGCCCGCGTCTTCCCACTCTTCGATATGGGGAACTACTTCCTTTTCAAAGAATTTCCTCACCACATCCCTGAATATGCTGTGTTCCTCTGAGTATTTTATCACATCCATTCGCGTTCTCCTTCTCGCCGATTGCATCACATGAGCCGGTGGCGGTTTTCCGACGATAATTTCCATTCGTGATTTCTTTCTTGTTAGAGAACCGGAAGATCCTTGTTTGAATACTGTCGGGAGGGCTTCGTATTTTTGTGACTTATCTATGGGGGAAGCCGCAGCCAGGTCCTCAGGGAGCTTTTTCCTGAGGACTGGAATGCGGAGGGGGTAAAACTCCCCCTTGGATAAGTCGCAAAAAATACCAGCCCGGGAGGCTCGTCTTCAAACAAGGATCTTCCGGTTCTCTTAAGCGAATTTTGTATCTATTCCTCCGATCAAGTCTCATTCAGACAGGAATGTCACGTGGATAGGTATTTCCTTTGGTGTCGAAAAAGACCAGTCGCTTCGCATGCTTCCACACCTGTTCATCCATGAAGCAGTAAAAGGAAATGAACCGTCCGGGATCGATCTTTTGTTCGCCGTTCGGCATCAGGGTATCAATTCGTTTGACCCCGTCATCCCCTTCAAGGTCAAAATAGCTCGGCACCACGACCGGCCGGCTGCCGTTGTTTTTCACCATGATTTCGAGATTCTGGTCCCAAGCGTTCAGGCTGCAGCACGTCTTGAATGCAAGGATTTCTTCTGCCGAAGAATTCATGATCGGCGTGATTTTAAGCACATGCGATCTCCGTGTTTTTGTCAATAGAGATTGTCTGAACAGGGAACCGGCATATTCCCTCTGCTACGTTCGGTTCGCCGTCCATGGCTCGGCTCACTGCGGATGTGTCTGCGCTGCGCTTGGACTCTCCACCTTTCGGGCGGGTCCGCGGTTTCGGCCCTTCCGCTGTCCTGCTCCAGGGCCGACATGACCCCGCCTCGGGAACATCCCGTTCCCCTGTCTCTCGAGAAAATTCAATTTTACACGCAAGTTACCTGCGACAAAAACAAGAATTGTCTGTTGGTTGTGAGCGTGAGTGATTACATCTGGTACCTAATCCCCGTATTTCCCGATGATGGCAATACTGCAGACGTTCATGAAGGGCACTCCCCCGAGGTTATGGGTGAGCCCGTATCTGGGATTGTCGATCTGCCGTTCTCCGGCCCTGCCGTGCAGCTGGAGGTACATCTCGTACAGCATGCGCAGTCCGGACGCCCCGATGGGGTGGCCGAAGCACTTGAGCCCGCCGTCCACCTGACAGGGGACCCCTCCGCCTTCCCGGTCATAGAACCCGTCCATGACATCCTTTACCGCCTGTCCCCGTTCCGAGATATGGAGATCCTCGTACGTTACCAGTTCGGTGATGGAAAAACAGTCATGAACTTCCATCATGCTTATTTCCTCCCTCGGGTTCTTGATTCCGGCCTCCTGGTAAGCCCTGGTGCTGCACTGGTCAGTGGTTATGAAGTGATCACCGTCCCAGTTGTTGTATCCCATCTCCTCGCCGTTGCTCAGGGCGATCTGCAGACCCTTCACCGTGACAAAGTCCTTCCTGCCCAAGGCCGTTGCGTTCTCAACGGTGGTTACGATGGCGCACGCCGACCCGTCGCTGACTCCGCAGCAATCAAACAGGCCGAGAGGATGCGCTATGATGGGTGCTCCCATGACCTGTTCTTCGGTCACTTCCTTTCGAAGATGAGCCTTGGGATTGAGGATCCCGTTGGCGTGACTTTTTGCGGATACGTGGGCAATGGCCCTTTTCAGGACATCGTCCGGGATATGATACTTCGCGGCGTAGGCGGTCGCGAGTTGCGCGAACGCGCCGGGCGCGGTGACGTTGGGCCACCAGAGCCAGGTCAGGGAACCCCAGTTGGATCCGGGATTCGGAAGTCCCCCGTACCCGGTGTCCTTCAGTTTTTCCACCCCGAGGGCGAGGGCCACGTCGTAGGCGCCCGAGGCCACCGCGTAGACCGCGCCCCGGAAGGCCTCCGTCCCGCTCGCGCAGAAGTTTTCAGTCCTGGTCACCGGGATAAAGGGCAATCGCAAGGTGGTGGACAGGGGCAGGGCGCTTTTCCCGACATTGATCTCTTCTATACAGGTTCCCAGCCACGCGGCCTGGATCTGGTTCCTTTCGATCGCGGCATCCTCCAGACATTCAGTGAAGGCCTCCACCATGAGTTCCTCGGCCCCAACGTCCCAGCGTTCACCGAAGCGGGTGCAGCCCATACCAATGATCGCGACTTTGTCTCTGATTCCTGTGGCCATGTTCATTCCTCCGCTAAAACTTGAACAGCTTTTCAACGAGCTGGGATTTCATGAGGTCTCCTTCAACCCTGAGCTTCCCGGACGTGAAGGCCTTCATGGCATTCAGCTCTCCCTTTATCAATTTCACAAAATCACCATCAGCCATTTTGATGGTACTGGTGGGACTGTCATGGGTTCCTTTGGCCACACTGCATGATCCTTCCGTTACGGTTGCGTACCAGGAACCGCCGTCGGGGCCGGAGATAACGAACTGGAAGACCACCTCCACTCCTGCGGCCTTGTCTGCCTGGAAGGATTCGGGCAGCCGGGCAAAAATAGTTTCAACCGTGAGGCTGCTCAATTCGTCCTTTCCTGCCGACTCCTTTCCTTTAGGTTGAAACGCGTCAAGCATGGGACCGAAGGCGGCCGTGGCATTGGGGTATTCCTCCGGACTTTCCATGGTATTTATGGCTTCCCAGTTCCGATGAATATCATCCGGATCCGGGACCTTTGTTCCGTCCCCTACGAGAGCGCCGCGCGCGGTCAGGACGGCCGCACGGTTGAAATACCCCATGCCGGCGTTTATGATCAGGCCCGTTTCAGAACACTGTTCCGAGCAGAGGTAGAGGACGAGGGGGGCCACGAATTCCGGTTTGAGT
>CAZWEV010000069.1:0-20343 GCA_964633015.1 uncultured Desulfobacteraceae bacterium | reverse complement strand
CCCTTGCTGCTCTGATTTCGGCCGTTCGCTTTTCAACAAGTTCCTCAAGATGTCTCTTATAATATTCACGCTCAGTCACATCCTCGATGGCCAGGAGGATCATCTGGGTTTGCTTCGACTCCCTGTAAATCCGTCTGGCGTTCAGATGCATTATCTTTCGGCCTATGGTCTCAAAGTCATGCTCCACCTCAAAGTCATTGAATGTGGTATTCTGAGGAAGGATATCTTCAAGGAGTTCTCTAAGCTTTGGGATGTCCCATTGCCCGTTGCCAAGATCATATATTAATACCCCTTCTGTTCCCTCCGGTGTAACCTTGAAGGTCTGGTAAAAGGAGTGATTGGCCTTCAGAACCTTCAAATCGGAATCAAGCACCACCAAGGGCTCACGAACCGATCCTAAGACTTTATCAAAAATGTCTATAAAGGCTTGCAACTTCTCTGTATTGTATCCCAACGCCTTCACCGTCTGTCCAACTTCTTTGATTGATTGCTTGTTGTCCATTCGCGCAGCCCCGTTGCAAAAAGCCTTGACCCATTCCGCAATCACCCTGGTCCCAAAAATAAGGGCCCCGATTTTATGCAGTGAAATAACTCGGGGGCATATTCCCCCGGTCACGTTCCCTGATTGAATCGAGATAGACTCAGGGTTTCAAGCGGAATGGAAGTCCTGCCTCTGCATATCAGTTCCTGAACAAGTTTCCCGGTCCCCGGTCCCAAACCGATCCCATGGCCATTGTGCCCGGACGCCATGATGAATCCCTCAATGCCGTCGACTTTTCCCAGAATGGGCAGGTCATCCCGGGTATGGGGGAAGAAATTAGCGTAGGAGCGGATTACCCGGACATTTTCTAACGCAGGCATCGCTTCCACATTCACTCTTGCTATGCGTGCTATCTCCTCCTGGATGGTCGTCTTGTCGTACCCTGCATCCCGCCAACTTGCGCCGATCAGGAGATTGCCCGCGGCCTGCTGGCTGACAATGAGGCCGCTCCCGAGTCCTCCCTCTTTGCCCGTATCTTCCTCGACCATATAAGAGGCACCCATTATGGGATGAAACACGCACCGCGGCAATTGTTCTGTAACCAGCATTGCCATCTGGAATGGCGTGACGGGCACTTCAAGTCCGACCATCTTTCCGATGAAACAACTCCAGGGACCCGCGGCATTCACTACCGTGTCGGTCCTGATGGTCCCCTTGTCGGTCATGACCCCTTTCACCTTTCCTCCCGCAACGTCAATGCCCTGGACTTCAGTGTGGTGACAAATTTCCGCGCCCAGCTTTCCGGCCTGTATATTGAGGGCTATGACAAGAAATATGGGATTGGTCGTTCCCTCGATTGGGCTCCATACAGCACCCATGATGTTTTTTTCCGAAAGCATCGGTTCCAGTTCCAGGGTTTGTTTCGCGTCAATCATTTCCAGGGGATAGCCGTCTTCGGCCCTTGCCTGCACGTGGGCCTCAACAAAAGGAACCTGCTTCTCATTATCTAAGACAAGCAGCCCTCCATTGGGTACATATTCAAACCCCATGTCCAGTTCTTCCTGGAGCTGCCGGTGAATCTGAATGCTGTGCATAGCCAGTCTGATGTCAATCCCCGCCTTTCTCGACAACGACCAGACCCAGGCGGCATTGGCTCCGGATGCTTCTCCTGCCTTGAAGCCCTTTTCAAGCAACGCGACCTTTTTTCCTGCCTTCGCCAGAAAATAGGCGGTAGAAGAACCTGCTATGCCGCCTCCGATCACGACGACCTCGGCTTCCGCGGGAACCATTCACAACGCTCCTTTTACTTGGTACCTATGCAAAGAACCCCGTCGCGGGCCGGAAAGACCGGCGGACCGGCTTCCGGTTTATTCATCAGGATCCAATCCTGCCAATATGCGAAGGGCAGTGGGTTTAATCGGCGGCCTTGGCAGCAGGGAGCCGGGCCCTCCAGGGGCGGCATTCGCCCGGTGCCGCATGATTTCAATGATCGCCGGTCCGCACATTCGACCCTGGCAGGATCCCATGCCGACGCGGGTCATGCGTTTCAGATCCTTGATGTGTGCTGTGTCTTGGGCCAATGCCTCCTGGATCTCCCCGAAGGTGACCTCCTCGCACCGGCAGATGACGGTATCATGTTTTGCCAGTTCGGAGAGACCTGGCCTCGGCATGCTTATTTGGTCAAGCACCTTGCGGAACCGTGTGGACCTGGACAGGCTTCTCCGGAACGGTTTACTGTGCTTTCGTGCATCAGAGTCCGAGATGCATCCGAGCGAGCGGGCTACGGAAAGCCCGGCGATGCGCCCTTCATACAGGGCGACCCTGCTCCCGGCGACACCGGCGCCGTCGCCTACCGCGTAAATGTCCTTCACAGTGGTTTCCATGTCCTCGTTACGGACGGGAACGTATCCGCCAAGCCCTAAATCATATTCGTGTTCACACCCTGCCAGCAGTGTCAGTTCCACGGAGGGTACCAGGCCGTATCCCAGGCAGACCGCGTCCACCGTTACGACACGTTCGGTCCCGGGCCTGGACCTCCAGTTTTCGTCCACCGCTGCGATCACGGCTTCCCGCACCCGGTCCTGGCCGCGGGCCTCGAGAATGATATGCCTGCGTAACAGGGGAACCCCTGCCTTCCGGATCTGTCGCAGGTATCCCCAGCCTTCTTTCAGGTAACCCCAGTTGCCCCATATCCCCTTTACACCCTGGAGCCAGTTTTTGCTCAGATCGCCTGCCTCCAGAATGGCCGCAATCCCGCCCCCTGCCTTGAGGATCTGTTGTGCAAGCACGAACTGCAGCGGGCCGGTGCCGGCAAGAAGAATCCTTTCGCCGGGTAAGACGCGGTCGGTCTTGACCAGTCTTTGTGCCCCCCCTGCAGTGAAAACACCGGGCAGGGTCCACCCGGGGAAGGGAACGGGACGGTCGTAGGCACCGGTTGCCAGGAGGAGCTTCTTGAAACCGAGACTCGAGGATGTTCCGTTGCGGGCCAGGGCCAGCGTGCGGTCCTTGAATATCCCCCAGACCTGGGTGTTGTTCCAATACCGGATCCGGTCATCCAGTGAACTGAATTGGCGCAACAGCTGGAGCCCCTTCTCATAATCATTTCCCAGTGCCGCAGAATCGGTAACCCGGAACCCTTTTTCGAGCTGGCGGTATATCTGGCCCCCCGGTCTTTCGTTTTCATCCAGCAACGTGACGTTGACCCCGGCCCTTGCGGCTTCAATGGCCGCAGCAATGCCGCCCGGGCCTCCACCGACGACCACGAAATCCGATTCCGCCAAGGATCAGCCCCCCCTTTTCCTGTTGCTCTGCTGGATTTCCACCGTGCATCCGGGAGTCGCGAGGGTCCGGCAGGCCTGGGTATTGGGGATGCCATTGATCACCATTCTGCACTCCTGGCAGAGCCCGATACCACAATAAAGACCCCGGGGCCGTTCTCCCTTGTTCGTATATCGAAGCGTCCGACGGCCGGCGGCCAGCAGGACCGCCCCGATAGTCTCTCCTTCGTAAGCGGGGATCTTTTCCCCGTCTACCAGAATGTCAAAAGGCTGTCCCCTTTGAACACCGTCACGAATTCTCCGGTCTTTCATCTTCATGAACAAACCGCTCCTCGATCAGACTCCCGTGATCACACTATCTTCCTATTTTTACCATCAATCAGTCTGCAAGACAAGATCGTTTCCATCTCTCATGGCACGAAAACCCGCATTCTTCAGCGGGAACCCCCTTTCACGTTGGAAACATTTCAAGTTTTCTCCTCCTATGTCGATATCATTTATGGAATCGTAGCAAAAGAGGGGAAGGAAATATGCGAGCCATTTATTTCGTGATCTGTTTCGTCGTGGTATGTGTCGTCAGTACCTGTACACCCATGATGTACGGAGTACCGGAGGAGCAGTGGAATCAGATGAGCCCTTCACAGCGGCAGACCGCTATCGAGGGGTATAACGAGCGCGCGAAAATCAGGGAGCAGAGACGGTTAGCGGAAAGCCGGCGCGCCGCTGAAAGGGCCAGAGAGTCCCGGATTCATGCTGAGCGGGAAGCCGAAAGGGAACGCGAGCGGATTTCAGCGATCTATGCCGGCAGGGCGGGTGTTACCGGCGATCTTCTTCAGGTGACCATCAGGGGCGGTCGCATGAAATTCGGCAAAAAGCACCGGGAATACTCGCCGGTATACTTCCGGATTGCCAATGGGGACCGCAGGCCCATTACCTTTCGAAGCAGAGGCGGGCATGGTCGTTTCAGTGTCACGGTCTGGGTTGAATACCGGAATGGACACTTCATATTTGATGCCGGCACCGTCAAGGGGGATTACCGCTATGCCAAGCAGATCATCTATAAACCCGCCTGGCGAAGGGGAATAACCTATGCTCCGCTCTCACTGGGAAGGCATACGGTCTCTGGGGCCGAAAATATTTCGATTACGATTCAGATAGTACCGATCTCCCGGCACAGGGGATAATGTTCGGCGGCTTTTCCCAGGCGGCCGGCATAGGTCCCTCCAAGGTTCTGACGGGCTGAAGAAGGGCGGTTTTTCCCCACGGCTGTGGTCCCTCAGTGGAACGTGTCCTTCCGCGGTGTCTTCTCAGAATTGACGACCACGACTCCCGCCAGCACAACCACTGTTCCGATTATCATCCACCCGTCCATGCGCTCTCCGAGAATCACCCATCCCAAAATAACCGCGATCACCGGGTTGATATAGGCATACATGGAAACTTTGGATACCGGAAGCTTGGAAAGGGCATAGATAAATGATCCGTATCCGACGATGGAACCGAATATGATGAGATAGACCAAGGCGCCCACACCAAGCGGTTCAAAAACGAAACGTTTGCATTCTCCCAGTGAGGCCCCGATGGCCATCAGAATAAATCCGGCAATAATCATTTGCAGGGAAGCCGCCATGAGGGGGTTGGTACGAATGGGCCTGTGTTTGGAATAGATCGAGCCGGCCGCCCAGGAGCAGGGGGCCAGAAACAGAACAAGGACCCCCCGCAAGTACTTCATGTCGAGAGAACTCTTCAGGTCCGGCCAGAATAATATGACCAGCCCGCAAAATCCCATGAAGATTCCCGCGATCTTTTTGACGGTCAATCGATCACCGGAAGGCAGGAACCCCTCAAAAACCGCCATCCAGAGGGGAAGTGTCGCAACGATCAGGGCGGCCAGGCCGCTTGGCACCCACTGTTCGGACCAGACAACCAGTCCGTTGGCCGTTACGAGCAGGGCTATTCCCACCACGGCCGCATCCAGCAGGCCCTTTCTGTTGGGAAGTGAGTAGCCCCTGAGCCGCAGAAAAAGGAAAAAAATGAGGCCCGCAATGGTGAAGCGGATCCCGGCAAAAAGGGCGGGTGGAAGGACCTTGACGCCTATTCTGATGGCGAGATAGGTGGTACCCCAAAAAAGGCACACGGCGCCCCAGGCCGAATAGGCCTTTGCCAATTCTTTTTTTTCAGGTGTTGACGCCAAGTCTGCTCTTGCATCCTCGAAAAATTTTGACGGGTCTTATCTTATTTCTCTCTGAAGACGCCGCTGGCGAGGGAGTTCCGATGCATCTGTAAACCGGCCGATCATTCTCAGTGAGGGTCTGGTTCTTTATCTACGCAGGAATGGGAGGCCGTCTCTCACTCCAGGGGCAAGTTTTTTCAAGCTGGGCCGCTAATCGGAAAAGGGTGTCTTCACCACCGAAGCGGCCGGCGAACTGCACGCCGATCGGGATATTTTCCGCATTCCAAAATAATGGAACCGACATTGCCGGCTGGCCGGTCATGTTTTGAACCCGGGTGAAAACGACAAAGGAATTGGTGGGATCGAGCCATCTCATTGGTTCCTCATTTGTCGGCTGGAAAGACCCGATTGCAACAGGAGGTATTCTCATCGTGGGAGTTAAGAGCAGATCATATCCGCCCTCGTGATACCAGTGTGCAATTTTCCTTGCAAACCGGTGCATGTCCTCCACTGATTGGAGGTAGTTCCCGGCTGTCAGTTTCAAACCTCTTTTATAGCTCGCCCAGGTCAGAGGTTCCACTTGATCCTCGGTTATTTCCCTGCCGAACTCTCTTTCCCAGTACGCGAAAACATGGGCGGTGAACGCATTGAAGACCCGCCCGTACACTTTCCCGATATTTGCATCGCTGAACTGTTCCGGATTTGCCTCCTCAACAATATGACCGAGGCCTTCACAAAGCACTGCGGCATGTTGCACAGCGCTTTTGCAATCATGATGCAGGGTTGTCTCTTCATGCCACCCATCCGGGACTCCGGTCAGGAAACCTATTTTCAATTGTCCCGGATCCCGGCCGACCTCCTCAAGATACGGCCGATCCCTGGGTGGTGCGCTGTACGGATCGCCGATATCCGGTCCCGATGTCACATCCAGAAGAGCGGCAGAGTCTCTCACGCTCCGGGTCAGGGCGTGTTCCTGAACAAGTCCTCCGGCCGATTCCCCGAAGAGGGGGCCTAAAGGGTTCCGTCCCCTGGTGGGCTTTAATCCAAAAACCCCGCAACAGGAGGCCGGGATTCGTATGGAACCACCGGCGTCGTTGCCGTGCGCCATGGGCACGATTCCGGCTGAAACAGCGGCGGCAGACCCTCCGCTTGATCCGCCTGTGGTCAAGCCGGGATTCCAGGGGTTCAGCGTTGCCCCGGACAATACAGGTTCTGTGAAGGGGAGAAGTCCGAACTCGCACGTATTGGTTTTGCCTGTGACAATCAAACCGCCGGCCTTGTGTCGCCTGACGATCTCGCTGTCCACTTTGGAAACATAGCCCTTCACGGCACGAGACCCTTCGTTCAATGGTGCACCGTTGTATTCGGCAAAGAGGTCCTTCAACAGAAATGGGACACCGCAGAAAATTTGGCCCCCTTGTTTGCCCGAATTGATTGCAGCATCCCATGTTGCAGCCGCTTTGCGCGCCTGATCATACATGTTGAAAATAACTGCGTTGAGTCTTGGATTACGATGCTCGATGCGCTCAATGGCCGCTTCGACGAGTTCAATTGCCCTGACCTGTCTGCTCCGCACCAGATCTGCCTGGGCGATGGCATCCATCTTTGAAAGCTCGTCTGAAATGCTCATGACCATCCTCCACATATCTCCTTCAGGAAGAAGACGGGGTCATTTTGTTCTGAAAACCCCACAATCCGGGAGGAGGCATGCAGCCGTATGTTTTTCGCTGTTCGATGATAATATCCTGCATGACAGTGAATTTGTCAAAATGAAAGATTCGATCTCGTTTTCCACTGCTTCCCGTTCCCTTCGATCGCTTGGTGCCGAAATTGTGGTCTATTGCAGCACCCCGTAGATCAGCCATATTGCAATGAGCACCAGCAACAATGCGAAATATTTTTTAAGCTGAGCCTGATTGGTTTTTATTGCCAGGCGTGGCCCGATTTGCGAGCCGATCAGCACGCCTCCCGCCAGAACAACAGTGAGCCAGAGATCGAAATGGCCCCGCAGCAAATGTCCGATAAACCCCGTCAAAGCTGTTACCCCAATCATCAGCGATGAACTCCCTACCGCGATGCTCATGGGAACGCCGCCGAGGACAACGACTGCGGGCACTTTGAGCAGACCGCCGCCGACCCCCAACATGCCTGCGACAAATCCGGCCAGGAGCATTACCGGGACGAGAACCAACGCATTGATCGTGTAGGCCGTCGATACGGAAGCGGAATGCCATAACCACCAGCGATCCGGACCGGAAGATGCTTCCGGCGTTGCCTTGGGGGGGCGGAACATATAGTAAGCGCCTATCAGGAGCACGCCGGCAAAGCAAAGCCTGGCAAAGTCGGCAGGAAAATAGGGGGATAAATATCCACCAAGAAAAGCTCCGATGTTTGTCGGGGGCTCGATCAGCAGCACAAGCTTCCAATCCACCGTCCTGGCCTTTGCAAAAATCAGCATGGATGAAAAGGACACGACCATGATCAGTATCTGACTGGTGGAGGCGGCCACATACATCGGCACGGAAAGCGCCAGCAGCATGGGTACATAAAAAGCTCCCCCTCCCTGGCCGAACATGGAAAAGACGGCAGAGACCGTCAGGAAGACAAAAAACAGAATGACTAACATATGGACGGGCATATCATCTCCCAATGGTTTGTTTGACAACGGGGCGTGGACCCGGGTGATACACCATGTCCACCGCCCCGGTTGTCAATTTCACTCTCCGTAGCCGGAGCAGGGAATACAGACCAATTGGTTGTTCTCTGTCACCCGGAGCTTGTTTACAAAGGTTAGTTCGCCGCACATCGCGCAACGCTCTGCCATGAAAACGGTTTTGCCTTTCTGGACGGTCGTCTGGTGCACTTTTCCGATGTCCAGGAAAGCGCTCTCATCAATGGAAAGAATCCTCTCTACAAGAGGATCGGCGATCTCCGGCGCGATATCCTGGGGTGGCACGCCCTCTTTGCGCTTTTGAACAAAGGGTGAAGCCAGGGCCTTTTCGAAGAATTGAGGCTTGAGCGATACGCGCACCGCACGGCCGGTCGTCTGGTCAATCAAGGTAAAGGCCATTTTGTTGAAATACCGCTTTTCAATATTCGATTTGCCGTACGTGCAGCCTGTTGCGGTCATGATGCCGTCGAGAAAGCAGCCCGCCGCATGCCCTTTGCCGGTTTCCGAGACCACGAAAAGCTCCTTGTCCTGCGCACGTTCCACGTTCAGGGCTTTCATGGCGGCCATTCCCGCCCTGAGCCCCATGGGCATGGCCGGGCACTTGTGACCGTGAAACTCCATACCGGTTTTGAACAGTTCTTTGAGATCTTTCATTCTGATTGCTCCTTTATCTAAATTTTCGGGATATAGGCCATGAGAGGCCTCCTCCATATTCTGATCCAGCCCCGCAATACAGTGAAACGCCTGAAATCTGGGACTGCATTCAGGATGAATATTCTTTTTGTGTACTCCTTGAATAACAACATCTTTTCTCCTCCATATGTCGTGAGCCTGGAGGCTTACGGTTTCCCTTGGATCTCGCAGGTCATATGGCAGACGCCCGTCGGTGTTTCCACGGCAAACGGAAAATACCTTTTTCTGAAATACAGGGCCACATTGACCAGACTGATGAGGACCGGCACCTCCACGAGCGGGCCTATGACTGCGGCAAAGGCCTCCCCGGAATCAATGCCGAAGACTGCCACGGCCACAGCAATGGCCAGCTCGAAGTTGTTCGATGCGGCGGTGAAGCTCAACGTAGTCGACTGCTCGTAGGTAGCTCCCACCTTCATGGAAAGGTAAAAAGAAGCGAAGAACATGACCACGAAATAGACGCAGAGCGGGATGGCCACTCGGATGACATCCAGCGGAAGCTGAACGATATACTGCCCCTTGAGGGAGAACATGACCACGATCGTGAAGAGGAGGGCGATCAGAGTGATGGGGCTGATCTTGGGAACAAATTTTTCTTCGTACCAGGTGCGGCCCTTTGTTCTGAGTCCTATCATCCGGCTGAGGACCCCCCCGATAAATGGGATCCCGAGGTAAATGAAGACGCTTTCGGCGATCTCGCCTATGGAAATATCCACCACCGCGCCCGTCAGCCCGAGCCATTGGGGGACCACTGTAATGAAGATGTAAGCGTAGAGCGAGAAAAAGAGGACCTGGAAGATGGAGTTGAAGGCCACCAGACCCGCGGCATATTCGCCGTCGCCTTCCGCCAGGTCGTTCCACACGATCACCATGGCAATGCACCGGGCGAGGCCGATCATGATCAGGCCCACCATGTATTCGTGCCGACCCGAAAGAAAGGCAATCGCCAGGAGAAACATCAAAATAGGCCCGATGACCCAGTTCTGGATGAGAGACAGGACAAGGACCTTGACATTTCTGAACACCTGTCCCAGCTGCTCGTATTTTACCTTGGCCAGGGGAGGGTACATCATGAGAATAAGGCCGATGGCAATAGGGATATTCGTGGTACCGACTTGAAAGTAATCGATGACTTCACGGACGCCGGGATAGAGGTACCCCCAGCCCACGCCAGCGAACATGGCCAGGAATATCCAGAGGGTCAAAAACCGATCCAGAAATGACAGCCTCTTTACCACCCGCCCTTCCATTCGGGCCTCCTTCCAAAAAATGAACTCAGATAAATGTATATATTCCAATTTATAGATATAAAAAGATCAAAAAAATTTCTTTATGTCTTACAGGCTGCTCCCCTCCGGAGATGAGGAAGTCTGTTGATACGCTCCATGATTTCGGGCTCTTTTTCACGCCAGTGTCGATATTTTTCCCTACGGCCGGAAACAAAGAAATATTTTTTCCGTCCTTCAGGTAATAATTGATCTCTCTGGGATCGGAAAGCGCCTTCATAACCTTCATGAAATCCTTCATAAGGAGCCATCTAATAAATTTACTTTTTGGAATATAGTGTCCGACTCACCGACTGTCAAGAATTTTTTGAGTTTATTTTGAAAGGACAAAGGACGGTGTCTTTGAGGAACAAGATGAATTCAGCCTTGCTTCAGGACGCGCAAAAAGCCTGACCGGCATCCAGGTTGTGTCATGGTTGTTTCCACTCGCTGAAAATCACAGCGCATGCTCCGCGTCGGAAGCAAAAAAATCCCCGCCCCTCGTGATTGAGGAACGGGGATTCAAAGAAGGGGAACCGCACAGTGTTACGCTTTCTGATTTACTTGCTTATGGGAGGCACCTCCGCCGGTTTCTTGGTGCTCCCTGTGGCGTTCGGGTAGTAGGTGTGTTTGTAGACAGGTTTGCCTGTCTTCAGGCTTTCAAGGGATTCTTTCATGAAGATATTGAATTTCGGCTTCATGTCATACGCTCCATGCCACCAGGCATAATCCGGTCCGGCCATGGCCGTTCCCATCCTCTTTCTCCTGCCTTCATGATGCCACAGTTCATAAAAATAGAGTTCCACATCTTCGTCAAAATACCTGGTCTTGTCAGCTAATCCCTTGGCATACAGTTCATCGAGCACCTTCTTGGCAGGCTTGAAGTACATGTCATTGTATTCCTGCACATTCTTGTCCAGCTGTGCGAAGTGATTCTGCACCCAGAGCTTGCTGTGGCACTGCATGCAGATGTTTTCCATCTTTCCCCTTTCCACTTTCCAGTCTGTCTTTGCGGGGAAAGGTTTGAAATCCTGCGGACGGACCGTGAGCGGGGCCTGGAGTTCCCACGAGAGCCGCTCGGTAACATCATGACTGGTCAGCACCGATCCTGCCCCCGATATATGACACACTGCACAGGTGGGACCGCGATAATCCACACCGGGTGTCCATGTTCCGGGGGCGGCGTTCCAATTATACCTGTCGCCGTATGCAGTATAGATATCACCGTGTTTCGACTCCATGAAGATTTCGATCTGGGGATGATCGGGTCCCAGATGACACTGTCCGCATGCCTCGGGCCTCCTGGCTTCAGCCACGGAGAATCTGTGGCGGGTGTGACAGGCGCTGCATGAGCCCATGCTGCCGTCAGGATTGATCCTGCCTACCCCGACACTGGGCCAGCTGTCAGGAGTCATTTTGCCATCCTCGAATTTAACAACAGAGCCGTGACAATGATAACAGCCGGTCGTCCTCTCATTGGCGCTGTTCATCCCTTTATTCATCCAAGGATCAATCTTCCACACGATCTCAAGGGTGTTGGCGTGTTTGCTTCCTGCGTACTGTTTGGCCTCGTCGGGATGGCAGCGGGAGCAGTCCTTCGGGGTCACCAGGGCTGAGATAGGGACCTTATACTCCCTGGTTCCGTATTTGAGGTCGGCTCGCTCATACTGCTTATAGTGCTCCTTGCTCACATCCGGATCAAATTCTTCCGCTTTGTGGCAGTCCAGGCAGGTTATATTTGCGGAAGCATGGCGGCTGTGTGCCCAGTCCGCGAAAATTCCCGGGCTTTCATTCTTGTGGCACGCAATGCAGGCGACAGCCTCTTTGGGCATGCTCCGCTCTATCCGGAATTCCTTCTGCTTGGCCTCATTCGGAGCGGTCTCCGCACCGGCTGGAAGAGAACCTGCCGCCGTGAGGCTTCCCAGACCGAACATCAGGACAAGAACCAAGATAGCTCTTTTCATCACTCGCCCTCCTTTCTCAGAGCCCAAGCCCTCGGTACGTCTCACGGTACTGCTTGTATTCATAAACAGTCCTGGGGTTATGAACAAGGTTCTTATGACAATCCACACACCGTTTCTCATACCCCGGCCGCGCGTAAATCACATCGCGGTGGGCCAGCATTGCCCCTCGCTTATTAGGAATATAGAGAATGTTCCGGTGGCATTTCTGGCACTGCTGATTTTTGAAGGAGGCATAGGCAATGCGGCGCTGCTCCTGGTGGTCATACCTGCCCCCTGCGAAGTGAACCACAATATCCTTTATGCCGTGAGCGGTCTTTGCATAGAAAAAATTGAAGGTGTCATGGGGCGCGGGAAGATGGCAGTCCATGCAGTCGGCGACAAATCCCTGTTCATTGTTCACGTGAGTGGAGGTCTTCCAGGTGTCGTAGGCGAACTGAATTTCATGGCAGGAGGCACAGAATTGAGGAGTGGAGGTCCGGACCATCGTGAAGTAGCTCATGCTGAAGAGGGGAAACGCAACGAGAATACCAATGGCAATATAAGCGGCCGGCTTAATAGCCTTTTTCCAGGTGGGTCTCTTTCGGTCGGGTCTTTTTTCCTCCTTCTCCATAGATCCTCATCAGGCAACAACATTTCTGGGGGGAAACTGCGTCCTAAGTGATAAGATCCTTTTTTTAGGGAAAAGTGTAGGAAAATTGGTCTTGTGAGTCAAGGAAAAAGACCGCAGGATTTTGTCCATTCCCATTCTGGTATTTAATTGTTCCGATCATGTCTCTGTGGGGCTACCATAGAATCATCAAGTGAAGAGATTGACTTGCGAAAACGCGGTCTAACGGTAGGCAGGCTTGACAACTTAACATTTTGCCCCTTTTTGCTAGGATACGAATGGGTTATCCGAATCAACTTCACCCGTCCGCGATAGCACCTCAAATTCGCGCCCCTCAAGGGGGTACTTTTTTATGAACGACCGCCATCATGAAACCTCAGTGATTGATTTCTTACTTTGACAGCTTCAATCTATACTCTCGCTCAAGATCAAGAAACTGGAAAAAATATCATTGGCTGGATCTTCAAGAAATGTGCTCCAAATTGATACGGAAATGCCAGGTGGTTGTCAAAGTGTGGTACTCAGCGCCCGGATGAATCAGGCTTCTGAAGAAAAAGCGACGACGCTAGCTGTGCCGCCTGGAAGCGCTGGAAACTATTCCTTCGGTAGGTATCCACTATGGTACATATTTGAAAAAACCATCTAATAAAGCCATATAACTTTTTCCGGACCTTGTAGAATCTGTTAAATCTTTCCAGTTGACGCTACTCTGCGTGTTCCTGAGATTTCAATCTTGCTTTTCTTTCTATTCTTGCTTAAATATTTGGCGCCGCAAACCGTTTTTCACCATACGTGAGCATAATTCTTGTTTGAAAGGAGGAAGAACCAATGAACACGGGGCAGAGTTTTCATTCAGGTCTTTCCGCATGGTGGCGGATAGGGGCCATATTTACCGTCATAGCAGGATTCGCCGTTCTTATTTTTATTTCGGTAAAGGCGTATCAATACAGCCCTCCGATTCCAAAAAAGGTAGTCAATGCTGCAGGTGATACGGTCTTTACCGGCGAAGATATCCTAGTCGGTCAACAGGTATTCTTGAAATATGCCCTGATGGAAAACGGTACCATCTGGGGTCACGGGGCCTATCTCGGCCCTGATTTTTCGGCTGAATATCTTCATACCCTTGCTGAGGATGTGGGTGAAGCCCTGGCGCAGGAGCGTTATCAGCAGAGCTTGGAAGATCTCCAGCCTCCGGAGCGGGAAGCGGTACAGGTTGAAATTCGGCGAGTGCTCAAGCAAAATCGCTTCAACCCTCAGACGCAGACCTTGCTGTTTACGAAACCTGAAGAAGATTCCTACCGGCGGCAAATAACCAAGTGGCAAGATCACTTCTCCGAGGAATCCCGCAATGGGGGGCTGCCTCCGAAATATCTGAGCAATCGCGGGGAACTTGAACATCTCACTGCGTTTTTCGCCTGGACGGCATGGGCCGCCGTAGCCGACCGCCCCAACAAGTCATACTCATACACCAGCAATTTCCCGTATGATCCCCTGGCCGGAAATACGCTGCCCGGCGCCGCTATTCTCTGGAGTGCTTTGAGTCTTATCACATTGCTGGGCGGAACCGCGGCCATTTTGTTTGCCTTCGGCAAGTTTGACTATCTGGGCTGGAAACGCGGAAAGGAAGAATTGCAGCCCCGGATGTTGCCCGGCGAGGCCACCGAAGGCCAACGGGCGATTCTGAAATACTTTGTGATCGTTGCCCTCCTTTTCCTCGTGCAGGTGCTTGTCGGCGGGGCCACGGCCCATAACCGGGCCGAACCGGGCTCATTTTACGGGTTTGATCTGTACCGGTTTCTGCCGACAAATATTCTGCGCACCTGGCACCTGCAGTTGGCCATATTCTGGATTGCCACTTCTTATATCGGGGGCGGTCTGCTGCTTGCCGCTTCACTGGGCAAAAAAGAACCCAAGCACCAGACCGCAGGGATTCACCTTCTTTTCTGGGCACTGGTTCTGCTCGTCGGCGGCAGCCTGCTGGGAGAGCTCCTCGGGATCAATCAGCTTCTCGGCAACCTCTGGAGCTGGTTCGGTCATCAGGGCTGGGAATATCTCGATCTCGGACGCGGGTGGCAGGTGGTGTTGGTAATCGGCCTGGTGCTGTGGCTGATTCTGCTTTTCCGGGTCGTCACTCCCGCACTGAAAGACCCTGAGCACCAGGAAATCACCACGCTGTTCATGATTGCCGCCCTGGTCATACCGCTTTTTTATCTTCCCGCCTTTTTCTTTAACAGCACCTCCAATTATACGGTGGCGGATAACTGGCGTTTCTGGATTATCCACCTGTGGGTGGAAGGCTTCTTTGAGCTTTTTGTCACCACCATGGTGGCGGTTCTTTTCTATCAACTGGGCTTGGTTTCCCGCAAGACGGCAACCCGTATCATCTATCTGGACGCCATTTTATTCCTGGGAGCGGGTATCATAGGAACCGGTCATCACTGGTATTGGACGGGACAGACTCACCTGAACATGGCACTCTCAGCCCTGTTTTCCGCCATGGAGGTCGTGCCCCTGACCTTGCTTACGCTGGATGCCTGGGATTTCGTGAAACTGACCCGCGGCAGCGGCGAGACCGGCAGGCAGAAGCGGCAGCTTCCGTATAAATGGGTGTTTTACTTCTTAATGGCCGTTGGATTCTGGAATTTCGTGGGCGCCGGCATTTTCGGGTTTCTCATCAACTTACCCATTATCAGCTATTTTGAAATCGGCACTGTCCTCACCCCGAATCATGGACACACGGCCCTCATGGGGGTCTTCGGGATGGAAGCGGTGGCCCTTATGGTGCTGGGCTTTCGACAGGTGCTAACTGACGAGCAATGGAGACGACCGGAGAAATTTATCCGAGTTTCATTTTGGGGGCTCAATATCGGCCTTGCCCTGATGGTCGTGGGTAATCTGTTTCCAGAAGGGATATTACAACTTTCAGACGTCATACACAACGGCTACTGGCACGCCAGGGGGGCTGAATATCTAGCCAACCACACTGTGCGGTTTCTTGAATGGATGCGGTTGCCGGGCGATGGGGTATTCATCGTATTCGGCGTTGTTCCCCTTGTTATAGCCGCAATAATTACTTACGCAACCATGAAGAGGCAGGCTGCGTGAAAAATCTTCCTCAAGGGCATATCTGGTGCCACTCCCGTGGATAAGGGGTGGGGATGAATTATTGTTACCGACGCCAGGAGACAGGAGGTGCACAATGGATCTAACTGCCAAAACCAAGATCGATGATCTGCTGAATCAGTATCCCTTTCTCGAAGAATTTTTCATAGCCAAGTCCCCAAAATTCAAGAATCTAAAGAACCCGATCATGCGAAAAACCATCGGAAAGGTTGCCACATTAGCCAAGGTGGCGGCAATGGGCGAATTGGATCTCAATGAGCTATTGGAAGACATTAGCCGGGAAATCCAGGAGAAGGCCGGAAGGGCCGTTTCCCTTGAGGACAAAGGCTCTTCGCAGATTCCCGGCGACCCCAAAGCGCGGGAGGAGGCTTTAAAGGGCATTATCCGGGATCTCCACAAGGGCGTGGATATGGAAATCCTCAAGGATAGGTTCAGGAAATTGATTCAGCATGTTTCCCCTTCCGAAATCGCCAATATGGAACAGCGGTTGATCGAAGAAGGGCTGCCTGAAATGGAAGTGAAGAAACTCTGCGATGTGCATGTGGCCGTATTCAAGGAGGCACTGGAGAGATCCGAAATGCCCGGCGCCCCTCCCGGACATCCTGTCCATACCTTCATGTTGGAGAATCGTGCCTCTGAAAGACTCATGGATCGGATCGAGGAAATCCTTCGGTCTATCGGCAAGCCTCCGGAGGATGAGAAGTTTGACGAGAACCGCCAAGAGTTGAGCCAATTGATTGAAGACTTGTCTCAAATTCACGTCCACTATCTGCGCAAAGAAAATCAACTGTTTCCCCTCCTTGAGATCCATAACGTTTCAGGTCCCACCCAGGTGATGTGGGCTATTCACGACGATATCCGGGCGTTGCTGAAAAAGGCAAAAGCTCGGATCGCAACCGCCAATCGACAGGAAGCCGTGGAATCACTGGAGGAGGTGCTGGGAACGATCCGAGAGATGATTTATAAGGAGGAATACATTTTGTTCCCCATGGCTCTTGAGACATTGTCCGACCCGGAATGGGTAAAGGTGCGGCAAGGTGAAGATGAAATCGGGTATGCCTGGGTTCAACCTGAAGCGGACTGGTCCCCGGGTGCTGCCGAAGGGAAAAAGCCTCTGCCGAAAGAGGAAAGAATCCGCCTCAATACCGGATACGTTACGAGGGATTTGGTTGACTTGATGCTCACGCACCTGCCGGTGGATCTGACCCTCGTGGATAAAGAAGACCGGGTGGCCTATTATTCCAGCGGCAAGGAAAGAATTTTCCCCAGAAGCCCCGGAATCATCGGGAGAGAGGTCCAGCGATGCCATCCCCCCAGCAGCGTTCATATCGTCAATAAGCTTCTTGAGGCCTTTAAATCAGGGGAGAGGGACGTGGCGGAATTCTGGATTCAACTGGGAGGGAAATTCATTCATATCCGATACTTCGCCCTTCGAAACGCCCAGGGTGAGTACGAGGGTTGCCTTGAGGTCAGCCAGGGTCTCACGGAGATCCGGCGGCTTCAAGGGGAAAAACGATTGATTGACTGGAAATAGACCAAGCCTTTCTTCGATAGCATCTTCCAAAAGGTTCGCCTCTCTGGGGAGGTTCCATTTATATAAGGCTGTTTTTTTCCGCACCTTGCTTGGGGCCTTGCCCTGTTCCCTAGTGCCCGTTATCACAGCCCCGACCCTAATCATTTCACGCACTGTTCTTCGTGCATCTTTGTTATAGCCTCAGCCAACGTGTTGAGATCCCAGAAATCTTTCTCCCTCGGCAAACCATAGGCGAGAATAGATTCCAGGATCTCCACCTTAATGAAATAGGTCGGATAAATGAATACTTTCTATCAGCACGCGAAAAAGCCTTTGACAAAATCCAGTTTCTGTTTCTATTGTGAATAAATCTTCACAATAGAAAGCTAAAAGATGGCTGCAGAAAAACTTGACACTCAAATAAGACGAGAACAGATTGCCGAAGCGGGTCTGAGTCTTGTCGGGAACCGGGGCCTGAAAGATCTGAGTATTGCCGGTGTTGCCCGGAGAGTCGGGCTTGTACCCTCAGGCATATATCGCCATTTCAGAAGCAAGGATGAGGTGCTGGAAGCTGTCCTGGACCTCATTGGAAGCAGGCTTCTCAATAATGTTGCGACCGCACGCAATAAGTCTCCTGACAGCCTGGAGTGCCTGAAGTTCTTGGTAATGCAGCATGTGAAGCTTATTCGGGAAAACGAAGCGATTCCCAGGCTTGTCTTTTCCGATGAAGTCTACGGCGGAAACCCCGGAAGAAAGGTCAAAATGTATGGGATAATTACGAGATACCTTGGCGAGGTGGCTGAGATTGTCCGGGAAGGTCAACAAAAAAACCAAATCCGCACTGACGTAGATCCGGATACGATTTCCGTGCTGTTTCTGGGCATTATTCAACCTGGCGCCATCCTATGGCATTTAAGCGGAGAAAAATTCGACGTCACCAAGCATGCAGAGCGGGCATGGAAGATATTGAGGAAAGCCGTGGAAGTCTAATATTTTTTTCTCTTTATTGTGAAGCTTAATTCACAATGGAAGGACCATCCATGAAAAGGAAGAAAGTATTTTTTGTCATAGCAGTTCTCCTGATGAGCACATTGCTCTCCTACAAATACCTGAGGGGTTCGAGACATCGAGATCTGAATGCCATCCACGTATCCGGCAATATTGAGATTACCGATGCTGAGCTCAGCTTCAAGATTCCCGGACAAGTGGTTGAGCGCTTGGTTTCGGAAGGTGAGACAGTTCGAGCCGGACAGATCGTCGCTCGTTTAGATAGCTCACAACTGGCCCAGGAAGTCGCGGTTCACAAAGCAGAAGTTCAGGGAGCAGAGGCTGTACTTAGAGAGCTTGAAGCCGGCTCGCGGCCTGAAGAAATTCAGGAGGCTGAGGCTCTCTACCAGAAAGCCCAAGCAGTACTCGATGAGTTACTTGCTGGATCAAGACCGCAGGATATTGAGGCGGCTAAGGCTTCCAAGAGCAGCGCCAAAGCCAAGTTCGATCGATGGAAACTGGAGCTTGAAAGGCAAAAAAGACTTTACGAGCAAGATATCACCTCCACTCAGGAGTTTGAGAAAACAAAGGCATCTTATCAGACCGCCTATGAAACACTGAGGGGAGCTGAAGAACACCTGAGCCTTGTCATTGAAGGACCCCGAAAGCAACGGATTGACCAGGCGCGAGAGGCGGTCAGTCAGGCAAAGGCTGCTCTGGGTTTGCCTGAGACACATTTTGGCTATGCGACCCTGTACTCACCTCTTTCGGGCTTTGCACTGTCTCAGAACGTGGAAGCCGGCGAATACGTTGCTCCGGGGACTCCCATCATCACCGTAGGAGATTTGAAGGATGTGTGGCTTAGTACCTTGGTTCATAAATACGGTAACGTATTTTCTCATTTATGCCGCGAGCCGATATGAGCCGGCTGGTCTGTCTACTTTACACAATAAACGATTAAGATCCTTACGAGTAAATTTCCATTCGAAAGGCTTTGCGATCCCTTGATAATACTGTTGGAAGCCTAAGATCCGGTCTTTAAGGGCTGCAAGAGAAGGGAAATCATTGGGTGTAAGGGCCTTTCGTTGAAGAATTGAAAAATAGATTTCGATCTGGTTGAGCCAGCTTGCATGGACAGGGCCATGAACAAGGTTCAGATTTGCATACCTGCCCTGTAAACGCTGGATAGACTTTAAACCGCGATGAGCAGATCCATTATCGACAATCAAGAAAACCCTTCTTGCTTCCTTGTAAGGATTTTGGCTCATGAATTGGTCCACAAGGCGATCAAAAGGACGGATACCGCTTTTATGATCACACAGACCAAAGAGTTTGGCCCGATGAACATCGAGTGCAGCGATATAAGCCCATGCCCCGCATCGTCTATACTCGTGTTCCACCTTCATGGGAGAAGCAGGCTGAGGGGGATAGGTAGTGTGTCGCCGAGCCCGGGCTTGGATACTGGTCTTCTCATCGGCACTCAAAACAAACTCATCCTCTTTGAGGGGTTTTTTGTTCCAAACGCGGTGATAGAGATCGAGAATTTTTCCGGCTTTCGAGGCAAAATCCGGGTCTCTGGGGAAAATCCAGCACCGATGCTGCCAAGGCTTGATGGCGTCTTCATGCAGCCAGCGCCACACGGTGCTGCCGCTGATGGAAGCAACGAGACCGGATCGCCGGACATAATTCCCAATATCTTTGGTGCTCCAGCGAGAAAGGGGTATCCCATATTTCGCCGGCAGTTCACAGGCAATCGCTTTGATTTGAACGACGAGATCCGGGGGGAAAAATCCGGGGACGGCCCGGTCGAGAACGTTCTTCGAGGCCCTCGAGACGCTTCTCAAAGAACCGTTTTCGCCACATGGAAACAAGTTCCCGTCGTGTATCCAATTTGGCTGCAATTTGATCATTGCTTAGACCCTGTGAGGCAAGGAGGATCATTTTGGCCCGGAGAACCATAAAATACGGTAACGTATACTTCGAAGAGCGCCTAACCAGCTCTTCCTCCTCGCCAGGACTTAACACTATACGATACGGGCTTTTTCTCGGCATCGGCAACCTCCTTGGTTGCCACAATGCCACAAAACAA
>CAZWEV010000068.1:0-20616 GCA_964633015.1 uncultured Desulfobacteraceae bacterium | reverse complement strand
GAGGAAGGATTCACCAGAAACTGAAAAACATAACAGCACCCAAGAGCCCACTCCGTGTCTTGTTTATGCAGCTGAGGGGCTCAGTAGGTGGCAATAGCGGGTAGGAAGGTTGCAATCTGAGGAAAAATCATCAGAATGATAACCGCAATGATCAAGGCCAAGAGAAAAGGAAATATTCCCTTGAAGATCGTTTCAAGGGGAACATCATCGGCCACCCCTTTGATGACATAGACATTCACACCGACCGGGGGTGTAATGGTTCCCATCTCAACAATCAAGACAATGATAATGCCGAACCAGTAAACATCAAGGCCCAGGGCCCTGATCATGGGTAACATGATCGGGACGGTGAGCACAATGAGTCCGAAACCATCCATAAAACAGCCGCCGATAAGATGAAGCAGAACGATGAGTCCCATGATTACCATGGGTGGGAAGTTGAGCTGGGAGACCCAGTCAGATAAGAGGAAGGGAATCTTGGTGACCGCAAAAAAGTGACTGAAAATCGCAGCCCCTGTCACAATAAACATGACCATACACGTGATGAGGAGGGAGTCCTTACCCGCGTTTACGAAGCCTTTCCAGGTCAGCTTCCGTCTCAGCAGACCGAGTATGAGAACGCCGGCCGCACCGGCACCGCCTGCCTGGGTGGGGCTGAACCATCCGGTAAAGAGTCCGCCCAGGACCAGACAGAAAAGAATGAGCACCTCTCCCACGGCAGAGACGGCTTTCAGTTTCTGCTTCAGGGAGGTGGGGGTGCCGGCAGGCCCCAGGCTCGGATTCCTTAAGCAGAGGATCTTTACGGTAATAACAAAAAGAAAAGCCAGGAGAAGACCGGGAAAGACGCCGGCGATAAAGAGCTTGCCGATCGACTCCTCGGCCATGATACCAAAGACAATCAGCAGGGCGCTCGGCGGAATAAGAATTCCAAGGCTTCCTGCCGCTGCGACACTTCCTGTTGCGAGTGAGTCGGCATAATGATATCGTTTCATGTGGGGAAGAGAGACGGCCCCCATCGCTGCTGCTGTGGCGTTGGTGGAACCGCAGATAGCGGCAAAACCGGCACAGGCTATGATAGCGGCGATTGCCAGTCCACCACGCATCCTCCCGAAAATGGCATGACTCGCGTCAAAAAGCCGTGTGCTCATTCCTATCTCGAAGGCAAGAGACCCCATGAAAACGAACATCGGTATCACGGTCAGATTGTAGGAGGAGAAGTTCTCAAAGATATCTATGGCGAGCATATTGAAAGCTGCGCTGAAATTGACCAGATACCCGAATCCGAGGAAGCCGACAAACCCCATGGCAAATGCTACGGGAAATTCGATAACAAAAAGGAGGACGAGAAGAACAATCCCCACAATTCCGACAGCGACAGGGTCCATCTAATCCTGAGATCCTTTCCATATGCGATAGAGTTGAATGGGAACGGCCAGCAGCATGGGGACAAAGGCCGCGGCCAGTGCATATGCAAATGGGAAAAGAGGGATTTTTACGGTCAGTGATTTTTCCCCGTATGTCTGAAGATCGTGGGCATACAGGAAAAGCCGCCAAACGACAAACAGGAAAAAGAGCGTGCACAATAACATGCTCAGGCTGCGCAAGACACGACGGAGGCGTTTCGGAGCGAGGATCATCAGAAAGTCAACGGTTATGTGGCGTCCCTTTAAATACGTCTGCGTCATGGAAAACCCGATAATGAGAAGCCCCAAAAGGGATGTCAGATCCATGGCCCCGGGGACGGGAAGTGAAAAGATCTTGGCCCCGATGATATCCACAGTGACAAGAAACAGCATTGCGCTCAATGCAATCAGGGCAAGCCCATTAAACCAACTACTAATGTGTCGGGTAAGGATTTCAAGTAAATGCATCTGCACCTCCCCTATCTTATCGCAGGTGCCTTGGGGGTGCCCTGAAAGGCACCCCGCAAATTACGGTTCTTAAAATGAGATCATCCTTTGTGTATTGTATCTTTGAAGCTATTTTTTGAGCAAATTCTCCTTAACCCACCGAACAGAAACATCCGTCCCGGGTTTTCTTGCTGTCCAGTATTTGATACGTTCATTGAAATAGTCCAGCATTTCCTTTGCCGGCAGTCCCATGGCCGTCTTGTCTTTGATATACTGCTCGATGACCGGCGCAACGGCGCCTTCCCATTCGGCCCGTTGATTCTTGGGAATTTCAATCAATTCTCTTTCAGGAAGGCTCTGAAAATACTCGAGACCTGCTTTGTCATAATACTCCCAGACATACCCGTGGTAGTCGGGAAAATCAGCACTCACCTCTGTAAAGACCTTCTGGATATCCGGCGGAAGAGAATTCCATTTTTTCTTATTCATGGCCACGTACTGGCAACTGGAGGTTGAAACAGGAGGAATCGAAACGTATTTGACCACATCTCCGTGCTTCCATCCCTTGAGGGTTTCCGGAACGGCAAATTGCCCTTCAACAACCCCCTTGGACAAAGCCGCGTATGCTTCGCCCATGGGCATGGCTCGCGGCGTGGCGCCCAGTGCCTTAATGGTTGAGGTCGCACCACCACTGGCCCTCAGGACCAGACCCTTCATATCGGAAAGCTTCCGGACAGGGACCGTCCGGGTTGAAAGCACATTTCGGCCGGGGCCGTGCAGGTAAAGGACATGCACGTCTTTGTATTCCGCAAGCTTGTACTTATTGAAGAGGTCGTTATAGACTTTTGAGGTTACCCAGCCACTATCGATATCAGATGGCATTTCAAAGATCTCACTTACAGGAAACCGGCCTGCAACATAGAGGGGGCAACTCATGCCGATATCTGAGATGCCTTTAATAATGCCGTCAAAGTTCTTGGGTGCAGACGTGAGGGTTCCGGCGGGATAGAGGGTGATTTCCACCCGCCCGTTGGTGCGTCTCGCGATTTCATCACAGAAAAATTGATTGAGTGCTCCCTGGAGGTGAGCGCGTGGAAACATGGTACTGAAACTTAATTTGATAGGCTTGTCTGATGCCGCCTCACTTATGGAGACGACTGATGCTGTTATTCCAAACATGAATAGGAAAACGCCGCATGCGAAAACAAAAAAATTTTTACTTTTCATGGCAACCCTCCTTGGTTTTGGATGTGTTGGATCCGGAAAACACATTGTGATGCAATGGCATATCCTTATCGATGATGGTTTTAATACCTCCTTTCATCGGTCTGTCTTTTCGATTTCAACAATTCCATTGTCCGCATCGATTTTTACATAGTCGCCGGTTTCGATACACGCCAAGGGATCCTTTTCCAGTTCGTGAACCATCGGGGTGGACGTGATAATGGCGCTGACCGTCACGACACCCTCTGCGCTGACATTGATAATCCCTTTGGGGGCATTCCCCCGTTTAAAAGCAGCATAGTATTGCCACGAACCCGTTGTGGAGCCTTTTCCTGTGGGAAAAACTAGGATTTTGCCGGCGACACATTGCCCTTCCAAATCATGGCCGGGCTCTCTGATATTCCCCGTGTCGGGATCCATGCCTCCCGTAAAGGATATGGGCATTCGAGAGACAATCGCCTTGCCCTCGGCCACTCCTTTCATTACGGGTTTCGCCTTCAATCTCATCATTTCCTTCCCTCCCATCTCCCAGAAACAGCTGACCGGATACAGTCCTCGGTAGAACCGAACCAGGTATCCATGCCGAAGAGATTGTGTGCATAGTAACTCCCCCTGGCAGAGTTAATGGCGATCACCCGAACGCCTTGTTCTCTCAGATAAAGATGAGGACCATCGGCCGCACCCATGTCGCATACAACGCGGGCCCCCGAAGCCCTCACTATCTCGAGGAGCCCCATCCTTTCGCATAGGGTCTTGACCCACCTGGAAGTGCAAATCCAGAGCTGTGTGTCCGGATGGAGCTTCTTCCCCTCGAGCAGGGCTGCAATCTCTTGGACCTCCTGGATACTGCACTGGGGACAGCCGAACAGGACCATGTCCACCTTGTCCTCCGAGCTGCTGGATATCTCCAGGAATGCCTTGTCCACGTCCTTCTGTGACGGCATGATATCCGGTGAAGCAGGGTGGACGCCGCCGAAGACTGCCTCCAGGGTAGAGGCCTCAGGTGTGATCCCGACCAGATGGACCAGCCCCGTGGCTCCTGTAACCGTGAGCGTATACAGCAGACCTTTTATGCCCTCGATGTGCATATCCTTGGGCAGGTTTGCCACTGCGGGGATGCAGGTCCCGACAAGCTTGCCCAGGTGCCAGCCCAACGCCTTATACTCTGCGGGACCGTACGTCTCGATGGGCAGTCGCGCCACATCAATAAGCATGCTTGCTCTTCTGTTTTCATTGAGATGCATCCCCCATTCCGGGATAACGCCAGTGATGGCAGCGGCGAGGGCGACGTGGTCTCCATCCCTGTTCGACCGTGCGCCGATCACTGAGTTGGCAAAGACCTGACTCCCGGAAGAAGCCCAGGCAATGTGATCCCCAAACCTCGGCACATTGCCCACCAGATAGTGGTGACACGAATAGGTCAACGTTAGTCCAAGGGCCTTCAAGGCCTCGTGGATCCGTTTCTGTCTCACCTGATAAATGGTGGGAATGCGGAGTTCCTCTGCCTGCTCAAAGTCATACATTTCAGGGTTTTTTGTGGTGAAGACGGCCACTTTGGTTCCATCACGGGCCAAGTCTTCAAGCCATTCAATGCCCTCATCCATAAGCACCGGGAAATTACCTGCCATATGGACGCTCGTGACAGGGATCATGCGATGGGCATCGTAACAGTTTCCATAGGCAAGGAGAATCTCCATGGCCTTCCGGGCCCCGGAACCCTGCTTGCCTTCCAACATGAGTTCTTGCTGTTTATTGAGATCCATCTGTTCCCCTAAATGTTCATTCAGAGAGGCGGGACGTTAGTCCGGCAGATATTGCCGCCTTCAAGCCTTCTCTGTGGGAGCCCCAAATAAAGAGCTACCCGCCTATGACAAGACGGCCGATATTTTCACAGTGGATGAACTGCGTTCTCACTCTCGAAAATAAACTGAAAGGAATTCGTTATGATCGAGTGCGCTCACGGAATGCTCAAATCTTGAATCAAAATAGAGCAGATCGCCTTGTGTCAGATTGTATTCTTGGGACCCGTATTTAAAGAGGGCTTCCCCTTTTAGCAGGTATGTCAATTCAAATCCGTCATGGGAGTGTTTACTCACAAATTCACCGGGTTCGGTCCTGCCTAGTGTAACCGATATTTTATTGCTGATGATCCCTCTGGGGATCAAGAGCTCTAGGCTCATCTTACCGGAATCAACACTGGGGGCTGTACCGGCTTTGACAACCGTAATCTTCTGCTCTTCATTGAAGAAGTTGACAATGGGCTCCCCGAGATGATGAGCGATTTCAGAAAGGAGGGCCACCGAAGGACTAACCTTGTCAGTCTCGACCCTGTGAATCGTCAAGTAGCTGACACCGACTCTGCGGGCAAATTCCTTCATGTTCAGCCCGAGTTTTTTCCTGGCCATGCGTATTTTGTTGCCCACGTTCATATGCTATCCCTATCATATTTGATAGAAAAAGCAATAAAAAAATATCACAAAATATATAATCCATAGGATATATTGACTTCCTGGGTCTTCCTGGCTCATGGACGGAGGACAATTGAAAGAGCAGTTCTCTCATTAAGACTGTGCGGGCAATATCCTTGAATTGCGCAATATTGTTGAGAGACTCGAAATCCTGGCTCACGGTTTCACTGAAGAGATTGAATACTTTCCAAAGCCGAGCCAGCTAAGCTTCTTGGCATGAGCAGAACGACTCTTTGGAAAAAAAGGGGAAAAAGAAAATAACAGTGAAGAAACGAAGTCGCCATGATTTGCTTTTATCCTTCGGGAAGAATTCTGGGGACAGTATCCTTATTTCTTGACTTTTGGCCCCTAAATTCTACAGAGTTTCAGTATGAAAAACGACAGCTACACGTCCATAGCGTGGTTCTTCATGGGATTCGCCCTTTTCTTTTTCACCAGAACAGTCACTTTTGTGCCTCTGGCCATCATCATTGCCCCCATTTTCATTCTTCGTTTCATTCGAACGCAAAAGCCGGTCAAGGGCATTCTGTTGACGCTCCTCGGCTTTACCATGTCTTTGACGATTTCTTTATGGGGTCTCTTCTCTTTTGAAGACAGCTCTTTTTCCCTCTTGTTCAACACGATACGGAGTCTGGTCATCGCCATAATCCTGGCTTTGCCGTATATCGCCGATCGGCTCATCGTGAGAAGAATAAACGGGTTTGTCTCCACACTTATCTTCCCGGCATCCTGCACGATGTTCTATTTCCTCGATTCCTCATTTGGCCCCGTGCAAGGCCTCGGCATCTTCTATGCATACAACCAGTACGGCAACCTTCCGTTGATGCAGTTATTGTCGGTGTTCGGGATTTGGGGAGCGGTCTTTCTGCTCTCCTGGACCGCATCAGTAGTGAATTGGGCTTGGGACCATGGTTTTGAGCCGAATCAGGTCAAGACGGGCCTTGCCGTTTTCCTCTGCCTTGCCGGCCTCGTATTGATGTATGGCGGCGTCCGTGTCTCCCCCTTCTTCTATCCAAGGGGAGACACAGTACGGGTTGCTGCCATCACGTTTCTTCCAGACCCTCAAGACGTTGACGCGAGCATCGAAAAGGTGCTGAAGGGGCGACTGTACTCCCCCTTCGAAAAAACCGTTTCAATGATAAAGCAGCTCACGAGCCAAGCAGCATCAGGGGGAGCAAAGATTGTGGTGTGGCAGGAATTCGCCATGTTGACTGATGAGGAGAACCTTGCACGGTTCCTGGAAGCGGTTCAGCGATTGGCGAAAGAGAACGCGGTTTACCTTGCAATCTCCTGCAGTGTCCTCCCCCGGAAAGGAAAAGGAGAGAACCGATGCGTTCTTATTAATGACAAGGGACAAATTGAGATCAATTATCTGAAACACAATCTGGCAGTGGGGGAATCGTATTTCATGAAAAAGGGGCCGGCGGGTCTGTCCGCCGTTAACACTCCATACGGAAGGATCGGCATTACCATCTGCCGGGACTTGGAGTTCCCCGCCTATGTACGAGAAGCAGGGAGGAAGAAAGTGGACATTGTCCTCTCTCCTTCGTTTGATTTCCCGAAAGGAATCACGCCTTCCAATACCTATAACCAGATGCTCCGTGCTGTCGAAAATGGCTTCTCCCTGGTTCGTGCCGTCAGCAACGGGTTGTCCATCGCGGTTGACTACCATGGAAGGGTCCTCTCGGCCATGAACTATTTCACTGCCTCAAACGCAATCATGTATGCTGATGTGCCGAGGAAGGGAATAAGGACTGCTTATTCAACAATAGGAGATGTGCTGCCATGGCTTTGCACGACGGGATTTTTCCTGTTTGTTGCCTTTTCAATCGTAAGCGCAAGAAGAACACGGAAGTAATAGCCAGCACTGAGAGAGAAGAAAAACAAGACGGGACCAACCTGCGGCTGTTGTCGGACTCGCTCCGCTGACCCGCGCCTGTTTGGAGAAAAGAAAAATGCGAATAATGGCTCGGAAAAATGACACCCGACGAGATAGGAGATTCACCTGCGGCCTATCCAGGAAACACTTGGTGGGACTGCTCAGTTGCCTGGTGCTCTTGATTGTGACCGGTGCAGTGACGCAGGCGCAAACCAAATGGCCCCATGTTGCAGTTTCCAAAGACGGCACGCCAATCTCATATGAGGTCTCGGGTGCGGGGAAACCGACGCTGATATTTGTGCATGGCTGGAGCTGCGATGCCCGCTACTGGCGTGCTCAGGTGCCGGTTTTTTCCAAGAAGTATCGCGTTATCGTTCTGGACCTTGGGGGTCATGGCCATTCGGGAATGACCCGCACGAAGTATACCATGAGTGCTTTCGGAGAGGATGTACGGGCTGCGGCAGAAGCAGCGGGCGGCCGCAGGATCATTCTGATAGGTCATTCCATGGGCGGTTCAGTGATTGCAGAGGCGGCCCGGCTCATGCCTGGTCGCGTCATTGGTTTGATCGGGATAGATACCCTTGAAGACGTGGAGTATCCGATGACTCACAAAGAATTCAAAAAGATGATTGCTCCTTTGGAGAAGCATTTCCAGGCCGGCAGTCGGCAGTTCGTAAGGGGAATGATTTCTCCTCAGACCGATCCGAAACTTCGCGAGTGGATCCTTTCAGATATTGCAGCAGCACCATCCAGTGTCGCCTTAAGTGCAATGACGGAAATGATGACGCAATACATCACAGGTGAAGCGGCAAAGATATTTGAACAGATCCGAGTTCCCGTTGTAACGGTAAATGGAGATATGTGGCCCGTCAGCTACGAAGCAAATCGCCGACATATGTTTTCATACGATGCTATTGTCCTGAAGCAAGCGGACCATTTTTTAATGATGGATCGTCCGGAAGAATTCAACAGCGCTTTAGAGAAGGCAATTCTCATGCTGTCCGGAAAATAAGGACGGTGAGTGAACATGCCGAGTGAGGATCTCGCGCTCGGATCCGGGGGTGAACCCCGAAGGGTGGGGAAGTTCAAATGAAAAAAATACTTATTCTATCTCCGGTCGTCATCCTCGTCGTTTTGGCGGGGGCCTATTTCCTCTTTCCGGAAGCGACGTTCGACATTCTGAGATCAATAGAACGAAGAGCCGGAGGGCTCGCGCAGCACGGCATCGATGTGAAAGGGGTGCACATGGAATATCTGGAAGGAGGAAAAGGCGAGCCTCTCGTGCTGCTTCACGGATTCGGCGCAAATAAGGATAACTGGACGCGGATGGCAAGGCATCTCACAGCACATTTCAGGATAATTGCGCCGGATCTGCCGGGTTTCGGGGAAAGTAGTGCGGATCCTGACGCCGACTATACGATCAGCGTTCAGGTTGACCGGGTGAAGGCATTTGTTCGGGCTCTGGGAATCCAGTCATTGTACCTGGGAGGGAATTCCATGGGGGGCAACATCGCTGGAGTCTATGCAGCAAGGTATCCGGGAGAATTGAAAAGTCTCCTGCTGATAGCGCCGGGCGGCGTAGCCTCTTCCGAACCGAGCGAAATGTTTCAACTGCTGAAGGACGGGATGCCGAATCCACTGGTAGCAGGAAGTCCCGAAGACTACGAGCACCTACTGGATTTTGTTTTTGTGAAAAGGCCGTTCATTCCCCGCGCCATCGAAAAGTACCTCATTCGGGAGGCCATGGAGCATCAGCCCCTGAACAGTAAGATCTTCAAGCAGCTCCTCACTTCCCGGGACGTTCCGCCGCTGGAGCAACTGCTGAACGGCGTGCCGATTCCCACCCTCATCGTCTGGGGTACGGGTGACCGGGTGCTTCACGTCTCAGGCGCAAAGATTCTCAAGAGGGCTATGCCGAAGGCCGAGGTAGCGGTGATGAACGGTGTGGGCCATCTCCCCATGATCGAGAAACCGAAGGAAACAGCAAAGTTGTATTTGGACTTTCTTCAAAAAAGAGAACCGGGGCTGACAGGAGAATCCAGATTCTAATAAGCAGGCAAGCCGCACTGCCGGCTTCCCCGAAATTCCACACAATTTTCAGCCCTTGAGCCGCCAAACCGCCTCATCTGCCACTCCTGCTGGGTCCGATCAGATCGCCATTCCCGAACCCACCTCCCCGGGCAGTGAGTTGCCCCTCATAAATTTTCTTGTAAACCGATTATGGGTTGCTATTTTATTCTGACTGGGTTTCAAGCGTGCCAAGAGCCGCGATAACCAGCAAACAGCGGAATCCGGAGATTTCGGGGTGAATAAACAACTTGCGCAATCCATCGGCCTGACAAGGCCTGTTCTGGCGCTCTCCGTTGCACGCATGGCCGATGCGATGGGGAACAGCATCCTTTTTATTATTCTGCCGCTCTATGTGGCAAAAATTCCGACGGAACATCTGCATGTTCCTCTGCCGGCTCTCGTGGGTATTTTGCTTTCACTGTACGGCCTGGTGAATTCGGCTCTGCAACCCTTTATGGGGGCGCTGAGCGACCGCTTGGGCCGGCGCAAGGCCCTCATTCTGATCGGTCTTGGACTCATGTGTGCGGGAACCATCGGATTTATTCCCGCAGCCAATTTTCTCGAACTTGTTTTCCTCCGCATGATCCAGGGAGTCGGCGTCGCGATAACAATCCCGGCGTCCCTGGCCATTATGGCGGCAGTCACCGAGCGGAAAACCCGCGGCAGCGCCATGGGCATCTACAGCACAATGCGCGTCATCGGGTTTGCCCTGGGGCCGTTATTGGGCGGATTCGTGGAAGTGGTATGGGGATTCACTGCCGCGTTTTTGATTGGTGCAGGCTTCATCGCCGCGGCAATGGTTCTGGTCCATTTCTGGGTCCGGGAGGTGAAAGTGCCGCGGGAATCCCTTCCTGGCAGACCCTTCAAGATCCTGGACAGAGAATTGATGCATCCGGGGATCCTCAGCGCCGGCGCCGCAACGTTTATCATGGCCGTTGCGTTTTCCATGGTCACAACGTTGGAAAATGAATTCAACGCACAATTGAATATCAATGCCCTGGGTTTCAGCATCGCTTTCAGTTCCCTGATGGCGGGTCGTGTCCTGTGTCAGGTTCCTCTGGGGCGCCTTTCCGATTCAGTGGGGAGGAGGCCCATCATTATCCTGGCGCTGCTTTTCATGGCCCCGGTTACCGCGTTGCTGGGGGAGGTCACTACCCTCTGGCAGTTTATCCTCTTGCGGGTCCTGCAGGGGGTAGCGACCGCGGGCATTGCCGCCCCGGCGTTTGCAGTGGCTGCAGACCTTACACAGGTGGGCGGGGAAGGCAGGCAGATGAGTTTCATCACCCTGGGGTTTGGCCTGGGCCTGGCGCTGGGTCCCATGATCGCCGGTGCACTGGCAATTGTGTTTTTCGATTTGCCGTTTCTGACGGGCGGGATCATGGCCGTCGCGGGCGCCTGGATCGTTTACCGGCACATGCCCGAAACCGTTCAGCGAGGAACGAATATTGATTAGGCCCGCGTCTGGGAAGGAACCGGATGGATTTCTGAGGAAAAAAGAAAGGGGTTAGGAAAAAACCTAACCCCTGCATTGTTGTGGGGTGAGTGATGGGGCTCGAACCCACGACCTCTGGGGCCACAACCCAGTGCTCTACCAATTGAGCTACACCCACCGTAAAAATATACATATACCACAAATGAAGTTTTCTTTTCAACCTAATTCGTTATTAGGAGTTCTGCGGACATTGACGCACGGCAAAAAGTCATCTATATTGCGGTGATCATTCATCTGGAGCAGGGGGCGCGTCATGGCAAGTGACAGGCAGGACCTTTTTCGAAAAATACCGGGGGTAGATCGTCTGCTGACGGCGCAGGGGCTGGAGGAGGCGTCTTCCGACAATCCCCGGAACCTGGTACTCAAGGCTATACACCTGGTCCTGGATCAACTTCGCGGTGCCATCGGGGAGGGCAGGGATATTTCCGAAAAGGACCTGGAACTGGACAGTGTGGCAAAGAGGGTCCTGGGAGAACTGGAGCGACTTTCCAGACCGAGCCTGAGACCGGTCATTAACGCGACGGGTGTGGTGGTTCACACGAATCTGGGCCGATCCCTGATGGCCGAGAATGTTCTCAAGAGGTTCAGGCCGTTGAGCGGCGGATACAGCAATCTGGAATATGACCTGGAGGCGGGAAGACGCGGGAGCAGGTATGTGCATGTGGAAGAACTCCTGATGGAGCTGACCGGGGCCGAGGCGGCCATGGTGGTCAACAACAACGCGGCGGCGGTGCTCATCTGCCTGGATACCCTGGCAAAGGGAAGGGAGGTGGTGGTCTCCCGGGGGCAGCTCGTGGAAATCGGGGGGTCTTTCAGGATTCCTGATGTCATGCGCAAAAGCGGCGCCGTCATGGTTGAGGTAGGGACCACCAACAAGACCCATCTCGCTGACTATGAACAGGTCATCGGTCCTGATACTGCGCTTCTCCTGAAAGTCCACAAGAGCAATTTCCAGGTGGTCGGTTTCACGGAAGACGTCCCCATGGCGGATCTGGTCGATCTCGGCAGGCGGTATGGCATTCCGGTCATGGAGGACCTCGGGAGCGGATGTCTTATTGATTTTTCCAAGTACGGGCTCGTGAAAGAGCCTACCGTGCAGGAAACCCTTGCCCAAGGTGCGGACGTAGTCTCTTTCAGCGGGGATAAACTGCTCGGGGGACCACAGGCGGGCATCATCCTGGGAAGAAAATCCATTGTGGATGCAGTCAGGAAGAACCAGTTGAACCGGGCTCTCCGCATTGACAAATTAACGCTCCTGGCCCTTGAACAAACCCTCCGCCTCTATCGGGATGAGCGCGCTGCCGTGAGGCTGATACCTACATTGAAAATGCTGTTCGGGTCATACGGAGAGATGGTGAGAAAGGCAGAGCGACTGCGCAGGATGATAGGGAGAGTGAAGGGCCGCAACTTCAGGGTAGAAATGGAAGACGGGAACTCGAGAGCGGGAGGCGGATCTCTCCCGCTCCTGGAGTTGCCGACGCGTCTTTTGTGCCTGGTGCCGGGAGACAAGGACGCCCAGTTTATGGAGCGACGGCTCAGGGCACTTGATCCTCCTATCATCGCACGGGTGGAAAAAGAAAAAGTGGTTCTCGATGTAAGAACTATCCAGTCGAGAGAATTCACGACCGTGGCGGAAGCCGTCAGGTCACTTGCAAAGACTCGGGGGTAGAGATGAACCTCTTCGGTTGAAACAGGCCTGGACCCGTATGAGTCCAGGCCTTTGGCAGTCAGGAACTGCGATTTAAATACTGTCGCCCAGCGCTTTGCCGGCCTTGAATTTTACGACTTTCTTGGCCTTGATCTTGATAGTTTCACCGGTTCGGGGGTTTCTCCCGGTTCGTGCTTTCCTCTTATTGACGGTAAATGAGCCAAATCCTGCCAGTGCCAGCCTGCCTTCCTTTTTCAATGTTTTCTTGGCCACCTCCACAAATGAATTGAGGGCTCTTTCAGCATCTGCCTTGGCCAGACCACTTTTCTTCGCGATTTCAGCGACTAACTCCGCTTTTGTCATAATATCCCTCCTTAGTTTTAATGAGATAGATGAATAAATGAACACCTGTTGCTTAAAACGACTCAACCCCCTGTCGATTCGCCCTGCATTACCCAGCCTGTCATTTTTTTGGATGCCGCGAGATTCAATGTCGTCCTCTGATCGGCCTTTTTGATATTTTGGTAAGAACATTCGGAAAAAGATTTCTTATGCTCTATCATAGCAATAGGCCAATTTCAATGAAAAATTCACCTCGATCCTTTTTCAGGCGGATTTTTTGGGGAAAGAGTACCAAGTTGACAAACAGATGGAAAAGCTTTAGTTTTTCAAAACAATGGGATGGAGAGATTTTTGAAGCTCGGTGATCAGGTGTATGAAAGGGTATATTGTTGAAGGATATCATCAAAGAGGCCCTTGAGGAGAGCCTGCAGGTTAAGGAAAACTTCATCAGGTCTCACGCAGAGCCCCTCATAGATATTGCTGAAAAGATCGCAGCGGCATTCGTCAATGACCGGAAGCTGTTGATTTGTGGAAACGGGGGCAGTGCTGCCGACGCGCAGCATATTGCATCCGAGTTCGTAAACCGGTATCTTCTGGAGAGACCTGCTCTCCCGGCCCTGGCATTGACCACCGATACGTCGACGATCACCAGCATCGCCAACGATTATACCTTTGATGATGTTTTCTCCAAACAGGTGCAGGCCCTTGGTCTGGAAGGGGACGTGCTGCTGGCCATCAGCACCAGCGGTGAGTCCGAAAACGTGCTTCGCGCGGTTCGCCACGCCCATGCGCAGGGACTCTATACCGTCGGCCTTACGGGGAAAGACGGGGGAAAACTGGTTTCTCTGGCGGATATTTCCCTGGTGGTGAGGAGCGATGTGACAGCGAGGATCCAGGAAGCTCATATCCTGGCGGGTCACATCCTGTGCCGGCTTGTGGATCATATCCTGTTTCAGCGGAATACCTGATAACCGCCCAGTTTGCCGGGCTTTTGCTACAAGGTTGCATCCGGCTGCCCATAACCCTGAACATTCCACCCCGGATTTGTTATGTCGCGCATAAAACCGATATCACTGGATGGGCTTCGTTCCTATCCGCTGAAGGACCGACCGAGCAAGGTGAAAGCGAATGATCTTGCCCGGCCATGGTGCGAGGGAGGGTCGCTTGCCCGGTGGCTGGATTTTCTTCCCGACGTTCTGGCTGCCAGGGATTTGAAAGAGATTGCCGGCAAGACTGTTGAGGCTGTGACACACGAGAAGACGGTCCTTCTTGCCATGGGTGCCCACGTGGTAAAGGTCGGTCTGAATCCCGTGGTCCTTGATTTGATGGAAAGGGGCGTTATAAGCGGGATAGCAATGAATGGTGCGGGCATCATCCATGACGCTGAACTGGCCATGGCCGGACATACCTCGGAAGATGTGGCCTCGGAACTGGGCGACGGAAGGTTCGGTGTGGCCGAGGAAACCGGAAGATACCTGAATGAGGCCGTCAGGGAGGGAGCGGATCGAGGATGGGGGCTTGGGCGGTCTGTCGGCGCCATGCTGGTGAGGGAACATTTTCCCCATAAATCGTTGAGCATCCTCGCACAGGCGTACGAGGCGGATATCCCGGTCACGGTGCATGTTGCGGTGGGAACTGATATTATTCATTTTCACCCCAGTGCGGACGGCGCCTCTATCGGAAAGACTTCTCACACGGATTTTCGTATTTTTGCGAGCATGGTGTCCTCCCTTGAAAAGGGCGTTTTTCTGAATCTCGGGTCCGCTGTTATCCTGCCTGAAGTATTTTTGAAGGCCCTGTCCCTGGTTCGGAATCTGGGCTATGAAGTGAGGCACTTCACCACCGTCAATATGGATTTCATCAGGCACTATCGGCCCATGACCAACGTGGTGGACCGGCCCACCCGGGAGGGAGGCAAAGGATATTCGCTGGTGGGACACCACGAAATCATGTTCCCGCTGCTGGCCGCCGGAATCATAGAAGGCCTGAAAGGAAAATAAGAAGACGGAATTCGTCAACCGTCGGGTTTCGATTGAAAAAACAGGAAAAAGAAGAGAAAGGGGGCTGTTATGCCCATTTATGAGTACAGGTGCCGAGCCTGTAACAAAGAGTTTGAGACCATTGTTTTCGGGAGCGATGAGGAGGTCTCCTGTCCGGAATGCAAGGGCGTTGATGTCGAGCGCCTCATGTCCGCGTGCGGATTCAAGAGCGGAGGAAATTTCACCCCTTCCAAGGGATCATCCGGGTGTGCCTCCTGCTCCAGTACCAACTGCAGTGGTTGCCATTAATGTTCCGTATTGGTTTTGGATACGATGCCCACGGGCTGGTTGAGGGCCGGAAGCTGATCCTTGGCGGTGTG
The DNA here is from genome assembly GCA_964633015.1 of uncultured Desulfobacteraceae bacterium. Taxonomy (GTDB): domain Bacteria; phylum Desulfobacterota; class DSM-4660; order Desulfatiglandales; family Desulfatiglandaceae; genus B46-G9. The sequence continues at coordinate 5,284 of CAZWEV010000068.1, read as the reverse complement.
GAGATCCGGAATCCTGTCGGGCTGGCTGGTCATTCGGATGCTGATGTCCTCACCCATGCAATCCTGGATGCCATACTGGGGGCCATGGGCCTCGGCGATATCGGCCTGCTGTTTCCCGATACCGATCCCACATACAAGGGGGCAAGCAGTATGTTGCTGCTGAGCCAGGTACATGAAAAAATGCAGGAACAGGGATTCAGGGTGAATAATATTGATGCCACCGTCGTTGCCCAGGGACCTCGGCTTTCCCCTTACTTCACGGCCATGCGGGAGAGAATCGCCAAGGAGCTTGCTGCCGATCCCCGGCAGGTGAATATCAAGGCGACGACCACCGAGGGGATGGGCTTCTGCGGAAAAGAAGAGGGCATGGAGGCTTTTGCGGTTGTGAGCCTGGTGAGGAAAATCTGAGACCGGGACCCAGGAAAGAGGGAGACGACGTTTGGCGCTGAGATTATATAATACTGCCGCGAAGAAAAAGGAAGTCTTTCACCCCCTGCGGGACAAAGAGGTGGGTCTGTACGTCTGCGGGGTCACTGTTTACGACCTTTGTCACATCGGCCATGCCAGGTCGGCCATTGTTTTTGATGTCCTGGTGCGGTATCTCCGTGCCCGGGGTTTCCGCGTGACCTATGTCCGGAATTTCACTGATGTGGATGACAAGATTATCCGGAAGTCGGATCAGACAGGGAGATCCACCGCCGAGATTGCAGAAGAATACATTGCCGCCTTTTATGAGGACATGGAAAGAATCGGTGTCCGGAACGCCGACAGAGAACCGAGGGCCACGGAGCATATTGACGGGATGATCGAGATGATTGCTGCATTGCTCGAGAAGGGCGTTGCCTATGCGACCGGAAACGACGTGTTTTTTTCCGTGGAAAACTTTCCCGGGTATGGAGATCTCTCAGGACGGAAACTGGAAGACATGCAGGCCGGGAGCCGTATTGCCGTGGATGAAAAGAAACACCACCCCATGGATTTTGTGCTCTGGAAAGAGGCCAAGCCGGGTGAACCGTGGTGGTCCAGTCCTTGGGGAAAAGGGCGTCCGGGGTGGCATCTTGAGTGTTCCGTGATGAGCAACCATTTTCTTGGACCAACCTTTGACATCCACGGGGGTGGAAAAGACCTGCTTTTCCCCCATCACGAGAATGAACGGGCCCAGTCCATCTCCGCGAATGGCGGTCAGTTCGCACGATACTGGGTACACAACGGGTTCGTAACGGTGGAATCCGAGAAGATGTCAAAATCCCTGGGGAATTTTCTAACCATACGTGACGCGCTGGCCCACTATCATCCTGAAGTCCTGCGGCTCTTCCTGATCTCAAAACACTATCGGAGTCCCATAGACTTCTCAAGGAGCGCGGTACGAGGACTCCAGGCAGGCCTGGTCAGGGTCTACAGGGCCATGAAGAAGCTGGAGGAGTTGATCGGGCCATTCGAGAGGGACGGGGATTTTGAGGGGAGTCGGAAAAACCTGCTTTCAGAGGAACCCGGGGAGCCGTTTCTTGCCGAGTTCGTGCGGATGATGGATGATGATCTCAATACGGCGGGGGCGGTGGGCCTTGTTTTCGATAAAGTGAGAACCCTCAACAGGACCATGGAAGGATTGGAAGGTACCCTGGATCAGGTCACGCGGGCGAGCCTCGTTCATGAACGGAACCTGCTGCACGTGACGGGGGATATTCTCGGCCTTTTCCAGGCGGAACCGGATTTCTTTTTTGAACAGGTGTCCGATGCGCCGGGTGAGCTGGATCATGAAGAGATCCAGAAAATGGTGGATGAAAGATCGGAAGCGAGAGCGGGAAAGGACTGGGCCAGGGCCGATGTCATCCGCAATCGCCTGAAAGAGCAGGGAATCGTGCTTGAAGATGGCCCCAAGGGAACCATCTGGAGATGGGATGTTTGATCTCAAAACCGATTTGACTCCCTGCGGTGATCAGCCGAACGCCATTGAAGCCCTTGCAGAAGGTATCCGGGAAGGGCTTTCGCACCAGGTGCTCCTGGGTGTCACGGGTTCAGGAAAGACGTTTACCATGGCCCAGGTTATTGCCCGGGTACAGAAGCCCACCTTGATCATCGCGCCGAACAAGACCCTGGCGGCCCAACTCTACGGGGAGCTGAAAGGTCTCTTCCCGGACAACGCCGTGGAGTACTTTGTCAGCTACTATGATTATTACCAGCCCGAAGCCTATATTCCCCAGACAGATACCTACATCCAGAAAGACGCACACATAAACGAGCAAATTGACAAGATGCGGCACGCCGCCACCCGCTCCCTCCTGGATCGTGACGATGTGGTTATCGTCGCCAGTGTTTCCTGTATTTACGGCCTCGGATCGCCTGAAGCCTACCACAACATGCTCCTGTACGTGGAAAAAGACGCTGAACTCTCCCGGGAAGACGCCATCCGGAAGCTGGTGGAGATTCACTATGAAAGAGGCGACTTTGATTTCTGCCGGGGCCGATTCCGGGCCCGGGGTGACGTCCTTGATATCTACCCGGTGCATGAAGAGGACCGTGCCTTGCGGATTTGCTTTTTCGGGGATACGGTTGAAGCCATTCAGGAGATAGATCCCCTGACCGCCAGGGTTCTCGGGAACTTGAACAGGGTGACCGTCTATCCTGCCAGCCATTACGTGACAAGCGTGGAAATCCGGGAAAGGGCGATCAGGCAGATTCGGGACGAACTGGGTGAACGAATCAGATTTCTGCGGGAAAACAGCCTGTTGCTGGAGGCCCAGCGCATCGAGGAGCGGACCCGGTTCGACCTGGAAATGATGATGGAGATGGGCTACTGTCACGGGATTGAAAATTACTCCCGGCATCTGACCGGGAGGAATCCCGGTGAGCCTCCGCCCACCCTGCTGGATTACTTCCCGAAGGATTTTCTGTTGATGATTGATGAGAGTCATATCACGATCCCCCAATTGAACGGCATGTACCGGGGAGACCGTTCCCGGAAAGAAACCCTGGTGCGGCACGGTTTTCGTCTCCCGTCGGCCCTGGATAATCGTCCGTTGACGTTCGAGGAGTTCCGGGAGCGGGTGAATCAGACGATCTACGTGTCGGCAACCCCCGGCCCGTATGAGTTGGAAATAGCCCAGCAGATTTCCGAACAGATCATCAGACCCACGGGGCTTATCGATCCTGAAATTGAAGTACGGCCGGCTTCGAATCAGGTAGACGACCTGATCGGCCTGATCCGGGATCGGATCGAGAAGAATGAAAGGACCCTGGTGACCACCCTGACAAAGAACATGGCCGAGAGCCTGACTGAATATTATGCTGACCTGGGCTTGAACGTTCGGTACCTCCATTCGGACGTGAAGACCATTGAGCGCGTGGAGATCATCCGGGACCTGCGCCTAGGGGCCTTTGACGTGCTGGTGGGGATCAACCTCCTGCGCGAGGGTCTGGATCTGCCCGAGGTTTCCCTTGTGGCCGTTCTCGATGCGGACAAGGAAGGGTTTCTGCGCTCGGAGCGATCACTCATTCAGACATGCGGAAGGGCGGCGAGAAACGTACACGGGAAGGTCATCCTGTATGCGGATCAGATTACTGCATCCATGCAACGGGCCATGGATGAAAGCTCCCGGCGGCGGGAGATCCAAACGGACTACAACAAGGCAAACAATATCACGCCGTCGACCATCAGGAAAAACATTGGTGACATCCTGGGCTCCATTTACGAGGCCGACTATGTGAGCATCCCCGCCGTTGCCGAACCCGGGGAAGAATACATGACTCCTGAAAAGGTGGAAGTGCTGATTGAAGCATTGACGCTGCGGATGAAAAAGGCGGCTGAAAAGCTGGAGTTTGAAGAGGCGGCGCGCATCCGTGATGAAATCCGGTCGCTGGAAAAAAAGGAAATGGAATTATCCGCCTTTTAACTTGACAGTTTTGAAGGTGCGGGTGTATAAAATAGTCACTTTGTAGCTAAATAGTAGCCACTTCTTGAATATTTTTCGGTCCGAAGCGGGAAAACTTCTTTGAAGATGGAATAGATAGAATCATTTTTTCTCCCGGATGTTTGTCCGGGACCGAAGCCAAGGAGGTCAGCCCATGGATATTATCTCCGAAATCAGGGGAATTGTAGGCCCGGAAAACGTGTTCGATGAGCGGGTGGAATGCCTCTGTTACTCTAGGGATATGTCTGTTCACCAGGGGGTACCTGACGCGGTCATTTTTGCCAGGACTACCGAACAGGTTTCCGCCATCGTGAAGCTCGCGCACCGTGAAAAGATTCCGGTGACCGCGCGGGGCACCGGAACCAGCGTTACCGGTGCGGTCCTCCCGGTAAAGGGCGGGTTGCTCCTGGACCTCCACCTCATGAATAATATTCTGGAAATCAACAAAGAAAATTTTTATGCCCGGCTCGAACCCGGCGTCGTGTGTATGCCGTTGAACGCACGGTTGGCGAAAGACGGCCTCATGTTTCCCCCGAACCCGGGGAGTGAGGCCATGGCGACCATCGGCGGGATGGTGTCAACCAACGCCAGCGGACACCGGGCAGTGAAATACGGGACCACGCGGGATTATATCAAGGGTCTCAAGGTGGTCCTTGCCGATGGAACCGTTATCGATACCGGAACCACGGCGCCGAAGAGTTCCCTTGGCTATGACCTGACGCACCTGTTCTGTACTTCCGAAGGGACCCTGGGGATCATTACCGAGGTGATCGCAAAACTGGAAGCAAAGCCGGAATATGCTGCCATGGCCCTTGCCATATTCCATGACCTCAACGCGGCGGGGGATGCCGTGACTGAGGTCACCACCTCAGGAATTCGACTAGCCGGTTGCGAGATCATGGACAAGTTCAGCCTCAAGGTGGTGGAAGAGGCCCTGGGAAAAGATGTGAGTAAGATCGAAGCGATGCTCATCATGGAGGCGGACGGCACCAAGGATGTCGTGGTGCGGGACATGCAACGGATCAAGGAGATATGTCAGAAATACAAGGTAGAAGAATTTGAGTGGTCCGATGATCCTGCGCGCAGGGCGGAGATGATGCATGCAAGAGGGCGCCTGGTCCCGACCCTTTCCCGGATCAAACCGGGGAACAGGTTGATTCCCATCGCCGAAGACTTCGGAGTTCCCTCGACAAGCATCCCGGAAACCATACGCCGGGCCCAGGAAATTGCCGAGAAATACGATGTGATTATCGCAACATTTGGGCATGTGGGTGATGGAAACGTGCACACCACATTTGTCTCCGATGTGCGAAACCGGGATGAGTGGGATAGATTGAGCCAGGCCGTGGAAGAACTGGTGGATACTGCTCTCGAAA
>CAZWEV010000067.1:0-20900 GCA_964633015.1 uncultured Desulfobacteraceae bacterium | reverse complement strand
TCTTATTTTTGTAATGATAATAGGGAATTAGGCATACTGTCTTTTTCCCTTTTTATCGTTATGGTACAGAAGTGGGACAGGTTTTTTATTGTTTTTCATGTAGGGGGGATAAATTCAATGGATTCCGGTTTGCGCGGCAACGACATTTCCAGGTGACTCGCAATTATTTTCTTTCGGCGGGGTCAATCATCAGGTACGCAAAACGAGTTTTCCTACCGTTTCCCCTGATTCAAGTGTCCGGTGGGCCGCGGCAACATCGTCAAACGCGAATGTTTTTAGCGGCATTTCCGGGAGACGGCCCTCCCTGTCCAACCGAAGCAAGATCTCCATTATTTTTCTGAAAAGGATCTTCTTTTCAAAAAGGTAAATCAGGTTAAATCCACTGACGGTCCTGTTCTTGCCGGTCAGATCGAAGGGATTGAACCGGGGCGTCTTGAAATAGTACCAGATGAGTTTCCAATAGTTCTTCTTTCCGGTGGGCGAGAACATGGAGGCAAACCCGTAAATGAGGAGCCGGCCGGCCGGTTTGAGGTGGTGATAGGATTCCTTCAATGTGGACGCACCGTTTGCGTCAAGGATCAGGTCAAAGCCTTCCGGGCTCCATTGCTCAGCCGTTTCCCAGAGCGGTTGTCTCTCCTTGTCGATCACCACGGACGCGCCTGCTTCCCTGGCAGAGGAGACTTTTTTGTGGTGTCCCACAACGCCTGCCGAAGGGTTGCCGTTTGCCCTGAGGAGGTGCAGGAGCGCGGTGCCGACCCCACCGGCGGCAGAGTGCACCAGGACCCTGTCATTGGATTGAAGGTGCCCAACATGGTGAAGGGCATAGTAGGCGGTCAGATAGGCAACGGGAAAAGCGGCCCCCCGGGAAAACTCCCAATGGGCAGGAAGGTGCCAGAGATGATCAGGAATGGTATTGATTGCTGTTGCATACGCTCCGAACCGGGATACCCCGAATACCCGGTCTCCGGAACGATACCCCTCTATTCCGGTTCCTGTCCGGGTGACAATCCCTGAAAATTCAAGCCCGGGACAGAGGGGATAGAGATTCTTTGCCGCGGCATAGAGTCCGAGACGGACGCTTATATCCGCGAAATTAATGCCGCATGCCTTGACCGCCACCTGAATCTCACCGGGACCCGGGTTTTCCATGAGAGCTTCAGCAATTCTCATTCCGTTGTATGACCCGGGTTTTTGAATTACTATTCTTCTTGCTTTGGCAGGCATAAGAGCATTCGCGTTTGTCCAAAAAGGGGTTATTAAATGAACCCTCTGTTGTCATTCCGGAAAGCCCGCAGGGCTTATCCGGAAGATTCCCGCTCCTCGATCTGGGTCGAGGAGAGGCTTCCCGGGAATGACCGTAACGTCGCAATCGACGGGGTGTTTAACCCGGTTGTAGGAATAACACATGGAGAAGATGTAGGGCTCAAGCGAGAGAGGACCGGTTGGGTATCTTTTCAATTGATGTCCTCCCGGTCGGCCTGCTTTTGGGAACCCTTCAAGGCGCTCAGCCATCGTTGCAGGAGATCCGCACACACCGGGTCATCCATCCTCGGGATATTTCCTGTGGCAAGCGCGGGAATCAGCCACGAAAGGGCGGTCCGAACATCCTGGACAGTGACCACACGTCCCTGGGAAGCCAGCATATGGTCACGGTAATCGAGCGTGACACGGACCAGGATATTGAATACCCTCCGCGCGCTCTCAGGGTAGGCGTCCGGTGCTTCGCCGACACTCCTGAACAGGACCTCGAGATCCTTTTCATCCACGTTACACTTTCCCCTTTTCCACAAGTCTTGCAAAATATTCAAATGAACGATCAAAGGTCGCCTCTGCATCATCCGGGAAACAACACCCCGGGAGCTGCCGCATTCCGAGATGATATGAGATACACTGGCAGCAGACCCCTTTCCTGGAACAGGGGTCGTAGGTGCAGTTGCATCTCTCAAGGTTCTTTTCCTGTTGGCATTCCATTTGCTATACTCCTTTATTTTTGCTTCGGCCCAAATGCCACCCCGTCGCCTGGGACGTTTCCGTGATGCCCACAAAGCTGTCCTCGACCCTGGCGGGGAGCTGGAATCCGGAATGACAACAAGGGGATCTCCTGCTGCCTGCGGCGAGGTGGTCCATTACCCGTGTTTCAGAGACTATACCATACACCCGTTGGAAGGCAACAGCACTTTTCCCTTGACAAACGGGCTCATTTGTAAAACATTGCTCCCAATTATGTTCAAAATATGAACAATTTAACCGATCCATATTCTTGATGAATCCTGGTAGAACCGGATCTTGACCATGCAAAAGGAAGATTTCCATATCCTGCGGCTCATGGGAGAGGTAGAAAGGGACGGCAGCCGAACCCAGAGAGAGCTCTCTGACCGGCTCAACATTTCCCTTGGCCTGGTGAACATGTTCATGAAAAGACTGGTCAGCAAGGGATATTTCAAGGTCAAGACCATGCCGCAAAATCGACTCAGGTATTTTCTTACCCCCAAAGGATTGGCCCGGAAAAGCAGGCTCACTGTTGAATATCTGAAATATTCCGTACATTTTTACCGGGAAGTGAAAGACCTGCTCCTCGAGAAATTTGAAATACTGAGAGAGCAGGGCGTTGAGCGTATCCTTTTCTTGGGAGCCGGCGAGGTGGCCGAACTGGCGTATCTTTACCTGCAGCAGACAGGAGTTCAGCTGGAGGGGATTGTCGACGATCAGGAAAACGGGGAGCATTTTTTCGGTTTTCCCGTGGAGCATCTCCATCGGCTCACTACCTCTGACTGGGATCGTATCCTGGTGACCAGGCTTGATGACCCTGAAAGGGATGTTCGCATCTTGATGGAAAACGGCGTTGGACGTGACAGGATCATCACCTTATGAATGAGAATAATGCCAAATGGTATGCTCTCCACACCCGCAGCCGGTTTGAGCGGAAGGTATTCGAGGGTCTGCGCGGAAAGGAGATTGAGGCGTTTCTGCCCAGGATCCAGATTATGAGCAGACGCAAGGACCGGAGAAAAAAGATCCACATCCCCATGATCCCGGGCTACGTGTTTGTGCGGTCCATTCTCACCCCGGAAGATTATTATCCCATTATCAAGACGGTCGGGGTGGTGCGAATCGTCAACTTCAAGGGGAAACCCGTACCGGCCAACGAGGAAGAGATCGCTTCTCTGATGATCCTGGATGGGACCGATCGAACCGTTCAAAACCGAACATACATGAAAAAGGGGGACCGGGTGATGGTTATGGAAGGTCCGCTGAAAGGGCTGGTGGGATTTTATCTGCGACACAAGGGAAAGAGTGACCGGGTTGTGCTTTCGGTTGAACTGCTGAAACGGTCCCTGGAAGTGGAAATAGAAGACTGGGCCCTGGAAAGAGTTTCATAGCGGCAGAAATCGCGCAGATGCGCTGAAGGTGTCGGCGCGAACCGGCTGTTGGCATTACATGAATGAATTTCAATCGGTTAGCATTCATTCCAGAGTGTAACCGAAGGGGCGGAGCTGTGTAATCTCATGGAAACGGCCGGAGAAGGAGATAAAGAAAGATGAAAATACTTATTACCGGGGGTGCTGGTTTTATCGGATCGCACCTTGCTGAAAACCTCCTCGATTCAGGACATGAGGTCTTTGTGATTGATAACCTGTGGACCGGGAAATTAAGCAACATCGAACATGTTCAGAATAAGAAACGATTCCACCTGATCGTGGACACGATATTGAATGAATCGGTTATGAACGAATTGATCTTCAAGGTGGATCGTGTCTACCATCTGGCCGCGGCTGTGGGAGTGAAGAACATTATGGATCACCCGGTTGAAACGCTGGATATCAATGTCAAGGGATCGGAGGTCGTGCTGAGGCTTGCGAACCGCTTCAAGAAGAAGGTGCTGATCGCGTCCACCTCCGAAATTTATGGAAAACACGAGGACGGTGAGCTCCTGGAAGATGCTGACAGGATACTGGGAAGCGTGAAAAAGAGAAGATGGGCATATGCCTGCTCGAAGACCCTTGATGAATTTCTGGCCCTCGCGTATTTTGATGAAAAGAAATTGCCGGTTGTTATCGCACGCCTGTTTAATACAGTCGGGCCGCGGCAGACAGGGCAGTATGGTATGGTGCTTCCCAATTTTGTGCAGAGCTCCCTCCTGGGAAAGCCGATTACGGTGCACGGGGATGGGGACCAGAGCAGGAGTTTTACCCACGTGGATGACGTGATCGGAGCAATAACCAGGCTCATGGAGGAGCCCGCCGCAGAAGGCGACGTGTTCAACGTGGGGAGCGGGTATGAAATCACCATCAATGAACTCGCCCAGAAGGTCAAGGCCATGACGGGGAGTAATTCGGGAATTGAGCACATACCATACGAGAAAGCGTACGGACCAAGTTTTGAGGATATGCAGAGAAGATGCCCCGGGATTCAGAAAATCAAGGACCTTATCGGGTTCGAGCCATCCTATGACATTGATGCCATTATCCAGAGCGTGATTGACTACTTCAAGGAATGAAAATAAAGCTTGGCGAAAGCATCGGGTGCGAATCGTATAGTGAGAGGAATTGTTTTTCATAAGAATAGAAACGAGAGGGAACCGGAAAGGCGGGCAGCATGAAATTTGAAAAGAATATCCTCTGTATCGGTGCGGGATACGTGGGCGGACCCACCATGGCCATGATTGCCCACAAGTGCCCCCAGTACAAAGTGACTGCTGTGGACATAAATCCGGAACGGATCGAGCAGTGGAATTCCGATAGACTTCCCATTTTTGAACCCGGCCTGGAAGAAGTGGTTCTGGCGTGCAGAGGGAAAAACCTCTTTTTCAGCACGGATATTGAACGGGAGATACACGAGGCTGAGATCATTTTTGTGAGTGTGAATACTCCGACCAAGACCTTTGGATCAGGGGCCGGCATGGCTGCTGATCTCCAATACTGGGAAAAGACGGCACGGCAGATCCGCGACTGCGCGCAATCTCCGAAGATCGTCGTGGAAAAAAGCACCCTTCCGGTGAAAACTTCTTTGGCCATGGAAAGAATCCTCACGGGCGACAACGACCAGGTCTACTTTGACGTCCTGTCAAATCCTGAATTTCTTGCAGAGGGGACCGCCGTACAAGATCTCGAGTCGCCGGACAGGGTGCTGATCGGCTCTCATGAAACGGAAAGAGCACTCAAGGCAAGGAAGGCACTCGTTGAAATTTACGCAAACTGGGTGCCCCGTGGGAAGATCATCACCACCAACCTGTGGAGCAGTGAGCTTTCAAAGCTGGCAGCCAATGCATTCCTTGCCCAGCGAATATCATCGATCAACTCCATTTCAGCCCTGTGCGAGAAAACAGACGCCGACATCGCTGAAGTGGCAAAGGCGATCGGTATGGACAGCCGAGTCGGGGAGAAATTCCTCCAGGCCAGCGTCGGCTTCGGAGGCTCCTGTTTCAAGAAGGATATCCTGAATCTGGTCTATCTCTGCCGCTACTATGGTCTCAGTAATGTGGCCGACTACTGGGAAGGCGTTGTAAGGATCAATGACTACCAGAAAGAGCGCTTTGTGCTGAACATGCTGAACACCATGTTCAATACCCTGGCGGGGAAGAGGATCTGCCTTTTCGGGTTTGCCTTCAAGGCAAATACCGGGGATACCCGGGAAAGCCCGGGCATTTTCATCGCCAGACAATTGGCGGAAGAGAAGGCGGAGCTGGTGATCACCGATCCACAGGCACTGGAAAACGCACGGATCGACCTGAAAGATCTGGATCAGGATATCTCCTACCTTGATGATCCGTATAAAGCGGCGGGAAAAAGCCACGCCATCGCCGTCCTCACGGAGTGGGACGTTTACCGTGACCTCGATTATGAGCGGATCTACCGGTCAATGACGAAGCCTGCATTCATATTCGATGGACGAAATATTCTGGATCACCGCAGGCTTTTCGAGATGGGGTTCAATGTCTTTCCTGTCGGAAAGGCGCCCTTGACGCACTTTTAGAGCTATTGACTTCCGGCGGACTTCATGGATAATCGAAGGATGGAAATAAGCAACATAGGGGGCACTTGGTTTGATGAGAAATTTGAAAACCTGTTGCACAAATAGGAAAGATGAGGGGTTCACGCTCATAGAACTCCTGGTAGTGCTCATTATTCTGGGTCTCCTTTCAGCGCTCGTGGCCCCGAAGTTCTTTGGAAAGATTGAAAAAGCAAAGACAAAAACCGCGAAGGCGCAAATTGAGCTTCTGGGCGCGGCCCTGGATGATTTCCGTTTGGACAACGGCCGTTATCCAACAACAGAAGAAGGACTGAAGGCGTTGAGAGAAAAACCGGGTGATCTGGAAACGTGGGACGGTCCGTACCTGCCGAAACCGGTACCTGACGACCCATGGGGCCGCCCCTATCACTATCAAAGTCCTGGAGAGCACGGAGACTATGACCTTTTGAGCTATGGAAAAGATGGTGTTGAAGGGGGAGAAAAAGAGAATAAGGATATTGTGAGTTGGGAATAGACTGTTGAATACTGACTTCACAAAAAAAATCGCCCGTTTTTTTCAGACGGGTAATCACGTCGATGAGGTTTCCGAGCCCGAAAAGACAGCTCCGGACCCCTCCTGGATGGAGGTACCGGAGATGGATGAAAGCGACTTTCCGGAAGATCCTCTTCCAATGAATCTCCTGCCTCTGAACTTCATGAAAAGCTTCCGTTTCCTTCCCCTGAATGATGCAGGAGAACATGTGACCGTGGCCATGGCCGACCCCTCCGATCTCAATACCCGGGAAGTAATCCGCGAAGCCTACGGCAAGCCCATCAAGATTTTCAGAGCGTCGGAAGAAACCATATCCCAGTTTATTTACCGATGGTATGAGGCTGATGCGGATATGAATGGGGGAGACAATTCAGATGAAGCGGAATTGAGCGTTGAAGAGCAACTGTGGGACAGCCCGGAACACTTGAAGGATATGGCTTCAGAGGCGCCGGTCATAAGGTTGGTGAACCATTTAATCAGCAAAGCTCTGGATGTGGGGGCCTCGGATATTCACATTGAACCCAGGAGACAGTCTTTCCAGGTCCGGTACCGGATTGACGGCATTCTGCATAACCAGGAAGCCATCGCCAGCAGACTCAAAGCGGCCATCACTTCGAGAATCAAGTTGATGGCCAAGATGGATATCGCTGAAATGCGGCTTCCCCAGGATGGAAGGATTAAGTTTCGGTTGGGAAACGATGAAATAGATATCCGGGTATCCTCCATTCCCGTCCAGTTTGGCGAGAGTCTTGTGTTGCGGCTCTTGCACCAGGAAGACATTAACCTGGAATTGGATAACCTGGGGTTTCCGGAAGACATCATGAAATCTTTTGAATCCATCATTTCCCTGCCCCACGGCATAGTGCTCGTATGCGGCCCAACCGGCGCCGGAAAAACCACCACGCTTTATGCTGCTCTGAACAGAATAAACTCACCGGAGAAGAAAATAGTGACTGTTGAAGACCCGGTGGAATATCAACTTGAGGGCATCAATCAGGTTCAGATAAAACCGAAGATCGGGCTGACGTTTGCCAATTGTCTACGGTCGTTTCTCAGACATGATCCGGATGTTATGCTGGTCGGAGAGATCAGAGATGTGGAGACGGCGGAGATTGCGGTACAGTCGGCGCTTACCGGTCACATGGTCTTCTCCACGCTACACACCAATGATGCGGCCGGAGCCATAACGCGTCTGGAGGACATAGGAATAGAACCGTTCATGATAGCTTCGTCACTGGTTGCAGTATTGGCCCAGCGCCTGGTGCGGCGCGTATGCCCGTATTGCCGGGAGGAGGTACGGGTAAGTGAAGAGGAGAAACTGATACTGGCTCGAGATCTTGAATTGCCTCCAGGGGAGATTTCGGACACCTATCAAAGAGGAACGGGCTGCAAAGACTGCGGAGGGACCGGATACCGGGACAGGGTTGGAATATTTGAGTTGCTTATCATGAGTGAAGATATTCAGCGGACGGTTTTGAAAGGAACCGACCGACTCGGAATATACCGAAAAGCCCTGTCACAAGGGATGACACCACTCAGAATAAGTGGCCTGCAAAAAGTGAGGCAGGGCATTACCACCTATGAAGAAATATTGAGAGTTGCCCGCTAATGCCCCGTTTTGCCTACGAAGCGGTTGATATTCGTGGACGCAAGGTGATCAATTCGGCAGAGGCAAAAGACAAAGAAACCTTGCTCTTAGCCCTGGAATCTCAGGGCCTTGTGCTCCTCAGATGGCTGGATAGAGATCATACCCGGAAATTTTTTTCCAGACGTCGCTCCCGGCTGCTGACAAGAAGCGAACTCCTTCAATTTACAAAGGATCTCGGGTATCTCTTGAAGTCCGGGCTTCCCTTGGATCGCGCCTTGCATGTTATCGGTCGGTCAGTAGAGAAAGGAAATCTGAAGTCACTTGCTCAAGAGCTGGAAGATGCACTGAAGGGAGGCAAGAGCCTTTCCGATGCACTGGCATCCCGAAGGAGGGATTTTAGTGAACTCTATGTGAATATGGTCCGGGTGGGTGAGGTCGGCGGAGTGCTGCCGCAGGTGATGGGTAAACTGGCCGAGTTTCAGGAACGGGCGGAGGAAACGAAGAAGTTCATCATTTCATCGGCAATCTATCCAAGCATCCTTGTCATGGTTGGGATTATATCCGTATTCGTGATCATGGGGTTCGTCGTCCCAAGATTTGCCGGTATTTTTAAAGGATTAGGCCAGGAAATCCCATTTGCGACGCAAATTCTCATTTCAGTGAGCGCCTTGCTGCAGCAATGGTGGTGGGTATTGATCATCATACTGACGGTTCTTTTTTTGTCTCTGAGGTATGTCGCACAGACATCCGTCGGCAGAATGAAAGTCGACAAGTTTGCGATAGGCGCTCCCATTATAGGCGCCCTTATCGGCGAGATTCAAGTGAGTCATTTTGCCAGGACATTGGGAACGCTCCTATTGAGTGGGGTTCCGTTGCTGAAAAGCCTCTCAATTGTTCGGGAAGTCGTGGGCAACCGGATCATAAAGGCGTCCGTGCAGAACATATATGAAAAAGTCAAAGAGGGCAAGAGAATCAGCTCGCTTATGAAGGAAATGAAAGTTTTTCCCGAGATGGCCGTTCAGCTTGTTTCCGTGGGGGAAGAAACCGGACGAATGGGTGAGATGCTGGTTGAGATTGCTGAAGAACTGGATAATAAGATCCAGGGAAAAATAAAATTCTATCTCACCCTGCTTGAACCGCTGACGATTCTCTTTATGGGTCTTGTGATTGGTGGAATTGTCATGTCCATGCTGATGGCGGTCTTTGGGATCAATGAAATCCAATTCTGACGGCTTTACCCTCTTGGAACTCATTATTGTGATGGTCATTATTGCCATCAGCAGTTCCCTTGTGTTTGTAAGTGTGGGGAAGTCTATCGCAACCAGAAAAAACAAGAACTTTGCCTATGAAATGATTTCCCTGTGCAAGACCGCACGGCGCCTGGCAATTGAGCGCGGCATGCCGGTCGTGTTTCATATCAGCTCTGAGAAAAGGCAGTGCTGGATAGATACTGCGGGTACGCATCTTGAAGTGCCTGAAGAAATGCTCATAGAGGGCGAACGAGTGGCGACGTTCGAGAACGGCGTGTACGGAATTACTTTTTACCCCAGCGGAAGTGCCAGCGGCGGAGAGCTGACTCTTTCTGTTGCGGGCAATACCCTCTGTACGGTAAAAGTGGATTTGATAACCGGTACGATCACTGTCGCCGGGTCTGTTGGAGGGAGGGTTCCAGGGAGAACGTAGGGAATGGAGGCACAAGGGGAAGATGCCGGTTCGATACCGTCCATGGGGGTGGAGAGATGAAGAGGAATTGGGGTTTACCCTTTTGGAGGTGCTGGTTTCACTCATTATTGTGGGCATATCCTTCGGAGTTGTATTTCAGGCCCTTTCTCAGTCGAAAAGGATAGCCTGGAGAGCCGATGAATTGCTGACCGCTTCAAGGATCGCACACAATCTTCTGATGGACTCCACGTTGATCCGAACTGCATTGGATACCAGACAAGTTGAGGGTGAAGTGACGGGAGAAGATGGATGGAGATTTACGCTTACTGCAAAACCCTTGGCCATCGCAGGAGATAACGAGGCAGCGCCGCTTGAAATCCCGTCAATGTTTGAAATGACCCTCTGCCTGTCTTACGGCAAAGCCAGGAAAGAGCGGCATCTCTGTTTGACAAGATGGTATGGTCAATGACCCGAATCGGTAAGCGGCAGGGAGGCTTTACTCTCCTGGAAATCATGGTCGCCATTGTGCTGGTTTCCGTGCTGACTCTCATGGCGGCTATGGCATTGAGAATGACAATGACCGCATGGGAGAGGGGTGAGCGTGAGGGTGAAGGAGTGCAACTGCGGGCAATGCTTCCATCGATTCTCGAGAACCAGCTCCAGTGCATAATAAGAACTGCGAGCTTCTCGCCTACAGGCGGAAAGATTGCCCTGCCTTTTTATGGATCCGAGCATTCCCTGTCTTTTTTTACATCCTTTGCCCCCATGGGTGCACCATTGCAGGGTCTGATGCAAGTAAGCTATGTATTCTTGAAGAGCGACAAAACATTGCTCTTCTATCAACGAGTCATAGCAGACCGGAATGATTTCGAAGATTCCTCAGCGCCACCTTCTGAACAGGCGAGGAAAGACGTCCAACCGGTGAGCACGATAAAAGGAATCACGGCCTTTGATGTGCTTTATGGTAGCGGGAATACCATGGATTTTTCAAAGACCGGCCGCCAATGGAAAGAGGAATGGAACGGCGGGCATCATGTTCCGCCGACCTATCTCCGCATTGAATTCGCCGAGGGTGAGAAGGAGAAACCCCGCCGATGGTTTTTCGCCGTCGGACAATAGAAAAGCAGGGAAAGATCTCCCGGCGCCCCGGTTGCAAGGAAGGGAGCGTCCTCATCCTGATTTTGTGGGTCCTTGTGTTGCTCGGATTTTTGTCCGGAGAATACCTTTCGCATAACCGGGGCAATGCCGCTCTCGCTTATAATGCCTGGGAGAAACTGAAACTGGAAGAAAGCATCCAATCCGTGGTCGCTCTTGCTGCTTCTGGTTCCGGATTTACTAAGGTGGGATTGGAAGGGGGCGGGGGCTGGGGGTCCCTCTCTGTAAGAGATGTGAAACTGTGGGTCAAAGTGGGGAACGAATCTGAGAAAACCGACATAAACAAGGCCCCGGATGTCAGCATACGGCAGGCAATCCAAAAGGCCCTTGGTGAAGAGAGAGGAGAAGAAGCCGAAGGGATTTGCGACGCCCTCCTCGATTGGCGGGATGCGGACGACCTCTTCAGGATAAATGGGGCTGAAGCCGGTTATTATGAAGGCATGGGCCTTCCTTACAGACCCGCAAACGGCCCTTTTAAGGTCTTGACGGAGATGCTCCTGGTGAAAGGGGTATCACCCCGCCTGTTTTGGGGT
This sequence comes from uncultured Desulfobacteraceae bacterium, assembly GCA_964633015.1. Taxonomy (GTDB): domain Bacteria; phylum Desulfobacterota; class DSM-4660; order Desulfatiglandales; family Desulfatiglandaceae; genus B46-G9. The sequence continues at coordinate 9,460 of CAZWEV010000067.1, read as the reverse complement.
GATCCACTGGGAGAAATTTTGAGCAGAGAAAAGGAGGGAGAAGAACAACAACCGGAGTCCCGGCTCCCTCTGATTGAAGACTTCACCATTTACCCCGGGAATGTCAAGAGACTCAGCATAATCGCCCCAGGAAGGGGAAAGAGCTACACGCTGGTGCTTATATTCTTGAAAAGCCAGGGTGGGAAATGGCTTCCGTTTGAGCAATGTCGTTCCACCATCCTCGAAGCTTCTTCATCAACCAGATGATAGAGGGGTAACTCATTGATGGGCAAAGGGCTCCTCGGGATTTATGCAGACAAAGACTCCCTCCAGTATGTCTTCGTAAAAAAGGGGATGCTTGGGGTAACCACAAAGGCGCCTTTTCCCGGGATGGAACCATTCGGGAGCATTCCAGGGTCCGATCAATCTTCCTTGAAGGCATTCCTTGAAAGGATTGCAGGCAAAACAAGATACAGCATATACCTGGCTTTGCCCAGGGATGTCTTTTTTGCCAGAAAAGTCCGGATGCCGCCGATGTATGTGGAAGACGCGCTTCTTTCTGTTCAAAACAACCTGCCCAGGTATTGCCATCTTCCTCTCGATGAGCTGTATTACGATGTTCATTTCTCCAGCATCAGGAACGGCATTCATGCCCTTCTTTTTTATGCTTCTCGTCGAAAAATAGATCCCTATTTGCAGGTATTCGACGAAACCGGCATGCGGCCGTTTTTAAAAGGCCTTTTCCCTCTTTCTTTCGGGATTCACGGGTGGCTCTATATGCAGCGGTACTCGTATCCTCTCGGCCTCATGCTGCCTGTCCAGGATACCTCCTTTGAACTGGCAGTATATGGGAAAGAAGGGTTTCTTTATTCAGGGATCAGTCCCCGTGTCGATACCAACCCCGATGAAGTGTCTTTGCCGGGCAACCTGAGCGCCGGAAGTGCGGATCTGGAAGGGAGAATATTCCGGCTCGACCACGGACGAGAGCCTGTTCTGCCGCTTCCCGAGAAAAACAGGCTCGGCAAGGTGCCGCTGCTTAGCGAAAATATGGGCATTGCAGCCGTTTGTCCCGCCCTCTCAGGGAAACAGGAGATATCTCTGGATGGGACCCCTCCGAAGCTGAAGCGTTTCCGCCCGGCAAAAGTGATTATCCCTTTGATCATTGCATTCGTGTTGGGCATGGCTTTCTTGACCTGGCAGGCGAACAAAGGGATTTCTTCAAAAATGGAGGAGCTTGCGGTTTTGCAGGCACAGGTGCAGCAGTTGCAAAAGCAGGTGCAGCCGTTGCAGAATGACCTGGAAGTGCTGAGAAAATCGAGTCAATTCATGAACAATATTGATGCATTTATGGCATCAAGACCAAATCTGTATACGCTGCTGAATAAGGTGGCTGAACTAGTGCCGGCAGGCACCTGGTTTTCAAATTGTTCCTTTGAAAAGGGAGTCATTACTCTCAGGGGGACAAGTCCTGATGCGGTTACGGTGCTTGATATGTTAAGAAAGTCCGGCGTGTTCGCGCAGGTGAAACTTATCGGGTCGGTAAGCCGTCAAAGGACGGGCGAGGAAAGATTTGGGTTGAGCATGGAGTTGAAAGAACCGATGCATGAACAAAGGCCGAAAAAATAGATGGCAGTACCTATTCATGAGCGCTTGGTATTGGAGCTTGCATAAGGGGACATGTCAAGAATACTGAACAGGAAGGGACGGCGTTGGGGTATTGGGATAGCCCTTGGGCTGACCGTGGTGCTGGTTTGGTGGTTGAGCGTTTTTGTGCCCCTTGAGGAGAAAATGAACGAGGTCTCAGCCAGCGTGGAAAAGGAGTCTCTGGAGCTTCACCACCTGAAAAAACAGGTGAAAAAAATCTCGAATGCCATACATGCCTACAGGGGAAAAAAAAGTGATTTCGAACGTTTTTCTCATGCGTTTACCGGGGGGAAGACTTTGGAGAGCACGAATGCCGCCGTTCAGGCACGTTTCCAGAAGTTTCTGGAAGATCACCGCATTTCCCTTATAGCCTATAAAGAACTGCCGCCGGGAAAATGGCGGGAGTATACAGTGGGAAGGCTGGAGTTTCAGCTCTCAGCATCAATTGAAGATCTCTCAGAGGTTCTCCGGTTTCTTGAAATGCTCAAGGGGATGACCAGGGTCGAACGAATTGTGATCAGTTACCGGTCCCGGAGAAATGATGACCTTCGTGTCTTGTTGCGGGTCGGCACGCTTTTTGTGGAAAAGCCAAACTGGAATTGAGAAGTATCGTTGACCGATATCAAGGAAAGAATGCAGCTCAGGTGAATGGACTGGCAGAGAAACCAGATTATTCGTACTCGACACAAACGTAGAAGGGGCATGTTTATGGGCATATGGACTACCTGGGTCAGGGGAAAGAGCTATCCGGCGTTGCTTTTCATGGTGCTTGCCGCCCTTCTGTTTTTCTCGGGATGTGCGTCCGTCGGCGAAAATGTCTTCGGAAAGGGCTTTGCAGAAACAGGAATGCTCAAGAAATCCGCTTCCGGAAGCCCTGCACCTCCAGCGGAAAGCGCGGCATCCGATCAGAAAAAAGAGCAGGAAGCGCAGGTCCCATCGGAGACCATGCAGGAAGGAAAGCCGGGTCAAGTGGCGACGGAGATGCCCAGGACCGTTTTGTCGAAATCTCCCGCTTCAGCCGAGTCTTCTCATACAGATCCTGCAACGAGTTCTCGGGTTCGGGCAAAACGTTCCATGAAGGAAAAGCCCACCCATGTAGAACTGGCCTTTGACAATGCGGATCTCTATGAAGTTCTCGACGCTACCCTGTATGAACTTTTCAAAGTAAATTACATGATTGATCCGAGCCTGAGAGCAAAGGTTTCATTTCACATTGCAGGAGATTATACAAGATCAGCGTTTATCAATATCCTCAATAACAGTCTGCAGTTGAATAACCTTGCCATTGTCAAGGGTCCGGGCGATATTTTCAAGATTGTCAGGCGGCCCATGAGTGCGGGAGTGGCCAATGCCCCTTTGACCAGTGCAGGAGAAAGAGGAGTAGGGGACATTACCCGGATGATCAGGCTGCGGTACATATCCGCCGCCGCAGCACTCAAAAATGTAAGTCCTTTCTTGTCAAAGGGAGCTGTTTTGACCGCAGACACGGTGACTAATTCCCTGATCATGACCGATACCCCTGACAATATTGACAAGGCCGCGGCCATCCTGAGCGCCTTGGATGTACCCTATTTTGAAGATATTGCCTGGCGCCTCTTCCCAGTGGCAGAAGTTGACGCTTCAGACCTGGCCAAAGACCTTGACACGGTATTCAAGACGGGAGGACTCTTCGACAGGCCGGGAATAGACAAGGGTGCCTTTCAAATCATCCCGCTCAAGACCATGAATGCCATCCTGGCTGTGAGCAAATGGCCATCCATTATGACCTTGATCGAACGCTGGATAAAGGTCATGGACCATGCCGATGACTCCGGCACAAATGTATTCGTTTATTTTGTCCAAAACGGCTCGGCCGCCGAGTTGGCAGATATCCTGAAACAGGTATACGGGAGTTCCGCCGGAACCAAGTCTGAAAAAGTCACGATCGTAAAACCCACAAAAAAGCCGGCCGAAACCGGCGGCATGAGGGATGTCTCAGGGAAAGTTGAAATTATCCCTGATGAGACCAATAATGCCATTGTTATGAAGGCAAGCGCCCGTGATTACGCGCTGATAAAGAGCGTCCTGAAAAGCCTGGATATTGTACCGAGACAGGTCTTGATCGATGTCATGGTGGCGGAAATCAAACTCTCGGGGTCTGTGGAATATGGCGTGGAGTGGTTTCTCCAGGGACGCACCAGCGGCTACACGGTCCAGGGGGTCCTGGACGAGGGAGTGGCCAGGCCTATTAATACTCCTCTCGGAACCGCGAGGGGATTTACCTATGCAGTATACAATCCGGTGGATTTCATGAGAGGACTCATCCATGCCCTGGGTGAAGATTCTGATGTGAATATCCTTTCTTCGCCCAATATCCTGGCGGTTGACAACAAAGAAGCCTCCATTGAAGTGGGAGAGGATTTGCCCTCGATAACCGGCCAGATAACGGATGCCGCTTCCGGCACCACCGTTACCAACACCGTGCAGTATGTCAAGACCGGGATAATCCTGAAGGTCACTCCCCATATTAATTCAGGGGGCCTGGTGAAGATGGAAATCTCCCAGGAAGTCAGTGATACGGGGACGTTCAATAGTGTTCTGCAATCCTGGTCGATCGTGAGCAGGAAAGCAAATACGTCGCTTGTGGCAAAAGACGGACAGACAATCATTATAGGCGGGCTGATGAAATCCAAGAAGACCAACTCGCAATCAGGGATACCCTTCCTGCGAAGTATCCCGATTCTTGGATACCTGTTTGGCGGGGGCAGGAAAGAGGCGGAAAAGACGGAGCTCATTTTGTTGATCACCCCCCATGTGATAACAAGCAGAACCCAGGCGGATGCTATTACAAGAGAATTTTCCGAAAGAGTTAAGGGCCTGAAGAGCATGATAAAAGAAGAAAAACAGAAGTAACACTATGAATCCTTTGCGCCGATTTCCGAAAATGCAGAGGCCAGTCTGTCTGCATGATCCTTGGTTCACCATTTTCTGCGAGCCGGCGTACCGTTGTGCCGGTCTCCGGGCTGAAGTGAGGAGCTTTTGAACTATGGGTTTTCACTGCCAGGATATAGTCATTCATGGTCTCGTATGTGTATGTATGGGATTTATCTTGCTGCCGGCACAATCAGTGCCCGCATTGGACGGGGATGTTCCTCCCATGGTGGAGAAACACATCTTCTCGCCGGATACGGTCAAAAAAAATCCTCTGGAGAATAAGACATCGCCCGTGGTGAAGCAAATTGAGCAGCAGATCATTTTCACCGGGGTGATTATTTCAGCTCAGGGCCGGCGGGCCATGCTGAGAGAAAAGGCTGTGCGGAGAGGAACGACACACTCGGAACTCTATAAAGAGGGTGATGAGATCAACGGCATGACTATAAAGAAAATCGGCTCTAACTTTATCATCCTTGCCGGCAAAGGAAAAAGCGTGAAATTGAACCTTTACCAGGGAACGAAAGTCCGTCCCGCTCCCCCTGCCGTGGTAAAGGTCGGAGAAGCACCTGAATCTGCTGCCGGCCGCCAGTCAGAGTCTCCTTCTGGAATGAAAAAAGAGAGACCGGAAAAAAGACCGGCGGTGCAGGCAAGCGCCCCGGAAACTGCGGGCCGACCATCGCGCTCCGGTTCCATACCGCCAAATCCCTCACGGTCGTTAAACAGGAATATTCTTGATCGTTCGAATCCGTTTCTTGAAGCAGTGAGAAGAGCAGCCGGAAAAAGAGAATAGATGGAACTGGCGTATCCGGATAAGGGAGAGACATTCATGTACCACCAAAGAAAACGCGTGCTTGTAACCGGCGGGGCCGGCTTCCTCGGGTCCCATCTTTGTGACCGGCTTGTGGCCGAAGGGCACGATGTCCTGTGCCTGGACAATTTCTTCACCGGGACCAGAGACAATGTGGCTCACCTCCTGGGGAAAGCCAATTTTGAAATCCTCCGCCACGATCTGGTTCAGCCGATATTCCTGGAAGTAGACGAGATTTACAATCTTGCCTGTCCCGCTTCTCCCATCCATTACCAGTACAATCCGGTCAAGACCGTCAAGACCAGTGTTATGGGGGCGATCCATATGCTGGGTTTGGCGAAACGCGTGGGAGCAAAGATCCTCCAGGCATCCACAAGCGAGGTATACGGGGACCCCACAATCCATCCTCAGCAGGAAAAATACTGGGGAAACGTCAATCCCATCGGGCTGCGGTCCTGCTACGACGAGGGCAAGCGCTGTGCGGAAACCCTGTTTTTCGATTACCATCGCCAGAACAGGGTCAATATCCGTGTTGTGCGGATATTCAACACCTATGGCCCGAGGATGCATCCGCATGACGGGCGGGTGGTGAGCAACTTTATCGTGCAGGCCCTGTCAAACAGGGATATCACAATTTATGGCGACGGCTCGCAGACCAGGTCCTTTTGCTATGTGGACGATCTTGCGGAGGGATTGATCCTCATGATGAATGCTCCTGATGAATTCACGGGGCCGGTGAACATGGGCAATCCTGAAGAGACAAGTATCCTGGAACTGGCGGAGAGGATTATTCAACTGACCGGAAGCAGGTCAAAAATCGCTTTTGAGCCGCTCCCGGGAGATGATCCGGCCAAACGCCGTCCGGACATTTCCCTTGCGCGGCAAAAGCTGGGCTGGGAACCGGGGATCCCTCTCCAAGAGGGGCTTTCAAAGACCATTGACTATTTCAGGCATGGGACATCTCAAGAAAATAGCAAGGGGGTGACGGAGTAATACATGAAGAAAGCATTGATAGCAGGGATCACAGGGCAGGATGGGGCATACCTGGCAGATTTTCTCTTGCGGAAGGGGTATGAGGTCCATGGAATCAAGCGACGGTCCTCCTCTTTCAATACCGCCAGGGTGGATCATCTTTACCGGGACCCCCATGAATCTGACGTGCGGTTTTTTATGCACTACGGTGACTTGACGGATTCCACCAACCTGATTCGTATTGTCCAGGAGATCCAGCCGGACGAGATTTACAATCTTGCCGCACAGAGCCACGTGAGAGTTTCCTTTGAGACGGCCGAATATACTGCAAACGCAGACGCGCTGGGTACTCTTCGTATCCTTGAAGCCATCAGGATTCTTGGTTTGGAGGAGAAGACGCGTTTCTACCAGGCCTCCACCAGCGAACTCTACGGCAAGGTGCAGGAAACCCCCCAGAAAGAGTCAACACCGTTTTATCCCCGGAGCCCCTATGCTGCGGCAAAGCTCTACGGTTACTGGATTACCGTCAATTACCGTGAAGCATACGGCATGTTCGCCTGCAACGGGATTCTGTTCAATCATGAGTCGCCCATCCGAGGAGAAACGTTTGTGACCCGGAAGATCACCAGAGCGGTGGCCCGCATAAAGGTCGGCCTTCAGGATACTGTGTATCTTGGAAACCTGGATGCAAAGAGAGACTGGGGATACGCGGGAGACTATGTGAAGGCCATGTGGCTGATGCTGCAGCATGATCAGCCGGAAGATTTTGTCATTGCCACCGGAGAGAGCCACTCCGTGCGGGAATTCGTTGAACGGGCGTTCAAGGAGACAGGAGTGGATCTTGTTTGGGAGGGAACGGGTGTGAAAGAAGTGGGAAAAGACAAAGTGACCGGAAAGCGCCTGGTCCACATCGATCCTCGCTATTTCCGTCCCACCGAAGTTGAGTTTCTCCAGGGTGATCCTGCCAAAGCAAGAGAAATGCTCGGGTGGGAACCACGGGTTTCCTTTGGCAATCTCGTAAAAATGATGGTTGAAGAAGACCTGAAAGAGGCTGAAAAGGACCAGTTATGCAACAATGCCGGCTTCCGGACCTATAACCAGTTTGAGTAGAAAATTGCTCGAGAGGCGTCAGGAGTCAGGAGTAAGGGGTTGATAAAATATTTGCTTTGATTAACGGACGTATCAATTCAATAAGAAAACGAGATAATGTGCCAATGGTAGGAAAATGAAAAGCAAAAACTCTTCACAACAAACGCCTTACGCTTCACCGATGCCGGTGGATTCCCGAATATATGTGGCGGGGCATCGAGGGCTGGTGGGGTCGGCAATTGTCAGGAAACTGCAGCAGCAGGGATTTGTCAACCTTATCCTGAGGACCCACGGAGAACTGGATCTCACCAGGCAGAACCAAGTGGAAGCGTTTTTCGAGCTTGAACAACCCGAATATGTGTTTCTGGCGGCGGCCAAAGTGGGGGGAATTCTGGCAAACGATACGTATCCCGCCGAATTTATCTATACCAATCTCTGTATCCAGAATAACATTATCCATGCGTCATACCTCTCCGGGGTGAAGAAACTCCTGTTCCTGGGGAGTTCATGCATATACCCGAAGCTCTGTCCGCAACCCATAAAGGAAGAGTATCTGCTCTCCGGATACCTGGAGCCTACAAACGAGGCTTATGCCATTGCGAAAATCGCGGGCCTCAAGATGTGCGAATTCTATAATCGACAGTACGGAAGCGGCTTCATCGGGGTTATGCCGACAAATCTCTATGGCCCGAACGACAATTTCGACCTGGAAAAATCCCATGTGCTTCCCGCTCTGATTCGGAAATGCCATGAGGCGAAAGTGAATCAAGAAAGGGAAGTAGTCATCTGGGGTACCGGCTCACCCAGGAGAGAATTTCTTCACGTAGATGACCTCGCGGATGCCTGCTTGTATTTGATGGAGCACTATGATGGCAAGGAGATTGTGAATATCGGGGTTGGTGAAGACCTGACCATCCGGGAACTGGCGGAAATGGTTGTTTGCATCGTTGGATTCGAGGGAAAACTGAGGTTTGATACCTCGAAACCGGATGGGACACCCCAAAAACTACTGGATGTTTCGCGCCTCAACGACCTGGGCTGGCAGGCGAATACGTCTCTGGAAGATGGAATACGCCAGACCTATGACTGGTATCTCAAACAACACACGTAATTATATTCATTACCGGATAAACCAGACAGACCAAATTGCGTTTTTCGTTCAAACCTCTGTAATTTTTTGTACACAGGACATGATGAATTTCCAAGTGGAGGAGACGCCGGCCCGTTCTTGAAAGGCCGAGTGTAACTCTTTGTATTCCATGGAGAAGCGACTTCCAGTCCTGAATCACCCTGTTCAGCCCTTTTGATGGCACAAAAATTGCTTTTCTTTTGTGCTGGTGGGCAATGATCTTCAACCGCCACCCATATAACTCAACGAACCCAATAGACACAAAGAACCCGAATAACTCCCTCTTTCTGGAGGCAATAATATGAAACACAAACTATTGACCACGGCCTTGATCATTTTTCTGCTGGCGGCCTTTCCTTCATTTGTGCTTGCCGGTTCCGCCATACTCCATTGGCAGTCGAATGGGGACGCCGACCTTGGTGGCTACAGGATCTACTACGGCACGCAGTCGAGAAACTATGGGCCATATATCCCCGTTGGCAAGGATGTCACCAGCTACACCCTCAATGCGCTCGTAGAAGGAAAGACCTACTATTTCGCATTAACGGCAGTGGATACATCCGGCAACGAGAGCGGCTTTTCTCAGGAGGTATCGAAACTCATTCCTACGACCACTGGCGGATCGGGCTCTTCAGATATCAGTATTTCGTTGGGAACGGCCCCTGACTTTGACCACGAAGGGTCCGTCGATATCCTGTGGCGGAACCATTCCACCGGAGAAAATGCCGTATGGCTGATGAAGGGGGCCAGTGTTGCCAGGTACCTGTTGTTGGCGAAACTGGAGGATGCCAACTGGCACATAGAAGGCACGGGTGATTTTGACCGGGACGGCTATGCAGATATCCTGTGGCGGAACTATTCCAGCGGAGAGAACGCCGTATGGCTGATGAAAGGGACGTGCATTCTCAAATATGTGGCGCTCGGCA
>CAZWEV010000066.1:0-21439 GCA_964633015.1 uncultured Desulfobacteraceae bacterium | reverse complement strand
AAGTTGGCGGCCGTGGGTTTGACCTGCATACCTGCACAGGATGCAAACACCACACCCAGGGCAAAAATCATCACGGTCAAAAGAACCAGTTTTTTATGCATGATAGAACCTCCCTCTCTTGCATTCGGAATTCGGGTTTCAGACTTCCCTCACCCTTCCGATTTGGAATGAGTTTTTGTTCAGGAGAGCCACCTCTTTCTTCGCTTGTAATGTTTCACGTCACGAAAACTCTTTCTCTTCCCCCCCTTGTCGCTGAGACCCAGGTAGAAATCCTTAATATCCTCATTTTCACTCAATTTCTCCGCAGTATCATCCATGACGATCCTTCCTGTTTCCATCACATAGGCGTAAGGGGCCACATTCAAAGCCAGCTTCGCGTTCTGTTCCACCAGGAGGATGGAGATACGTTGTTCCGTATTGAGCTTCATAATGATATTAAAGATCTCATGAATGAGCATGGGGGCCAGACCCATGGAGGGTTCATCAAGCAGGACGAGTTTTGGCTCGGTCATGAGTGCCCTCCCCACAACCGTCATCTGCTGTTCACCGCCGCTCACAAACCCGGCGGTCTCACCCCTCTTTTCCCGCAGTCGTGGGAAATAATAGTAGACCATCTCCAGGCCTTCCCGGACGGAGCCGGTTTTCCTGAGATGGGCTCCCACCTTCAGGTTCTCCTCCACGGTCAAATGTTCAAAGACGCGACGTCCCTCAATGACCTGGACAATCCCCATCTTGGAGATGCGGGCCGCTTTTTCACGGTGAATGTGCTGTCCTTCAAAATCAATGGCACCGTCTGTCACCTCTCCGTCTTCCACCTTCAGAAGCCCTGAAATGGCCTTGAGGGTCGTACTTTTCCCCGCCCCGTTGGCCCCGAGCAATGCAATGATGCCGCCTTTGGGGACTTCAATGGAAACCCCCTTCAGGACCAGGATCACCTCATGATATCTGACCTCAATGTTCTTGATTTTCAATATGGGTTCTGCAGCTTCCAAGATCTACCGACCTCCGAGGAATGGTATTTCAAGCTTTTTCGTGGATAAAACAGAAGCGAACACTACCATCCAAGCCATTCCTTGGCCCATTTTTCCGGCCAGCGCTTTTTCAGGTCAACATGTTCAACCGGCTGAAATTTCCCGTTTTTCCATTCCTGGATCAAACACCCGGTCGCGGGTCTGTGATCAGTCGCTGTGAACGTAATCGGTGATGCCTTCAGGCCGATATCAAAATCCCGCATAGTCTCAAACCCCTTGGTCATGATTCCGGGTCCGGACAGGTCGCCCGCCTTGTCCGCCCGTTTCAAGGCCTCCCAGGTAATCAACGCGTCGCCCCAGGCCTGGACCGTCCGGATCAGCCTCTTGTCCAGCGGGATGCCCGGGTTATACTTCTTGGCGCTTGCCACCACGATATCCATATTCTTGCTGGGCTGGCCGAAAAACGCACAAGGGGTTGCACCCATGACGCCCTCTGCGGCATCTCCTGCCAGGCGGGGGAGGTTTTCGTCAAAGCCCCAGTTATTCACGATCCAATCGCTGTTGAGTCCGAGTGCGTACGCATCCCTGATGGTTGCGGAAACCGACATGGTAGTGTTCCCGTGCCAGAGGAGATCCGGCTTGAACTCTTTCAGAGCCATGATCTGGCTCTTGGTGTCCAGGGCGAAAAGGGATACGTCCTGGTCAGGGCCGATCTCAAACCCGAGCATCTTGGCCTGATCCTTAATCGCCTTGATGGGTGCGCTGCAATAAGGGGAGGCAAACATGTAACAGCAGGCAAACCGGGGCTTCCTTTTGCCGTAGTCTGGTTTGGTAGGCCACTTCTTGTCAAACCAAGCCGTAATGGCCGCCCTCGCATTGGTGGAATAATCGGAAGAAAAGAAGAGGTTGTACCGGGTCTTGGCCGGATTGGTCAAATGGGCTGAATACGAAGCCGACACATAGGGCAGCTTGTCCTTATTGATGGTCGGAGAAAGTGCCTCGGTGTCACCGGTTCCCCATCCCATGATGACGATGCTTCTCAACCTTTTCAAAAGCTTATACTTTGTAATGGCTTCAGGGATGCGGTACCCGTAATCAAACCAGGTGTACTTGATCCTTTTTCCGTTCACGCCCCCCTGCTCATTGAAATACTTGAACGCCTCATCCATGCCGAGGGCATAGTCCTTGCCCACATCCGACGTGGCTCCGGTGGTGTCCATAATGCCGCCGATCCGTATGTCTTTGGCCACAACCATGGAGCTGAATCCACACACAAAGATTCCTGACAGAAGAAGCGCCAAAAAACCCAGAAGGATACTCTTTTTCATAACTATCTCCCCCTTTGCGGTTAAGAAAACGTGATTTCCAACAAAAGACTCAACAATGCACAAAAAGACTCTTTTCACCTCCTTCCTAGTATGAAAATGGCCAGAGATTAAAATAATTCTTCACCTGCCACCATCGGTAGGCAAGCCCGTTGGGCTCATAGATAAGAAAGGCGCAGATGGCCAGACCAAAGGCCATGTCCTTTATGAATGCAAAGTCGATGAGGAGCTTGGGATAGTAATCTGCCAGGGGAATTGCGACCATCTGGAGCAGTTCCATGATTACCACCATGAAAATAGAACCAAAGATTGCCCCGTGAATGGACCCGACGCCGCCGATGAGAATGACTCCCACAAGCCACAGGGACCAGAACCAGGGAAAGTGTTCCGGGCTCAAGGCGGCGGTATTGCTCACCCAGAAGGCCCCTGCAATGCCGGCCATAAACCCGGCCACAAAAAAGGCCAGAAGCTTGTACCAGACAATATTTATCCCCAAGGCCTCTGCTGCGATATCATTGTCCCTGATGGCCACCCAGGCACGCCCCACCTTAGAGCGGAGGAGGTTCGCCAGGATAATGACCATAAGGGCCAGGATGACCGCCATGAGATAGTAGACCTCAAAGTCATTCTCTATAGCCCACGGCCCGACCTTGATGGTCCCTGGCGGCAGAGAAAACGCCTGCCCTCTCCCGCCGATCTGGCTCACGTACTGGGTCAGGATGAAATCCACCGTGATAAACTGTGCAGCCATGGTGGTAAGAATCAGGTAAAAGCCCTTGACCTTGACACAAGGCAGTCCGAAAAGGACGCTCCATAAGCCAGCCACAATACCGGCAACTGCAATGCTGATAGGATACGCCAGACCCCAGTGCAAAATAAAAGCAGGCCAGGGAAACTGGAGGACCAGGAGCGTACTGGTATAGGCACCCACCGCAATAAACGCCGCATGGCCGAGGGTGAGCAACCCGGTGTATCCAATGAGCAGTTGTACCCCAAGAGCGCCCATGGCGGTATAGCCCACCATGGTCGCAACACTGAGCCAGTAGTCCGGCGCCACGAGCGGAATCCCGAGAAACATGATTGCCAGGACCAAAATCATCTTTCCCTTGATAACTCTCGACTGCCACCATCCCTGGTCTTCCGCATAATCCTGATGATAATCACCACACGGCAACCACACACTGGACATAGAGAACTCCTCCGATCAATACAAATTGCGATGTCCCTTCCGCATTCTTTAGACCCTCTCGATTCTCTCCCATCCCCAGAGTCCGTACGGTTTAAACAGCAGGAAAACAGCCATGAAGGCAAACGGCATAATCTGTTTTACTCCACCGGGAAAATACCTGTCCAGATAGGTTCCCGACAGGTTCTGGAGAACCCCGATGATAATACCGCCGACAATGGCGCCGGGGACGGAATTGAGTCCGCCCAGGACCACTGCGGGGAGAACAAGAAGACCCAGATATCCGACGGAAATATTTATCCCGTTGATATTCCCCAGAAGCGCCCCGCCCACACCCGCGCTCATAAATGCAATGGCCCAGGCCGCTGCGTACACAAAGCGGGCGCTGACGCCGAGGGACAGGGCGGCGGTTTCATCATCGGCGGTGGCCTGCATGGAAAGACCCCACCTGGTATATTTGAAAAAGCAGACCAGGATAATGAGCAGTACAATGGAAAGGATAAAAGACCAAAGGTACACCGGAGAGACCTTGAGAAAACCGACATTGATGGGTTTCAGTGCAAAAACAGGAGGAGTGAAGACGCGTGTATCGGTTCCAAAGACAAATTCAATTGCCCCCTTGAAAAAGAAGGAAAGGCCCACGGTCACCATAATGACGCTCAGGATCGGCTCTCCAATCAATTTATCCAGGAAGATCCTCTCCGTGAGGAAGCCCAGAATAATACCCACGAGCAGGGTGAGGACGACCGCCAGGATAAAAGGAATGTGCATCTCGTAGAACGCGTAGGTCACGTAGGCCCCGATGAGGGTCAATTCTCCCATGGCCAGGTTCAGCACTCCTGAACACTTGTAGATCAGCACCCACCCAAGGGCCACCAGGGCGTAGATTCCACCGACGAGGATACCGGTGGTCAAGGTCATCAGGAACAGCTCCATTCTCTCCCCCCTTTAGACGTTGATTTTCTGGATCCGCAAATCAGTCATTATTCGTTGTTCTCTTCCGTCCTCATAGGTAATGGTCGTGTCCATGTGGACCACATCCCGATCCGAGTACAAGCCGTTAACGATTTCCTCGTACCTCTTTTCCACAAAGGCTCGTCGCAATTTGCTCGTCCGTGTCAGTTCTTCATCATCCGCATCGAACACCTTGTAAAGATTCACAAATTTGTTGATCTTGGCGGGTCCGGGCAGGTCCTTGTTTGCCTCCTCGATCTGGGACTGCACAATATTGTAGACAGCAGGTTCCTGCGAAAGCTCCATGTAGCTGGTATAATTTATTTTCCTGTCGTCGGCCCATTTCCCGGTCACTGCATAGTCAATACACATGACAGCCACCACATATTCCCGCTTATCACCGATCACCCATGCCTCCTGAATAAAAGGGCTGAATTTCAAACGGGTTTCCAGGTACTGGGGAGAAAAAGGTCTTCCATCCTTCAAGGTCATCACATCCTTCGATCGATCAAAGACCACCAGGTGACCGTCTTCATCAATAAACCCCCTGTCCCCTGAATAGAGCCACCCATCCACCAGGGTCTTTTTGGTGGCTTCATCATTCTTATAATATCCCAGAAAAACAGAGGGGCTCTTGGAAATAATTTCCCCTTCCTCGGTGATTTTTACCTCTGTTTCGGGAATAGGTGTTCCCACGGTATCGAATTTGACATCTCCATCCCGATGTACGATGGAGATGCCAGCTATCTCCGTCTGGCCGTAAATCTGTTTCAGATTCACCCCCAGCGCATGGAAAAAGCGAAAATGATCAGGCCCCATGGCGGCACCCCCGGTGTATGCGTGCCTGAGACGGGACATCCCCAGGTGGTCCTTAAGCTTTTTCTGCATAACAATATACGCCAGCCATCCAAGGAATTTCGATGACCAGGGCACAGGTTTCTTTTCAAACTTCATATTGGCGATCTTATATCCCACCTTGGTCGAAAATTCGTAGATCTTTCTCTTGATCCAGGTGGAGTCGATGTACTTCACCTGCACCTTTCTTGTCATTCCCTCATACAATCTCGGCGGCGCGAACATCACATGAGGACCGATTTCCCGGATATTCTCCTGGGCGGTCTCGGGCTCTTCGGGAAAATTAAGGGTATACCCCACCTGCAATCCGCAGGAAATAGACATCATCTGCTCCCCGATCCAGGCAAAAGGCAGGTAGGAAACAAAATCATCTGTGTCGTAACAGGGGTCTACGGCCATGAGGTTATATCCCATGGTCAACATGTTCCAGTGGCTGAGCAGGGCGCCTTTCGGAAGCGCGGTAGTGCCGGAAGTGTAGAAAAGCAGGCAGATATCGTCGCCATGCCCCTCACTGATTCGTTTTTCAAAAAAATCAGGGTCTTTTTTCTCAAACTCCCTGCCCAGTTCCTGTACCTTCTTAATGCTTATCAGGAAGTCCTCTGAGTAATTGCGCATGCCCTTGGGATCATCCCAGATAATCCATTTCAGTTTCGGGCACTGGTCCTTGATGGCAAGGGCCTTGTCAACTTCTTCCTGGGTCTCTCCTACGAAAAATGTAGCGTCGGAATGATCGATGATATACTTGACCTCATCCATCATGCAGTCCTGGAACAGCCACACACCGACCCCACCGGCGCACAGGGCCGCCATCTCGGCCCAGAGCCCCTCGGGCCGGTTATCCCCGATCATGGCGACCTTATCCCCCGGTTCAAGTCCCAGGCTGACCATACCCAGACACAGATACTTGACGTTGTCGTAATAATCCTGCCAGGTAAAAGGACACCAGATCCCAAATTCCTTTTCGCGCATAGCGACTTTCCCTGTTCCATATTTTTTACACTGCCGTGAAAACAGCTTCGGTATGGTGAGGTCCCTTGTAATCTCTATGTCAGGGCTGCCCATATGGTTCACTACCTCCTTGTGGAATACAAGTCCTCTTCACCCAGGTAGGCCTTAATGACATCAGGGTTTTCCTGGACCTCCTCCGGTGGTCCGTCGGTAATCTTATTCCCGAAATTCAATACAAACACACCATGAGAGATGTCCATCACCACTCCCATATCATGTTCAACCAGGATGCAGGTCACTTTCCACCGTGGCTCTTCATTAATATCCAGGATGAAACGGGCCATATCTTCCACTTCCTCCAGATTGAGGCCTGCCAAGGGTTCGTCAAGGAGAAGAAGCTCGGGATTCAGGGCCAGAGCCCGCCCCAGTTCAACCCGTTTTTGCAGTCCATACGGGAGCATGTGGACGGTTTTATCCCGTATACTCTCTATTTCCAAGAGATCGATGATTTCTTCTTCAATGAATTTCCTGGATTCCATCTCTTCCTGTCTAGTCTTCCCCACGTATATGGAACCACTCACAATGCCCGACTTGAGGTGCACATGCATGCCGAGCCGGATATTATCAAGCACCGTCATCCCTCCGAACAACTCAATCTTCTGGAATGTCCGGGAAATACCAAGCTCTGCGCGATGGTAAGGCCTCAAATGGTTAATCTGGGCACCCTTGTAATAAATATTTCCCTTTTGCGGCCGGTAAAGGCCATTGATGCAATTCATCATGACCGTTTTGCCTGCGCCGTTCGGCCCGATGATGGAATGGATCTCTCCCTTTTTCACTTCCAGGCTCACGCCGGCAAGGGCAGCCACTTTCCCAAAATACATGTGGACATCCTCGAGCCTTAAGAGAGTATCGCCCTCTCTCACCTCCCCCACTTGCACCATATGATCTGGCCTCCATTCTGTCTAAATTAAAAGAGCTGTGCGTTTAGAAATGTGGGAAACAATCGGGTTTTGATGTGCCGAGCAAGAAAGTCAGTACCTTTTCTGGAAACAGGTGAATACGGAGCTGCGAAAAATTGGCCGTTCCCGGTGGAACTATTCTGATTGAAAAAGCTTGTAAGTATTTGCGCCTATACCCTTTACTGATTCGATTCTTTTTTGTCAACCTCTATTTCGAGGCATCCCTGTCTGGAACCGGCCTCTTTTCTGTCGGACATTTTCCGAATACCAAATGTTCGCTTCGGAAAAAGGTCGGTGTAGCAGACTCTTTCTCAGAAACCCAACAGTTCGCCTTTCGGCGACAGAAAATATCCTGCCCTGAACTTCCGCCTGATCCTATGCGTCTCAGCGCCGATGCCCTATATCCGCTGCCTATATCTTATCGCTGTCTTCAAAAAAACGTCTGGTTCTGACCTGGGGTATGAGATTCTTCCGGCATTGTTCCAGGAAATATTCATCCGTCATACCGGCAATAAAATCACGCACTATGCCTGCGGGGGGTGTCTCGGTCTTATACCTTGAAGACATTCCCTCGAGGAACTCCCGGTAAATATCCGACGACTCAATCCCGTTTTCAAGATCATTCAGATAGGTTTCAAAAAGCAGTTCGAACATGAGTTGGACTTTTCTCGTTTGGGCTTTTACCTTCGGGTTTCGATAAATATTTTCCTGATTGAACCTCTTGAGTTGCCGCAGGGATTCACCCACTACCTCACTGAAGGAGAGAAACGGCTTGTCAAGACTGCTGGACACAAGGTCTTCCACCAGCCGGTAGACGATGGTTCCGTTTGAGTCTCCCAAGACCTCTTGACAACGCTGCGGCAGATCATGTCGATGAATGATGCCGAGGCGAATGGCATCCTCTATATCTCGACCCACATAACTGATGCTGTCCGCCATTCTCACCACACAGCCTTCAAGAGTCATGGGCCACATATCGTGGAGAGGTTCTGCCGATTTTTGGGCCATTTCCCTGTGCAGAATTTCAAAGGTCTTTTCTCTTCTCGGCTCAAGAGCCTGCGAATGGATTTCGCCATCATGACAAAAAATCCCGTCGAGAACCTGCAGTGACAAATTCCAGCCTCTTCCCTTCCTTTCGATTTCCTGTAGAAACCTGACCCCTTGAATGTTATGGAGGAATGAGCCGATACGGTACTGCTGACAAAGAACGGAGAGGAATTTCTCCCCGTCATGCCCGAAAGGAGTGTGGCCGATATCGTGACCCAGGGCGATGGCCTCGATGAGGTCTTCATTCAGTCTCAAGAGACGCCCTATGGTACGGCCGATCTTCGAGACGAGCTGGACGTGCAACACCCGGTGAGTGATATGGTCGTTCTTGATGAGGTAGAAAACCTGGGTCTTGTCTATATAGCGTGAGTACGCGAGCGAATGAAGGATGCGGTCCGCATCAATGGAAAAATTCTGCCGGTGACCGGCACTCACGGCCGACTCATCGCGGAGTCTGATGGCCTCGGCACTGAGGCACGCGAGGGAAGACAGCCTTCTCTCCTCGGAACCGTCAAGTGCAGCCCGTATCTCCCGAAGGGTCTCTCCTTTTTTCAATCTTTCTCACCCTCCTTGTTGCTCTTTTGCTTTGCATACACACTCTTCAATTCACTCCATACGCTCTTGCTTCTCCTGGCGATAATTTTGTGGGCCTGGTCCACCACCTCCTGCGACTGTCCCTCCAGGGTATCATCGGGAGGAACAGGCCGTCCTTCCTTCCGGTATTTCCAACGAATCACGGATCGAGTGATACCGCGTTCAGCCCTATCCAGGACCCGTCTGATCTCATTTCTGGCATCTTCACCCATGGTTTTCACCTATCCTCAACGGCTTTTTCCTGCAAATACACACTACTTTTTTCTTGCACAAAAAGCTCTTCAGTGCTAATTATTTTAGATTACATTGTTTACGCCTCTGCTCCAGGGACGTCCTCCTGAAGCCTTCTTGGCAGAATATAGCAATTTGTCCCGGAAAACTCAAGGTTCCGTTTCCCGCGGTGCCGAGCCTTTCCTAAGAGAAGGTTCTTTTGACAGGAGTCGCTTCCGTTCCGTTTTTGCCATGAGGCGTAAGAAAATTCGCAGATCCAGACTGCCCCGGTGCCCGGTGCCTGCGAGGGTCTTTTATCTGGATCGAGGAAAAACTGAGGGAGGGAGATACGATACATCTCCCGGGAAAAGGAGGAAAGTATGCTGGCAATAAATATGAAACAACTCCTGGAAGCAGGGGTCCACTTCGGACACCAGACCAGGCGATGGAACCCGAAGATGAAGCCTTTTATATTCGGGGCCAGAAACGGTATCCACATTATTGACCTTCAAAAAACAGTCAGGCTCTTCAAGACCGCGCATGATTTCATAACCAGAATCGTGGCGGATGGGTATTCGGTTCTTTTTGTGGGCACGAAGAAGCAGGCGCATGATTCTATTGTGGAAGAGAGTGAACGATGCGGCATGTTCTTTATGGTAAATAGATGGCTCGGCGGAACCTTGACCAATTTTCAGACAATCCGCAGGAGTATAGCACGGCTCAAGGAACTCGAAACCATGAAAAAAGATGGGACCATAGGCCGATATACCAAGAAAGAGGCCTTAAAAATGGAAAAGGAACTCGGAAAACTGGAAAAGAACCTCGGGGGCATCAAGAATATGGACGAACTGCCCGGTGCGGTCTTCGTGGTTGATCCCAAGAGAGAAAGAATCGCCGTGAATGAAGCGAAAAAACTCGGCATTCCGGTCGTTGCCATAGCCGACACCAATTGTGATCCTGATGAAATCGATTTCATCATACCCGGAAATGATGATGCTATTCGAGCCATACGCCTGATCTGTTCAAGAATTGCCGATGCCTGCATTGAAGGGCATAATCTGGCCGAGGAGCGGTTGCGGGCCGAGGCGGAGCTTCAGCAGCAAAAAGAAGAAACAGAAGCGGAAGTCCAGGCACCTGAAGAGAGCCCTGCAGAAGGACCTGAAGTAATCGTTGTCTCCAAGAAAAGCGACGCGCTCGGAGAAACAGCGACTGAATCCGCTGAGGCGACATCGGAATAACATGGGGATTTTCCTTCAACCCGACGGCCTTCGGTAATCGAAAAACTGATCGAGCGTATCAGGCACAAGAAAGAAATTTTGAGGCGTACCCATGTGAGTACGCCTCAATCACGATGAATACCGTACCATCTCACCAGGGCTCCTGACAACCGACTTTACCGAGCGCCGAAACCACCGGCGAGCGCAACCGCCCCTTCGCCCTGAAGAGACAATGCGAATATCTGACCGCCCTGCTCCGTTTGGGGCCGGGAAAATCTTCATGGAGGAATTGAACATTGGAAATATCTGCAGCACTCATCAAGGAATTACGAGACAAAACCGCCGTTGGCATTATGGACTGCAAGGAAGCCCTATCGGAGTCCCAAGGCGATATCCAGAAGGCGATCGAATATCTGAGAAAAAAGGGCATAGCGACCGCTAAGAAACGGGGCGGAAGGACAACCTCTCAGGGTCAGGTGCAATCGTATATCCACGGAGGAGGAAAAATCGGCGTTCTCGTTGAGGTAAACTGCGAAACAGACTTCACGGGGAAGACTGATGACTTCACGAATTTTGTCCGGGACCTGGCTATGCAGATCGCGGCCACAAACCCCATTGCCATTGATCGGGAAAGGATCCCTGAGGAAACCATTCAGAAAGAAAAAGAAATCTACGCTTCCCAGGCACGTGAAACGGGCAAACCTGAAAAGGTTATCGAGAAGATTGTAGAGGGGAAGTTGCAGAAATTCTATGCCGAAGCATGTCTCCTTGAACAGGCCTTCGTGAAAAATCCCGATATAACGGTGCAGGATCTGGCAAATGAAATGATGGCAAAGACGGGCGAAAATATTGTAATACGGCGCTTTGTCCGTTTTCAACTTGGAGAGGAGGATGCATAGAACTTCTCCGCCATTCAACCGCGTCTTGCTCAAGTTGAGCGGAGAGGCGCTCATGGGTGATCATGCCTACGGTATTAATCCCTCTGTTCTGCGGACTGTCGGCGAGGAAATCGCGTCTGTCCATGCGAAAGGTATTCAAATCGCAGTCGTTGTTGGAGGAGGCAATATTTTCAGAGGTCTCGAATCCTCGGCATACGGTGTCGGGAGAGTGTGTGCCGACCACATGGGCATGCTGGCCACCATCATTAACGCCCTGGCCCTCGGAGAGATCCTGGTTCGTCTGGGGGCCGAGTCAAGAGTGATGACGGCTATTGACATGATCAAGGTTGCCGAACCCTATATCCGCGGAAAGGCCATCAGGCATCTTCATAAAAACCGTATTGTCATCTTTGGAGCCGGCACCGGAAACCCCTATTTTACCACCGATACCGCTGCCGCTCTCAGGGCCATGGAAATAGACGCGGATATCCTGTTAAAAGCCACAAAAGTTGAGGGGGTTTACGATTCCGATCCGGAAAAAAATCCCCATGCCCGGTCGTTCTCCAGGCTGACCTACAAACAGGTACTGGAGAAAAATCTGAGGGTTATGGATTTGACGGCTGTTTCTCTGGCCATGGATCAAAATCTGCCCATAAGGGTTTTCAACCTGAAGACCAGGGGAAATATTCTGCGGGTTATCGCCGGGGAAGATGTGGGAACTCTTGTTACAGGAGAAGAATGATGAGAGAGGAAATACTTGCGGAACTGCGACAAAAAATGGCCAAGACAGTTGAGGCGATAGGCAGGGATTTCAAAAAGATACGGACAGGCCGCGCATCCACCGCCTTGCTGGACGGGATCAAGGTCGACTGCTATGATACGCAAATGCCCCTCGAACAGGTCGCGTCCCTGTCTGCCCCGGAACCTCGCCTTCTCGCTATTCAACCATGGGATCAGTCCATTATCGGCGAAATAGAAAAAGGCATTCTCAAATCCGAGTTGGGTCTTACGCCCATGAATGACGGCAAATTAATACGAATATCCATCCCCCCCCTGACAGAGGAACGGCGGAAGGAACTGGCAAAACTGGCAAGAAAGATGGCCGAGGAAAGCAAGATCACTGTCCGAAATCACCGGCGTGATGCAAATGAAATGTTTAAACAGCTAAAAAACGAAAAGGACATATCCGAGGATGATTTTTTCAAGGCCCAGGATGAAGTTCAAAAAATTACGGATGAATTTATTGAGAAAATAGATACCGTTACCAAAGAAAAAGAAAAGGAAATACTGGAATTCTAGGACCCAGCCGCAAACACAATTGCTGACCGCTCATCATCTTCATACATCACTCGCAAGGCCGACCAGGGAATGACCTGCTATGCCCAGGACAGGCATCGTATATGGTGCTCAATATATCTGAAGGAAAAAAATTGTTTGATCAAAAAAAACTCCCGGGACATGTAGCCATTATCATGGATGGCAACGGCAGGTGGGCCAAACGCCGGGGCATGAACAGGATTCGGGGACATCAGGCAGGTGCGGAGTCCGTGAGGGAAATTGTGCGTACCAGCCGTGAACTGGGGCTCCGGTGGCTGACTCTTTATGCATTTTCGGAAGAGAACTGGAAACGCTCCAAATATGAAATCCAGGCTCTCATGAAGCTCTTGAGGCGGTTTCTCAAGTCAGAGCTTGAGGAAATGCTCGAAAACGGTATCCGTCTGCAGGCAATAGGGAGGATTACGAAACTTGACGCGCAGACCAGGGACATGCTCGCCAAAACCATGGAACGAACCGCAGGAAACCATGATATGGTCTTGACACTGGCCCTGAGTTACGGGGGAAGGCAGGAGCTTCTCGACGCGTTCCGTTCTTTGGCCCTGCAACTGGAGCAGGGGAATATTTCCCTGGACCAGGTCAGCGAAAAGACAATCTCCCGGTCACTGTATACATCAACCATGCCTGATCCGGATCTTCTGATCAGGACAAGTGGAGAATATCGTATCAGCAACTTCCTTTTGTGGCAAATTGCCTATACGGAGTTCTATGTTACCCCTACCCTGTGGCCGGACTTCAGAAAGAAAGAATTCCTGCGCGCCATAGAAGATTATGAAAAACGGGAGCGACGTTTCGGCGCCACATCTGAGCAGATTGAACAGGAAACGTGATTTCCCGAAACAAAGATACCAGATTACCAAAATGCACCTGAAAAGATGGATTACCGGCACTATTGCCGTGCCAATACTTATTTTCCTTATCGGTTTCGCACCACGATGGATGTTTTATGTGGTCGTCTGGCTGGTGTCTTTCGGCGGACTCATGGAATTTTACCGCATGACCAGTCCTGACCTTTCTCCGGTCATGACCTGGTCCATTTCAGCGGTGACGAGCGTTCTTTTCTTTCTCCTGGCAGTCAGAGAATT
This sequence comes from uncultured Desulfobacteraceae bacterium, assembly GCA_964633015.1. Classification (GTDB taxonomy): domain Bacteria; phylum Desulfobacterota; class DSM-4660; order Desulfatiglandales; family Desulfatiglandaceae; genus B46-G9. The sequence continues at coordinate 7,872 of CAZWEV010000066.1, read as the reverse complement.
CTATCTCGCACTGGGCTTTATCCCTTTCCTTGTCATTCTCGCCATGATGCTGTTCATGGTTTCACATCGATCCATCACCGCTGAAAATACGGGGTTACTGGCAAAGACATTGCTGGGCCCGTTCTATATTACCCTGCCGCTCTCTCTTTTTCTCTTGATCGACAGGTTCCCGGGAGGGAAAATCTGGATTTTCTTTCTCCTGACTGTTATCTTTGCAAGTGATATGGGTGCATTCTATGTTGGAAGGCTTTTCGGTTCCCGCAAGCTTGCCAAAAGACTCAGTCCGGGAAAAACGTGGGAAGGAGCGGTAGGCGGTCTTTTGAGCAGTGTCTTCGTGGCAGGGCTTTTTTCCAGGCTGTTTCCTCTCGGCCGGTACACGTTTCACATCCTCCTTCTGGCTGCGGTCATGTCTGTGGCGGAGCAATTTGGGGACCTTTGTGAATCCATGCTCAAGAGGAATCATGCGCAAAAGGACTCGGGCCGAATTCTTCCCGGACACGGTGGCCTTCTGGACAGAATTGACGGACTGCTCTTTGGAATACCGGTACTGTATTGGTACCTTTCTATTGCCGTAATGCTCGGATAGAAAGACCGCAGTACCGCATGAAACAGATTCGAGCCAGATTTCAAAATCCAAGTATTAATGCAGTCCGACCCGCCTTCGGCGGGTTTATCCGGATCAGGCGTTTCGGCTGCAACATGAGCGCAAGGGTATGAAGAATATTACGTTACTGGGATCCACCGGCTCCATCGGGGTCAACTCGCTCAAGGTCCTTCAAATGTACCCGGATCAATACAGAGTTATCGGTCTCGGCGCAGGGAGAAACATAGAGCGATTAGCGAAACAGATCGAGCAGTTTCGCCCCCACGCAGTAGCGGTCCAGGATCGCGAAACGGCTCATCGCCTCCGTGAGCACTTTCGGGACACGAAAGGCCCCTTGGTCCATTGGGGCACTGAAGGTTTTATGAAACTGGCCGCTCTCGAAAAGACCGACACGGTTATTTCAGCAATGATGGGCGCCGCAGGTCTTCTTCCCACGTTCTCGGCGATTCAGGCGGGGAAAAATGTGGCCCTGGCCAATAAGGAGACTATGGTCATGGCCGGAGGTTTGGTCATGGCGGAGGCAAAAAAACAGGGGGTGTCACTTCTCCCCATCGATAGTGAGCACAGTGCCATTTTCCAGTCTCTCCAGGGGCATTCCATCAGGGACGTAAGGAGAATTATCCTCACCGCATCGGGCGGGCCTTTCCGGGATCTCTCTCTTGATCAAATGGCACAGGTAACTCCGGAGGATGCGCTCAATCATCCCAACTGGCTCATGGGACCTAAAATTACTATCGATTCTGCGACATTGATGAATAAAGGGCTTGAAGCGATTGAAGCGAAATGGCTTTTTGATCTTGAAATGGAACAGATCAGTATCCTGGTGCATCCCCAGAGCATTGTACACTCCATGGTTGAATACAAGGATGGATCCACCATCGCCCAGATGGGAGTTCCGGATATGATGATACCTATCGCCTATGCCCTTTCCTATCCCCGGCATCTTGAGAATGCGTTGCCTGCTCTCGATCTCGGATCGGTGGGAACCCTCAGTTTTGAAGAGCCCGATCTCGATAAATTTAGGTGTCTTTCCCTTGCTCTTGAAGCAGCCTCTGTGGGAGGGACCGCGCCGACAGTCCTTAACGGCGCAAATGAATGTGCCGTTTCCGCTTTTCTGGAGAGGAGGATACGGTTTCTCGCTATACCTGACCTCATCGAGCGGACCATTGAAAAACACACCTGTTCGCGCGGGGAAAGCATCGAAGAAGTGTTGGAAGCCGATACCTGGGCACGAAGAACCGCAAAAGCGATTTTGAAGGAAGCCTACTCGATGTAACCCTTCCTCTCATGAACCCCGTGTTGCTAAGGGAGATGAGGGGCAAACTGGATTATGGACTTTCGGTCGATGGAGTATCTTGAGGCTGGCCATTAACTTGACAGTGACTAGTCACGCCGAAAATGTTGAAAGAGCTTTAACCGAACATTTGCTCAGCTAAGAGTAACGGAGTTCTTATGAGTTTTATTTCTTACTATCTCCTCCCATTCCTCGTAATACTGGGGATCCTCATTTTCTTCCATGAACTGGGGCATTTCCTTGTGGCAAAATGTTTCAGGGTGAAGGTCCTGAAATTCTCTCTCGGATTCGGGAAAAAAATTGTGGGTAAAAAAATGGGAGACACCGAATATCTCATCTCCATGATCCCGCTTGGTGGATACGTCAAGATGCTTGGCGAGTCCGAGGAGGATGCAAAGCCCCTCACCCCGGAAGAAGAGGAACGGTCATTCAGTCATCAACATGTGCTCAAGAGAATGGCTATCGTTGTTGCAGGACCTATGTTTAACCTTTTTTTGGCCCTGATCATCTTTTCCCTCTTCTATATCGGGGTTGGAAAACAGGTCATGGAGCCGGAGATCGGGCAGGTTCGGGAACACTCCCCGGCAGAAGCGGCAGGCCTCAAAAAAGGGGATTATATCATATCGGTGGACGACACCCAGATCCAGTCGTGGAATGATATCAAAGATGCCGTTCATAATCGTCCGGGACAATCGGTAAAACTGGTTGTTCGAAGAGATCAACACCTCCTTACGTTCACGGTAATCCCCGAGGAAAGTGCCTCTAAAAACATTTTTGGTGAAAAAATCCGGACCGCACTTATCGGCATTGTCGCCTCCGGAAAATTCAAGGCCATTGCGCTCAACACCGGAAGCGCGATAGTGGAGGCCGCGAAAAAGACCTGGGAGATCATCTGGCTCACCTGCCTCACGGTGGTCAAGCTCTTCGAGAGAGTCATTCCAATCAAGACCATCGGTGGACCGATCCTCATAGGCCAGATGACCGGCCAACTCGCACAGGAAAGTTTTCTCTATCTGATTCCATTTATGGCCGTCATCAGCGTAAATCTTGGAATACTCAACCTGCTCCCCGTTCCAGTTCTTGATGGAGGGTTTCTTGTCTTTCTTCTCGTGGAACTGATTATAGGAAAACCTTTGAGCCTCAAAAAGCGCGATCTGGCTCAAAAAGTCGGAATATTCCTGCTCATCATGCTCATGCTTGTTGTTCTTTTTAACGATATCAACAGGTTGTTCAAGTAAGATCATGATTCTTGCGATCAACACATCTACGCCCCAGTTCGGCCTTGCGTTGATGCGAATGAATGGAAACCTGACAGCAGAGTGTCTTCTTTCCACGTTACATAAGCACTTCGGAGCGCTTTTCCCTGCCATCGTTTTTCTCCTGAGTGCTTCCCATAAAAATCTAAAAGACCTGCGAGCCGTTGCCGCAGCAACGGGTCCCGGCAGTTTTACCGGACTTCGAGTGGGTCTTTCCACAGCCAAAGGCATCTGCCACGGGCTCCGTATCCCCTTGATCGCAGTATCAACCCTTGAAGCACTGGCTCAGCAACTCCCCTTCTCCCCGTTTCCTGTCTGTCCCATCATTGATTCCAGGAGGGGAGAGATATTTACCGCCCTGTTCCAGTGGGATACACACCAGCATGCGCTGAAAAGGATCATGAAAGACAAGTGTGCGGCGTTTGAAGACCTGCCCGGCATCCTTCCCGGCCCCACCGCCATCATTGGAAACGATTTCCGGAAACAGGCTCCCATACTCCGGAAATGTATGGGAGCGAACGCCGTTCTTGCACCACCTGAAAAATGGCATGTGGGAGCGGCGGCAATAGCCGAGCTGGGAAGTCAACGGCTCGGGCGGGGTGAGAACGATGATCTGGAGACGATCACCCCCGTCTATTTTCGTCCGCCTGACATTCGCCCGAATCCGTATCCACTGTTGAAACGGGCTGCCAAGAATGAATAGCACTGCAACAGTATTGTTCTTTCTGTGGATCTCAGAAGTTACAAATTGACAATCGGGTACAAAACATACTATGTTCCCTCTATGCGGCAGGGCTTTCAAAAAGTGCTGCTGATCGCAAGAAACCTTGCAACTGAACTAGAGCCGGGCATTACCCCGATATATAATGGATCCTTCACGCGTCAACAATAAGTGGCCTTTTGCCAGGGAGGGACTCCCTTTCGTTCTGATGGCGGTCCTCCTCGTCATTCTCTTTTCCGTTCTCGGGATTACGGTACTCACAGCCTTTTCAGCCTTCCTGGTCATTTTTGTTCTGTTTTTTTTCAGGGACCCTCACCGCACCTGCTCCTGCGCTTCCAATGCGATACTGACCCCGGCTGACGGACGAATTGTCAAGGTTCAACGGCTGGCAGGAAAGGAAAATCCGCTGGGAGAACCCGCCGTCCTCATCAGCGTCTTTATGAGTCTCTTCAATGTTCATGTTAATCGAATTCCTATTGCCGGAATCATCGAGGGAATTCACTACCATCCCGGCAAATTTTTTTCCGCGAACCTTGACAAGGCTTCGGAACAGAACGAACGGAACAGCATCACTCTGGAAACGGTTGACGCAAAGCGAATCATAGTGACACAGGTAGCGGGACTCGTAGCCAGAAGGATTGTGTGTTGGGCAAAGCAAGGCGACCAAGTGCAAACGGGCCAGCGCTTCGGCCTTATCCGATTCGGATCCCGACTGGATATTTTCCTCCCGCAGGACTCCCAAATCCTCGCGCAGAACGGGCAGCGGGTGAAGGCCGGCCAAACCATCATCGGGTATTTATCATGAGACGAAGACGAAAAAAACGACCCCGCACCAGCAGAAAAAAGGGGATCTATGTTCTGCCGAACCTCTTTACTTCTGCCAGTCTTTTTGGTGGATTTTATGCTGTCATTGCGGCAATACAGGGCAAATTCTCCCTCGCCGCCACAGCAATTCTCATATCCTGTGTTTTTGACGCCCTGGATGGAAGGATAGCCCGTTTCACCCGAACTGCAAGCCTTTTCGGGTCTGAATACGACTCCCTTTCAGACCTGGTAGCCTTTGGCGTTGCTCCCGGGATACTGGCCTTTCTCTGGGCCTTGAAACCGTTTGGAAGGCTGGGATGGTTGGCCTCGTTCATGTATGTCATCTGCGGCGCCCTTCGGCTGGCACGTTTTAATGTTCAGAAGGACACGGTTGAAGCAAAATACTTCAAGGGCCTCCCGATTCCCGGAGCGGCGAGTCTTATTGCTTCTCTCGTCCTTTTTGCATCCGCACTGGGAGGAATTCCGGAAGGATCAAGACATATCCTGATCATTCTCCTGATCTATGTCCTTTCCTTCCTGATGGTGAGCACCGTCCAGTATCCCAGCTTTAAGGGTCTCGAGCTCAAGCACAGAAAATCATTCAATGTCCTTGTTTCCATTATACTGGTTGCACTGGTTATTGCCTATAAACCGAGGGTTATGCTCTTTTTCGTGTTGGCCGCATATACCCTTTCCGGCCCGGTTATCACCCTGTACCGGCTACGGATGAAGCGCGCCGCAGCACATAAGGCCGCGAACGGGGCTGCTCCCCCGGGGGAATCAACATCTCCGAACACGGATGAAGATGGGGTTTTGCAGAAAACCCCATGAGAATTACGAGCGGCAAGGTTAAAGGCAGGCTGCTTGCGGTCGTGAAAGGGTACACGATCAGACCGACCTCCGACCGCGTCAGAGAGGCCATCTTTGATCTGGTGGGCCATCAGTGGGATGGAAAACGTGTCCTTGATCTTTTTGCAGGCACCGGGAGTCTCGGGTTGGAGGCCTTGAGCAGAAATGCTTCAGAGGCGCTCTTTGTGGACTATTCGCCTCATGCACTCAGAATCCTCAGAAAAAATATTGAACGCTGTGGATTCGCACATTGCGCGAAAATCATAAAGCGTGACCTACGGAGAGGTCTTCCGGGCAAACACGCATTTGGGACGGATCCGTTTCACCTGGTGTTTATGGACCCTCCTTATGGGAAAAACCTGATCCCATTGGCGACCGAGCATTTGCGGGCATCACTCGTGATCGCTCCAGAGGCTTTGCTGGTTGCGGAATGTTCAAAAGGCGAGACATTGCCTTCCGCGATCGAGCATTTTGTGCTCAGTTCTACACGGACGTATGGCGATACAAAAATTACCATCTACACATACGAGGTTTAAAAATGAACGGTAAGTCTGCGATTTATCCGGGAACTTTTGATCCAATTACAAACGGCCATCTCAGTATTGTAAACCGTGCGCTCACCATATTTGACAGATTGATCATCGCCATTCTCAATAATCCCCAGAAGCAACCCCTTTTCACCTTGGCAGAAAGAATAGACATGATAAAAGAAAGCCTCAATGGCGCGTCCAACGTGGAGATTGACATTTTTGACGGCCTCTTGGTGGACTACGCAGTTCAAAAAAAGGCCAATGTAATTCTGCGGGGCTTGCGGGCGCTTTCTGATTTTGAATATGAATTTCAGATGGCACTCATGAACAGGAAGTTGAACAGGGAGGTACAGTCCATTTTTCTCATGACTGATTACAAGTGGTTTTACATCAGTTCCACCATTATCAAGGAGGCAGCCAGCTTGGGAGGAGACACCAGTGGGCTGGTGCCGGAAATCGTTGACAGGAGGCTGAAAGAAAAATTCAATTTTGCATAAAAATTCAGCCAATGAACTCTCTTCGCCGCAGGCTGTGGGGAATTCCAGGGCTGACCATTCCCAGAAAAGCGCCGGGATAACGGGTTGTTCACTGCTATCAGGACACATCTTTTTCGTAAGCCAATTGATTCATTACGTCCCTTTCACGGAGTTATCTGCCGCCGACTGATTGTCCCCCGTGGAACCGAGTGAAAAATAGCTGTCCATACATGAAAATGAGCTGTTTACAATCATAAATTACAGGATTTCAAGTATATATTTTCGGAGTTCCGGATGATATCTTTGAAAATATTTTCCCGATCAGGCGATTGGGAAATAAACTCCCTGAAAAGGGGCCTATTATGAAGAAGTAGCCGATATCCCTTCAGAGATATTCAAAGGCTACGAACGAAAGGAGATTTTTTGATGTGTACCATATGCGGTCATTTTGTCCGGAACGGAAAGATCCCTTCAACGGATGTTTACGACATGTTGGCAAAAATGGAACATAGAGGGCCCGATACCCATGGTGTGTATCTGGACGGAAAGCTCATCAGGGTCCATGAAGTCGAGGAACTCAGGCAGGACCTGTCAAATGAGACCCACATATGCCTCGGCCATTCAAGGCTGACTATCGTGGGTCAGGAAAGCACAACACAACCCTATATTTCTTGTGACGGAAAACTTGCGTTAATCCATAATGGAGAGATATATAATTATCAAAAACTGAAATCGCTTTTGTTCAAGCAGCATGAATTTAAGACAAGCAGCGACAGCGAGGTCATTGTTCATCTTCTCGAAGAGACCTACCAGGGAGATCTTCTGGACGCGATGAAAAAGATTATCGGTCTTCTTGATGGGATGTACGCCATCGCTGTGACAGATGGAAGGTCCCTTGTCGTGGCAAGAGATCCTATCGGCAAAAAGCCCCTTTATTATATCAGGAATGGAAATACCACGTACTTTGCTTCAGAAAAGAAAGCCCTCTGGAATGGACAGGATGATCCCATACGGCTGAATCCCGGAGATATGTTAAAGATAGATGACAGTGCAGGCGTAGAGGTGCACGAAGGATTCCATCTTCAACTGCCCCAGATCGATATCGTTGATTTCAGGAAAGCTGTGGAAATTTATAAGGATGTTTTAATTGACGCGGTCAAAAAGAGACTTACGGGGCTCAATGAATCGCGGATCGGTGTTATATTTTCCGGCGGTATCGATTCCGTGCTCATATCAAAACTTCTGCAGCGCGAGGGGAAAAATATCATCTGTTACTGCACCGGTACCAAGGAGTCCGGCGACATTATTGCCGCGCGCTCAGTGGCTGATGATCTGGGT
>CAZWEV010000065.1:0-21466 GCA_964633015.1 uncultured Desulfobacteraceae bacterium | reverse complement strand
GATCCTCACGAAATCGTTTCTCCCTGATCGCCGCTTTCAGGTCCCGATTGGTGGCGGCAAGTATCCGGACATCCACTTTTATGACCTCTTCACCTCCCAGTCGTGAGAACTCCTTCTGCTGCAATATCCTCAGGAGATCTACCTGTGTCTTCAGGCTGATATCCCCAATTTCATCAAGGAAGAGGGTGCCTTTATCAGCCATTTCGAAACGCCCTCTTTTCCGGTGCTCGGCGCCGCTGAAAGCCCCTCTCTCATAGCCGAAAAGCTCGCTCTCCAGCAACGTATCAGGCAGTGCACCACAACTGACGGCAATGAACGGCATGTAACAGCGGGTACTGTTTCCGTGAATGGCCTGGGCGATAAGTTCTTTCCCTGTTCCGCTTTCTCCGGTAATAAGCACCGTTGAATCGGTAGGCGCCACGCGGTCGATCAGCTCGAAAACCTCCTGCATAGCATCGCTTTTCCCGATGATTTCGTCGTAGTGGTACTTTTCTTCGAGTTTTTTCCGCAACAGGATATTCTGCACGACAAGATCCTTGTGTTCTACGATTTTCTTAATCTGTATTTCCACTTCGTCCGGATCAAATGGCTTGACGAGATAGTCAAAAGCACCATCCTTCATAGCCTGAACAGCCGTATCAACTGTAGCGTACGCGGTCATCATGAGGACTTCAGCATCCGGGTTAATCTCCTTTATTCTCTCCAATGTTTCGATGCCGTCCATACCAGGCATTTTCAGGTCCAACAGGACAATATCCCAATTCCTCTCAGCTGCCATTTTCACTGCCGCTTCACCGCTCTCAGCCGAATTCACTTCATATCCGTCCTCCATCAGCCAGTCCTTGAGAGATTCGCGCATTGCGGCTTCATCATCCACTATAAGAATACGGGGCTTCTTACTCATTACCTGCAACCTCCTCCTGGCATGACCCCTGTTTTCACATTACCCGTGTCGTCGGATATCTGGCAGATTGTTATGAAAGGTTTTTCCCCGGCGCGTCGAAGATGCAAAAGGGAGAAGCACCCTGAAAGAAGTTCCCTTTTCAAGCTCGCTTGTTACCTCAATCGAACCATTGTGCCGACTGATGATGCCGTAAACCACTGACAAGCCGAGGCCCACACCCTTCCCTTCTTCCTTGGTCGTAAAAAACGGTTCAAAAACATGCTCCAGAAAATTTTCGGGAATACCACACCCGGTATCGCAAATCCTGATTTCCAAAAACTCCTCTTTTCGCTGGTTCCGTGCCGACAAAGTGAGAGTGCCGCCTCCCTCCATAGCCTCGGATGCATTACTCATAAGATTCAACAAAACCTGCTGGATCTGCCTGAAATCACAAAAAATGGGAGGTAAATCCTCTTCCAGGTCTTTCAAAACTCTAATTTTCTTCAGTTCCAGGTCATGGGAAATGAGAGCCAATGTCTTGTCGATTATCTCCCCGAAGTTATGGTTCGCCAAGGTCATTCTGGACTGACGTGAAAAGGCGAGGAGATTCTTGACTATTTCACCGCACCTGGCTGTTTCTGATTCCATGGTTGCCAGATATCTCGAGATATCTCCAAGTTTTTCCTTGCTGAAACGATCCCGCCCTACAAGTTTTGTCATCAACCGGATATAGTTCAAAACTGCTGCAAGAGGATTATTGATTTCATGAGCGATGGTAGCAGCCAGTTTGCCCAGTGAAGCCAGCTTTTCCGTGCGAACGACCTGATCCTGTGCTTCTTTAAGGTCTCCGTAGGCCCTTTTCAAATTTTCATAAAGATGTGCGTTGTGCAATGCTATCCCAATCTGATTGCCCACCGCGGACAGAAACGTCACATTATCCGATGAATATCTGAAAGGAGTGACACTGCATACGGCCATGACGCCTATGGGCTCACCCCGGGATATCAGAGGGATATAGGCCGTGGATCTCAGGCCTTCTTTTAAAAGCAATTTCACATACTTGTCCCCTGCACGCAAAAGATTGTTAAAAACTTTTGGTTCGGGTTTCTGCACTGTCTGCCCCAGTATCCCATCCCCCACCCTTCGAGACTGAATATGCTGTGTCCGGACAAACGCATCGGAAAGCCCTTTGTGGGCCACCAGATCGAGTACCCCTTTCTCCTTTTGAAGCAGGTAGATCCTGATGCAGTCTGATTCAAAGATTTCGAGGATCTTCGTCAGGATGCCTTGGAGTAATTCATTGAGATTGAGGCTGCTGCTGACCGTCATGGAAATGGTATTGAGGATGGCAAGCTGAGTATTTTGCCGCTCTATCTTTTTCTGGTACTGGTTCGTTTGCGTGATGTTCCTGATGATCATCACATAGCCCGTAACTTTGCCCATTACCTCCAGGATCATCACATTGCACGTGATCGCTGCATCAAAAGCCCGATCTCCTTTCCCCGCAAGTCTCGTCTTGAATTCTGTGACAAAGCCTTCCTGGAAGATCTCCTTTCTGAATCTGCGAAGCGATTCCCGGTCTTGAAAGAGATCCACAGCCGTTTTTTCCGCTTTTAACTCCTCCTTGTTCTTATACCCGAATATCTCTACCCCGGCCTGATTGATTTCGAGGATATTGCCTCGAGCGTCAGTAAGGAGAATGGCATCCCGTGAACGCTCAAAAATTGTCCTGTACCGCTCCTCCGATTTCTGCAGATTTCGAATTCTGTCCGCGGCAATATGTTCAACATCCGCTGTCAGTTCGGTCAATTCGTCTTCGAGTCTCTTCTTTTCCGTGATATCGGTCGCCGTTTCCAGGACATAGGAAATGTTTCCACTCTCATCTCTTACAGGTGTGGATTTTATCAGCATGTGAGCCAGCCTGCCGTCCTTCATGATAACCGTATCCTCATTGGAGTGCGCTTTTCCGTCCTGAAACGATCTTTCCACCAGGCAATTTTCGCACTTTTGTTCCCTGTTTTTCCACCCCATGAAACAAAAGCCGCCCGGCTCCACGCCAAATTGATTCTTAAAGCGCTCATTTCCCATGATAATGCGGTAATTCCTGTTGATGGCAACCACATAATCCGTGACACTCTGGATGAGGGCCTGATAATCTTTTTGTTTTTGGAAATTTTCTTCGGTGGTCATAACCAGATATTGTCGGTATATCTATTGCCAAAACGTACAAATGTGAAAAGACGGCAGAATGCCAAAGCCAGGGATTGGATACGCTGAAAAGTCCCTCCTGCTGGGAGTCTTCTAATATGCAATTACACCATAAAACATAGGGCCGATCAAGCAAATATGAAAGGAAAATACCTCTTGACAAAAACACATTATTTTCTATATAGGGATCACTTGTGACTTTTTTCACGTTTTTATGTAACGACCCTAATAATATCATCAACTCTGATCAGCGCGGATGGGTTGCGGTGTTGCATGATCCATACCGTGTGAAGAGAATAGCGTATACCTCCAGCATACAGGCGGCGAACATTTTATTCCAGTACCATTGAGGAGCCAGTAATGAAGGCAGAAACATCCAAAAATGTCCAAGGATCGGTGATGGTGGTCGGCGGCGGTATTGCCGGCATGCAGGCGGCGCTGGATCTGGCAGATTCCGGTTTTTTTGTTCATCTGGTTGAAGAATCACCGGCGATCGGTGGGGTCATGTCTCAGCTCGACAAGACGTTCCCCACCAATGATTGTGCCATGTGAATTATCTCCCCGAAACTGGTCGAGGTCGGCCGGCATATCAATATCGAACTCCATACCTGTGCGAATGTAGAGGATATCCAGGGAGAGAAAGGAAATTTTCAGGTAAGCCTCCGGAAAAGGCCGCGTTTTATAGATCCTGATGCCTGCACCGCGTGTGGGGATTGCACTGAAGTCTGCCCGGTTGTACGGCCCGGCGAGTATGACATGGGATTGGCCATCCGAAAGGCAACCTATAAACCGTATGCGCAGGCCATTCCCGGGTCCTTCGCCATTGAAAAGCTGGACAAAGCCCCCTGCAGGATGGCCTGCCCTGCGAACATTAATGTCCAGGGCTATGTGCAGATGGTCAAAGAGGGCAAGTACCGGGAAGCGACCGAAATCATCATGAGGGATTTGCCGTTGCCTGGTGTGCTGGGAAGAGTCTGTCCTCATCCCTGTGAGAAGAGCTGCCGTCGTGGAGAGGTGGATGAACCGGTTGCCATACGGGAACTCAAGAGGGTGGCGGCTGATCACACGAACCTCAGCGATATTCCGGTACCGGAAATAGAGGCGAAAGAAGAGAAGGTTGCTGTTGTTGGATCAGGTCCTGCCGGCCTTTCCGCAGCTTATTTTCTCGCCCTTCAGGGATACAAAGTCAGTATTTACGAGGCAATGCCTGAAACGGGCGGCATGATGCGATACGGTATTCCGGAACACCGTCTCCCGAGATCAGTACTGGACAATGAAATAGAGAATCTCAAGAGATACGGTATCGAGATATTTACGAATAGCGCCGTCGGGAAGGATATCACGATCGAGGAACTCCGGGAGCACGGGGCCAAAGCGATTTTCCTCGGCCCTGGGGCCTGGAGGGGCCTGAAGCTCCGCATACGGGGAGAGGAATCTCAAGGAGTCCGTGATGTCACGTCTTTTCTGACAGAAGTCCACTTGGGAAATCTCAAGAAACTTGAAGGAAAGGCGGTTATTATCGGTGGCGGTCATTCAGCATTGGATGGCGCCCGTGTGGCCTTGCGTCTCGGCGCTGATGAAGCCCATATCATTTATCGTCGCTCCCGCACCGAGATGCTGGCCGAACCCGAAGAAATAGAGGAGGCGGAAAAAGAGGGTGTCAAAATTCATTTTCTGGTCGCCCCCCTAAACATATCCAGTGAAAATGGAAAAACAAAGGGCATTGAGTGCATCCGCACGCGCTTGACTGAACCCGACACCACGGGTCGACGCAAACCTATACCTGTTGAAGGTTCCGAATTTTTCGTGGAGGCTGACCACATTATTCCGGCCATCGGGCAGGAACCCGAACTTGATTTCCTCGGCGAAAAAACAGACATTGAAGTCTCCAAGTGGGGCCTTCTGAAAGTAAATCCCGAGACCCTGCAGACAAATGTGCCGGGAATATTTGCGGCCGGTGATGCTATCACCGGTCCCGCCACGGTCATTGAAGCTGTGGATGGGGGCAAAAGGGCCGCTCGATACATATCCAAGTATCTCCGAGGGGAAGAGCTCCCCACGGAATGGCAGGAAGAACCCCCGGTGGGGACAAACTGGCTGGAAATCCCGGATGATGAACCGACCATGCACCGCATGAAAGCGCCCACCTTACCGGTGGAGGAAAGGCTTTCAGGGTTCAAAGAGGTCAACCTCCTGGTGGAGGAAGAGACAGGGAAAAAGGAAGCATCCCGGTGTCTCAACTGCGGCGGCTGCTGTGAATGCTATGAGTGCGTAAAGGCCTGCAAGGCCCAGGCCGTGACTCTTGAGACGCACGCCCAGGAAGAGGAAGTCCTTGCTGTCAATGTTGGCTCCGTTATTCTTGCCCCGGGATTTGAACCCTTTGAGCCGAGCAAGTACGATACGTACCAGTATGGACAGTATCCCAATGTGGTCACCAGCATGGAATTCGAACGGATTCTGAGTGCAACCGGCCCATACATGGGGCATCTGAAGCGGCCGTCCGATGAAAAAGAACCCGAAAGAATAGCCTTTTTCCAGTGCGTGGGTTCGAGGGATATTAACACGTGTGATCATGCATATTGTTCATCAGTCTGTTGCATGTATGCCATTAAGGAGGCCGTTGTTGCCAAGGAACATGCGGATCATGACGTGGACACCGCCATATTTTTCATGGACATGCGGACCTATGGAAAGGATTTCGAGCGATATTATAACCGCGCCAGAGAAGAACAGGGCGTCCGGTTCATTCGTTCCAGGATCCACAGTATCAGTGAGGACTCTGAAACTCACGATCTTGTTATCCGGTATGCTGATGAAAACGGTACCATGCAAAGTGAAACCTTCAGCATGATCGTCCTTTCTGTCGGCCTTGAAACACCTCAGAAACTCCTGGATATGGCTCAACGCCTGGAAATCGAAATGGATGAGGATGCCTTTGTCCAGACCGGTGTGTTCAATCCCGTTGAAACATCCCGGGAAGGCATATACGTCTGTGGCGCCTTTCAAGAGCCGAAAGATATCCCTTATTCAGTTATGGAAGCCAGTGCTGCCGCCTGTGATGCAGGCGCTGAGTTATCGGCGGCAAGAGGGAGCCTGGTCAAGACGAAAACGTATCCCGAAGAGATAAATGTTTCAGAAGAAGGTGCCCGCATTGGTGTTTTTGTATGCAATTGCGGAACCAATATCGGCGGTATTGTGGACGTCCCTGCCGTCGCGGAATATGCAAGAAGTCTGCCCGGTGTCACCTACGTGGAAGAAAATCTCTTCACCTGTTCCCAGGATACGCAGGACAGGATGAAAGAGGCTATCAAGAATGAAAAACTGACCCGGGTGGTGGTTGCCGCCTGCACTCCCCGAACCCATGAACCTCTTTTCCAGGAAACGTTGCGGGACGCGGGCCTCAACAAATACCTCTTCGAAATGGCCAACATCAGGAACCAGTGTTCCTGGGTTCACTCCAAAGAAAAGGACAAGGCCACTGACAAGGCAAAGGACCTTGTACGGATGGCGGTGGCCCGGGCAAATTTGATCCAGCCGCTTCCCCAGCCTTCCATTTCAGTCAATCACGATGCTCTGGTGATCGGAGGCGGTATTTCCGGCATGACGGCGGCCCTGGGACTTGCTAATCAAGGGTTTCACACCAGTCTGGTGGAACAATCCGATGAACTGGGTGGAAACGGCCGCAAACTCATGCAGACATGGCGCGGCGATGATATCAGCGGCAGGCTGGAAAAGATGGTGAAGATGGTCAAGGATCATTCCCTGATCGATGTCTATACCGGTGCGGTTGTAAAAGAGGCAAGCGGTTTTATCGGTAACTTTGCGACAACCGTTTCACAGAACGGTTCTGAAAAGACCATTGAGCATGGTGCTGTGGTGGTTGCTGTCGGCGCTGAAGAATACCAGCCTTCCGAGTACCTCTTCGGACAGGATCAGAGAGTTATGACCCACCTGGGACTGGATGATGCGCTCAGGAAGGGTGATCCATCGGTCAAGGGGGCAGAAACAGCCGTCTTCATCCAGTGCGTCGGATCCAGGGAACCGGACAGGCCCTATTGCTCCAAGGTCTGTTGCACGCACACCATGAAGTCCGCCCTCGAACTCAAGGAATTGAATCCGGACATGAACATCTATGTCCTCTACCGGGATATCCGCACATACGGGCAGCGTGAAACCCTTTACCGGGAAGCCAGGGAAAAGGGTGTTATCTTTGTTCGCTACTCATTGGATGAAAAACCCAAAGTGGAAAAAGAAGACAAGAACATCTTCGTAACGGCAAAAGACCACATCCTCGGGCGCGATATCAAGATCGGCGCCGATCTGCTGGTGCTTGCGGCGGCCATCGTGCCGAGGGACAATGAGTCCCTTGCGCAGATATACAAACTCCCGCTGAATGAAGACGGGTTTTTCATGGAAGCACATGCCAAACTTCGTCCGGTCGATTTCGCTACGGACGGAATTTTTCTGGCGGGCATGGCGCACTACCCCAAGCCCATAGAAGAAAGCATCTCCCAAGCCAAGGCTGCGGCCTCCAGGGCTTCCGTGGCGCTCGCCCAGGACCGGATCACTGTTGAAGGCGTTGTTTCTCACGTGAATGAAATTCTCTGCAGGGGCTGTGGGAAGTGCGTGGAAGCCTGCCCATACAATGCGGTGGTTCTGCAGGAGAACGAAGCAGGAAAGGTCGCGGCTTTTGTGCATGAGGCGCTCTGCAAGGGATGCGGGGCCTGCGCAGTCGCCTGCCCCACCGGCGCGGCATCGGTTTTTCACTTTGATGACCAGGAAATACTGACGATGGTGGAAGCTGTATTCTCCGGATAGACGGGGTGCAGTCAAACCGGTCAAGAAAATTCTCAAGGAGTCGATATGGGAGAAGAATTCAGTCCAAGAATTGTCATTTTCGCCTGCAACTGGTGTGCGTATTCTGCTGCCGACCTGGCAGGCGTGAGCCGGTTTCAGTATCCGCCCAATGTGGAACTCATCCGGGTCATGTGCTCCGGCCGCGTGAATCCGAACTTCATCCTCAAGGCCTTTCAAATGGGGGCCGACGGCGTGATGGTGGCCGGCTGACACATCGGCGACTGCCATTACCTGGACGGTAATGTAAAGGCCGAAAGGATGTTCAAAATGACCCAGGATCTGGTGAAGGTTCTCGGCATCAATCTGGACAGGTTGAGCCTGGAGTGGGTTTCCTCCGCTGAAGGGACGCGTTTCGCAGAAATAGCAACATCCTTTACCGAAAAGATCAAGAATCTTGGACCATCCACACTGAAAAAGGCGGCCTGAGAAAGGCCGGTATTTCGAGGTTTGTAATGACTGCTATTCCCGAATTGATTGACATGACCCAGACCTATTACTGTCTTGACTGCGGGGTATGCACCGGAAGTTGTCCCGTTGCACGGGTCTTCCCTGATTTTTCCCCGAGGCAAATCATCGAGCGGTCTTTGTACGGCCTGGAGGAGATGTCCGACGATACCATCTGGAATTGCCTGACATGCGCCCAGTGCAGTGTCCGATGCCCCGCCAACATCGATTTCCCGGAATTTATCCGCCTTATCAGGGGAGAGGCGCACGCCGCGGGAATTGACGGCACCCCCACCCATAATGGGATGCTCCAAAGCATCTGGGCTATCCAGACCAAGGACATCAAGCAAAACAGGACTTTCTGGATCGAGGATGGGAAAACGGTTGATAAAGGCGACATCTTCTATTTCGTCGGGTGCAGACCTTATTTTGACGTGATCTTCAGGGATATTGATGCCGGATCAATCGATAGTGCCAGAAACGTCCTGAAAATCCTGAACGGGTGCGGCATCGAGCCGGTGGTAAGCAACGACGAACGATGCTGCGGCCACGACGCCCTCTGGAACGGAGACGAAGCGACCTTCAAGAAACTGGCCCGAATGAACCTGGATATTATTCGCGATTCAGGGGCGAAGCGAGTGGTATTCAGTTGTCCGGAAGGATTCTATACGGTCAAGAATCTCTATCCGAAATATTTCGGTGAACTTGAATTCGAGCCGGTCCACATCCTGGACTTCCTGTCGGAAAAAATCCAGGAAGGGGCCGTTGAGTTCCAGGAATCGGAGAAGAAGGTGACCTATCACGACCCATGCAGACTGGGGCGGCTCAGCGGCATTTATGACGCGCCCAGAGATATTCTGAAAGCACTGCCGGGAGTTGAGCTGGTGGAGATGCCGCGCTCCCGTGAAAACGCGGTCTGCTGCGGGACCAGCGGCTGGATGAATTGCTCCAGTTGCTCCAAGGAAATTCAGGTCCAGCGGCTGGCTGAGGCCGGCAGCACCGGGGCGGGAACCCTTATCACCGCCTGTCCCAAGTGCCAGATCCACTTCCGGTGTGCAAAATCGGCCTTTGACTTGGAACTCGAAATCGATGACCTGTATGACCTGGTGGCGGAACGGTTAAAATAAGGTACGCCCCGGTTCGGTATTCATAACGTGGAGGAAAACATTGTGAGCAAGGAAATACTCGTGATTGGCGGCGGGATCGCCGGAATGCAGTCATCCCTTGACCTCGCTGATATGGGGATTAAGGTGCACCTGGTGGAAAAGCTCCCCAGCATCGGCGGCAAGATGGCCCAGTTGGACAAGACGTTCCCCACCAATGACTGCGCCATCTGAATCCTCTCACCGAAGATGCTGGATGTCGGTCGACATCCCAATATAGACCTCCTGACCTACAGCGAGGTGGAAAAGGTGGAGGGAGCAGCAGGGGCCTTCAAGGTCACGGTACGCAAAAAAGCCCGGTATGTTGAAGAGGACAAGTGTACGGGGTGCGGCGCCTGCAGTGAGACGTGTCCCACAATCGTTCCCGATGCCTACGAGGAGGGACTTGGCACACGGAAGGCCATCTACCCCCTGTTTGCCCAGGGAATCCCGTCAACCCGGACCATTGACCCGGACTACTGCCGCCAGTTGAACGGGAAGAAATGCGGGATCTGTGCCAAGACCTGCCAGGCTGATGCCATCAACTTTGACCAGAAAGACCAGGTCCTGGAACTTGATGTGGCGTCCATTATAGTTGCCGCCGGTTATGACGTCTTTGATCCGTCACGGATCCCGGAATACCGGTTCCAGGAAATACCCAATGTGGTAACCGCCATCCAGTTTGAACGGCTCCTGAGTGCCAGCGGTCCGACCGGCGGTCACGTGGACAGGCCATCAGACCTGGCAGTTGAAGCGGAAATCAGGGAACTGGAAAAGAAGGAAAAGAAATCGGCCAAGGCCCTGGCACGCTTCGAAGAAAAACACGGCGAGGACTCAGAGACCTTCTACGGAAAATTTCAGTCCGGCCAATATGATGATGACGATCACAAGAAATGGGCGGAAAAATACGAGGCACACCTGGCTATTGTGGAACCACTTGAAGCGATGAAGAAAAGGGCGGCCTCCTTTGCCCCGGCAAGAAAGCTTGCATTCATCCAGTGCGTGGGCTCGCGGGACTTCCGGTTTTATCCGTTCTGCTCCGGATACTGCTGCATGCACTCCATCAAGGAGGCCATCATCGCCAACGAGCATGAACCGGAGACCACGTCCACCATCTTCGGGATGGATATCCGGGCCGTTGGAAAGGGCTTCGAAGAGTACAAGATCCGGGGCGGCAATAAATCGGGAATCACCTATATGCGCGGCAGAGTGGCTGAAATCACCGAGGGACCCAACCGTAATCCGGTTGTGATCTACGAAGACACGAAGGAGAGGAAGGTGAAGGCCGAGGAATTTGAGATGGTGATCCTCGCAACTGCCTGTGCACCGTCGAACGGCATCATCGAACTTTCCGGAATTGCCGGGTTCGAACTTGATGACTACCGGTTCGTCAAGACAAGCCCCCTTTCTCCGGTGGATACGACGGTCCCGGGTATTTTCGTATGCGGGTGCGCTGAATCGCCCATGGATGTCCCCGAGTCCGTGGCACAGGCCTCCAGCGCCGCAGAACGTGCCGCAGAAATTGCCTTTCAGGAGGATGAAGAAAAGGAGAAAGCCGTTGCCTGAGAACAATGATCAAGACATCAGGATTGGGGTATTCATCTGCCACTGCGGGTCCAATATCGCCGGGTATCTCGAGATGGAAGAACTCGAGGAATTTGCCAAGACCCTGCCCCATGTGACCTTTGTGCAGAGGAACCTTTATACCTGTTCCGAGACGGGAATCAATGAAATAAAAAAGGGGATCAAAGAGCAGAATCTCAACAGGGTGGTCGTCGCCTCCTGCACGCCGAGGACCCATGAACCCCTTTTCCGCAGCTCGTGTGCCGAAGCCGGCATGAACCCCTACCTCTTCGAGATGGCCAATATCAGGGACCAGTGTTCCTGGGTGCACATGCAGCAGAAAGAGGCTGGTACCGAAAAAGCCAAGGACCTTATACGCATGGGCGTTGCCAAAGCCGCGCTTCTGGAGCCCAAAGAGCCCATCATGTCCGAAGTCTGCCCCCGCGGACTGGTGATTGGGGGAGGCATTGCCGGAATGGGCACTGCCCTCGGCCTGGCGAACCGCGGCTATGAAGTAGTGCTGGTAGAAAAGGAAAAAGAGCTCGGAGGCATGCTCAACAGGCTTAACAAGCTGGGTCCGGGCATGCGCAGCGCGGAAGAATTCGTCGTTGAAAAAATCAAGGCGGTAAATAATCACCCCAAAATCACCGTATTCACCAAAGCCGACGTGAAGAGCGTTGAAGGTTTCATCGGAAAGTACAAGGTGGATATCGAAACGGAAACAGGGGTCAAGAATATAGACATCGGCGTCATCGTAGTCGCCACCGGGGCTACCCCGTTCGTCCCCACAGGCATGTACGGCTATGACGGAAAGAGGGTCATCACGCAGCTTGAGCTGGAAGACCTTCTCAAAAAGGGCCTTGATTCCGGTACAAAAAACGTGGTCATGATCCAGTGCGTGGGCAGCCGGAACGAGGAGCGACCGTACTGTTCAAGGATCTGCTGTCAGACGGCCGTAAAAAACGCCATGCTGATCCGGGATGCAATCCCCGATTCACGGGTCTCCATCCTCTACCGCGACATGCAGATGTACGGTGTTGAAAACGAGGAGATGTTCCGCAATTCAAAGGCCAAAGGGGTCCGCTACATTAATTACGATTCTGCGGAGCCACCGGAAGTGGGCCCTGAAGGGGTCAAGGTCCACCATGCCCTGCTTGGCAGGGATATGGATCTCCCGGCTGACCTGGTGGTGCTCTCGACTCCCCTTGTTTCCAATGAGGATGCGCACAAAACCTCCCAGCTCCTCAGAGTCCCGGTGGATGGCAATGGCTTTTTCCTGGAGGCGCACGTCAAATTGCGTCCCCTGGATTTTGCCACAGACGGGATCTTCCTGTGCGGGAGCGCCCGTTTTCCTGCCAACGTCCGGGAGACGGTGGCACAGGGACTCGGTGCGGCTTCCCGTGCCTCCATCCCCCTTTCAAAAGGATCGGTGGTGGTCGAGCCGGTTATTTCCGTGCTGGCCGATGAAGACGCCTGCAGGGGATGCGGCCTCTGTGTGGCCCTCTGCCCGTACGGCGCCCTTGAAATACACCAGACGGAAAAAGGAAGGAAGGTCCATGTCATTGATGTAGCCTGTAAAGGATGCGGGGTATGCGCGGCAACCTGTTACCAGCATGCCCTGACCATCAATTCCTTTACCGACCAGCAGATAACGGCCGAACTTGATGCTTACTTGGGTGGCTGAATGGTCATTGCATCGCATGTTCGAACCGGCATGGAATGCATGATGCAAGGTGCAACAGACAACAAGCGACACACAACAAACCTTAAAGGAGGTTTCCCTTGGCTGAATTTGTTCCCAAGATTCTGACCTTTTGCTGTACGTGGTGAGGATACTCGGCTGCTGATCTAGCTGGAGTTTCCAGACTACAATATACTCCTGATATCAAAATAGTACGGCTTATGTGTACCGGCCGGTTGGATCCTGCCCTTATTGCCAAGGCCTTCAAGAAAGGGCTTGACGGTCTCGCGGTGGTCGGCTGCTACTTCGGAGACTGTCATTATATTACTGGGAATTACCAGGCCCAGGCCAGGATAGACCTGACGAAAAAGCTCTTGAAGCACATTGGCGTCAATGAAAACCGCCTGGCCTTCAGGCAGTGTTCGTCCGGTGAGGCATCTGTTTTCGTAAACATCGTCTCCGAATTCGATGCCAAAATCAGGGAACTCGGTGCCATCGGCCAGGGCGGTGACCGGCTCAAGGCACCCGAGATCTTCAAGAAACTTGAGGTGGCGGAAGCGGTGCTCGCCGGCGAGAAGTTCCGGTGGGTCCTCGGAAAAAGGACCCCGTTTCTTGAGACCGGGAACATGTACGGCGAGATCTTCACCGAGCATGAGTTCAACCGTGCCATGGACATGATCATTGTTGAAGAAACAGAGGTGCAGGAGATCCTTCTCACGTTGAAAGAGGGAGCGCGATCGGTAAAAGACCTGGCTGGCGCCCTGTCCATCCCGGCTGAGAGGGTATTCCGGTACATCACCGCTCTCAAACGGAAAGGGATGGTCGCGGTGGAGGGTATCTCCGGGCGGTCACCCCTGTTTCAAGTCATTCCTCAAGAGGTGTAACAAAGTGGAAAACAAGAAAGTGTTGATCGTTGGAGGCGGCCTGCAGGGGATTCAGGCCGCCCTTGAACAAGCTGAGGCAGGTGCAGAGGTTACCCTCGTTGAAAAATTCCCCTCCCTGGGCGCGGAGAGGATACCCAGGGACCGGATCATACAAGCTGAAAAAGCATTCCTGAATCCTGCCCTGGACAGGGTGCGCAATCATGACAAAGTCAAAATTCTGCCGTACAGTGACATCAGGAAGATCAGAAAAGATGATGGAAAAATCCAGGCCCATATCCTGAAGCACAGCCTGCGCGTGGACAACTCCAAGTGCAATGACTGCAAGGCGTGTATACGGGTTTGCCCGGTAAACATGTTTGATGATTTTAGCGAGGGATTCGGCTTCAGGACCGCGGTGGACTACTTCAATCCCGGGACCGGTGAATACAACATATTCAAGGAAGACCAGCCCGTGTGCCAGCGAACCTGTCCCGCTCACCTGGACATCAGGACCTACGTGGCCCAGATCGCGGACGGGAAGCCCCTGGACTCCCTGGCCACCATCAGAGACCGGCTCCCCCTCCCCGGCAGTATCGGAAGGGTGTGCCCGCACCCTTGCGAAACCGCCTGCAACCGGCAGTACCTTGATGAACCCATCAGCATCTGTTTCCTCAAGAGATTCGCCGCTGATGTGGAAATCAAGGAAGGCATAGAACCGGTGTATGAAACCCCGGAAAAGAAATATCCTGAAAAAATTGCCGTCATCGGGGCGGGTCCTGCGGGTCTCACGTGTGCCTATGACCTTGCGAGGGAAGGCTACCAGAATATTACTGTTTACGAAACCCTGCCGGTACCAGGCGGGTATCTCTGGGTGGGCATTCCGGAATACCGGCTCCCCAAGAAACTCCTCAAGCGCGAGGTTGACCTCATCGCAAATATGGGAATCGATATCAAGTACAACACCCGGGTGGGAGACGATATTTCTTTCGATGACCTCAGGAAAAACAATGACGCCGTGTTCATCGGGGCCGGGTGCCACAAGGGGCTGAAGCTGCGGGTCCCGGGAGAGGACGAATATGAAGGCAAAGGCATTGTGGACTGCGTGACGTTTCTGCGCGAGCAGGCCCTGGGGCAGGCGCCGGAGGCAAAAGGGAAACTCATTGTCATCGGCGGGGGAAATGCGGCCATAGACTCTGCCCGGGTGGGCTGGAGAATGGGGTTTGACGAGGTGTACATCCTGTATCGGAGGACCCGGAAGGAGATGCCTGCCAATCCGTGGGAAATTGATGCAGCGGAGCATGAAGGCGTGATTCTCCAGTACCTGGCCGCTCCGGTGGAGATCCTGGGCAAAGACGGCAGGGTCACCGGAATGAAGTGCATCAAGATGGAACTGGGAGAGCCGGATGCCTCCGGAAGAAGACGGCCTGTCCCCATCGAAGGCTCTGAATACGTCATTGACGCGGAAACCATCGTACCCGCCATCAGCCAGGCCACGAATCTGGAGTTTCTGGGTGAAGGCCACGAATTCACCATCACGCGATGGAATACCTTTGACATAGACGAAGATACCGGCTCAACCAATGTCCCCGGCGTGTTCGCCGGCGGAGACGTGGTATCAGGCCCCGATATTGCCATCCGTGCCGTCGCGGCGGGAAAACGTGCCGCCCTGGGAATACATGACTACCTGAGGAGCAAATAAATGATTTACGAGAAGGAAAAGCGATACATCATTCCGTTTGACGATGTACCTTCGCCGCGGGCGGGAATGCCGGAGATCTCCGTGGACGAGCGGCGCGGAAATTTTGTTGAGGTTGAGACCGGATTTCCCGAGGAACTGGCGGTTCAGGAAGCAAAACGCTGTCTCAGTTGCCGCAGGTGCCTGGGATGCGCCCTCTGCTGGGCCGAATGCAAGCCGGAAGCCATCGATTTCAGCATCCCTGATGAGGAATTGGACCGGGAATATGACGAAGTGATCCTGACCAGGGGGCAGGACAATGGTTTTGAATCTTTTGATGAGAATCTCGGATACGGGAACTATGCCGACGTTATCACCGACCTGCAGTTCGAGCGGATGCTCTCTCCGACGGGTCCCACGGACGGTCTGGTCGTCTCCCCCCTGAACGGAGAAATTCCCACCCGGATCGCAATTGTGCAGGGAAACGGCCGGGGAGATGAAAACCATCTCCTTTCATCCACTGTCCTGGGCGTAAACGAAGCCGTCATCGCGCTCCACAGCACCGAGGGGCTCCAGGTGACCCTTGTATCCCCCCTGACCGAAACCTTCAAGGAGCAGTTTCTGAATGAAGCCAAGGGCATCTCCGGCCTTCTGCTCGTGGATGGTGAGACGATGTCCGTGGAGAAAGGGGAAGACGGGAACCGGCTCACGGTAACGTTCTCCCGGAACGGCGAGAACGAAAAGGGGGATTTTGATCTTGTGGTGATCCTTACCAAACCGAAGCTCTCCCCGGAAATTCAGGCACTCAGCAAAAAACTGGACCAGGAAATCCAATAGATTTCCCATTTCCCTCCTGACCTTCGGCCAGGCGCTTTTTCAGCGCCTGGCACTACCCTAGAGCGAAACGCATCATAAGACCCCTGACGCAAGCTCAAAGAGGAAGCCTTTCCACACCCCGGATCATGAGAACCTATCCGGGCCCTTCACCAGAGGTAGAGGCTTCATCAAAATTAAAACTCGTAACCAAGAGTAACCACAAATGTTCTATCCGCCTTTTTCACCCCTGGCGGGGGGCTGTTATCCCAGTCATAATTGACCTGGGTGGTAGCGTTCAGATTCTTGAACAGGAAAAACCGGAACCCCGTCTGACTCTGTATGGTTATATTCTTTGCATCCTCCAGGCTTACCAGTCCCTGGTCGTCATGAAAAAACTGAAGGGCCTTCGGAAAGAAAAAATGATCAAAATGCCATCCCCATCCGCCTGCCGGGTAACTATCGTCTTCGCCGACGATGTGATCTTCATTGACGTAATTCACGCCTGCCTCAAACGATAGATTAGTCCTGTCTGATTCCAGGAACTGGTAGCCCACGCCCAGGCCAAAGGTACTTCTCAGATTCAGATCCCTGAACTTATCCTTTGTTCCCGCTATGTTGGCCTGAAAAAAGAACTTCTTTGAGACAAAATGGTCAAATTTCATATATGCGTTCTGGCTATCAGCGGTCGTTTCCCCATGGTCTACCTCTTTATTGACCCTGGCGCCGAGAATGAAACGGTTCATTTGAGAACGCGCAGTCAACTTTCCTTCACCGTAATAGGTGCCCGTTTCCGTGTTCCCACTTGTAGTTGTCACCCCGATATTTAGTCTCCCATTCAGTTTCACCGGAGGTCCTGCAGGGGGCGGGTTAATCTGTTTGACCTCGGAGAGCAGAAAAGCGACCGGCGTCTCCATCGACCTTGATTTCACCTGCACTCTCCCGACCGGTCCGGTCTCTATGGCTCCTTTTGCCACGCTGCCGTCCTTCAGAACGACGCTGACGGGCTCTTCAGTTTGCAGGTTCGTAATCTCCTTCCAGGAAACGGCAATTTTTCCTGCATAGGTCGTCTCAAATTGCAGTTTTTCCGCGTCCATCCCAATCACTTTTCCGGTCAGGTGATCACCATTTGACAACCACAGCTCATCGCCCGCCGCAATTCCCGCTATTCCGGTGAAGAAAAGGATGATAATGACGACGAGTGTTTGCTTCAGATCCATAAGGTCCCCTTTCAATGAAAAATCCTGATCAGTTGTTGTTTACCGCCCACCGCTGGTGGAAGACCCGGACAGGTTTCCCCGTGCGATCCAGGGTCTCTCTCATGAAGAATACAACCACCATTGACACAAATGCCCCTGCCAGACAAATCAGGAACATCTGGCGGAAGCCCGGTACGGTGTAGACAATCTGTCCCCGGCTTCCGCCGCTCAACACCGCACCTATAAGCAATTGAAATACGGCCGCCCCTATAAAGGGAAAAATGTTGACCATACCCACGGAAGTCCCTGAAATGGCAATGGGAAACGATTCCTTGGCAACCGTGGCAATAACCGGGCCGACGGATCCCCCGGTGAGAAAAAAGCAGAAAAACAATACATACAGGACAGGAACGGGCATGCGATCCACGAACCAGACCATAAGCGAACAGACCAACAGCAAGAGCACGCTACAGCCCGTGAGCACCGGTTTCCTGCCGAATTGATTGGCCAGCCAGCTCAGCAGGGGACTGCCCACTATTAGCGCGAGAGCGAATGTGGAAAGCACTCCCCCGGCCGCCGGTTTGCTCAGGCCATAGACCTGCATAAGATAGGGACCGGCCCACAATCCCCCGACGGCAAACGATATCCCCACAACGCAAAAGGCCCAGACGGCCACGGGCCAGAAACGAAAGGAGGAAATGACCATTCCCAGGCCTTTCATCAAACCGATGCCTGCCTGCTTCTCTCCATGGTCCATTCTGACGGGAGGAAGTCCCCTGTCAGAAGGTCGATTGCGTACGAAGACATGGACCAGAACCGCCAGGAGCAGGGTGACACCTCCCACGGTTATCAGTGTCATTCTCCAGCCCATGACATTGCTTGCCCACGCCAGGGGAGCGCTGGAAATAAGTGCGCCGATCCCGCCCATGGTCATAAACACTCCTCCCATGATGACAAATTGACGAACGGTAAACCACTCGGAGAGGAGCTTGAAATTACAGACAAAGACCGTTGAAACCCCGACGCCCACAAGGATGCGTCCCACAATGGCCAGTGTCAGGTTCGGGGAGATGCCCATCAGGATGGACCCGATCCCGGCCAGGACAAAAAATGCTGATACCGTCCTTCGGGGACCCCATGAATCTGCCATGAGGCCGGCGGGCAACTGCATGAAGGCATAGGAGTAAAAATACGCCGAACCGAAAAGACCCAGCAGGGTCCCGTTGATCCCGAAGGCCGACTGGATATCAAGGGCTATGACCGCAGGACAGAGCCGGTGGAAGAAGACGAGAACGTAGCAGAGAAAGATAAGAAGACAGATGAAGTACCGGTACCGTATAGTCGTTTCTCCTTTTCAAAAGAGCCGGGTTGCTTGACATCTTTTCTTTCCGGAAATCAGAGAACAAAGGCTCTACCAAGCCGGATACCAACCGGATCTCTACTGCTCCCTTGCAACAATGCCGAGATCCCTTCCGGCTTTTATAAAACCGTCAACAGCCCGATCAAGATCCTCCCTGGTCAAGGCCGCAGAAACCTGAACCCGAATCCGTGCCTTTCCTTTCGGCACCACGGGATAAAAGAAGCCGATAACATAGATACCTTCTTCCAACAGGCGTTCGGCCATCCGGGAAGCGACTTTTGCATCACCCAGCATAATAGGCACGATCGGATGATCACCCGGAGTAATCCTGTATCCCGCATCCTTCATCCTGGTACGGAAATACCGGGTGTTCTGTTCCAGCCTGTCCCGAAGTTCTGTGGACCCTGCAATCATTTCTATCGCTTTCAGAACGGCTGCGGCCACACCGGGTGCGAGCGTATTGGAAAAAAGATAGGGCCGGGAACGCTGACGCAGC
Source organism: uncultured Desulfobacteraceae bacterium (assembly GCA_964633015.1). GTDB lineage: Bacteria > Desulfobacterota > DSM-4660 > Desulfatiglandales > Desulfatiglandaceae > B46-G9. The sequence goes on along the minus strand of CAZWEV010000065.1, from coordinate 2,282 downwards.
ATGTCAATAATCTCTTTCCGGCCGCTGGTAAATCCCCCGGACGCGCCGCCCATGGCTTTTCCAAAGGTCGATGTGATGATATCGATCCGATCAGAAACCCCGTAATACTCCGGTGTTCCCCTGCCTGTTCTGCCAACGAACCCGGTAGCATGGGAATCATCCACCATGACCAGTGCATCATAGGTATCCGCCAGGTCGCAGATGCTCTTCAGATTCGCTACAATACCGTCCATGGAAAAGACCCCATCGGTCGCGATGAGCCGGAACCTCGCTCCCGCAGCTTCCTTGAGCCTGGTCTCGAGGTCAACCATGTCATTGTTCTTGTATCTGAATCGCTGGGCCTTGCAGAGCCTGATGCCGTCTATCAGGCTTGCGTGATTCAGTTCATCAGAAATAACCGCATCTTCGGGTCCCAGGATGGTCTCGAAAAACCCGGTGTTCGCATCAAAACAGGAAGAATACAGGATAGTGTCTTCGGTGTCCAGGAATTCCGATACCCTTCGTTCCAGATCCTTATGCAGGGCCTGCGTGCCGCAAATAAAACGGACCGAGGACAGTCCGTAGCCCCAGCGTTCCAGACCGTCTTTTGAAGCCTCCACAAGTTCCTGTCTTCCGGAAAGCCCGAGGTAGTTATTCGCGCACAGATTGAGCACATGCCGCCGACCGCCGACCAGGTCAATCTCGCCTCCCTGACGGCTTGATATGACCCGCTCGTCCTTGTACAGGCCGCTCCGGCGAATTTCTTTCAATTCCCCAGCGAGATGCTCTCTTATCTTCCCGTACATTTCTCCCTCCCTATGCCTTGGCCTGATACGTTCGGGGTCGCGGTCACCCCTCAGTCCAGTCCAGGATAACTTTTCCGGATTTTCCTGAGCGCATGACTTCAAATGCCTCTTGATACTCGGTATAATGAAAACGATGGGTGATGACCGGGCTAATGTCAAGACCCGATTGGATCATCACGGTCATTTTGTACCAGGTCTCATACATCTCCCGCCCATAAATGCCTTTGATGGTAAGCCCATTGAAGACCACCAGATTCCAGTCTATCGGGGTTTGATCAGGCAAAATCCCCAGGAGAGCAATTTTTCCACCGTGACACATAGTTGCCAACATGGACCGCAGTGCTTCCGGGCTGCCCGACATCTCCAGCCCCACGTCAAAGCCCTCCTTCATGCCCAGCTTTTCCTGGGCTTCTTCAATGCCCTCCTTTTCCGCGTTGAGGACCATGGTAGCACCCATTTTTTTTGCCAGATCCAGCCGGTATGGATTAACATCCGTTACGACCACATATCTCGCACCCGCATGCCTTGCAATAGCAGCCGCCATACAGCCGATCGGGCCGGCGCCGGTTATGAGCACATCTTCCCCCAACAGGTCAAAGGAGAGAGCCGTATGGGTCGCATTCCCGAGAGGATCAAAACAGGTGAGGATATCCCGGCGAATACCTGGATCACAATACCAGACATTCGTAACCGGGATAGAGAGATACTCGGCAAACGCCCCGGCACGATTCACTCCGACCCCCATGGTATGCATGCAGAGATGCCGCCGCCCCGCCAGACAGTTGCGGCAGCGTCCGCAGACCAGATGTCCTTCACCGCTTACCAGGTCCCCCACCTTGAAGTCATGCACATTACTCCCCATTTCCGCGATGACGCCTACAAACTCGTGCCCGATAACCATGGGTACCGGAATGGTTTTCCGGGCCCATTCGTCCCAGTTATAAATGTGGATATCGGTACCGCATATGGCGGTCTTCTGGACCTTGATCAGGACGTCATTGATCCCCATGCCGGGAACAGGGACCTCTTCCATCCAGAGCCCAACCTCGGGCTTCCCTTTCACCAGGGCCTTCATGCGCTGCATCGGCACCTCCCGCCCCTGTCGATCTCTCCGGGGCTTCTCATGAGACGGTCGTCCACGACCCACCATGCTTTTATCCCGTTTTTCGCTCCTGTTTCATGGCATACGCATCCTGCCTTTTGCCCTTCCCTTTTCCCGGCAGACACATCTGCGGTCATCATAAAACTTTGCGGTCATTTCCGCCACTAAAAGGTCGGGCAGCTCTAACCCGAATGTACGCAAAAACGGGCAGAACCACAATAAAGAAAACTGTCATACGATTCACCCGTATTTCTCACGGGCAACCTACTTCGGCGGCGGAGAGCCCCGCGTCTCCTGCGTTGCGCTTGAAAATTGACCTCGAAGTACCAGTACGTACGCTTTCATCCATTTTTCTTCGCGCGCTCCCGATAGCGGGATTTCGCAAGCTCAACTTG
>CAZWEV010000064.1:0-21671 GCA_964633015.1 uncultured Desulfobacteraceae bacterium | reverse complement strand
TTGTCACCCTGCTGGCCATCGGCGTGGGCTTCGCGGCCGTCAGCCTTTTCTACGGGTATGTCAGCTACATGTATCATGGATTGAGGGTCTCGGCAATCCGGGGGGAGGGTCTCGGAAACTTGACGATTTTCAAGGCCGGATGGAATGAAAAAGGGAAGCTCGAGCCGGAAAAATATATGCTCTCGAAGGAAGAAACCGAGCGGATCATAAAGATCGTCTCAGCGGAAGATGGAGTCGTTGTAGCGACCCCGGAGATACATGTGAGCGGCATCGTATCAAACGGAACCGCATCCACCATCTTCATCGCGCAGGGAGTGGTGCCGAAGGATGAGAAGATCATAAAGGGAGCCTGGGCTGATTTCAGACCTGTGAAGGGAAAAACCCTGGACGATAAGATCAGCTATGGGGTCGAAGCCGGTCAGGATCTGGCCAGATACCTCGGCTTCACGCCCGGTACCGATGGGGTCGTCATGGCGACCACGATCGGAGGGCAAATGAACGCAATGGATATTCTCGTCAGGGGGGTATACGATACCGGTTCGGATGCGACAAATGACAAATATATGCGGTGCACATTTGATTTCGCCCAGTCGCTCGTGGATACGAAATCCGCTGAAAGAATCGTCGTTCTCCTGAATGATTGGAAACAGACGGAGGCCATGCGCACGGAACTGTTGAACAGGCTGAACCAGGCCGGCATTTCCACCGAGATAAAGACTTGGAATGAACTCTCCCTGTTTTACTATAAGGTCAGAGGCATGTTTGACATGATCTTTCTCTTCCTGTTTTCCATCGTCCTGGTGATCGTGATCATGAGCACCGTCAACACCATGGGCATGGCTGTCCTGGAAAGAACGAGAGAGATCGGGACTCTGAGGGCGCTCGGCCTGAAGCGCAGAGGCGTATCGTTCATTTTCGCCCTGGAAGGCGGGCTCCTGGGGCTCTTCGGCAGCGTCATAGGAATCTTTCTGCATGTGATCGTGTGGGGCGCCATCAAGATCATTTCTCCCACCTACACGCCTCCGGGCGTATCCACGCCCGTGCCGCTGGTGGTCGACCTGGTCCCCCATTTTCTGCTCATTCTGGTGCTTTGTCTGGTTGGGCTTTCCTTGCTGGCCGCTATCATTCCGGCCAGGCGGGCAGCGGCACAAAATGTGGTAGAAGCTCTCGGCCATGTGTAACATGGAATAATATGGATTCGTGTGCGGAGGGTCCGGCTTTGGGCAACCCCTTGAAGGGGCTTTTTGGTCCCGGCATTTCCAGAGTGACTAATGAGAGGAGAAAAATAACAATGACGAACCCATCTATCAGACTATTCCGGAAGAGGCTCCTTTGGGCGGTACTTATAGTTATGGGCGTGGGCCTTCATCTTTCTTCCGCTTATGCCTCCCTGTCCCCTAAGGATATCCTTCGAAAGGCGGATCAGGCCCGAGGAAATGCAGATGGGGTGGAATGGCGGATCCATATCCGATCCGTCGAAAGGGGACGCGAGCAGCAAAGAACGCTCCGCGTGAGGGCCCGGGGATTCAATTCCCTGGCGGAATTCCTTGCACCCCCCAATGTAAAGGGGCAGAAACTTCTGATGCTGGACCGCAACATGTGGTTTGCAAAACCGGGCCTGTCCAAACCGGTTCCCATTTCTCCGCGGCAGAAACTGCTCGGAGGTGCGGCAAATGGTGATATTGCCTCCACGAATTATGCGGGGGATTACAAAATCTTGAAGACATCGGAAGACATGGTGAACGGTGAAAAGTGTTACCTCTTCGATCTGAAGGCCACGGACAACAGAGCGACGTATGACCGAATTCTATACTGGATATCCATGGAGAGGCTGGTCGGGCTCAAGGCCGCATTTTATACCGTTTCAGGAAAGATGTTCAAGATCGCCGTATTCGAATACAAGAACAGCATTACTATCGACGGCAAACCCCGGGAGTTCATTTCCAAGATGGTCATCACCAATGCGCTGATAAAAAACGATGTGACGACCATGAATTACGGCAGGGTCGTGATCAGGAAGATTCCGGATTCCGTGTTCAACCTCAACTTATTGACAAGATGAGTACGGATGCACACGACCCGGTCTAAAAAATTGAGTCTCTTCGTCATCTTCCTTGTCCTTACGGGAGTAATATGGCGGCCGGGACCGGTGCTGTCTGAAGAGGGAGATAGCCTGCATTCATCGGTATTCGGCAAGCTGGCTGAAGCATTCCACTTCGATCTCCGGATTCTGAGTTACGGCATTGTCCAGCAGCCGTCCGATTCAACCCAAAATCCCGGCAACGATTTCTTGCAGATTCCGCGTTATGATGGGAATATGGAATTTCGACCCGATCTGGCCCTCCAGACCGATGCACTTGATCTCATGGTCAAACCAAGACTGCATCTCGAATACCAGATATGGGAACAAGGGGTTCGTGAGGGGACCGGAGACTGGGAGAACGACCTGTACATCAATGAGTGGCTGGCCAGGTGGAGGGCGCGAGAAGATCTTTTCGTATCCTATGGCCGGGAAAATCTGCAGTGGGGACCCTCGTTTCTCTTTTCGCCCTCCAATCCCTTTTTTCTGGACAATGGCCGCCGCAACCCTTATGTGGAGGTTCCCGGGATGGACTTCGGCCGGGTGGTCTGGATTCCGGACAGCACCTGGACGGTTTCTTTCATCGCAAATACAGACGAGGGACGAAACGACATCAATCTGCCCGGCTCTTTTGAAAGGGCCTGTGCGTTGAAAATGGACTACCAAGGCCGGGAGGGCTATGGATCGATTGTCCTCACACACCGTGAGAACTCCGAAAACAGCCTGGGATTTTTCGGCGGCCTGACCGTCTCCGATGCTGTTCTCATTTATGCTGAAGGCGCTATGATCCGAGGTGGTTATGCGCTATATCCCCGGGAGGACAATTCACCTTTCGGGGCCTCAATGGAAAGGATTTACAGCGACGATTGCGCCGTCCAGCCGGTGATTCTGGTGGGCAGCTCTTACACATTTCCGGACGGCGGTACGTTTACGGGGGAATATGCCTATTACGGTCCTGGGTATACTGACGCAGAGGCGGATCGTTACTATGCCTTGCGGCGAAAAGCGGCGGAGGACCTTTCTTACGGCGGCATCATATCCGATTTGGGACAACTGACACTCGGACAGACGGTCAATACGGGATTGCGACTCCTGAGAAGGAACTACGTTCTTCTCCAGTACAATCGGAACAATATTAAAAACTGCATGGACTTGACCTTCCGCTGGACGCAGAATCTGGATGACTGGTCCGGCCAATTGACGGCGCTTGCGTCCTACATTCTCGGAAATCACATGCAGCTCTTTACCGTCGGAACGGTAAACGAGGGGAGAGACGATACGGAGTTCAAGGGCCTCTTGAATTACCAATGGATGATTGGTTTGCAATATACCTTTTAGAAAGTGCCCATTCACAAATGGATTCCGGGCACTAGCGGGTTTTCAATCCAGATATGAGATATCTTTTACAAGATCAAGAACATCAAGGTGTTATCAGCCAGCATATCAACCTGAGGCATCTTATCTTTGATTTCCTCTACGCGGTTACCATCTCAGCCTTGATCGCCGTCTTCCTGACCATCATAGGCATTGGCGATTCCTTTCTCCCCGTTCTGATCATTTCAGAATCCTTCGGGATTTCCATCTCTTCGCTCATTAACCTTCTTTTCTGGCTGGTCAAACCACAGAAGATCACCTCCGTAATCTCTATTCTCATCATGGGGGTGGCCGGAGGGACCTTGATAGGCCTGTACCTGGGCCCCTTTATGCTTCGGCAATTTTTTCCCATGGCTCTGCAATGGACGCCAAGAAATTTGCTGCAGGCGATCATATTAGCAATCGTTTTCGGGGGCGCAATCAGTTACTTCTTTTTCTCTAGGACCAGGCTGAAGGTCAGCCGGCTGGAGATTCAGCAGGAAAGAATCAGGCGCCTCTCCACGGAGAAAGAGGCCCTCGAGGCCAACTTGAAACTCCTTCAGGCGCAGATCGAGCCGCATTTCCTGTTCAACACCCTTTCCAACATCCTGAGCCTGATAGATACAAGCCCCGATAGGGGGAAGGCCATGCTGGTGGACCTGATTCATTATCTGCGTACCTCTTTATCAAGGACCCGCCACGATCTCATCACCCTGAATCAGGAAATCGAGATCATTCACGCCTATCTGAACATCTTAAAGATCCGGATGGGTGAAAGACTCCGCTTCATGATTGAGCTTCCAGATAACCTCAAAGAACAGCCGTTTCCCCCTATGCTGCTGCAACCTCTGGTGGAAAATGCCGTGAAACACGGCCTTGAACCTCAAATCCGTGGAGGTGAAATCCTGATAAAGATCGAGGAAAAGGACGGTCTTGTCAGGGCCGAAATCATTGACAATGGAATCGGATTTACTTCTTGTTCAGAGGCCGGAGTGGGCATGATCAATGTCCGGAAACGGTTGCGCTTGCTTTACGGGGAAAGAGGGCGATTGCTTATAGAAGAGAACAAACCAACGGGGGTTAAGGCAGTCGTCGAAGTGCCGAAGGGTGGAGACCATCACCATGACCCATAAAGCCATCATCGCCGATGATGAAAAGGAATTAAGAACCTACCTCAAATCCCTCTTGGCAGCGGACTGGCCGGACCTGGTGATCTGCGGAGAGGCGGAGAACGGTAAGGAAGCGCTTGAATTGGTTGAGGCCGAGAGACCCCAGGTCGTCTTTCTGGATATCAGAATGCCCGGACTTTCGGGACTCGAGGTAGCCAAGAAAATCGCCGGTGTCTGTCACATTGTTTTCGTCACCGCTTACGACCAGTATGCCGTCGAGGCCTTCGAACGAGAGGCGGTGGATTATCTGGTCAAGCCGGTTTCCAGGGAACGATTGATGCAGACTATCCAGCGACTGAAAAACCATCTGGATGTTTCACCCGCCCCCCCGGCGGGATTGACAGCGGTCGTTGAGCACGTCCTGGCCAGCCTAAACACAAAAAAAGCCGGTGATTTTCTGCATTGGATCAGAGTCCAAATCAAAGACAGTGTGCGTCTCATTCCGGTTAGAGAGGTAGATTACTTTCAGGCCAAGGACAAGTACACACTTGTCATAACCGAAGACGGGGAATCGCTTATTCGAAAAAGTATCAAAGAGTTGACATCGGAATTGGACCCCGACCAATTTTGGCAAATACATCGAAGCACCATCGTAAACGTGTCCAAGATCGAGAAGGTCAGCCGGTCCATTACCGGTCGAGGAATACTCAGGCTTAAGGAAAGACCGGAACTGCTTAACGTCAGTCGAAATTATCTGCATCTATTCAAACAGATGTGACGCCGCCCCCATCCCGATACTTCAGGCTTTTTTGATCGCCATTTCTCTTTGGGCGTGATCGCCTTTTAAAGCTCGAACTGCACGCCCACTTCGATGACCTGATCAGAGGGTATGTCGAAAAATGAACTGGCATCCATTGCATTTTTGGAGAGGAACAGAAAGAGGTTTGACCGCCACCGGCTCATTTTCGGCTTGTCGCCGATGATGAGTTTCTCCCGCCCCAGAAAAAAGCTCGGGTTGTCCAATTTGAATTCAACGCCTTTCTCCCGGGCCAGGCTGAAGATATTTTCAATTTTCGGTGTTTCCATGAACCCATGGTGTGCAATGATTCTGTAGAAACCACCGGAAATCTTCTCAGCCTCTATTTTTTCAAAGTTCGGGACTCTTGGAACATCCTCCGTTTCCAGATGGAGTATTGCGATGTCAGAGTGGAGGATCTTGTTGTGATACACGTTCTGCACAATTGCCCGTGGAACCCTCTCCGGGTTCCCAGAAAGAAAAATGGCCTGACCCTTTACTTTCTGGGGGGGATTTGCTTCGATGCTTTTCTTGAAGTCATCAATCGTCGGTGAGAGATTTAACAGCTGCTTTACGAGGATATTTCGACCTTTCTTCCAGGTTAGCATCACGAGGAAAAACACTGCTCCGATCACCAGTGGAAACCAGGCGCCGTGAAAGATCTTACTGATGTTTGCACAGAAAAAAGGGATATCAACCAGATAGAAAAGGCCTGCGAGCGCTCCGGCCGTGAGTCTACTCCATCCCCATTTGCGCCGGGCAACCACGAAAAAGAGCGTCGTGGTGATCAGCATGGTCGAAGTAACAGCCACCCCATACGCGGCGGCCAGTTTGCTGGATGATTGAAAGCCGATAACCAGACCGATGGTGCACGCCATGAGCATCCAGTTCACCGGAGCAATATAGATCTGTCCGATATGCGCAGCCGAGGTGTGCGAGACCCTGAGGCGGGGGAGGTATCCAAGCTGGATCGCCTGTCGGGTAAGTGAAAACGAGCCGGTGATTACAGCTTGCGACGCTATTATTGTGGCCATTGTGGCCAGCACTACCATGGGAACCATTGCCCAGTCGGGCACAAGGGCATAAAACGGATGATGAGACTCTTCCGGTTTGATCATGAGGAGAGCGCCCTGTCCGAAATAATTGAGTACCAGCGCCGGAAACACCAGGACGAACCATGTCAGGCGAATGGGACGCTTCCCGAAGTGTCCCATATCGGCATAGAGCGCTTCAGCCCCCGTGACGACGAGAAAAACGGCGCCGAGGACGACAAAACCATACACCCTGTTCTCGGCAAGAAACCGTATCCCGTACCATGGAAAAACAGCGGACAGTACTTTCGGTCCATGGACAATCTGGATGGTCCCCAAAACGGCAAGGACAAGAAACCAGAGCAGAATAACCGGACCGAAAAGGCTTCCCACCCGTTCGGTGCCGTGGCGCTGCAAAAAAAATAATCCGGCCAGTATGACGATGGTTAAAGGAATAACATACGGTTTGAATACCGGTGTAATGATCCGAATGCCCTCAACGGCGCTGAGCACCGAAATGGCAGGAGTAATCATGCCGTCCCCGTACAACAGGCACGCGGCAAAAAGTCCCGCCGCCACAAGACCTATCCCTTTGCTTTTCTTAATATTTGTTCGTCTTAGGAGCGCTGTTAACGCAATAACGCCTCCTTCACCATTGTTATCGGCTCTGAGCACAAAGGTCAAATACTTGAAGGCAACAATCATGATCAACGCCCAAAACATGAGAGAAAGAACACCAAGAATATTCTGATTGGTAATGGGAATACCATACTCTCCATGAAAGCATTCGCGAATAGCATACAGCGGACTTGTCCCGATATCCCCGAAAACAACACCCAAAGCCGCGAGCGACAACCTTGCAAAACGGCTTGCACTTTCCTTTTTTTTTGCTGCCTCAAATGTATCGGGCGAACCAGCCTGCCTTTCATTCAAGACATTCATTATTTGTTCCCTCTATGATCTCGCATGAATCAGCTGCTGTTGACGTGAAGAAGGATGGTCCCCCGACCCGAGCGATTGCGCAACGTCTCGGCTCGTGGAAGAAGGGAGAAGAGATATCCCCGCAGGTACCCGCGGAGATGGGGTCCGCGGACCGCGGGAAGAAGGCGAGAAAGCTCTGTTTTCCGCAGGCAGAGCGATTGTTACTGTCCCTTCTGGTACGTGCCCACCAATTCCGCCTGGGCCAGAACGTGCCCCTCTATTGCCGCTTCGACTTCTGCCTTCGTGGGCTTTTTCAACCCTTTCAGCATCGTGTCCAGGGCGTAGAGCTTGAAGAAATAGCGGTGACGGCCTATGGGTGGGCAGGGACCGCCGTAGCCGGTACGATGCCAGTCGTTCAAACCCTCTTCCGTGCCTCCGGGCAGGTCCCCGGTTGCAGCCGCTTCCGGCAGACCCGCTGCATCCGGCGGTATATTGTAAAGCACCCAGTGAATCCACGTCATCTTAGGGGCCTTGGGATCAGGTGCATCCGGGTCGTCTACAATCAGTACCAGGCTGCGCGTGCCTTCCGGCACGCCCGTCCAATTGAGCGCAGGAGCGATATCCTGCCCCTCACAGGTATAGGTCCTGGGAATCTGTCCGCCGTTGGCAAAAGCGCTGGATGTAATGGTCAGTGCCATCTTCGCCTCCCCATGCAGGCCGGCGGGCGCAACGATTCCGGCCGCGGCAAAAACCGCCAGGAGAACCGTCGTGCACCACACCGTGCTGCGTATGCTTGAATGTTTTCCCAACCCGGTCAAGGCTCTCCACCCTTTCAGGTGTCACACACCCCCAGCCCGGACCGTTCATCGCGTCCGCGATTGGGAGGCGCGAAGATCTTCCGAAAACGCCATATAGCCCCAGAACAGTCCGGTCTGTGGCGAAAAGCATATGCGATTTGTCCATCTTCGTCAACAGGAAACAGGATGCCCCCATTCAGACCTTCCCCGAGCGGAGACCTTCATAATCAATCTTGGCAAATTCCGGGGATCGAATTCGGAATACCATTGATCACCGGAAAGACATTAGATGCAAGGCGCCGAGAAGCGACGACTGAGGCGTATACAATAATACGCCGAAAGGAGGAACGAGTGAAGGGAACGCGGCTTGAGCTCTGCGAAATCCCGTCTTCGCGCGAAGATGATGCCTTGCTGGTGATCAAGATAAGAAAAAGCCCTTGACAATATCCAACCCGCCGAGTATTTTTAACCAGACCGGTCGGTATATTATTAACAAACAGGGGCGACATGGCAAACAAAGGAATACAGACGCGGCAGAATATTGTCGAAAAATCTCTCCAGCTCTTTTCAGTGAAGGGATATTTCAATACGTCCATAAGCGATATTCAGGAAGCCACCGGCCTTACAAAAGGCGGTCTGTACGGTCACTTCAAGAGTAAGGAAGACATCTGGTATGCAGTGTATGAAAAGGCCGTGATGACCTGGAGAGGCATCGTATTCAGAGATGTGAAAGATGTCCCTAATCCAGTCAATCGAATTGAAAAAACCATAGAAAACGACTTGAGACACTACCTGGGAGCGGACGTCTTCGAGGGAGGATGCTTCTTTCTCAACAGCCTTGTCGAACTCTCCGGGCAATCGGGCACTATGACCAGGCATATATTGCGAGGTTTCGTTCAGTTTTCAAAGCTGTTGCAGACCTGGTTAAGAGAAGCGGATCAGCAGAAAATGTTGAAAGTTGGGCTGAACTTTCGGGAAATTGCCGATTTTCTCGTCATCTCCATGAACGGGGCATCTGCGCTCTACACCGCGAGCAGAGACCCCTCGATCTGGAAACAGACTATCATCCAGCTCCGCTTCTACATCGATCAGTTACGGGTATAAATCTTTCCTGCATGAAAGGGTAAGGCAGCGACTGAAAATATACCGACCGGTCTTTCTTAAGTCAACAACCCTTCTCTGCAAGACGAAGGGTCTCCACCATCCCGGAAAGAGACACCAAAAAACGGAGTGCAGAAATGGATTTCAGGAACTTGCTTGCCCAGCGGACCCGGAACATGGAAGCCAGCGCGATCAGGGAAATCCTGAAAGCGGTTTCCAGGCCGGGAATGGTCTCCCTTGCCGGGGGAATCCCGGCACCGGAGAGTTTTCCCCTGGAAATCATGAAAGAATTGACTTCCAGGGTAATCGAAAAGTACTCCTCAAGTGCTTTTCAGTATGATCTTACCGAAGGGTTCCGTCCCCTGAGGGACGCCCTGGCAGACTATCTCCGGAAGAGAGGTATCCGCGCGACGGGAGATGAAATCTTCATCGCGAGCGGTTCCCAGGGAGTCCTGGACGCACTTGGAAAAATTCTCGTCTCCAGAGGAGAGAGTATCGCGGTGGAGGCTCCCACCTACCTTGGAGCAATTCAGGCCTTCAATCCTTATGGACCGGTTTATGCGAGGCTTGATACCGATGATGACGGGATCATTGCTGAATCGCTCGAACGTGTCCTGGAATCCGGCAGGATAAAGTTCATGTATCTGGTGCCCACATTTCAGAATCCCACGGGGAGAACCATTCCCCTGGCGCGACGGGAAAAGATCGCTCGCAGCATTCAAAAACACAATGCCCTGCTTATCGAGGATGATCCATACGGCGCCTTGAGATACCGAGGAGAAGACATTCCTCCCATCAAGGTCCTTGCACCGGAAAATGTTGTGTACGTCAGTACTCTTTCCAAGGTGTTCGCCCCGGGTCTCCGGGTCGGCTTTTTTGTCGCTCCTCAACGTATCAGGGAATGGCTCATCCTGGCAAAACAGGGCGTCGACCTTCACACAAGCACGTTCAATCAGGCCCTTGCTGCTGAATATCTCTCGGGAGGGTATCTGGAAGAGCATTTGCCGAAGATCATCAACATATACAAACCGAAACAGGAAGCAATGTTTCAAGCCCTGGAAAGGTACTTCCCCGACGGATTCAGATGGTCTAAACCGGAAGGCGGAATGTTTATCTGGGCTGAGGGACCCAAGAGGATCGACATGGAGAAGATATACTGGAGGTCTATAGAAAGGAGCGTAGCCTTTGTCCCTGGAAAATTCTTTTTTACCCGAAAAGGAGAAGGCATCGAGACGATGCGGCTCAATTATACCATGGCGGATGAAGAAGGCATTGACAGGGCCGTGAAAACCCTATCAGAGGTGATCAAACAGGAACTATGACTGCAAATTGCCGAAAAAGTCCACAATAGCAGACAGGTAGGTCGCAAACCCGGTCATGAATATGGTATTGTGATCGGCGCCGGTAATCGTGACCATGCGCTTTTCGCGGGCTGCGCTCGCTTGATAGAGGGCCTTCCCTTCGGCAAAGGGAATGATGTGGTCATACTCGGCATGGATGACAAGCGTCGGTCTGTCAAACATCTTGATCTTTTCGAGGTTTCTGCAGCCGTCTTCTTCCGAGATCCCCATATCAGAAACAGGAACGCCGATCAACCGGAGAAGCGGCAGAAAATGGGCGAACCCGCTCTCGATAATGAGCCCGCTGATCCGTCCCCTGTACTGCGCTGCCAGTTCAAGGGCCGGGGCGCTCCCCAGCGACCTCCCCATTACTATCAGGGGGCCGGCATACCCACCCTCCTCGAGCCAGTTCCGGAGGTATTCGAAAAGGATGTGACAATCGCGCATCATGGACGTTACCGTGGGTTTTCCGGTCGAAGTCCCATACCCACGGTAATCAACGGGGAGAAAATTCATATTCCTTTCCACGTACAACGGACCGATATCGTCGTAATCCGAAACAATTTCTCCGTTCCCGTGAAAAAAGAGGATTGTGGGGGCTGCTTTTCCTGCTGAGTGAAAGCGGGCGCCAATGGTTGCGTGATCATCCACCGGTATCTGCAGATTCCGGGTATTCGCCCCTTCGGATCTGAAAGGAGCAGCTTCCCGGCGGGGATAAAAAAGGAGCGAAAGGATTTCCGCTTTGTCGAAAACCCGGTAGTCAATCTGAGAAATATCTTTCATGATTGATTCTCCTCGATAAATCCTGAAGGGCGGATATCGTCAAATTCCGCAGACGATAGTCTTTTGCCGCCACTCCTGCAATTCTTGCCATAGAAAACCCATAGGGCCCATTTTACATTCGAGTCAAGCAATAAATATGCTGTCCTCAGAATCCCATTGCATAGGGAAATGGACCAGATCATCTCTGTTCTTCTCTGTAACCTCAATCAAAGAGATATTCTCCCTGGCTTTCACTTTTTCAATAAACGGACCCCCCTTCAGTGCAATGGAGCCGATGACGGGATTTTCTGAGTCCAGTACTCTTGTCAGTGTCTCTCGAAAGAGAGGTGAAAAGCATTCCATTTTCCCTATCTCGTCAATCACGACAATCACGTCCGATTGCGCGGGACTCATGGACGGCACCGCAATCTGATCGATATCGTCAAGATTTACGCCGTATTTTCCCACTCGAAAACGCCCCTTTATGTTCTGATGGGCCAGCACCCCTTCTCTTCCGTCAAGGGTAACAATGGAAAAGCCGGTTCGCTTCCCTCCCTCTCTGATCTCCCTCGTAAAAAATCCTGTCAGAGGTCTTTGAATCCTGGAAACAATTCTCTCAATGAGGGTGGATTTCCCTATCCTTGGCGGACCCGTCACGAAAATATTCTTGTAGTGTCTGTTCACGTGCCGTTTTTCCATGTTCGCAGGGGTGCGTGTTCCCTTTCCTTCTGAAAGATATATGCACAGTCTCCCCAGTGTTTCAAATCCGGCTGTCCCGGAGGAATCCTTTCATGGCTCCCAATGACCAGAAAACCTCCTGAAGCCAGGCTGTCACTCACCCGTAAAAAGGCGGGGATCCTTATCCCGTCCGCATAGTAGGTGAGCAGATTATTTCTCAACAAAATCAGATCGAATCCGACTCCGGGTGGATCTGATAAGAGGTTATGGGCCAGCCATACAAGCCCTTCCTTAATCGAAGATCTTAGAGCATACTTTCCGTCGGCAAGCGTTTCAAAATAGGTGGATCGGACCTCCTCGGAGATTTCTCTCATGCTGCTGTGTGGATAGACACCGGCTTTTGCCCTGTCCAGATATTCGGGATTCATGTCAGTGGCAAGAATGCTGAGATCCGGAATCCGGGCATAAGATCCACGCAGGTCCTCCCACAGGATCTTGAGACTGTACACCTCTTCACCCGAGGCACATCCCGCAGCCCATACCTCCACGAACTCACACGATTTCCCGGCCAGAAGAGGCAGAATCTGCCATTGCATTTTTTCCCAAAGTCCCCGATCACGAAAGAAGCGGCTGATGGAAACGGTCATACGGCGTTCAAATGCAAGCCGCACATCCCGATTCCTTTCTATGACCTCTATGTAGTCTCCAATATTCCGGCAGCCTGTCTCCTGCATGTGGCGTGCAAGGCGCTTCTGGACTCCTCTCCTGACCTTGCGGAAGCCCGCCCGTGAATACCCGAAGCGATCAAGAAGCAGGTTAAACTGATAATCTTCCATTCGTTTATTTTAACAAGAGAGTGAATGTCTGGGGTAATCTGAAGAGATTCTTGGGCTAGGAGAATCGAAACAGAACTTGTTCAAAATTCCTTATTTTTTCTCCGTCAAACTCAACCCCTTCTTCTTCAAGCATTCTTATTTTTTCCTGTATGGCAACTCCCGATGTCTTCCCCTGAAATCCCCCAATCCGACCGGATGTGGCAACAACCCGGTGTCAGGGTACCTCCGGCGCATAGGGGTTTCTTTTCATGGCCTGACCGACCCCTCTATATGCTCTTGTT
Source organism: uncultured Desulfobacteraceae bacterium (assembly GCA_964633015.1). Lineage (GTDB taxonomy): Bacteria > Desulfobacterota > DSM-4660 > Desulfatiglandales > Desulfatiglandaceae > B46-G9. Next base: position 8,586 of record CAZWEV010000064.1, on the reverse strand, counting down.
CCCAGAGCATGGGCAATTTCTTTATACGTGGTTACACGCCCTTTCGGTACCTTCCTTAAAAGATCGTATGCTCTATCAGAAAATGTTTTCATCGCTCCTTCCTTTCTTTGAATACTTCCTTTGCAGCAAGCAAACCATGAGGACCTGCAGGGAAACCCGCATAAACAGCCATTTGCATTATCACCTCTACAACTTCTTCTTTGGTACACCCGACATTTAAAGCACCATGAAAGGGTTTCAAGACCAATTCGGAAAAATCTCAACCGGCACGCCCGGATAGCGCTTCTGAAGCTTTTTGAATAACTCCTGCCCGCTAAGGCATTCAGGGTTTTCCACATCGCCGCACGGTATTTCAAGAACCTCCCACGCACCATCTTTGAGCCGTAAGAGGGCTGATATATCTTCGTATCGATTCGTACCGTCCGGAGATTGTGAGGAATGGCCGTTTGTGGATGGCAACCAGATGGTACCTTGGTGGTGGATCAGAGTCAGGGGTGACCACGTTGACTTCTGTTCGATACGCTGGTAGGGTGGAGAGCACGTTTCCGGCATCCGCAAAGCGGCATCCTTTGCAATTGAGGAGATTTCAAATCCCATGGAGACACTCTCTGTCATGATCCAGGCCGCAGTCGAGGCCGGAACGGCCGTCCTCGAAGTCTACGACTCGGATTTTCAGGTAACGGAAAAGAGCGACCATTCCCCCCTGACCCTGGCCGACCTCCGCGCCAACGAAATCATTTCGTCCCGTTTGAGAAACACCGGACTTCCCATTCTGAGCGAAGAAGGAACAGACCTGCCTTTCAGCGAACGGCGCTCATGGAAGACCTTCTTCGTGGTGGATCCCCTGGACGGGACCAAGGAGTTTGTAAAGAGAAACGGTGAGTTTACCATAAACATTGCCCGCGTCCATGGACAAACGCCGGTATCCGGCGTGATCCTTGTTCCGGTAAAGAATGTCCTGTATTTCGCCGACCCGGGCACGGGCGCCCGCAAAGCGTTGCTCACAGAGGAATTGACCAAATCGTTTCCCGAAAATCCGGAGCAGGCCTTCCAGGCCCTGCTCCGCATGTCTTCGGCCCTGCCCATCGCCCCACGAGCTGCAATGCCCTATACCATTGCGGGCAGTCGATCTCACAGTACACCGGAACTACAGGCCTTCGTGGAAAAGTGCCGTCTCGAACACGGAGCCGTGGAATACATTTCCGTGGGCAGTTCCCTCAAATTCTGCCTGGTGGCGGAGGGCACCGCCGATGTCTATCTCCGCACCGGTCCCACCTGCGAATGGGACACCGCAGCGGGACAGGCCATCGCCGAACAGGCCGGTGCCGTGGTGGAGGATTTTCACTCCGGCCGCCCGCTCCGATACAACAAGGAAGATCTCCATAATCCGTGGTTCATCGTCCGCCGCGAAGCGGGCTGAGCCTTTCACCGGAAAGCCGATAGCGTGTCAAATTATAAGGATCAGGCCCCTCTCCCACTCCGTTGGTTCCTGGCTATTTCTGCGAACAATTTTATCAATGCAAGCCCTGCCTGCAGCGTTTGATTGTCTACATCACATTCCGGATCGAACGCGGTTACAGAAGTCCCGGCAATGGTGAAACGCCCGGCAATAGACCGCAGAACATCACGCACTTCATCCGGGCGAAGACCGCCTGGTGCCGCAAAATGGTTCGCGGGGGCCAACTCGGCATCATGCACATCCAGATCAACGTGGACATACACGTGATCGACAACAGCTTGAAGCGCCGTCAAACGCTCTTCAAGAACCGCTGCGCCGCCTTTTTCACGAACTTCTTCCCAGGGAATCAGTGCAATGCCCGATTTTCTCAGCTGCTCGGATTCTGTTTCGTCAAAATCTCTCGCACCGACTAATACAATGCGGGTATCGGGCAGTGTTCGAAAACCGGGAATCCTGGAAGTCAGCGGCGTCCAGCAGCGGCCGGTGAGCATAGCGAGCCCCATGCCGTCAAGAAATCCGGTCGCCGATGTTTCCGGTGTATTGAAATCCCCGTGGGCGTCAAACCAGATTAAACCGACCGGGAGTGGATTCAAGCCGCTTATGGCGCCGACGGTACTACTGCAGTTTCCCGCGAGAATGAGAGGAAACGCATTTTCGGCCACGGCAACCTGCACCTGGTTTGCGATGCCGTTCAGGAGTTCGAATGTGGTTTCGATTTCCGTATGGAACGTCGTGGTCGGTTCAATGATACTCTCACGAACAGCGATATCCATACTGCGGAGATGAGCAACTGCTCCGTTTTCCACAAAGTAAAAAGGGCCGCGCCCCATCCGCCTGTTTCGCTGTCCTGAGTCGTACGGAACTTGAATAAGGTTTATGTGCATTGAAAGATATGTCCTGTGTGAGCTGTGGCTGCCTGACATCCCGGGTGAGAGGATCGCCCAGGTATTCGGGGTACCTCTCAATGTATGTGAGTACCACAGAATATGCACCCGGATCAAGAGGATCCGGTTGAATTCAACATGGACATGCGCACGCAGCCGATCACATTTTCATGACTTGCAGAAAGGGCAGAGAGTGATTAGTTTGCGGACGAAAGAAGGCCCGCTTGTCCTTCAGGGTCGTTTTTTGAACTTTGTGTGAACGTTGTGTGAAACGATTGTTTTTCGATCTTGTTTGGCAGGGTTCTTATGTGCAACGAAGGCACCCTTTTTTCGGGCGGGTAGTGTTGCATGTACGGCAGAGGAGTCATGGTGCGCTCGACACAGGAGGAAATATCATGAATATGGGAAAAGCATACAAACTCGTTATTGTTCTCTTTTCGTTCTTTCTCATTTCGGCATGTGCGTCCCTCGGGATACCGGAACGCCGGCAGACAGGAGTAACCATCCTCGATCTGGAAAGAAATTGGAATGAATACAACGTTTATTATTCGGCAACCCCAGCCGGCTTTCCAACGGCGATCATGTTCGATCCGAAAAACGGCCAGGACAAATTGGCAGGAGATACGTGGAGCAGAGTTGAGCACCAGGGAATGCTGTCGAGCCTGATTTCCCGTATCCAGGCCTTCTCCGATGACACATCGAGAACATGGAGCATTATAGGGCCGGGCGACCGCCCGTTCGGTTTCATCTTCTCGCCTTCCCCGCAAATACTCATGAAGGTCCTCGATAATCACACAATTTACGTATATCGGGTGCTTTCGCGTCAGGAGCTGAAACCCCGATGATTCCGACATCCGACCTTTGCAGAGCTGGAACGCGGTTCTTATCCCCGCTCGTCGGCACGCCTTCAACATTGTGAAGATCCGGCGCTGCTCATACCTGCAATTTTTCTTTACCTGATGGTTCAGAGATGAAATGATACAGGAATTCATCATACCGAAGGGAGAGGCATGCCATGTTCAATTTCGAATTTTCAGAAAAACGGAAACTCATCAAGGATATGGCGGCAAAATTCGCCCAAAAGGAAATTCTCCCGGTCCGCGACCAGTTCGAGGCGGACTACGCCGAGGGGAAACTGGTTGACCGGATCCTCTTGGAGGCGGCCAGAATCGGCCTTCTCGGGTTTCCAATCCACGAAAAATACGGCGGGTCCAATGGAAACAACATCGATACCATGGTCATCCTGGAGGAGCTTGCCGCGGTTGACGGCGGGATGGCCACCGTCATCGGGGATACCTGGTTTGCAATGACCCCCATTGTCATCGGGGCCGATTCGGAGCAGCGCGAGCGATTCCTCAGACCCCTGGCTTCGCGCGATGAGGCCAATGTGGGGGGTATATGCATGACCGAACCTCCGTCGGGCGCGGACATCGAAGACCCCCGCATGGAACTTCGCACTTGCCGCACTATTGTCACGGAAGACGGTGACGACCTGATCATAAACGGTACGAAGATATGGCCCAGCAATGCAGGGATCGCGCATCTCTACGTGGTAGTCTGCACGATTAATCCCGGCCTTGGCGAAGAAGGCTCCTGCCTCGTGGTGGTGGAGAAGGATCGAGACGGGCTTTCTTTCGGCAAGCCAGAGCCCAAGATGGGAATGCATGCCGACAGGAATTCGGAGGTAATTTTCGACAATGTCCGGGTGCCGCGCGGGAATCTGCTGGGGAAAATCGGGGATGGGGCAAAAATACTGCACAGGACCCTGACCTATAACAGGCTTGGCGGGGGAATGATCTCCGTGGGCATAGCGCGGGGGGCCTTTGAATACGCCCTCGCCTACTGCAAAAAACGCGTCGTGGGCGGAAAACCCCTGATTGAGCATAGCCTGATTTCAGCCATGTTTGCCCACATGGCCACCAGCATAGATGCGGCGAGGCTCCTGGTTTACCGCTCCGCCTGGTCCAATACGCAGCGTCACCCTCACAGGGATCGGTTTTCAAATATGGCGAAGGTTTTTGCCACCAACACGGCCATGGAAGTTACCACCCAGTGCGTCCAGGTCATGGGCTCTTACGGCTATTCAAAGGAGTATCCGGTTGAAAAATACATGCGGGACGCCAAAATAGTACAAATCTTTCTCGGTCCAAACGAGCTGCTTTCCCAGCTTATCGGCGCCGACCTGTGAGAAAAAGGCATGCCTTCTTCTATATCAAGCAGATGTGCACCCGTAGAAACTTAAGCGAGGTCTTCCCTTCCGAAAAGGACGATCAGTTTTACGGTCCTGAAGTATCCCGGGTCTTGAGGAAGACCGGGTCCATCTGAGAACAGGAGGGGCCGCATGAAAAACCGCGGTACCGTAAATCCCACATGGTTTATCGCTGTTTTCCTCGCCGTTCTTCTGTGGAATCCGATGATTGTCTTCTCATCGGAAAAAAGGATTGTGGGACTGATTGAAAACGTCATAATCCACCCGGCTAATCTTGCATTCACGGCCAAAATGGATACGGGAGCGAGACACTCCTCACTGGATGTATCCCATATTGTCGAATTTGAGCGCGGCGGCGTACCATGGGTCCGCTTTGAGGTAGTCAACAACAAGGGGCAAAAAAGGACGATCGAAGCAGAGATCTCGAGAAATGCCCTGATCAAGCGGCACAAGAGAAATTCGATCAGACGTTACGTGATCAAGCTCGGCATCTGCCTCGGGAACGTGTACCGGGAAGTGGAAGTGAACCTGACGGACCGGACCGGATTTAATTACCGGATGCTGATCGGCCGCAGCTTTATGCAGGACGCATTTATTGTCGATCCGTCGCTCAGGTTCACCACTCAACCCGACTGCAAGAAAGCCCGGAAAGACTGACGCCGGAAAGGACTTCGATATGGCAGCTTCAAGCAAGTGCCCGCCAGCACATAGATTTTAGACGCGACTGAGTTTCTGGTCCAGAAATGAGGTTCATCCGGTTTCCATGGCCCGAGTTTAGGAGCAAGCAGAGGGACCATTACTCAAGAAACCTGAAGCCCGCCAGGACTTTCTTGAAGGTCGCCAGGTCCTTGTCAAAATAATGTCTTTCGGCGGCGGTATAACGGATGCTGTAGAACATCCGGCCCTTGATGAACCCGTTATAGAGGGTTTTCAAAACCAATCCTTCTCCGTTCTTGTACGTGAAGATGATTGTGAAGCCATCCTGATGTGCGATCTGAGCGGGAGCGTTTTCAAGTATATGCAGATTCCTCACCGCCCGATCCAGACTCAGATCATCCAGAATCACCTCAGCGGCCTCCTGCGGCAGCATGCTCTTGTTCAGTTTTCTCTTCGTGTGGACAAAGGGGGTCTCCAGGTTTCGGGTCTGGACGAGGATATACTGGAGAAACGGCCCGTCTCTGCTTATAAGCATATAACTGTCGCTGTCGAACTTCATCCACCCGTCCGGGATCTCCACGGAAAAGTGATGTGCAGGCCCCTCGCAGGGACCGGTTACTCGCGTCCAGGGTGCGCAGGCCGTGAGCGGAATCAGCAGGATGAAAAGGAACCTTTTCATGAACACGGTCTCTTCTTTGCTCCTCTCTCCTGACATTTTCTCAAATAGCCCTGAATGTACGCCTTGTCCGGCCTGTTCGGTGAGAGGGAAAGGCAGTATTGAAAGGATTTCTCGGCAAGGATCATCTCTCCGGCTTTATACTGGATGAGCCCAAGAGCCCGGTAGGGTTCCGCGTAGGAGGGATCCATTGATATGGCTTTTTTGTAGAAGGCCTTTGCCCGGCGGATGTCTCCATCCTGTCCCTTTTGTCTTGAGATTTCCCCCAGGAGGTAGAGGGCCTTGGCGTCACCTGGGGAGATTCCGAGATATTTTTCAGCCTCCATACGGGCTGCCGTAAAGCGTCCGAGCTTCAGATCGAGCCTGGCGTTTTCAAGAAGTGCTCCTTTGGTTTTGAGAAGAAAAATGTCCCGGCGTCTGATGCCGGGCATCCCTGCGCCGCCATGGGTGTGATGAAACTGCTCGAAGTTCCGCATGCGGTCCCGGACGCTGTGGCGGGTTTCGGAAACAAAGGGTTCATGAATGTTTTCTTTCACGCTCTCTTTTTCAAGATGCATGAAAAGATTGATTCCTTCCTCAACGTCATAGCCCGCGTTGATCAACAGCTCAAGGCCGACCCTGTCCGCTTCCTGCTCCAGCGAACCGGAATATGCCTCAATGGAAACCGCCGATCCTTTCGATACAGGGGAACTGCCGCCAGTCCCTGCTGCGGATTGCGTGAACCTTTCCTGAATAGCCGCACAGGGAACTGCCCCGCTCTTGAGAGTCTCAAAAATCTTCAGGGCATGCCCCATCAGAGCGTGCCCCATTTCATGCGCGAGAATCATTGCCAATTGGGCCTCATTCTCTATGTGGGCAAGCATGCCTGTATTGACATAAATGGCGCCATCGGGAAAGACAAAGGCATTCAAACGCGGGTCCTTGATCACCTTCACCCTGAATGAGAGATCCGCGTTGAAGCGGGCGGGTTGGAGATTTCGGACAACGCACTCCAGATAATGGCCCAAATCCGGATCCTCATAGATGAGACCGCTCTGGTTGAGTACCTGCTCTTCTTTAGCCGCCTCCAACATTAACCTTTTTACGTCTCGTGGAGATGCAGATCCCTCTGCGGCATGCAATTGACCGGCCCTGGCATCAATGGCAAGGATGGAACAGAAGATGAGAATCATGAGCGCCTTCTTCATCGCCCTGCCTCCGGAAAATCCGAGAGCAGGGTGTCAACAAGGTTTACGGCACTCGTAGGGTCCCTGAGATCATGATCTCCCCGGGAACCTTTCACGCAGTACCAGAGGACACTTCCTGATGAATCCGCGATGGCCAGACTCATGTACGTCTTTCTGGGCCCGTCGGATACCTGGTCAAAACCGCGGGCGAAAACCATAGCGTCGCAATGGAACTTCTCCAGTATCCCTTTCAGAGATCCCAAAGAATAGTCAAAATCGGTAATCCGGTCGGGGAAAATCTGCGGCCCGTAGGTATGCAGCTGGATTGATTTGTTTACAGCCCCGAAAAGGGCCAGTATAGGCATCATCTCTCGCTGAATGTCCCCTTCAGCATTCAGAAGCTTCACGTGGTAATGCCTGTGTCTGAAACCTTGCAGGATTGCACTGGCCAGATTCCGACGGCCGGTTTCGCTCCAGTCTCTATCGAGCTGTATCATTGCCTCCGATGACACCTGATAGATCCTGACCTGCGCCGGCACAACAAGAATGGCACGGAGGTCTTTAGCCCGCGTCGTCCATTCCGGGTTGGCCCTCCACGACGGAAGGGCACAGGCGTCCATGGTTGAGAACAGGCAAAGAACCAGGCCGACAACCAGCATATTCCTGTTGCGGTGCTTCACAGTCATCAGTAAACTCTTCTATCCGGTTTTATGGATAGAATCGGAAGCGGGCGTTTAGGACTTAAATGAATTCACACTTCGGGGTTCACGGGGCTGGACCAGACGTGTGATGAAACGAACCAAGCTCCTGGGCAAGTCTGATTTTCAAAATGCCGACTCCAATCGCCCCCGGGATCCCAAATGTGAAGCTGCGGCATTGACTTTTCCAAAAGAGCATTTAGTTTAGGAGCTAGCGGCAACGGCAAATTCGGAACCAAGCGGCCGAGGAAAAGTCAAGCCTGTGGAGTGAAAGACACGGCGGGAAGATGAAGTTCACCTAATTCAGTGAAATTTCAGGAGGGGGGAATACGACTATGAAAAAGTGGATTCTATTGATTCTGATGGCATTGTTTCTCTATGGATGCGGGGCAGGTGCAAGAGAATCAGGTTTCTGGCAGCATGACACCATGTACAAAAACTTCGATCACATGAAATTCAGCTGGTTTGGGTACAAAAATCCCGATGCGAAGAAGGCAAAACAATCACAGGAGCAGGGCTGGTGGGGAATTGAAGTACCCTACATCCCGGCGAAGTGATTGGCTGCTCGCTGTTTCCATTCCGCTCCGGACTCTCTTTATCCGGGGCGGGAAAGACTGAAAAACGCTGCCGAAACACCCCACTCATGCTCAGCCGGAGATAGATAGAAGAGATACGTGCATTATTCCGGAGTTATTGAGGAACACAAGCGATCATTGTACCGATGCCTGCCGCGGTTACACTCCTCACCGAATCTTATTCCATTTTGCATTCAAGATGATACTTAGGCGGCAAGGAGCGGGCGACGGAGGCGTACATGAACAGTACGTCGAGGAGTCC
>CAZWEV010000063.1:0-21981 GCA_964633015.1 uncultured Desulfobacteraceae bacterium | reverse complement strand
TCTCCAATGATTTGGTCATGGGCTTTCCCATATACCAGGCCAATCTGCGCAATGTCGGACTCGCAAGTTGTGATAGTTCTGGTGCGTAGGCCATATTCGAACACCTTTCTGTTGATGGATTTTGGATAGACATGTCCCGGTTCTCGAATCATTCGAGATCGATGGAGTGGGGCCTATAATAACTTTTGGATTATTTTTGCCTTGATCAGTGTATAGGGAGCCGGTCACACATTATGGGATGGGATGAGGGGATGACCATGATGAGGGATGAAGGGCCGGTTGAGGGGCGCGGCGGTTAGCCGCGTCCCTTCAAACCGTGTTAGGCTCTGGATTGATTCCTATAATGCTATTCACAAGTACGCATGGCCTACGCCGACCTGCTAATGGTAGCGTACAGGGTGGTCAGCCTTACTACATTTTCACTTCACTGATCTGGATCGTGGGCTGGATGTCGGTAAAGTTAGGGATATCTGCCATAATCGATTGAGCCTGTGGCCCAAATGCGGTTTGAAATGCCTCTACCGAATCGAAATATAGATGGCCCATGGGTGGTATAGGTCGCCGGAGATCCGGGCTCTGCGCCGCCCAGTCCCTGTTCTACAGCCCCGCTCTTTAATGCAGCCCCTAGCTTTTGTTGAACCATGGGTATGTGTTTATTAAGATAGTACTCCATGTCGAATTTTTTGCCTTCCTCATTCGGATAAAACACACTGACTTTGATCATTTGTTTTACCTCCTTTCTTATTACGGTTACTGAGCCAGCAGTCCAATCTCTCTCGTGATTCATCATACGACAAATCGCGGGAGTGCTTACGGAGCCTAACAGGTTATTGAGCACGTTCATATATCTTGCGAGCTGGGGAATGACATATAGAAAGCCTAACCTTCGTGGGTGATGGCAATGCTACCTCCTCTTATGCATCCTCCTCCATTCCATAGGGCTTACATACTTATCTCCAAGAGACCACATACCTTTCTTGGCCATTCTAGCCTCTCTTTCTGCTTTCCAGTATGGATCGAGATCAAATGTGTTCAAGCTGTGCCAATTTCTACTCCACTCTCTTGTGCTTTATTAGAATAAGGTGAGTCTCACCAGCGCTCTAAAACCAAGAGAAAAGCGGCCAAATGGAGGAGTTGAGGGCTTTCGCTCTTTCTTCTAGTCAGCGTTGATACATCGGCTTTGCGTGATGATGCTCAATTGCATTCGGACATTATTTTCGCATAACTCCTTGTAACCATGATGAAAATCCGAACGGAATTCTACCACTTAAGTCCAGGATGTCAAGAACGAATCCTTTTGCACGCTATTTTCGGGTATTTTCTCCTATTTTTCTTGGACAGTTTCCATTTCCCATGAATGGCAGATTGCCCGAATTCAATAACCTGGGCACCTCTCCCTTTCTGGGTTTGGGCGGTTTTGGGTCAATTTTGCCATTGGTGCCCGGATTGGGATAGGGGGCTTTATACACGCACTCACGCTGTTTGAACAAGAATCTCGAAGCGATTCGAGAAATAATATTAAAAGGCAAGCGTCAAGAAAGGGATTTGGTGGGACACATTTGGGCCACATTTTTTCAATTTTGGGTGTGATTATTGGCGATATTGGCAATATTGAATAAATAATGAATGGGTCTTACCTGCTGAAATCAATAGAAAATGTCGGAATGTCAATAAGTTTTGAATTTTGACCTTCACTAACTCAATAAACCGACAAGAAACCCCGGCTAAAAGCGAAGACGACCAACCCTGATTGGATTGCGGGCGGATTTGCAGTTAATCATAATTATACCACTAATTATCAATCCTGCACCAATAAAATTTATTAAAGAGAGCTTTTCACCAAAAATGCTTGCAGCTAAAGCGATTGTAAATATAGGCTCTGTATTCATCAACATCGATGCTTTGACTGGACCAATAATCTTGAGACCGGCATAAAATGCTACATAAGCAGCCCCAATGGCAAATCCCGAGCCACACAACTCAAAGAGGTTGGTTGATGTGATGGCACTTACAGGCTCATCCCCTATGAACAGGAAAATTATAAACAATAGTGTACCGCTAAGAATGGTGTGGAGGTTCACTGCCTGGGGATCAGCCGTACGAATGGTCAGGCTGCTGATCGCGACAAATGTGCCCATAGCAATTGCGGCCATGAGAGCAAATAGAACACCCCTGATTTGAAAAATACTTGTAAACTGAACCCCCACGGCAAGAGACAACCCAAGAAAAGCGATAGCAATCGCCGTCAAGCGAATGATGGTAATGGGTTCATTTTCTGTAAATCTGGAAATGAAGATTGTGAAAAATGGGCCTGTATAAAAGATAAGGACGGCAGTACTTACCGGTATGTATTTTGTAGCGCCGAGATAGCCGATTCCCATCATAAAGACAGTACTGCCGAGAGCGAGTGCCGTATAACGTTCTCGTGGCAGTATCTTTATCGGTTTTTCAGTTGCTTTTTGATAAACGAAAAGCAGCACGGTCGCTACCAAATAGCGCACCGCATTTGAGGTGTTAACACCAACTCCCCGCTTGATCACCATACTTGCAAAGATGATACTCGATGAGAATCCCAATCCGGAAATCAGCATCAATCCGATGCCGATCCATGGCCGTGTATCACCCAACTCTGTTTGAACTTTATGTTTTAAGCCTTGTTTCATAGGCCTCATAGCCATAATAGGGCACTATAATAGTTGGATCGACTATTCTCGCTCGCAGATAATGGTGGGATCCTATTTCACCTATTTTCGGGGCATTTTTCAAGGTTTTTTGATTTCAACTTGTGGGGGATTGCAAAGACACCAGAGCAGGTAAGGACATTAATGGGCCTGTGTCAGAGCAATCTTGAGATTGTCTTGTTTTTGATGCCCAGGCATTTTTTAGGGTACTTATTACTCACACTTTCTGTGTCCGATGATATAACTGTTCGTAAATCGGCTTAATTTTGGTGGTCGGGAATTCTGTTTCTGTGTTCCCTATGTGTTCCCCCACGTGCCGACGGTATAAAAAGTAGGCGACTTTATGCAACTTATGCACATTCTTTTTGCCTGGTGTAGAAAATCAGATTGTCTAAAATACGTAGTGATATTGGTATGTTGAAAGTCTGTTGATACGCAGGGTCAATTGAATGGGGTTCAGGGGGTCCGGGGTTCAAATCCCCGCGTCCCGACCAGGAAAATCAATAACTTACGAAGTGGCCGAAAGACGGGAATCAGATTTGACAGAAGGGGCGGTCAATCAATTTAGGAGGTTGACCGCTTTCTTTTTGCTCTCTTGGCTGAGGAGAGCATACCGCAAGGTCATGGTCATTGTTTTGTGTCCAAGGAGCTCCTGCACCTGTTTCAAGCTCGCGCCGTTCATAACAAGATGTGATGCAAAGGTATGTCTCAGATCGTGGAACTTGAAGTCTTCAATTCCGGCCCGTTTTACCGCTGCATTGAACCCACGCTATAACATTTATTCTTTTCGGTATGCCTCCGTCATTTCAATAACCGTCAATCAATATCTTGACAAGCTGGAAATGCCTTTATATTATAATAAGGTATTGATTTCACAATTTTAATAGCATTCCTGAACTGAAAACACCGGTCGCTGAATGAGAATAGTAGGAATTCATGAGAGGAGAATAGTATGAAACGAATATTGCTTGCAACGGATGGGTCCAATTTCTCACTGAGTGCAGCTGCCTATCTTGCCGATCTCTACAAAGGAAGCTCGGATCTGGACTTCACTGTTCTCAACATCCTTCCTGCAGCCCCGTCCCTTTATCGAGAGGAGCAACATGATCCTTTGATTCGGAAAGACTATGCTGAATGGAAGAAGAAAAAAACAGAGGAAGGACAAAGATACACAGAAGAGGCCATAAAGGTTCTCCGGAATGGGGATTTCGAGGAAAGCCAACTGCAGGTCAAGCATCCTGAGCAAATCATGGGAGTTGCCCGCGACATTCTTCGCGAAGCTGCTGCAGGGTCTCACGATGCCTGCGTGATCGGCAAAAAGGGCATGGGGTGGATCGATGATGTCCTCCTGGGCAGCATTACCAGCAAGCTGCTGGAAATCTCTGAAAATCATCCTGTCTGGTTAGTGAGCGGTAATGAATGGAAAAGCCGAAAGGTTCTGCTTGCCATGGATCACACCCCGAGCGCAGTTCAACTTGCTCGCTACGTTGGGGAAATGCTTCGCGGCTTGGAAGCTGTTCAAATCACGCTTTACCATTACTGTCCGCCTTTCGATGAGTATTTTGCCCAAGAGGAAGAAGGAAAGATGACGAAAATCGAAAGGCGCATGGTCGAACGAGATGAGAAGGAAATAAACAGCCTTTTCGATGAAGCACTAAATGCATTTGAGGACCTCGGCTACAACGAAAAAGCCTTAACCACTCGTTTCGAATACGGCAAATCAAGCTCGACAAGAAAAATCTCACCGGCGATAATTAAAGAATTGCTAGAAGGCGATTACGGAACCTTGGTTCTTGGCCGAAAAGGCTTTACGCAGGCGACCGAATTCCGGCTGGGATCTGTGGTTCTGAGAACCATTAGGAAGGTGGATAATCGTGCCGTCTGGATTGTCCCTGTCTGAACCCTTCTCTGATGCGGGCTTCCTTTTGCACCCGGGACTGTACTTTTTCGCATCAGATGTGCATCTATTTCTGAGACACATAGATATCGTCACCCCTTAGAGGCAACATTCGGACTTCTCTCGGATACGAATTCGCTATCTACCTGGAAGAAAGTTCTTTGCCTCAAGAAGACTTGTCAGACACATTCATCTCCTCACGTGAAGAGCAACGATAAGACTCCGGTCGTGACTGGACCATTTCATACGACGGACTGCTTCATTGACTTATTCTAGAGCGGGAATGAAAGAACTGTTCGCCAAACTTAGAGAAAAGAACTTCCGTGTTACGGCGGTATTACGGATCTCTTGAAAAAGAAGGTACTATTGAATTTGCCGTCTATGATCTCATCAGGGGCCTAGTTCCCGAAAAGACCAAGAAGAACGAACACCCGAAATCCTTTTACAATATGCTGACCTTATGGGCACAGAGCGTGGCCGATGAGCTCAGCGCGATGCAGGAGCGTTATCAGTGGCTTCATACCGCCTCCTTTGGCTTCGTCAAGCAGGAGACCCGAAAGCTGGGAAGGGACGTCATGTCTCAGACTCATCCCCCTGATGGAGAGGACACCCTGAACAAGGCCATCCATGTCATGTTCAAAGAGGATATTCGGCGACCCATGATCGTGAAGGACGGAGAGATTGTCAGCATTGTAAGCATCATGGATATCTTTCCCGAACTCCCTGAAATTGCGGTGGATCAGTGTTTTATTGACTAGATCCTTCAAATCCTCGATGATTTAAAGGGTCACTCCGGCATTATCCAAATAAATATCATGACCGCTTCTTTAGAAAGAAAAGGGGGAACATGCGCGTTCTACCGCAAAAAGACTGGCACACTATGGATGTCAACGAGGTGTCGGTCAGGATGGAAACGGATCCGCTCACGGGCCTTTCAAACGAATCGGCTGACCAGCGGCACGAGATCTTCGGCACCAACGCTCTAACGCAGAAGAGGGGGCAGGGCCCCGTGATCCGTTTCCTCCTTCAATTCAACCAGCCGTTGGTCCTTATTCTTCTTGCCGCTACCGTGGTAACCCTTTTTCTCAAAGAATGGGTGGACGCGGCAGTCATATTCGCTGTGGTACTGGTGAATGCCGTCATCGGCTTGGTCCAGGAATCAAAGGCCCGTAAGGCTATCGAAGCACTCGCCAGGTCCATGGTCAGCGAGGCGACCGTTATCCGTGCGGGTGAGAAGAAAAAGATCCCCTCTTCCCGGCTTGTTCCAGGGGATATTGTTTTCCTCCAGTCCGGGGACAAGGTTCCGGCTGATGTGAGGCTTTTCAATATGAGGGAACTTCAGATTGATGAGAGTGCACTGACGGGAGAAAGCGTGCCTGTCCGGAAGGCGGACGCTCTTCTCGATGTGGATATGCCCATCGCGGATCGGAAGAATATGGCATACTCCTCCACGCTCGTCACCTATGGGTCTGGTCAAGGCATCGTCATCTCAACCGGGGATAAAACGGAAATCGGTCGCATCAATGAACTTATCTCCTCCGCTGGGATACTCGAAACCCCTCTTACCAAGAAGATCCACCACTTCAGCACAATCCTCCTTTACGTCATCCTCGGCATGGCAGGGCTTACCTTTGCCATCGGTGCCCTGAGGAACCAGAACCTGGTGGAGATGTTCCTCGCCTCTGTGGCCTTGGCCGTGGGAGCCATTCCCGAGGGCCTGCCCGCAGCCATCACCATCACCCTTGCCATAGGGGTCTCCCGGATGGCAAAGAGAAACGCCATCATACGCAAGCTGCCCGCGGTTGAAACCCTGGGGAGCACTACCGTCATATGCTCGGACAAGACGGGAACCCTTACCCAGAACCAGATGACTGTTGAAATCATCTATGGTGGAGGAGGTGAATATTCCGTTTCAGGCGCGGGATATTCGCCTGAAGGGACGATCGTACCAAGCCCGGGGGCCCCTACCGTCGATTCCAACAGGGCACTCACCGAAGTGCTCAAAGCTGGGTTATTCTGCAACGATTCCGCTCTCAAAAGGGGCGACGACGGGTGGCGAGTAGAAGGGGATCCGACCGAGGGGGCCCTCATTACCTCTGCGAAAAAAGCCGGCTACAGCCGGGAGGAACTGGAAACAACGATGCCGAGGATCGATGCGATTCCCTTTGAATCGGTCCATCAGTATATGGCCACACTGCATGATCCCGGGGAAGGCAAACCCAAGATCGTCTATGTCAAAGGATCCATCGAGAGCCTTTGCCTGGAGTGCAACCTTCTCTATAACGAGGAAGGGGACCTAGATGCGGCGGACTCCCGCGAAATCCACGATCGGGTTGAAACAATGGCTCAAAAGGGACTGAGGGTGCTGGCCTTTTCGAGAAAGGAGATGCCGCCTGAAACACGCACCATCAGCCACGAGGATCTTCAGGACGGACTTCAGTTTCTGGGGCTGCAAGGGATGATCGATCCGCCTAGGGAAGAGGCGGTCGCGGCTGTCGAGACCTGCCAGAGGGCCGGAATACGTGTGAAGATGATCACAGGGGACCATGCGGGGACAGCAGCCGCCATAGCCGTGAAGATAGGCCTTTGTGGCGAAACCTGCTCTGTACACACACGGGAGGTCATCACGGGAAGAGACATCGTGAATCTCTCCGACGAAGACCTAGCCAGAGAAGCCCAGCGGACCGCTGTTTTCGCACGCGTCTCCCCCGAACAGAAACTCCGGCTGGTCGAAGCCCTTCAGAAACAGGACCATGTGGTGGCCATGACCGGAGACGGCGTCAATGACGCGCCGGCCCTGAGACAGGCAAATATCGGCATAGCCATGGGCATTACAGGGACGGAGGTGTCCAAGGAGGCGGCCGATATGGTCCTTACCGATGACAACTTTTCCACCATCCAGGCGGCGGTGGAAGAAGGAAGAGGCGTGTTTGATAATCTCATCAAGTTCATCACGTGGACACTCCCCACCAACGGCGGTGAAGGGCTGGTCATCCTGTTTGCTATTCTCCTCGGTACCCGGCTTCCCATACTGCCTCTTCAAATTTTGTGGATCAACATGACAACAGCCCTCTTACTAGGACTGACCCTTGCCGTGGAACCCAAGGAGCCAGGCCTGATGGACCGACCTCCGAGAGACCCCAGACAGCCGATATTGAGCCGTCAGCTCTTCTTCAGGATTTCCCTCGTGAGTTTTCTCCTGCTCATTAGTGCCTTCGGGTTTTTCAAGCTGGAATTGGTGTTGAAAGGAGGAAACGAGGCCTTGGCCCGTACCGTTGCCGTGAATGTCTTTGTCTTCGGTGAGATGTTCTACCTGTTCGCCTGCCGTTCCATGAAACAGCCTGCCCGGCGCCTTGGCCTGTTTTCAAACAGATGGCTCCTAGCAGGTGTGGTGATCATGGCGCTCTTCCAGGCCATCTATACTTACGCCCCTGTCTTTAACAAAGTCTTTGAAAGTCACCCCATAGGGATCATCGAATGGTCCATGGTCTTGGGAAGCAGCACATTTATCCTTTTTGTGGTCGGGTTTGAAAAATACCTGGCAAGGAGAGCGGAACGTTCTTGGATGAGGTAGCAGAGTCTGCTCTTGCTCTTGGTGCGATTGACAAACGAAGTGACATCGCAGGGAATTGGCGATTATATGTATAAAATTCCGATCTAAATCGTCGCTGATGGGAATCGTCGAAATTGTTTCTCAGAGAAACCGTATCTGAAGAGGAAACAGTTCCAGGGGCTGTTATCGCCATTCAGAGCTTCAGCGATTTCTTGGGATTCAATTCCCACCTCCATCTTCTCGCCTCTGATGGTTGTTTTTATGGCCAAGGCATGTTTCTGATCGACATGCTTACGCCATGGCGCCATTCGGGTTTTAACTTGATCCTTTTTTATTTCTCCTTTGCTCCATCCCAGAGAGCGCAAAACGCCTCGTTCTCCGCAGACATGCATGTCCTAGCCACAGCCCACTTCAGGGTGATAGGCGCCAGCAGGGTGGTGACAAAGGCCATGAGTACCAGACCGGAAAACTGATCAGTCGTCAGCAGGGGTTCAGTGATGACCTTGGACTTCAACAGATCGTTGCCGAGATCAAGGACCACGGAAGCCACGACCAGTTCAACTGCGCCACGACCATTCATCCCAAAGCCTATGATCGCGGATTCCTGTATACTATATTTGAACAGTGATGCTCCAAGCCCGCACCCCACAAGTTTTCCCAGAATGGCGACAAAGATGAGCACACAGGCAAAAATGAGGAAAGACCAGTTCCACGTAAAATGCAAATGAAAAGAGAGAGAGGCGAAAAAGATGGGGACCAGGAAGCCGTAACTAATTGAATAAAAATGGCTGCTTATGGCTTCATACACTTCCGAATCCATGATTTCCTTTCTCACAAACTGGCCGGCGAGAAAGGCCCCTATGATGAGATGAAGACCCGCCAATTCAGCAAGGTAGGCCATGAGCAGGGCAGTTGTCATGGCGAACATGAATGCCTTTCCTCCCCGGTTGGTCAGTCTCCTTGTTAGAGGCGGCATGATAAATTGTCCGATCACTATGGTCAGCGCGAAAAAGCCACTCACCTTGAGGAAAATCAAGAGAAGCGCAGATAATTGGACACTTCCTGTTTTGGCAAATCCAAGAAGCGTGGATAGGGCCACCAGGGCAAGAATGTCATCGGCGATGGCCGCGCCCATGATGATATGTCCCACTTTACTACGATTGATTTGCATGGATTGAAGGATGACGGCCTGGACGGCAATGGCGGTAATGGATACGCCCATGCCTACGAAAAGAGATTGCATAACGGTCCCACCAAATAGACTCGTAGTAAGGTACCCCAGTGCGAAGGGCAAAACAAATCCCCCAACAGCCACGGAGAGTGCGGACCAGATATGCTCGACCAGCTCCTTTGGATCCATCTCCATGCCGGTGTGGAACATGACAAAGAAGATCCCCAGTTCGGCAAGCATCTCGATTGAGGGGGAAATGCCTATTATACCTAGAATTGGAGGGCCGAGTATGATACCTGCCAGCAATTCTCCAAGCATAACCGGCAGCCCCATCCTGGTAAACACCAGGCCCAGCACCCATGCGACAGTCAGGATGAGGAGAAGGTTGAGGATGACTGAAAAATTAAACATGGGTAAGTCGCCTTTTTGAAAATATTCTTTTTGTCCTGCACACCATTAAATCATATAGTCTGCTTCCTGGCCAAACCATCGAATGGCATCTGGATCCTTATTCACACCGGAGGGATTGTCCCGATGCGTTTACCCATAAAATCATGGGAACTATGCGGTATGGCCTCCACATGACTGCTGTTTAACCCCAACAAAAAAACCAATATTGCCACATTATTTCGCGTCTTTCAAATGCAACCTCTTTATGTGGCCGGAAGGCCTCGATCCAGATTCCTGTGATATGTCTGTAATATGACAGCCTGTCTTTACTGAATGTCAAATAGGATCTCTGTCTCAACGGTTGGATCTACGGCTTCTAAGGGATCAATCTCTGTCTTTTGCCCCGCTCTTTAATGAGATGCGGAGAAAAGAGGAAGGTTACCGGCTTGTCAAGGAACTCGCCATATCCCTGGAAGCTGGAAATTTGTGACAAAATGTGACAGTAACTATTTTTTCTGTCTCTTTTCCTTCCATTATTTCTACATCACACATTTTGAAAAATCAATAAGTTAAGCCATTCCGGCATGTTCCTCAGACCCCCCGAAACCGAATGGGGTTCAGGGGGTCTGAGGAACAAATCCCCGCGTCCCGACCAGCAAAAAGTATGAAAACGGCAGATCAGAGCTTTTTTGATCTGGCTTTTTTCATTGGAAATGCTGATGGTTCGTCCGCTTTCCAATGTGGTCCTGGTCGTGCGTTGTTGACAGCCGTGAAAAGCCTCACGAAGAGTGAGGCGGAAAAAGGATACGAGCGCTTGCATGAAGAAGGGAAATTGACCCGCAGCGCCGACAGCGGCGCAAGCGGATCAACTACTGAACAAAATAAAGACGTGCACGGTTATGCAGACAGCTATCCTGAAACCACCGCCTCAAATACCCTCAGGAAGTTTTCTCCGAGGATGCCCTGGATCTGCTCATCCGAATATCCCCGTTTGACCAGACCCCTTGTGACGTTGGGGAAATCACGATAGTCGGCAAATCCATCCAGGGTGTCGAGCATGCTTGTCAACCGGTCCCGTTCGGCGTCGAATCCCCGCTTCAGGCTGCCGGGGAGAAAAGCCTCCATGAGGATCGTATCCGGCAGGGGCATGGGCCAGTCCGTACCGATTCCCACATGATCCCATCCTACCAGGTCGACAATGTAATCGATCTGATCCAGCCAGTGGTTCATGCCTGCCTTCTTTCCATTCTCTTGCGGTGGGGCAATGAAGAAGGGCAGGTTGTACACGCCGATGACGCCGCCTGTCTCGGCGAGGGCCTTCAGTTCCTCGTCCGTCTTGGCACGACTGTGGGGATACACGGCCCGGGCTGCCGTGTGGGAAGCAATGACCGGTTTTTTTGAGAGCTTGCAGGCATCCAGGGTTGTCTGTCGGCCGCAGTGACCGGTGTCGACCATGATGCCCAACTCGTTCATTTTGGCGATGCACGCTGCACCGTAGTTGCTGATACCGGCATCGGTCCGCTCGGTGCATCCGGCGCCTATCAGGTTCCAGAGATTATAGGTCAGCATGACCATCCGCAGACCCATTTCGTAGGCGGGTTCCAGCAGGTCGATGAAGTTCTTCTCTATGCCGGTGGCCAACTGGGTGTTGATCCAGGCGGCGTGCTTGCCTTCGGCCTTAGCACGGCGGATGTCTCCGGGAGTCAGAGCCTTGATGACCCAGTCCGTTCGATCGAACATGGCAATGTTGTACGCGAGAGAAAGGGTAAAGCTCTCCCAGGAGGAGAACTCGACCATCCGGTTCCCAGCCGTCACTCCTGAGGCATCCCAATCCTCCTTGAAACGCGGGAATTTCCCCTTTGAACTCATGTGCTGAGCCTGATAAATGCCTTTAAGCGTTACCGCGTCAACATCACCCGTGGCGCTGAGTGCATCCGTCAGTTCCTGCACCATTTCATTGGTAAGGGAGAGCTTGGTGGACGGCCCCCAGAAAAGCATGTCGATGACGATGCTCTTTCTGTGCAGTTCAGCCGCCCGCGTTTCCTCATCCGGCGTCAAATTGTAATCGAACACCCCGGAGCATTCCTGGTCCTGATTGCCCATAGTCTCTTTCCTTTTCTTTCTTGCCTTCCGCATATTGAACGAACACGTTTCTCCCGGCCGTTTCCATCCTTCCAAAGGGAGTGATAAGACCTTGGTTTTCCGGGAACAAAGAGTAGAGAAGTTGGTTTGGCCAGTCAAGGAAAATAACGGCACAATATACGGCGGCTTCATGCGCTTTGTGAATTCCCGGCCCGGGAAGTCATTTGTTGGATAGCAGCCCATGGGAGACGACGGCCTTTCGGAATTCAGGCGCACTCCCACATGTGCCCGGATGGGCCGCGATAGAGATATGAAAAAAGGAGAAGCCCTTCGCCCGGGCCGTCTATTTTCCGTAACGCTGGGAAAGGTACTGGATAATAGCCTGTGCCTGCTCATCCGTAATGGGGCAGCCATTCGCTTTCATCTGCATGACCGTTTTTTCCCATTCCTTTGCCGTCTTCCTCTTGGACTCGGGTTTCTTGAGGCTGTGGCACAGGCCGCATTTCTGCTCAAAGAGGCTTTTGCCGTCCATCGTGGGTTTTTCGGAACTGTAAGCGAGGGTTCCCCATACAACCGGGAAGATCATCGCAAGCATGCATACCATCAGTTTTTTCATTCCAAAACCTCCTTTTCAGTACGTGCAGTGAGTCCGCTTGGGCTGTAAGTGAGCTGCTGCCGGTTATTGAAGGGGATTCATTAGGACCGGTTCCATTTTTTCCAGTGCCCAGTCAACCTCTTCTTTCTTGATGACCAGCGGTGGCGCAAAGCGAATGATATGCTCATGGGTTTCCTTACACAGCAATCCTTGCTTTTGCAGGGCTTCGCAATACTGCCGGGCACCCCCTGCCTCTGAGGTAAATTCAACGGCCAGCAAGAGACCTTTTCCCCGCACCTCCTTGATATGGGGTCCCTTGATCTTTTCCCGTAATCTGGCCAGAAAATAGTTTCCCATTTCGGCCGCGTTTTCGATCATGTGTTCCTCGACCAGGACCTTGAGGGCGGTTCTGGCAATGGCACAGGCAAGGGGATTGCCTCCGAAGGTGCTTCCGTGCTCGCCTGGACGCAATACATCCATGACCTCCTGATTCGACAGCACGGCTGAAATTGGATAGAACCCGCCGGAAAGGGCCTTCCCGATAAGGGTGAGGTCTGCCTCGATGCCCTCATGCTGCTCAGCCAGCAGTTTGCCCGTGCGGCCGAGTCCCGTCTGGATTTCATCCAGGATCAGAACCACGTTGTTTTTCTCGCACACGGCTTTGACTTCTTTCAGGTACCCCGCCGGAGGGACGATCACGCCGGCTTCTCCCTGGATGGGCTCCACCATGAATGCCACGGTATTGGGCGTAATGGCCTCTTCCAGTGCCGCTACGTCACCAAAGGGAATGATCTTAAAGCCTGGGGTAAAGGGGCCGAAGCCTTCGCGGGAGCCCTGATCCGTACTGAAGCCGACGATGGTGATGGTTCGCCCGTGAAAATTGTTGGCACAGACAATGACCTCAGCCTGGTCTTTGGGAACGCCCTTCACCTTGTATCCCCACTTGCGAACCGCTTTGATGACCGTTTCCACTGCCTCAGCTCCGCTGTTCATGGGCAGAATCTTATGGGAATTGGTCAACTCACAGAGCTCTTTATAGAGCAGCCCCAGCTGATCATTGCGAAAGGCCCGGGAGGTGAGGGTGAGGTTGTGCGCCTGTTCAATCATCGTCTGCATAATTCTGGGGTGACAATGCCCCTGGTTGACGGCAGAATAGGCGGAAAGGCAGTCCATGTACTTGTTGCCGTCAACGTCCCAGACCCAGACGCCTTCCCCGCGGCGTAAGACCACATCCAGCGGTTTGTAATTGTGCGCTCCGTATTCTTCCTCTAAACTGATGTAATACTGCTGATCCATGACCACAATTTCCTCCTGTCTATTTGTTTTCCTGAGCACGAACCAGGTTCCATCCACAAATGGCTATTTTTGTCCGCGCTTCGCTTGGACTCCCCACCCTGCGGGCGGATCCCCGGTTTGACAATGTCATCGTCAATCTGCGGGATCACTTGTGCGACGTACTATTTATAGTACGTCTCCGCGTAATCCCTGGATTTTCTTGATCTTATAAAAAATATCTCATTTCTGGATTGGAAACCCGTTAGTATCCGAACTCAATTTGTGTTATCCATCCTCGACCTGCGGCAGGACCGGTTTGATGTCGATTATCGGGGTGCCGTCAAGTGCCTCCAGCGGGCCCACCCTGAGCCGCAATGGTTTTTCCATTTCCAGGACCGTAACGCGGTGCAGGCCGATGGGGTTCGGACGGTTCTGCGACCGGGCCGCGAATACTCCGCAAAGAGGGTTCGCAGGGTTGCCGCGGGGATGGACTTTCAGGATATCCCGTCCGGCCTTGTGAAACCAGGTCAGCACGACCAGTTCAGAGCCGAGGCTTATTCCGTCGAGGCCGTCCGCAAAGGCAGGATCCATTTCCAACCAGGCATCGGGCGCTCCTTCCCGGCCCTGCCGCGGGCAGTCTTCCAGCCGTTTCAGCTTCGAGCGCACGACCCCAATGGGGCGAATCCTGTAATACTCATGGTGATAAAGGTTTGTCACGACGCCGTCCTCTCAGAACCTTTTTGGGACTTGCGGAAGCATGATCTCCGATGCGGATGTTTCAAGTGACAACTCCCTCCCGGTCCCGTGTGCGGGGTGCGGCATTGTCTCTTAGATCCCGCTGGTCCCATGGGTTCTCCCGGATAGTACTACCATGAGAAGGAAGAAGTCAATGAAACCCACGCAGAGCACTCATCTATGTGTGAAAAATGCTGTATCAGGACGGCCGCCATGATCGAAAAACCCCCTGCGGCAAAACATACTGTGTTCATTGTGAGCATCATGAAGAAACCGGTATCTCATCGGGGCCATGAACTCCAGAGGGCACGACTCTGATATCACCCGAACATGCGCCGGTTTGATGCATGATGCACCCCTCGATCCTGGGATTGATGTCAAACCCGGTCCCCAGCGCTTCAAGCCAGCATCCGATCCGGTATATGACCCCGCAGTGGTACCCATCGATCATTCCTATGCGCGTCATACCCTTATATGCGAAGCATTCACCGTTTTCCCACTCCCAGTGAAAGAGATTTTTCGAGGGTGCACTCAGATGAAATTTTGCAAAGACCGAATCAGGCAGGATCAGTTCCAGGGCATCAAAAAGAAATTCCTTGAGTGCATCAAAGGTATCCGTTTTCTGTTTATCCATTGCCAGGATCGCCTTGGTCCTCGCCATCTCAATAGGCGCCATGGATTTTATGGCTGCCCTGTTCAGGGCATTTGCTTTTTCCACACCCAATTCCCGGCAGGTGTGATAAAACCACATGCCGTCATGGGTAAGCCATCCCTTGCCCAGCAAGTCTCTCACCTTGCTCTTTTCGATTCTGTCTAATACGTCCATGTCCGCCACCCGTTCCTGTTCACTCATCCCGCAGGCCCGAGGAACTTCCTTTCCGAACCTGCAAGTCCCGGTAGTATTGGATTCGCATGTATGAACACAATTATCCCTCTATATCACATTTTTGACGAAATGGTATCCCCATCCGCTCAAATGCCACCAGATAGAAACTCCCTGCACTCATTCCTGAACTTAGGAAATGCTGTCGTAACTATGGTCAGATAATCGTTTCATCAGAACGGTCACAAATAGTGAAGTATGTTTTTACCACAGAGTCACAGAGTACACTGAGATGATTCTTTTTCGGTTGTCCCGAGAAAACTCTAGACAACCGAAAATGATCAATGCTGCCTGCGGCAGCAAGGCTGTTGTTTTTGTTTCAGACATGTTTTTTTGTCCATCGCCGTCTCCTGATGGACAAAAGTTCAGGTTTCTCTGTGTTCTCTGTGGCTCTGTGGTACATGAAGCGCGCATGGAACATGTGAATGTAATTATGAATATCAGCACTTAGTACTTGGATTCGTATGATCTATGACATAGTATTCTTGTCAGTATGTGATTGCCCGCTCGTCCCCTCCCGGGACGTCGGTTGAGGCCGGGAGACCGCCAGGGCTGTCCGCTGTTTCTTAAGTATATGTGTATGAAAGGAAGTTCTTGTGAATTCTTTACAACAAGACAGGGGGAACCCTTTTATCTGTCTGGATAACGTCACCCTCCGTGTGGGCGACACACTGGTGTTTGAAGGAACGAATTGGATGCTGAAATCCGAGCAGCACTGGACAATTATCGGGCCGAACGGGTCAGGCAAGTCGATTCTGGCAGATGCGATCTGCCGAAAAATTCCGGTCGTACACGGTCAGATCCGGTTCTTTTTTGACGCGGCGCGGGACCATCCTCGGTCTTACCTGAAACCGGGGGAAATCATCAGGCTTTCCACTAAAGCCCGCCAGGAGTTATTGCAGCGGTACGCCGGCTACCATCAGGCACGCTGGCAGAGTCTTGAAGGCGAAGATGCACCGACCGTGGCCGAACTTCTGAGCAGAGAAGGAATCGAGTATCATTTGCCGTATGAAGTCATGCCGGTGCGGATCAGTGAAAGGACGTACCAGCAAAGGAAAAAGAATGCAATCGACGTACTGGGGATTTCCTACCTGCTGGATCGTAAAATCATCCATGTGTCGAGCGGAGAGGCCTGCAAGGTCCTCATTGCCCGCGCCCTGATACAGGCGCCGAAACTGCTGGTCTTTGATGATCCTTTCAGCGGGCTGGACACTGCCTCCCGAGACATGCTGCGGACGGTGATTGAACAGTTGCTGGCGGCCGGAAATGTTCAGACCCTGCTAATTACTTCCAGGGATGATGAAATCCTGGAAGGCATGACACACCTCCTCTGTGTGAATGAGAATCGTGTGATTGCTCAAGGGCCAAAGGACACCGTCCTGCACAGGCCGTTCGTTCAGCAGTTTCTGGTTGCCCGGAAGCAGAGCCCGGCAGACAGTCACCTCGCGTTGCCCGCGGGTCCGGAAGAATCAACCGGCACGAATGCAACGCTGATTGACATGAAACATACATCGGTTACCTATCAGGGGACAAGCGTGCTGCGGGACATCAACTGGCGGGTGAAACAGGGTGAACAGTGGGCAGTTCTGGGACATAACGGCGCCGGGAAGACCACCTTGTTGAGTCTGATTCTGGCGGACAATCCCCAAGTCTACTCGAATGAGATTACGCTGTTCGGCAAAAGGCGGGGCTCAGGGGAAAGCATCTGGGACATCAAGCGGCACGTGGGATGGATGTCACCGGAATTGCAGCTGTATTATGACCGGAACATCCCCGCCGGCGAGGTGATCTGTTCCGGTTTTTTCGATTCGGTGGGATTGTATCGATCCTGTTCTCCGGAACAGGAGGAACTTGCGGGCCGCTGGTCGGTTTCCCTTGAGATTGAAGAACTGGCAGATCGTCCGTTTCGCTCACTATCCGCCGGTGAAAAGCGGATGGTACTGTTGGCCCGCGCACTGGTGAAAAATCCCTTTCTGCTTGTGCTTGACGAACCATGCCAGGGGCTGGATGCCGAACATCGGTTACACATCATCAACCTGCTGGATCAACTCTGCCGGCAAAGACCGGTCAGCATTATTTTCGTTACTCATCATCTCAGGGAAATGCCTGCCGCCATCACCCACGTACTCCGACTGGAACGGGGGCAGATTGTCCAATCCGGGAAACGAAAAGACGTGGTCGGGTGGTAAACCCGGGGCCTTCAATCGGAATCAGCCGCGTCTTCTCTTTTGCCTTTTTTCGCCTTCTTCCGGGGGGGCTCGGTCAACAGATGAAAAGATGGGATGTCCATCAGTTTTGGTGCATTATACAAGCCGAACAGCAGCATAAGGGCCAGGGTGGAAAAATGGAGCTCCGGATATACCAGCAACAGCCGGCCGAACGATTGCCACCTGAAGACCATGATACAACAGAGCGCCACGACAATTGTCCAGAAAAGCCGCAGCAGCGCAATGTGGGTGCCGTCCTCGTCCGCCAGCGTATACACCCGATCGATGATGGTCGTCAGCACGACCAGCGGGAGCAGCACAACATGGCCCGCAGGGGTGAAATTGAAATGCTCCATCGCGGATAAGGTGAACGTCATGATGAATGCCACCAGCGTAAAGACAATGCTGAGACGCGGCACCCGCATCAGTTTCAAGCCCGGCAGCAGCGATCTGCCGCCGATACCGATGACGACGACAATGATGAAGAGAACAACAGCGGTCCGCCAGTCAGCATACAGGGTTGCCAGCGCGAGTAGGGTGGGGGTGAACGTGCCGAACGTGGTGATTCCGATCACATTGCGGAAAAAGGTGGTCAAAAGCGCTCCCGCCGGGAGCATGAGCAGGATGATGAGCGAATTCTGGGTGGAGAGCGGCAGTCTGGTCAGATCGATGATTTCCAGGAGGCTTTCCCGCGTGCCGCCCAGCAATCCTTTTGGAGCCGGGATATGGGTAACGGAATAATGCTTTGACAGATCGGAAATTTCCTTAGCCTTTACAATTTCATACCCTCCTTGTCGTATGGGCACAAAGTACGCCGGAAGCTCACTGCGGTGACCGTTTTCAGGGTCAAAGGACAGCCATCTGTCATTGACGAATGCCTCAACCCAGTACCGGGGCTGCGCCCTCGGGTCGTCGCTCAGGGTAAAACCGGTGATCAGCCGGGCCGGTATTTTTCCGGCGCGGCAGAGGGCGATCATCAGGCGGGCGCGGCCGATGGTCGTCGCCTTTTTTTTTGCCAGTACACCTGCCGCATTGTCCGGCGCCCCTCTCGGAAACGCGGCGATTTTTCTTTCACAGAATTCAACAATGGCTTCGAGCAGTTTGTCTTTTTCCGTGTGGTGCTCGGACAACTGATGAGCCATGCGTTGGATACGTTCGTTGCTGGTCTGGATACCGGGCCCGTCGCCCAGATACATTTCGCGCAGGTCAGGGTCCAACTTCGTTTTTTTAGGTTCCCGTTGTCGGTAGGTGCCGGGTGTAAAGTGCAGCTGAAAATCGGCACGAAAATGAAACCGGCCCCTGTGAGGAGCAAAAAAAACGGCTTCGCGCGTTTCCCCTGTCTTCTGCCTCGGCCGGATCTGGCGCAGACCAGGGTAAAAGTAGTTCTGCCCGACTACCCTGACATGCGGGGTGTCCACCGGCAGGGCAAGAGAGACCATGGCTCCGCTCGATTCCGACCGGAAACCGAAATCAAGTTCCAGTTTCCAGACGCTGTCTCCGGACGGTATCCCGTCCTTGCTGAACAACAGTGTTCGGAGCGAAACGCAGGCCAGGGTGACCAGTATGAGAATGACAATGGCCCACAGAGCTCCCGGACGATGTTTTATGAAAGGCATATACGTTTCCAATCCCCGCTGGAAAGCATTCAATGTGGGGCCCTCATGACTCCACCACAGATTCGCGAAGCCTGTCCTCGACCCCGATCAGGGGCGGAGATAGTGTAAGATCAAAATCTTTTATAGTCAAGAGCTTGCAGCGTTTTCCGTTGTCATTCAGGGTGGCTTATGATAATCTTCCGAGGTGCAATCTGCCGGACAGGCGCAGGCGAGTCCAAGCCCATAAACTCCTTTCCTCAAACCGGTGGGATGAGAACATACCCATGAGCACTTGCAGGAGGATCAATCGTGTCCCCTGATTCGGATACCGGCAGGATTACCATCGGCTGGCGTGAATGGATGAGTCTGCCGGACCTTGAGATTCCCGCCATCAAAGCGAAGATAGACACCGGCGCCAGAACATCGACGCTGCACGCGTTTAATATAGAAGAATATGACGCCGACGGCCGCAAAATGCTCCATTTCAGCGTTCGGCCCCTGCAGCGCAGGAAAAAGGTCATTCTTCACTGTACCGCCGTTCTATTGGAACAACGCATGGTAACTGACTCCGGCGGGCATCGGGAACTGCGACATGTCATCCGGACACCGGTTACGCTGGGCGGCAAGTCCTGGCCAATCGAAATAACATTAACTCACCGGGATACCCTGAGATTTCGAATGCTTCTCGGGCGAACGGCACTGCGGGGACGCTATCTGATTGATCCGGAAAGATCCTATCTGACCGGGCGTTCCCTGGCGAAAATCTATCGGTCGGATGGAAGGAAGGGGACAAAATGAAGATCGGCATCCTTTCCAGAAAACCTGAATTGTACTCTACAAGCCGCCTGGTTGAAGCCGCAAAAGCGCGTGGGCATGAAGTGGCTGTCATCAATCCCCTGCGATGCTATATGAATATCACTTCCCACAAGCCTTCGATCAATTATATGGGTGAAAAGCTCGAGGGTTTTGGTGCCATTATTCCGCGAATCGGCGCATCGATTACCTTCTATGGAACCGCAGTGGTCCGCCAATTTGAAATGATGAATGTTTACTGTGTGAACGAATCAGTCGCCATCAGCCGTTCCAGGGACAAGCTGCGCAGCGTGCAGCTGCTTGCCAGAAAGGGCATCGGTCTGCCGGTAACCGGCTTTGCCCATTCGACTAAATATACCACCGATCTGATCGATGTTGTGGGAGGTGCCCCGTTGATCATCAAGCTGCTGGAGGGAACCCAGGGAATCGGGGTGGTGCTGGCGGAAACCAACAACGCCGCTGAAAGTGTTATCGAAGCCTTCCGGGGGCTAAAAGCCAATATTTTGGTGCAGGAATTCATTAAGGAATCCGGTGCCATGGATATTCGATGTTTTGTTGTGGGCGGGAAGGTCGTCGCTGCCATGATGCGCAGGGGGAAAAAGGGCGAGTTTCGCTCGAACCTTCACCGTGGCGGACAAAGCGTCACGATCCAGATAACCCCCGAAGAACGTTCCACCGCCGTGCGTGCCGCCAGGATTATGGGCCTTAACGTGGCGGGAGTGGACATGCTGCGATCAAATCACGGGCCGGTCATCATGGAAGTCAATTCATCACCCGGGCTGGAAGGCATTGAAAAGACAAGCAGGAAGGATATTGCCGGGATCATCATCGAATATATTGAAAAAAATGCAGCGCCCGGCAAGACGCACACCAAGGGCACCGGTTGACCAAGGAGGTTTATGCCGGAAATTTTCCAGATCAACGGCCGCACCATAAAACCTGGTCAACGGGCGACCATCAATATTCCGGTGGCCCAGTTGCATACCCATACCGAGATGACAATGCCGGTCCATGTGGTGCGGGGCAAAAAGCACGGACCGGTGCTTTTTGTCTGCGCGGCGATTCACGGCGACGAGATCCTGGGTGTTGAAATTATCCGCCGCCTGATCAATTCCAAGCGGCTGGGCCGTATACGGGGGGTCCTGATCGCGGTGCCTGTGGTCAATGTGTTCGGCTTTATCGACCACAGCCGATATCTGCCGGACCGACGGGATTTGAATCACTTTTTTCCCGGAAGCGAAAGCGGATCGCTTGCCTCCCGCCTTGCCAGCATCTTTATGCGTGAAGTGGTCGAAAGAAGCACTCACGGCATTGACCTGCATACCGGTTCCCATCACCGCGACAACCTTCCCCAAATTCGCGCTCGTCTGGATGACCCCCGTACTCTGGAACTGGCCGAGGCTTTTGGCGCGCCCGTGATTATCGACGCCAATGTTCGGGACGGTTCTCTCCGTCAGGCGGTCATGGAAAAGGGCATCCCCATGCTGCTGTACGAAGCGGGTGAGGCACTCCGCTTTGACGAATTTGCCATCCGGACGGGGATCAGGGGAATTGTGTCCGTCATGTGCCGGGTCGGCATGCTCCCGACAAGGGGTGTTGCCGGAACAAAGAAAAAACCGCTGATTGCGCGCTCTACGACCTGGGTACGGGCCCCCAGGAGCGGGATCCTGCGTGCCGCAGCTGCGCTGGGAAGTATTATGAGCACGAACGAGCTTCTCGGCATCATTGCCGACCCTTTTGGGCAAAACGAAGAAAAAGTTCATGCGCCTGTTTCCGGCATTGTCATCGGTAGTTCGAAACTGCCGCTGGTGCACGAGGGAGATGCCGTTTTTCATATTGCCCGTTTTGATGCGAAGGAAATGGATCAATCCGTATTGCAGGAGTTTCAGGAAGCGTTTCAAAATGGACGGGCGGACACCATTTTTTGAAATCGGTTTTATGGGAGCCATTTCCGGTGCCAGTCTTTGCGGGCTTTGTTGTAGTGGGGTTGAGTGCTGAACCTGAGCGACGGATCGGAAATATAGGTAATTCGAATTCGCATTCAAGCGGTACCGGCGTTGGCTGCGTCGCGGACTCCTCGACGTACTGTTCATGTACGCCTCCG
>CAZWEV010000062.1:0-22266 GCA_964633015.1 uncultured Desulfobacteraceae bacterium | reverse complement strand
TCAGGTCAGCACCGAAATCGGTAACCAGTTTATTGGAAACCACAAATTTTTCAATGGCTGTTGACTCAGGGATTCCATAGGGAATGGCACATCGATTCACATTGATTTCTTCATTCTTTATGAGAGCGACGGACATACCGCTCTTTTGAGTATGCAGCGAATGGACAATAACTCGTCCTGCGGGACCACCACCGATGATGATCACGTCTTTCTTTTTCATTTTGGTTCTCCTCTCTCAAAATACAGCTCTTTTGATCCTTTCATTCCTCGTACAAATCTAAATGATCCGCCTCAGATCAAAATCGGTCACTCGATCACTTTTCGGCGGCTCTTTGGTGAGATCAAGCTCAAGATACACGCGGTTCCCCGGCCGAAAGCCCATCCTTTCGAAAAAGGGAAGCTGCATGTTATCAGACAACGAAACAATGGAATAAATGATGTCCACATCAAGCTCCATGAATCGTCTCTTGTAATCTTCAAACAGGGCCATCGCAATCCCCTGATGCTGGTAACCCGGATGAACACCTACGGTATGGATCCAGCCCATATTCTCGGGCATACCAAATTCCCGCGAACCAATATCTCCCAAAATAAAACCAACCACTTTTCCATTCAGCTCAGCTATTCGCGAGCCCAGAAAACGACCTTCTTTATTCTTTTGAAGCTCCCTTTCCCAGTAGCTTCGGCGTCTGACACCGAGATTCATTCCCTCAATTTCAACAATGGCATCCACATCGGATTCATTTATTCCTCTGATGTTAAGAGATGCTAAATCAATCTTTTTCATACCCCTTCCCTCCCAATAATATTAGCAAGCGGACAAGCAGCCCACACTTCTTATCAGGTCAGATTATATGAAAATCTGTGTCACGTCATGACGCCGGTGGACTTGGTAGAGTCAAGGGCGGTAGAGCCTTTGGCTCTCAGCTTTGGTCTTATGACCTCCTTGAAGAAGCGCAGGGCTTCGTCCGCATCATCATCCATAAGGATGGCTTCGACTCTCATTTTTTCCGCGTCGGACAACTCAATGACTACTTTCCCCATGTCGCTCCCCCTCACCTTGCCCCTGCCCGTTCTCCTGCTCGTTTTCCCATTCCCCCTTTGCCTGCCTTTCGAGACGGTACCGCTTCTCGCTCTTCTTGCACAGCTCCCAGATGACACACTGTGGCCGATACTTGCAATAGGTGCAGGGGTCCGTACAGGCCTCACAATTCTCCAGACACTCCCGGCAGTAGCCTATTCCCATTTTCTGGCATTGAATATATGCCTCGCGGTCCGGGTGATATCTACATTGCATCGGTTCTTCTCCTTGCCTCTTCCCGCGCTCAATACTCCACCGAGGGGAAAAGCTTCCTGTCCGTATGGGGCAGGAACATGGCAGCCACATATTCATCCATGAACGGCTGATACGTGGATAGCTCGATGTTTGTCATCCCATTGGCTATATGTGTGGTCTTTTCCATGGCATGGCCTGAAAGGAGGGCCATGCGCGCACCCATGAGGCAGCTGTTTCCCACAAATTTTATCCGGTCCGGGTCAATATCCGGCAGCAGTCCGATACCGATGGCCTTGGGGATATTCAGGTAGTTTCCAAACCCGCCGGCCACGTAAAAGGTCTCTATATCGTCAAATGCCAATCCCACGTAGTCAACAAGCGATTTGATGGCCGCGAATACCGCCCCTTTTGAACGAATCAGGTTGCTGATATCCGACTCCGCGATGATCAAATTCTCGCCTGTCTCTGTTTCCGCTGAAAAGGCCACGATGAATCCCGGTTCCCCGTCGTATTCCACGAACCGATCCTGTTTTGCCTGCAGGTTGAACTTGCCGTCCCCATTAATAATCTTATTTCTGGCCATCTCGTAGATGCAATCTATGAGCCCTGATCCACAGATGCCTCTGGGTTTCGCTTTCCCGATGGTTTTGTATTTCAACGTATCGTTTTCTATTGCTACCTTCTCAATCGCTCCCCTCGTTGCGCGCATCCCGCACCGGATGCCGCCGCCTTCGAAGGCGGGCCCGGCAGATGCGGAACAGCAGACCAGCCATTCATTATTCCCGATGGCAATCTCACCGTTGGTTCCCACATCAATGAGGGCCCTTGTTTCAGGTCTGTCGGCTATGCCGCATGCAAGGACGCCTGCCACAATATCACCGCCCACGTAGCTTGCCACACCGGGAGCTGTTTCGAGTATTCCATTCGGGTTTATTTCAATCCCCACTTCCCTTGCCGGCACCTGGGGAAAATTCTTGGCCGTAGGCACGTACGGATCAAGACGGATTGAGCAGGGAGTGAGGGCCAGGAGCAGATGGCTCATGGTCGTATTGCCCGCCGCAACAACCGCGGTAATATCATCAGGTTCAATCCTGTTTTCATCCACCAGTGTTTTTATCAGGCTATTTATGTTCTTGATGACCGCCTGGTGAAGAGGGTGCAGGCCCCTTTCCCTGCCGCAGGCATAGATGATCCTGGAAATCACGTCCTCCCCGTAATGTGCCTGGAGATTATGACTCCCCGCCACGCCGAGAACGTCACCCGACTTGAGATCAACGAGCTGCGCCACGACGGTGGTCGTACCCACATCAACCGCGACGCCGTAATGGTTCTCAGTCGTATTTCCGGCCTCGATCTGCATGATCCGGCAGACATTGGCACGTTTGGAAATTGTTGCCGTCACCTTCCAGTCATTATCCCGCAGTTTGGCCGCGAGTCCCTTGAGACAATGGAGCGACACGTCAAAATACTGATACTCCGTCTTTTTGCGCAGTTCTCTCGTGATCCTGTCTATGTCGGCAATATTATCTTCCAGGGTGGGAATCTTGAGTTCCAGATAGATCTTTTGGACTATGGGATCAAAGAGAGTCATCGGATCGGCAGAGACTTTCGGCACAAGGAGTTTTTCCGGCTGACTGTAGTCGACCACCGTCTCTCCCATCATGATCTGCTCTTCTTCCAGCCTGGATTCGGGCGGAATAACAATCTCCATATCCTCTTCCACCTTTGTCTGGCAGGCCAGTACAAATCCCTTTTCTATTTCCTCTTTTGACAGAAAACCTATGGAATGTTTGTCCGCCCGTATCCCATCGCCCTTGATCTGGACCTTGCACTTCCCGCAGACACCTTTTCCCCCGCAGAGGCTGTTGATATAGACTTCGGCCTTTTCCGCAGCTTCCATGAGGGTGGCACCCGCTTCTACTTCAACCTCTTTCCCATCTGGGGAAAAACCAACCTTGTATGTGGTCATGAACCGGCTCCGTTTATTGCATATTTTCTATATAGTATTCTGCCTCAACCGCCGCAATCGCACCATCCCCCACGGCAGTGACCACTTGTCTCAACGGCGTATCCCGGACGTCGCCGGCTGCGAAAACCCCGGGCACCGAGGTCTCCCGTTTCTGATCGGTAATGATAAAACCCCAGTCATTCCTCTTGACGATCTCGGGCAAAAAGCCCGTATTGGGCGTGGTGCCCACCCAGATGAAACAGCCGTCCACCTTCAAATCGTGTGTCTCGCCCGTTTTCACATTTTTCACCGTTACGGACCCGACATTGGTGAGCGCTCCATTGATGCTCGTTACCACCGAGTCCCATACCATTTCGATCTTTTCATTGGCAAAAGCGCGTTCCTGTAAAATCTTGGCGGCCCGCAACTCATCCCGCCGGTGAATCAAATAGACCTTTTTTGCAAACTTTGTCAGATACATACTCTCCTGAACCGCCGTATCACCACCGCCTACGGCGGCAACTACCTGGTCTCGATAGAATGGAGCATCACAGGTACCGCAGAAGGATACCCCTTTTCCATAAAACATATCCTCGCCCGGAACCCCCAACTTCCTCGGTGAAGCACCCGTTGCGATGATGATTGTCTTGGTCGTGATGGTCTTGTCGCCGAGACCGATTTTCTTGACGGGCTCTGAAAGGTCCAAGGACTGCACCTCCTTGGACTCGATGGGCAGGTCAAAGCGCTTGGCCTGTTCGGTCATCTTCATGACCAGATCTACTCCGGTCACTCCATCAGGAAAACCGGGATAATTCTCTATCCAGTCCGTCGTAGCCACCTGCCCCCCGGGCATCAGTTTTTCCAATAACACCACGTTCAACCTTGCACGAGCAGCATAAAGGCCGGCAGTCAATCCTGCCGGCCCTCCTCCAATAATTACAAGATCATAGTCTGTATTTGCCATGTGATCTTTTCCTCCGGAATCGTTTTCACCCTAAGCATTTTACTCCAAAAATCAAGAGCAAAACCCACTGGAAGCAGATTTTGCCCTTAACAATCATCCTGGATTTCAGGGAGATGCAACGAGCTGCACATCTCCAAAGACGAAACATGGGGCAGGAAAGCAATAATGACTGCATCTCCTGCAAAAAAGCTTTCACAGAGAGATAGTCGTGCTCTTGCACGCAAGCTCAAACACTTTGGCAGCCGGCGCCATTTCTACTCCTTCATAGAGATCTTCGTCCTTAATCTGCCTCGCCTCCGCACACGGTCTGCACGCATAGATAGGAACCTCGAATTCCTGGAGATACATCAGCAGATCGTCGCCTATATCGCCGGTGGGCGCTTTCATATTGGTCATCATGTTCTTTTTTGCCAGATAGACCCCTTCATCCAGCAGAAAAACTGAAACCTTTTTTCCCAGTCCGTGCGCCACCTGTGCCAATTGAAAGGCCCTCACTGATCTATTTGGATTATTGGTTCCGCATGCGACGGTAATCAGCACGTTTTCTTCTCTTGGATCCACGTTTGTTTTTTCACTCATCATGCCACTCCTTTTTCCAGTCTTATGAACAATAGCCTGAGCTTCAAGAGCCAGCCTCAACGCTTCAAAAGCCCACTACATTATCAGCCTCGACGATCAGC
Organism: uncultured Desulfobacteraceae bacterium; assembly: GCA_964633015.1. Classification (GTDB taxonomy): domain Bacteria; phylum Desulfobacterota; class DSM-4660; order Desulfatiglandales; family Desulfatiglandaceae; genus B46-G9. Next base: position 17,398 of record CAZWEV010000062.1, on the reverse strand, counting down.
TCGGCAAGTTTCGGGGGGGCTGCCAATTCACCGTAAACCATGTCGCAAAGGACATTATCATGGGCATCAACCATTCCCCTTCCAAAGGCACATGAAATACCTATATAGATAGGTGTCTTGTGTACGCTTGTCAGGAAGAGCATCAAATCTTCGAGGGGAGGGAGCCCCGGTGCCTGCACATTCTCGTGGCACCCGTCTTTCATGAGATACACCGCATTATTGTAAAGCCATATAACGACCTCATGCCCCTTTTCCACCAGGGACTTTGCCGTCAGAAAGGGGACTGTCGCTCTGTTCGGATCTTCAGGACCGCTGTTCGCTATCATCAAGTATTTTCCCATGTGAATACCTCCTCAATTTCCTTTTTCTCGCTTTTCTTGTTTCTCTGCTCAGGCACAATGCAATTTCTGAAAACCAAAGGGAAAATTTCGTTGACCCCCACCTTGCCGGAGCCTTCCGCTTTTAATAAGTTATTGAGAGGCCCAGTTCTTCCGGCACCGTCGCCATGATCTCACTTATCGATTCGACTGTTCGCAGAAGCCTTGTGAGCATTATCAAAAGCCCCAGATATTCTGTGAGAAGCAATAAGTAGGAGAGATCATCTTCTGAGATATCCCAAGGTTCGCTATGATATAACCTCAGCCCGCCGATAATATGATCGCGGAATCGAATACAGAGGGAAACAATGGATCGAATTCCCTCTTTTCTGGCTTCTTCAGGATACGCCAACCGATCATCAATGCTCACGTCAGGAATGATGATCGGTTCTTCCGCGGAAAAAGCACAGATGCCTTTGTCAAGCATCACGGGCCCTTTATTCAGATAGGCCGTGCTCAGGCCGAAGCTCGCCAGTATTTCCAGTTCCTTGCTCTCGGGATTCAGGACAAATATGGTTGATCCCTTGATTTCCAGCGCACCCACGACAAGCTGGGTGAAACGCTCAGCAACGGCAGTCAGATCATTGGAATGGGAAAGGGCTTTGCAGACGACCCGAAAAATATCCATATTCAGTTTTTGTTCCTCGGCCATATGTCTCCCCCCTTTTTCTCTCTTACAGCATATAAGAGCCCGTCATGAAATGGCTTGATGATTACCGATGCAGCCCACCATGCAAAATTTTCTACGTTTTCTGTCGCCCCAAAGCCGGAAAAATATTCGGCATATTCCCTGCAAACGTTTCAACTGATAATACACACCGCGATATCTTTCATCGAACTCAACAGCTTACCGGAAATGCTATGGCCGAAGAGCCGTACAATCTTCCCATGGCGACGATTCAAGAGAACCAGATCGAAATGCCCCTCTCTGACGGCATCAATGATTTCATCTTCCACCTCTTTATCCCTCGGCCGGAAGATATAATCAACCTGATCATCTGAAAACCCATTCTCCAACAGGTCCTGCCTGGCCTGCTCCAAGGCAGTTTCCAGGTCCCTGATTTCCTGGGAAAGGGATCGCATGGTATCCCGCAACCTGCCAAGCACTGCATTGGAATCCGTGTCAATTTCAGGCAAAGGAGTATACGCATGGAAAAAGGTAAACTGGATATCCTTCTGGCCAGCAAAAGTGCGCGTGATAAAATCCAAAACTCGTTTGTCATGATTGGTGAAATTATACGGCACTATTGCTTTTTGTCTGCCCATATACACCCCCCCAAAAGCCTGCGCCTGGCAGAAATTAGATCAGATATGTTTTCTCACGTTCGGGAACCCATCCTGCCTATTCGCTGTCTATGCACAATTCTCCTTCTGGAATCTTCTCTCCCGGCCGCCACGTGGAAAAGGAATTGCGGGCAATAAAATCTCCTTTGCGTACTTTCCCTTCGAACCATACGATACGAGCGTTGCAATCCCAAACCCGCCGCTCAAGGCTCTTTTGTCTCTCTTCCAGCGCTTTTTCAGCTTCCTTTCTCGTTTTGTGTACTGAAAGGACCTCCTTTGTGAGCTCGTTGGGCTCATGCTCGTCATAGATAAGAACGTACATGATCAACACCCCCTTTCAGCCCGTTTCACCGCGAAGAAAGGCGAAGCGGACCATTTACACGAAAGCGTCCGGGATTACCTTGACATTACTGGAAAAACCGCTTCTCATATTTGATTGAGGCCGCATCGAATTCCTTATACAGCTCTTTCAGACGCTCATTGGCCACTCCCACCTGGGTGCCCCTTTCCTCCTCTTCTTGGTCGGTCTGGTAGCAGGCAAAACACCGCTGGAAATTGTGCTTTTTCCCCAGGCTGTGCACGACAAAATCAATAGTGAGAAACGTTTGGGAATTCTTATAATTCGCGAAGTGTTCGACCGCGGGAACATATTCCAGAGCAATGTCGACCGATACCGCAGTTCCCTCCTGAGCCATGTGCACATAATCATCTATGGTCAATGTGGGATCGTGCTCTTCCTGATAGCCGTCAAACTTGACCATCATATCTTCGAGGGTGAAAAGTCGGTCTTCCACCTCGATGCCGGCCTTCCTGAGCAGGATATGGTCCCGTTGCAGATACCGGTTTGCGATCATCACCGCCTGGGAAACATGAGGGCAGAGGTTATTAGGACACCCCCGTGCGTAACATTTCCTGAATGAATATTCCGCGCCGTCAATCTCCCCATCGAACCGGCAGAGAAAGACATGGGCCTGGAAAGGACTTCCCCGGTGCTGAAAGTCGACCGGAATAACCTCAAAAGTCTGCCTGCAGGTGACAGCGGCGCCCCTTTCCTTCAGGTTCACCAGGTCTGAAATACGTTTCGCAGACCTTGATACGTTGTTTGGTGACATGGTAACACCTCATCTCAATTATTGGAGGCTGCACGCAAGGACTCCTGAAAAAACGGATTGGGTATTCTCTCGGTCGCATCACCCTATCTGCATAGCAATGCCTGTCATGTTATCCATCCCGGAGTTCCCGCGAAAAGCAATGGCTTTTATTCTACCAAAACCCGTTAATACGCCAACTGCACCTGCGCTGTAAGCATCTCCTGGGTTACTTTTGCCGCAGCCGTAGTCTCGGCGCCCTCAATCAAATCCGATGGTTCAATATTTCTTCCCTTCATACACGGGACGCAAACAAGCAGCTTGCCCCCCAGTTCAAGAAAGTCATCAAGAAGCTTCTTAAAGGGGCCGAATTCTTCAGTGCTCACATGCTCCGCGTAGCCCTTTTTTGCCAACCAGACTCCATTCCCATGAAAGAAAACAGTGGCCTTCATATCCATCACCAAGGCCGCGTTGGCCAAGGTAAACGGCATTGAAGCCCTTTCCGGATCTTCGTCTGCACAGGTAACCACATAAAAAACTTTTTCTTCTGTTTCTGCCATCGCCTTTCTCCTTTTCATTTAATTTCAGCTCAAAACAATGGTGAACTGGTCCGCTTCGCTGTCATTCCACGGACCTGGCCAGCACCGCCGACAGATCTTCCACATCCGCTCCGGACTTCCTCAGATTGCCCAGGCAGATGGGACACATTGCAACAATGGGCGCTCCCGTGGATTGCAGCTCTTCAACTCTTCTCTCCATGACCTCATGGGACAGGGCTGGAGAAACAGATTCTGCCGGTCCTCCGCAGCAACTGGTAAACGTCTTCGAGTTCCGCACTTCGTCCACAGTGACGCCCAGGTTGGCAAGGACCTTCCTGGGTGCATCCGAAAGCTCCAGGTATCTCCCGAAAAAGCAGGGGTCATGCAGGGTAACATGTGCCCCGTTTCCATTATTTGATTTCAGATTAATCAGTTCAAAATAGGCCTTTACATCAAAGGTCTCTCCCGTCACTTCAGGATAGAGCACCTTCAAGGCATAGGTGGTATGGGGATCAACGGTAATGATCTTTTTCACTCCGGCCTTCTTCAGTTTTCCCGACACGTACTTCGCATGCTTGATAAAACTCTCCTGATCACCCAGGTCGTACAGCAGGATGCCGCTGTAGTCATCCAGCTTCGGCTTATAGTAAAAATCCACTTTGGACTTGATAAGCAGGGTAGCAATGTCCTGGAGGATCTTGTTTGCCCTCTTTTTTTCCTTTCTCGATGTCTTCATGGCCAGGCCTATCCCTGAAAGCCTGCTGGGAACAAATTTTGCGGATCGGCTTAATACGCCGCCGAACTTGGTGTCCTCGAACTTTTCGAGAACTTTAGTGGATTCTTCTATATAGGGGTTGAACTGATACATCAGGCCGGTGAACAGCAAGGCATCGCCCTCCCAGCGAAGAGGCATCTTTTTCCACCAGGTGTTATCCATGGACTTGGGAATGCCGAACGGGCCTCTTGTCTTTCTGACATTAGCAGCCACGGCATCAATAATGTCTTTCGGGTTATACATATCAGGACCTCCTCCACTGGTCGACAACGTATCGTTTCAGGCCCAGGATCACCTCGCCAGGGTCGGCCTCTCTCGGGCATGTCTTCGTACAGAGGCCACAATGGAGACAACGCCAGAGTTCCTGCGGGTTCTCCAGAATACGATCTTTGGCGCCAATCTGGATGTAGCGGACCATCTTCCTGGGAAAGTGTTCATAAATGAGCGGGCATATGGCAGCACAGGTGCCGCAGTTGAAACAATCAAGGGCCGTATCAACACCAAATTCGTACAACTCTTTTGCAAATCCAGGATCAACAACAGTCATTCTTTTTCCTCCCACCAACTCCTATTCGGCCGCCTCTTCCCGGGGAGTCTCTTCCCCGGTTAATTTATAGCGAAAGTAAGCGCCGTCTTTATCCCCTTCAACAATTTCTCCATACTTCTTCATCGTGGCAAGATACCAAAGCACCTCTACAGACGGCATGCCTGTTTTCTCCGCTATGGCGGGTACGGTAGCTCCGTCAGCTCCCAAGGCCTCTTTTATTGACTTTATGACCTTCGTCTGTTCCTTCATCTTGCCCGAAGCCGCTGCAATTTTTTGTTTACGGGCCTTCCGGAGCGTTTTCATGGCCTCCTTCCGTGCTTCTTTTTCAGGGCTTTCTTGTGTCATGGGAACCTCACTCTCAGTCTTCCAGAAATATTTCAATGTGGATTACGGGTGTTTCGACAGGATGCTCATGCCACCAGTTCATCAGCAATAATCATGTCAACCATGTCCTCATACTGCTGTAACGTCCACCCCTTGATGTTAATGGCATTCTCGGGACATACCGCCACGCAGGCCCCGCACCCCAGGCAAAGGGCGGGAAATACCTGGGCCCGTTTCACTTTCTCTCCCTCTACCAGCATTTCAACCATGTTGAGGGCCCCTTCCGCCAGGCATGCTTCGACGCAAGCACCGTGTCCTTTACATTTCTGGAGGTCGACGTCCGCGACGAATGGATCCAGTTCCACAAAACCCTTTCCGAGCATGGCAGATGTTTTTACCGCCGCTGCGCCTGCCGCGTTGCATGCCTCCCCCACATCCATGGGAGCCTGACAGGTTCCTGCAAGCATCAGCCCCGTTACGGACAACTCAACAGGGCGTAATTTGGGATGCACCTCCAGCAGAAATCGATCGGCGCCGACCGGGAGCTTCATCATATCCACCAGATCAGCAATAGGCGTCGGTTCCATCCCCACGGCCAGAACCACCAAGTCTGTGGGGACCTCAACCTCTTCATCAAACGTGAGCGTGTCTTTCACCTTGACCATGAGAGGATATCCCTGTCCTCCCCCGTTCCTCGTAACCTCTGGAGCTTCCTCGGGAAGGAACCGCAGAAACACAACCCCGTTATCCGATGCTTCGTTATAGAGCTCTTCCTGGCCCCGCCCGTAGGTTCTAATATCCCGATACAATTCATAAACCATGGTTTCCGGGTAGGATTGGCGTATGGTATTTGCCGCGTTGATTGTCGCCGTGCAGCACGTCCTTGAACAATATTCGTTCAAATTGCCGGCCTCGTCCGGTTCATGGATTCCCGGTATCTGCCTGCTTCCGACACAATGAATCATGGCAATACTGCGAATTTTCCGGCCGTCTATTTCGAGCGCATGCCCTTCTCCCCTGTTCTCCGCCAGTATCCGAATAAAATCGGGGAGGGTCACCACTTCCTGAAACTCCCCAAAGCCATAATCTCCCTTGGCAGGGACGTGTGGTTTGAATCCCGTGGCAAGGACAACCGTTCCTGTCTCTATCTTCACTTCCTCGTTCTGTTCGGGAACAGAACCGGTATACATCCCGATAAACGGCAAGAATTCACCGGCAGCTTTCCCGGAGGCCTTTACCGATTCAAGCCGCTTTTGATCTTCTTCCGTGAGAGAATCCGTTGTCTTGATCTTGAGATTGAAATTTCCCACATACCCGTCGAATCCGACAACCTGAGCGCAGGTATACACGGTGATAGCGGGGTCATCCAAGACCGCGCCTGCCAGCTCTGAGACAACATCGGAAGCTTTCTCTCCAGTAGGAGCAAGCACTTCAAGCTGCGCGGTCCTTCCGCCCAGGAAGGGAGACTTCTCAATCAACACCACCTCGATCCCCCGGTCCGAGAGGTCCTTCGCGGCCTTGAGGCCTGCGACACCGCCGCCGATCACGGTTGCATGTTTTTTCGCGTCAACCCCGATTGGTTCAAGAGGCCTGAGAGACCTGACCTTGCCCACCGCAGCCGCCACCAGACGCGTCGCCTTGTCAGTGGCGCTCTGTCCATCGTGGACCCAACTCACCTGCTCCCGAATATTGGCGTGTTCGTATATATACGGATTTGCTCCGGCCCTGGATATGGCTCCGCGAAAGGTCATCTCGTGGAGACTGGGCGCACAGGAGGCCACCACTACCCGGTTGATGGTGCCGTTCTTGAGGTCTTCCGCGATCAGGTCCTGCCCGGGGTCCGAGCACATGAACTCATTCCTCCGCGCAACAACCACACCGGGGATCTTTTCAGCTCGTTCCCGAACAGTTTCTACATCCACATGATCGGAGATATTACCGCCGCAGTGGCATACATACACGCCTACCTTCACTTCTTCGTCTTCCTGGTTCTTGCTCTTATTTTCGTCTGTCATCATCCCAACTCCACATCAATTCATCACATCGCAATAGGTTCAGGCTGCTTTTCTTTCAAGTGCGGCCAGATACTTCGATGCTTCCATGGCTGCCGCGCCTGCTTCCGCTATCGTATCCACAATATCTTTCGGTCCCGCCGCCACTCCGGCAACGAAAACAGCTTCCATGTCTGTAAGAGTGGGCGCGACTTTGGGTTGAATCTGGTCGATAAACCCGTCTTCTCCAATGGATACGGGGCATTGTTGTGCCGGATTCCAATCGGGAAGCATGCCGAGCGAGAGCACTACCAGATCATGATCCGCCGTGGTAACTCCTTCCCCGTCCTGCGCTTCATAGCGCACGGTAACACTCCCGTTTTCGCCGGGATTCATGGTGGCTGCCTTGGCCTTTATAAACTGGATTCCCATGGCCTGGGCATTCTGAAAAAACTGTTCGTACCCTTTTCCAAAAGCCCTGATATCCATGTAGTATATGATAATATCAGCTAATGGCAGGGCACCTGAAAGAAGCATGGCCTGCTTGATGGCATACATACAGCACACCCTTGAACAATAGGGGACACCCATGCTCTTGTCCCGGGACCCGGCACACTGAATAAAGGCAATGGAATCAGGTTCCATGCCGTCCGAAGGACGCAGCACTCGGTTGTACGGACCATTGGGCGCAAGGAGTCGCTCCATCTGGAGTGCCGTAATCACATTGGGAATCTTGCCTTCACCGTACTGCTGTTTGGTCTCCACAGGAGTCAACTGGAAACCGGTGCTCAAGATAGCTGTCTTAGCCTCAATGGTGAAATCCTCCGGTTCCTGCAAGTAGTCCACCGCATTGGTGGGACACACTTTTTCGCATTTTCCGCACAGGATACAGTTCTCCGTGTCCATGAGCGCAATTTGCGGAATGGCAGTTGAAAAAGGAATATAGATGGCCTTTCTCGCCGAATATCCTCCCTGATCGTCATCCGAGACCAACACCGGGCAGTTGTATTCGCACTGTCTGCAACCGATACATTTTTTCGCGTCCACATACCGGGGTCTCTGGGTTACCGACGCGGTAATTCCCGTTGGTCCGCGGTCTAATGACTGCAAGTCACAATACGTGAACAAGGTGATATTCTCATGGTGGGCGGCGGCGGCCATTTTGGGCGTGGTAATACAGCTTGCACAATCAAGGGTGGGAAACACCTTGGAAAGGCGAATCATCTTTCCGCCGATCGTGGCGTCCTTTTCCACAACCGCCACTTTGTAGCCCTGATCTCCCAAATCCAGAGCGGATTGAAGCCCGGCAATCCCACCGCCGACGACGAGGGCATCAAATGTTCTTATTTCGCTGGTGTTCATTCATTCCTCCATTCCTCCCGAGTAGTCCGTGGCTCATCGGTGATAGTGCGGAAAAGATCTCCCCCGGGCTATCACCACCCGTTATGAACCATGAGCTATGAGCAATCAGCAAACAGCTATCAGCTGAGTGACGGCGGCCCCAGCTCCTTGGCCAACGAATTCATATCGTTGATTTCCTTCAGGAATGCACGGTTACAGACCGTGCATATTGCAGTGAGCCGCAGTCTGCGAATATCCAGGCCCTTTTCTTTCATGAGTTCATAGACGCGATCAATACGCTTTGCCAGGACCTGATATGCGCCTTCATACGGGCATTCCACACCGCACGACATGATAATAATCCCGCTGATTCCCTTCCTGAAACAATCCAGATAAAACTTCTCCGGAAACATGACGGGGGCCGGGACCCTGACAATATACGTATTTGAAGGATAGGTCGAGTGCGCCTGTCCCACTGAGTTAGCACCTGGATAGGCACAGTGTTCAGTAGCCAGGACAAGAATCTTTCCGTCGCTTTCTTGAGCCGCCATAATCTACCTGCCTAGTCTTTCGTGGTACAGCCAACGATTCCCGAACCGCAAGGGCCCCACGTATGCCGGGAATATCGTCGAGGCACTCCGTTTCCAAACCCGAGAAACGGATTTCCGCTCAGGCGAACCTTTCCTTTGCCGCCAGCCGGCAAAGGAAGTGTCCCCTCTCTGCGTTCCTCAACCCCGGTTCCTTGCAACCCGGGCGGAGCGGGCAATGGAACTGTTCTCTTTTGAAAGTTGCGCTGTAGTGTTAGTGGAATCGCAAGAAGACGCCTTCATGGGCGCCACGGCACATCTTTAGGACGTCGTTACTTCTTTCTTTTGACAAACAACCGATCATACCCGTCTGCTTCCAGAAGTCCGAGATAATCATGGCCAACTTTTCCTGCCCAGGCTGGGATATCGTCCCTGGTTCCCGGATCACCGGAGAGAACTTCAAGAATCTCTCCCACCTTGACTTTGCCGATTCCCTTTTTTGCTTCCAAAAGGGGACCGGGACATGCACTGCCCCTCGCATCCACGGTGCTCGATATTTCAATGTTGTTCAGATCTGTTTCTGTCATTTTCTCCTCCCTTTCTGTTAGTAAAATGAGGTGTTCTACCCCACATCCTCAATATCCCCGAACGGCGGCACGGTTCATGTCCCTTTTCGGGGCAGCGTCCCATACAGGTTATGGCCTGTCTCCGGGACTTCCGGTTATCTTCTTCTGTTCCTTTCTCAGCCTGACCCGATATACTGCATTGTTTTCATTCAGATCCAACAATTCATAAGGATACGCTCTGAGTACTTTGAACAGGTTTATCTTGGTTTCGTGATCGCCCACCAGGATCTCCATTATTCCACCGGTCTCCATCTCGCTGAAGGTCCTGGTAACTTCCAGCATGGCCACCGGTATGATACTGCCTCTCAGATCAAGAATAACGTCTGAATGTTCTTTCAATGAATTTCCTCGCGTTAAACGTCCACGCCGCAGTAGAGAGCAAGCCCTGTGCCAAAATCGTTTCGATTTCAAGAGAGAATTTTTTCACAGGCCCGCTGCTTTTCCGTCAGGAAAGCCATAGCGACGAAGAGGTGATAACCTGCCGATATGACGATTGTTCAATATCAATTTTCTCCTGTTTATGTATCTTCTCGTACCGGCAGGGAGAAAGGATTGAGAATTTTCCCGTTGCATTGCTTCTGTAAATATGTATATTAACATATGTTCAATTTTAACAGCAGGAGACTTCATGATTGAACAGGATTTAAACACTTACTGGAAAACAGTCGTGGGCACTATTCAGGACGGCATTATGATTGTTGATAAAGAAGGAACCATCGTATCCGTAAACCAGGCCATGGAGGACCTGACCGGGTTTACCACTGATGATCTCGTAGGAAACCCCTGTTCAGTACTGGACTGCAATCTCTGTCTGAATACCCGGGGATTGGGGCATGAAAACTACTGGTGCCGTCTGTTCGAGATCGGGAACCTCAAACGGAGAAGATGCAGCCTCGTGAGGAAAGACGGCAAGTATCTGGAAATATTAAAAAATGCATCTCTCCTGAGAAATACCAAAGGGCAGGTTATAGGAGCTGTTGAAACATTCACGGATATCACTGAAATCACGCAGAAAGATCACCAGATCGAGGCGTTTCGCCGGCAACTGCGTGCGGAAGACGGGTTCCACGGGATCATGGGAACTTCCGCACACATGAAGCAGGTCTTTGATCTCATTGAGAATGTAGCCAAATCCGATGCGCCTGTCATTATCCTTGGGGAGAGCGGAACCGGAAAGGAACTGGTGGCGGAGGCGATCCATAACATCGGGCCGCGCAAAAACAGGCCCTTTGTCAAGGTGAACTGCGCTGCGCTGAATGAATCGCTTCTTGAAAGCGAACTTTTCGGCCACGTAAAAGGGGCATTTACCGGCGCGGTGCGAGGGCGGGCAGGTCGTTTTGAAGCTGCGCAGGGAGGGGATCTCTTCCTGGATGAAATCGGCGATCTCCCGCTGGTCACCCAGGTAAAACTCCTGCGGGTCCTCGAGGAAAAAGTCATTGAACGGGTCGGAGATAACCGCCCCATTCCAGTGGATGTCCGCATCATAACCGCCACAAATAGAGACCTGAAGGCCCTGGTGGAAGAAGGCCGGTTTCGGGACGATCTCTACTTCCGGATTAATATCATCCCCATCACGCTGCCGCCGTTGCGGGAACGCACAAACGACATCCCCATTCTGGCACAGGCATTTTTCGAACACATCAGACTCAAGAGCGGAAAGGACATCCAGGGGATCAGTGAGGACGCCATGGCGGCACTCCTCCGCTATCACTGGCCCGGAAATGTACGAGAGCTGAAAGGAGCGTTTGAATATGCCTTTGTCGCCTGCCACGGCCCTCTTATTAAGCCGCACCACTTTCCTCCTGATATTTTTGATGCGCCACCGCCCAAGGCCGCAGGGAAAAGGATGCTGCTGGACCCAACTGAAGCCAAAAAAACAGAACTCATTGAAGCGCTGACAAAGGCCGGAGGGAATCAGTCCAAGGCGGCCCGCATCCTGGGGGTTTCACGGGTGACCGTGTGGAACAGAATGAAAAAATTCGGGATTGATCTCACTCGCCAAGTGGCGAAATAGGATTTTTGGCACAGGTATTGCTATAATGCTTGTCAGTGGGTGTAAAAACTTGGCATTACCTCCTTTTGCTAAACACCCCTGCATCCTGAGCCAGCTTTGGGAATTGGTCCCCCCAATGCTGGCTCTTTTTTTTGAGGACGCGGTGGGGAATGAGATCCATGCGGAATCCTGATCCGCATCGTCCCTTCATGAAAAGTATTGTCGAACAAATTTTATGGAGAGGGAAAAATGAGATACCTGATCATTCTATTGGTCCTGTCTGTTTGTTCCGGTGCCGCGTATGCCGGTGAACTCACATATGCGAAAGCAAAGGAACTGACCCTTGAGCATAATCGAATAATCAAGGCCTATGAACAGGCACTCCATGCAGCCACGTACCGGTACAAAAAAGCCAGGGGGGGCTATCTGCCCAAGATCAATGCAGTTGAAACAGGGATGAAAACGGATGATCCGGGGAACGCTGCATTTGCCAAAATAGCCCAAGGGAAGTTCGACATGACCTATTTCATGAATCAGATGGCGGACCCGAATCCGGTCGTGAATTATGGAACCAAGGTCGAACTCATTCAACCCATTTATATGAACGGAAAAATATACTTCGGAATCCGCCAGGCCCGGCAAATGAGAAAGGCGTCCGAGTATGTGCTCCAGAGAGTGAAGCAACAGGTATTGTTCAATCTCAACAGGTCGTTTTATGGGCTTGCACTGGCTGAACGGGCCCTGGGTGTTACACGGAAGTCCTATCTTAGGACTCAGGAGTATTACAAGACTAGCAAACATTTCTATGAGAACGGAATGATTGTCAAAAGCGATTTGCTCGTCGCCCAGTCCTATATGCTGATGAACGAAGGAGCCATACGGGAAGCCGAAAAACAGGTGGCCGTGGGCAAGAGCTCCCTCCAGCGGGTTGTGGGCATGGAAGGCGATTTTGATGTGGTCTGGGGGAATCCGGGCAACGCGTTCAAGAACAACCTTGATTATTATCTGAAGCTTGGACTCGAAAACAGGCAGGATCTGAAATCTATGGAAGAGTACCTGCGCGTGAACGAATATGAAATAAAGAAGGCCAGGGCGAAATACCTGCCCCAGGTCTCGGCCTTTGCCAACTACCAATGGAACGACCACAAAATCTTCGGGGATTCAGGGAACGGCTATACGGTGGGCGCCCAGGTGAAAATCAACCTCTTTAACGGCTTTTCCGACTACAACGGCATCAGGGAGCAGGAAAGCCTGCACGGGGAGCTGCTCAATAAGATTTTCGACAAGAAGCTTGAGATCGCGGCGGATGTGAAGGACGGGTACTACTCGGTACTGGCGGCCCAAAAGCAACTGGAGGCCGCCGGGAAGAGAGTGGAAGCGGCCGATGAGGCCCTGACCATTACTGAAAACCGCTTCAAGGCCGGGATACTGAAGGTGACCGATCTTTTGGACCGAGAGGTCGAGGCAAGAAAGGCCCAGCTGGACCGGTACCAATCCAAATACAGTCTGATCCTGAGCAAGGCTAAATTGCTGTTCGCAGCCGGGATATTGCGCTGAACACAGGGGAGGTGACACATATGAAGCTCTTTAAGTGCTTGATGGTAGTCCTGGTCATGAGTATCGCGGCCTGCTCTTCCGAAGACAATACGTCCGAGGGAAGACTGGGGCGCCCTGAGAAAGTGAGAGTCAAAACGGAACTGGTTCGGGAAGCGAGACTTCCGATGGTGAGGAGCTTTACCGGGACCGTTGCGAGTGCCGACACAGCCCTTCTGACGCCGAAAGTGACGGGCTATCTCGAGGCCCTGTACGTGAAAGCCGGCGATACATTCAAGAAAGGAGAACTCCTCGCCCGAATCACGAGCAAGGAACTCGTTGACAAGAAAAACTATGCCGAGAGCGCGGTCAAAGAGGCCGGCAACGGGGAGAGACAGGCTGCGCTCGGGCGTAAGATGGCGGATTCGAAGTTGAAACAGGCCCAAGCCCAGTACGCCCTTGCCGAAAAGACGTACCAACGGTTCAGGAACCTGCTGGAGACGGAGAGTGTGAGCAGACAGGAATTTGATGAGGTGGAGGCAAAATACAAGGCGGCCCTTGAGGCCGTAAATCTTGCCCAGGAAAATATACGGCTGGCGGCTGAAAAGCTGACCCAGGTCCGGATCAAAAAACAGCAGGCCGTTGCAATGCTCGATGAAGTCAAGACCTATCTGGGCTACACGGAGCTGAGAGCTCCCTTCGACGGTGTGATGCTCCAGAAACTGATGGATATCGGGAACCTGGCCGCTCCGGGGCAACCCATCCTGAAGATCGGCTCCCACAGGAATGTGATCTACGCCTATGTCAACGGGAGTGTCGTCAGAAATGTCAAAACCGGACAGGTGGCGATGGTTGAAATCCCGTCGGCGAATCAGACCTTCAGCTCCAAAATCCTCGATGTGGATCCGAATATCGATCCTGCCACGAGAAACTTCAGGGTAAAATTGTCAGGCAGCGGGGACCTGGTGCCGGGGATGTATGCCAGCGTGCATCTCGAGGAAGGCTATGAGGAAACGATAGTCGTCCCCCGCTCCGCTGTTCTGGAAAGAGGGGAGATATCCCTGGTCTTCGTCGATAAAGACAACAGGGCCGAAATGAGGATCGTCAAGACCGGCAGGAGCGTTAAGGATACCATCGAGATACTGAGCGGACTTGCCCCCGGTGAAAAAATCATTATGGACAAAGCAAGTGAACTCAAATCCGGCGATCTCCTGGAGGAATAGCCGATGGGTGAAGCGAAGATTACGAAGGATGAAAGAGTTGCAGGCCACCATACCGGCTCCGCCGGCGGACCTTTGCCGGCCGGGGGAGGCGTTGCAGGAAACATCGCCAAAATCTTCTTGAGATCCAAGATCACTCCCCTCCTGATCATTGCGTCGTTATTTCTCGGCGTGTTGTCAGTCCTTTTGACCGCAAAGGAAGAGGATCCGGACATCGTTGTCCCCCTGGTGGATATCTTTATTCCGTATCCCGGTGCAGATGTGAAAGACGTTGAAAAGACCGTGACCGCCCCGCTCGAAAAACTGATGTGGGAGATCCCGGGGGTTAAGTACGTCTACAGCACTGCAATGAACGACGTGGGCCTTGTGACGGTGCGCTTCAAAGTGGGCGAAGATGTGGAAAAGAGCATTATCAGGCTGAAGACGAAAATCGATTACAACATGGACAGGATGCCGCAGGGTGTACTTCCGCCCCTCATCAAGAGCAGGTCCATTTACGGTGTGGCGCAGGTCACGGTGACGTTATGGTCGACCTCCCCGCGGTATGGGCCTTACATGCTCAGAAGAATAGCGGATGAGGTGAAAAACGGCATTAAGTCCATAAGGGACGTTTCAGAGATATCGATCGTCGGCGGGTATAAAAGGGTGATACGGGTTGAACCCGGCATAGAAAAGCTCAAGTCTCACGGTCTGGATCTCCTCAAAGTCTTCGGTGCGCTTTCCATATCCAACAACGCCCTGAATCCCGGAGAAATAACCACCCGGGGGAAAGAAGTGTATATACGGGCGGGCGGATTCTTTCAGACCGCGGATGACGTGAAAAACCTGGTGATCGGCGCCCACAAAGGCAAGCCTGTTTTTCTGAGGGATGTTGCAGCAGTGTATGACGGACCGGGCGATCCCCATTCCTATCACATGATCGGTTTCAATGAAAAGCAGACCCTGGACAAGTACCAGGCGGTCACCATCGCCATTTCGAAAAGAAAGGGAAGCGACTCGGTGGTCACGGCGGAAGCCATTATCAAGAGAATCCATGCTCTTGAACACTATGTCATCCCGCAAGAGGTCCATGCCACCATAACCCGGAACTACGGAAAATCGGCCTATGACAAGGTAAGAACCTTGATGGGACACATCATCGGTGCCATCCTGGCAGTGATGATCGTCATGACCATCTGGTTGGGATGGAGAGCGGGTCTTGTGGTCTTTGTAGCCTTGCCCGTAACCTTTTCCCTGACACTTTTCATTTACTATATGCTCGGGTACACCTTGAACAGGGTCACGCTGTTCGCCCTTATCTTTGTGGTGGGCCTTGTGGTGGACGATGCGATCATCGTCGTGGAAAACATGGATCGTCATTTCAAGATCTCCAGGGACAACCTGTTCTCCCGGGCCCTCTATGCAGTTGGAGAAGTGGGCAACCCCACCATTCTGGCTACTATAACCGTGATCGTTGCCATATTCCCCATGGCGTTTGTGGGGGGGCTGATGGGTCCCTACATGAAGCCCATGCCGGTGGGAGCGTCCCTAGCCATGATTTTCTCTCTTTTCGTCGCCTTCACCATCACGCCCTGGCTGGCGTTCAAACTGCTCACGCGCGGCCCTGTCAAAGATGAGGAGATAAAAGATGAAGAGGAGTGGTTGAGGGAGACCCGTCTGTACCGGCTCTACAACCGGATCCTTTCGCCGTTCATGGAAAAGAAGTACCGGATGATTCTCCTGGCGGTTACAGCGGTTCTTCTGTTTCTGGGTGCGTTTCTGTTCATTCCCACGCAAGAAGTGATTATGAAAATGCTCCCCTTCGATAACAAGGATGACCTCGAGGTGGTCATCGATATGCCCAAGGGCACTCCCCTTGAAAAAACCACCGCAGTGGCCACCGACATCGGCACCTATCTTTCAGGGACAAAAGACGTGGACAACTACCAGATTTACGCCGGCATAGCCGCTCCCTTCAATTTCAACGGCCTGGTGAGACACTATTATCTGAGACGGGGCGGCAACGTGGCCCAAATCGTGGTCAATTTCGTGGATAAGGAAAAGAGGCGGCTCAAGAGCCATGACCTTGCGGAGATCCTGAGAGGACCGATTCAAGCCATAGGAAAACCATATGGTGCCAATATCAAAATTGCGGAAGTTCCTCCCGGCCCGCCGGTGCTTTCTCCTCTTGTTGCGCAGGTTTACGGCCCTGATGAACCCAGCAGGATAGAAACGGCTTCAAAGATCAAAAAGGTTTTCGAGAGCACACAAGGGGTGGTGGACGTGGACTGGTTCGTTGAGCATGACATGATGGAGCTGGATTTTCGCGTTGACAAGGCCAAGGCCGCTCTGACAGGCATTTCCACGGAGATGATTTCCAAAACCCTGTATATGGCCATTAAAGGAATGAAAGCCGGCATCCTGCATACCGGCAGAGACCGTGAAAGCGTGGACATCATCGTCAAGGTACCCCGGAAACAGAAATCGCAGTTGGACATCCTGAAGGATATCAACCTGGTCTCCATGGCCGGAAAGACGGTTTCGTTGAGCGAACTTGTTCAAATCAGGGAAAAGATCAAGGAAAAGCCCATTTACCACCAGGACCTCAAGCCGGTCGTATACGTGGTGGGTGATGTGGCAGGAGCAATAGAGAGTCCCGTCTATGCCATTCTGAAGATGAGGAAAAGAATCGAATCGATCACGAGTCACGGACGCACGATCGAGCAATACTGGACCAGGGAACCCGGGAATACCCAAAGGGTCTCCATGAAGTGGGGTGGGGAATGGAAGGTCACCTATGAGGTTTTCAGGGATCTGGGCCTGGCCTTCTTCGGGGCCATGATTATCATGTATTTTGTCCTGGTGGCTTGGTTCGGCTCCTTTGCGACGCCCATTATCATGATGATTCCCATTCCCCTGAGTCTCATCGGGATCATCCCCGGTCATTTTCTGTTCGGAAAATTCTTCACCGCCACCAGCATGATAGGCTTCATTGCCCTGGCAGGCATCATGGTCCGGAATGCGGTCCTGTTAATTGATTTTATAGAAATCGGCCTGGAACGCGGCAAGGGGATAAAAGACGCGGTCATTGAATCCGGGGCTGTTCGAACAAGGCCTGTTGTCCTGACCACGGTGGCGGTCATTGTCGGGGCATTTTTCATGCTCCCGGACCCCATCTTTGCGGGACTCGGGGTCTCCCTCATCAGCGGCGCCGCCGTTTCCACGATTTTGACCCTGGTGATCATTCCTTTGGG
>CAZWEV010000061.1:0-22580 GCA_964633015.1 uncultured Desulfobacteraceae bacterium | reverse complement strand
TTCTCATGTGCGGGCTTTTTGTCATGGTGGACCTTGGGCAGGTAACCAGGGTATTGAATATCATCATGTATCCTCACCCCAAGTCCATTCTATTCTGGGATATGATCGTATTGAACGTGTATATGCTTCTGAACCTTCTGATCGGATGGAATGTGCTTGCAGCCGAGAGAAAAGGGATTCATTATCAGACGTGGGTCAAGGTATTGATCTACATCTCCATCCCATGGGCGTTCAGTATTCATACCGTGACGGCGTTTCTGTACTCCGGCCTGCCGGGAAGACACTTCTGGTTGACCGCCATCATGGCGCCCCGCTTTCTCGCTTCAGCATTCTGCTCGGGGCCCGCTCTCCTGCTCCTGATCTGTCTTATTGTCAGGAAGGTAAGCAAATTTGATCCCGGCGAGAAACAAATAAGAACTCTTGGGGGTATTATTGCGTATGCGTTTGTCCTGAACATATTTTTCTTCCTCATGGAAATATTCACCTCCTTTTACAGCCAGATCCCGGGGCATATGAATACGTTTGAGTACCTTTTTGTTGGACTTGATGGATATGGGAAGCTGGTCCCGTGGATGTGGGCGTTCGTCGTGGCGAGTGTGGTGGCGCTGATATTGCTGATTGTCCCTGCGACGAGAAGGAAAGAGGATACCTTGCTGGTTGCGTGCATTGCCGTGATTGTCGCAACGTGGATCGACAAGGGGCTCGGGCTGATCATCGGCGGATTTATTCCCAATCCATTTGAGAAGGTTTTTGAGTACTGGCCTACGACACCCGAGATCCTGATTACGCTGGGGATCTATGCCACCGGATTCTTCGTATTGACGGTCCTTTTCAAGATGGCTGTTTCCATAAAGGAAGAGGTGGGGGCCTAACTAAGGCTTCCCGACAAAAGGACTTGACACGCTGCCTTCACTCTGTTAAAAGCGCTGTCGTAATTTGTGACAGTATTCATGGGAGCACAACGAAAACGAACGACATGCCGGTGCGGGAATACCGGAGAAGGAAACAAATCTATTATTGAGGAGGATTGTGGAGATGGGTTATGAAGTCGTAGTGGATAAAGACAAATGTGAAGGATGTGAAGAATGCGTCGAGGTCTGTCCTGTTGACGTCTATGAAATGGTGGACGGGAAATCTGAACCGGTGAATGCAGAAGAGTGCCTTGGCTGTGAAAGCTGTGTCGAGGTCTGTGATCAGGAAGCTATCACCGTGACCGAAGTCTAACTTCTAACTTTATTCTTCAACGTACCATGAAAGAAGCGCTGTGATCCCTGAACAGGGGAGACAGCGCTCTTTTTTGGCGGGTCACAAACTTTTTTTGGCTCCATGAAGAATTTCTAATGTCTTAAGACTTCTTCTGATGACATTCGGAGCATTTCTTGAAAGGTCCGGTCTTTTTCCCTTCCTTTGCCAGGTCTCTGTGGCAATTCTTACATTCCTTGTGATAGGCATTCTGCAGTTTTGGAATTTTTCCCTGTTTTTTCAGAGGATTGTGGCACGTCTTGCAGGGCTGGACCGGGTCGCCCTCCTTCCAGACGTTCTTGCCGTTTTCATAGTTGTGATGGCACGTCGTACACGCAATTTTATAGTCCACCTGATGTTTCTTGTGATTGAAAACCACGGGGCCTTTCTTGTCCTGCTTATATCCCGTATTCTGGATAGTGATCTGCTCCGGAATATCAGCCGCAACGAGAATGCCCACCGTGAGAAACAACAGGCCGGTCAACGAGGCCATCAATACCGTCAGAAATCTCTTGTTCATGTGCGCTTTCACCTCCTTTCACTAGGGTCTCTGATAACTTGGCATTATGACCGAAATATACAAAAAAGCCGGAGCAAATGTCAAGTACATTGATTGTTACACCACGTCTCGAAAAGCTGCCAGTTCCCTGAGAGTCCTGAGGGATTCCATGGCCTGGCTTTCATCGATCTTATGGATAGCAAAGCCGGCGTGGACCATCACATAATCCCCCAGTGAAGGATTTTCGATAAGCAGAAGACTTGCCTCTCTCCTTGTTCCTTCCAGATCAACAGTGGCCATATCATTCTTAATTTCAACAATTTTCGCAGGAATTGCCAGGCACATGTTGGAAACCAGTCCTTTCTGCTGTCATTTGCGGTCTGACCCCGAGATGTTCCAATTCTTCAAGAACCATATCAATGAGCAGATCCACCTTTTCCCGAATGATCGGGCTTAATTCGATGCCCACTGATTCTATGTCGGCGGGCTCTACACCCACAATAACCGTCTCGGGCGTAGCGTCAAGGGCCTGACACAAGGTCAGCGCCTCCAGAAAATCCACGTCGTGAAGGGAATTCTTCGCAAAAATACGTCTGGGTATCTCCTCTCCCGCAAGACGATAGAGAGAACCTGGCTGGCCTCCATTCCTTATGACGTCCACCACGATAAGATAGTCTACATTGGAAATGGTGCCGAGGAGATGGATTCCTAAGGTGCCGCCGTCTTTCACGGTCACATGAGTGGGGAAAGAATATCGTTTCTGGAGGGTTTCAATGACCCGAATACCGACGCCCTCATCAGAAAAGAGGATATTTCCGACGCCGAGGACCATAATGTGTGGCTGTTCATTTTGCTGCATGGAGCATACTATACCCCAGGTTTTCCCAAATCATCAAGCCTTTTGTGCGGGGTTACCGGCGGTTTCGTTACTCTTTTCTTCCTGTCAGGCCTATTTTGGAAGGGTGGGAAGGACTTTTTTCATGAGATTCTCTGCGGTTTCGAAATCGCCGGCATGATAGGATGCTACCCGGACGCTGGCCCGGATGGATATGGGGACGCCCTGGAATGAAAAGCTGTGGTGCGTGAGGAGATGGTTCACGCGTTGAGACACCGCCACAGCCTCTTTCTCAGCGGTATGAGGCATCAGCACAGCGAAAAGCAGCCGATCATATCGGCACAGGATATCCACTTTTCGAAACGATTGTTTGAGAAATGAACCCATGCTGTTGAAAAGGCGGTCCGTTTCCTCAGGGGCAGCGTCCACAAGGTCTCCAGAGCCGTTTACTTGGAAAATAACAAGGGAAACAGGAATCCTATGCCTGTTGGCCACGGCAATCTCCTTATCGAGCATGATTCTGAAGAAGTTTTTGGAGATGACATCGGTAAGCGTATTCTTCGCCGAATCCTCCAGATAGCATTCGGTGAGCCTTTCCAGTCTGTCGCAAACAATGGTCATGAGATTCGTGAAGACCTTTCGGGCTGTGGGAGGATAGAGCCACTGAAGTCTTTTCAGCATGCGATCATTGATGACGAGGAGTTCAGCAGGAGTGGTTGCTACCACGGTGGCGGATCTCCTGCACGAGCGGATCATGCCCATTTCCCCCAACACATCGCCTGAGTGAAGCCTGTTGATGATCCTGGCATTTTTGGTGAAGTCGACTTCTTCTTCCCTGAATGGAATATCTACCACATCTAGGTCCCCGGAAATCACGGCGTACATGGAATCGCTTATTTCTCCCTTCCGGAAAATGATCTCGCCCGCTTTGAACTGCCTCAGACCTCCCGCCATGAGAATGTAGTGCACCTGCGATCTGGAAAGACCGTTGAAAAGCTGGATCCCCTCTTGGGGGTCTTTGCCAAGCTTGATGCGGAGGAGATCCCAGATGGTGACCAGTTCCACGTGGAGCATCAGAGAAGGGAGAAGAATGAGGTCGCCCACGAGGGCGGAAAGCATGGTAACGATCATCATCAGACCGAAAATGACTGTTGGCTTAAAGCTGGAAAAAAGGAGCACTGAAAATCCGAGACTGATGGTCAGAGACGTAAAAATAATGGGACTTCCCACGTGCTGGATGGTTTTCTTGAGCGCTTCGCGCTTTCTCAGATTATTTTTGAAAAATTTATTGTAGTTGACCAGATAGTGGATGGTGTCATCCACCGCTAATCCGATGGCAATACTGGCTACAAGACTGGTGACCATGGAAAGGGGAATATTGAGCCATCCCATCAGGCCGAAGTTGACGATAATGGGGAACAGGTTCGGGAGCATGGCAATAAAGCCCACCTTAAAAGAGAGGAAGAGGATCATCATGATGATGAAAATGAGGATGAGCGTCAAGAGGAGGCTCTTGATCTGTCCCATTGTCAGAAAACGGCTGGTATGGGAGATTACCATACCGATGCCGGTGACTTGAAAAGCGAATTTCTTCGGAAGATGTTCATGGAGATACGCGTCAATCTTTTCCTGCGTTTCCAGAAACTCAGAAGAACTGGAGATATGGGTTCGCAAAAGAATATTGAGCTTGGAGAGATCCTTTCCCATGAACCTCTTGAACATGTCCTGACCCAGCATGCTTTTGAAATCGTTGATGAGCATGCGGATTTCGAAATCCTCATCGGGAATAGCGTAGGTAGATTTTTTGTAATGGTTGGATGCGTAATGAACCAGTTTCAGATAATCGAGGAACGATATGGTCTTATCGACGCCCGGCAGGGTCGAAAGAAATGTCTGAATTTTTTCAATCTCTTTGAGATGATCGGCGCGTTCAAAAAAATCTTCTTTCCGGCTGTCAATTTCCACGTTCAGGGGAAAGCTGCCGGCCAGGTCGCGGGAGATATCGAAAAAATGTCGGTGGACGGCCGTATTTTTTCTGAAATAGTCAACGGGATTTGTTTCAACGTGAATGTGAAAAATACCAGCCAGACCAAAGAAGGAGATGCCGGCCAGGAGGGGGAGGGTGATCTTCTGGGAATGAATATTGATGGCAACGATCCTGTCAAGAAGGCCGGCAAAAAAAGAACCCCTGTTTTCTGAGAGAGTTGCACTGTTCTCATGGGGCAAAGGCAGTAAGGCGAGCACGGCAGGAAGAAACCCGAGGATGATAATAAGCATACTCAGTATTCCGAAACAGGAGAACAGAGCGAATTGCTGAATCGCTTCAATATGGCTTATCAGGAGAGATCCAAGCCCGATACTCGTCGTGAGAACAGCGAGAAAGGTGGGAAATTTCAGCTCCGAAAAACACTGGAAAGAGGCCTCGGAAGGAGTTGGATATTCCTTCGTCGCGCGCAGATAGGCGGGAAGGATATACATGCAGTAGGCAGTCCCCACCGCCAGGAGAAATACCGGCACGATCATAGTGAGCATGGAGAGGGGAGTGGACGTCCAGGACATGAGACCAAAGGTCCAGACAAGACCCATAAGCACCGATCCGAGGGGAATGAGTGTTTTCCCGATGCTTCGCAGGAACAGAAACAGAACCAGTGCGATAATAATGAAAGTGATCGGGGGGAGTCGGAAAAAATCATCCCTGGTATACTTGGCGAGAGCATTCGCCACAACAGGCATCCCGATCTGGTACAGTGAAATTCCCTTGTGCTCTTCTTTGATAATTCTCTCGAGAGCGGCAATAATATTCCTTTTCTCCTTGATATCTTCCAGAACAAGGGAAATAACCGTTATCCTGTGATCTTTGGACAGCAGGTTTTTTTGAAAGAGCGTAATCGGGGCTATTACTTCCTGAAAGCGCTTCAAGGAAACGGAGCCGCTTACATCCATCGCCTTCTTGATACCGGGAAGGCTGATGACTCGTTTTATTCCCCTGATTTTTGAGAATTTATCCGATAAATCGGCAAGTTGTGCAAAAGTCGCCGGGTTGAAGACATCGCGGGTCTTGACCACCACAAGGATAAACTCTTCGGAACCGAAGGTATGTTTGAATTCCTTATAGAGGGTGGTCTGGGGAAGATCCTCAATGACGAGGTCATATATTCCTGTTTGGAATTGCAGTTTGGGAAGCTGGAAAGCGAAAAGCAGGGTAACGAATACATAGAGCAGGATAATTTGTCGAGGATGGTCAACAACGTAGCGGAGCCAGCAGGTTGCGCACAATATCCTGGGGAGGCGAGGCATAGGCAGCCGCTATCAGTGTGTTGAGAAGGAACCCTTCTGCCTTCTGCTCTCCGGAAGTCAGCAGGGTTCCCCCTTTTGTTACAGGACTTTTACCTTGTAAATCTCGTTTGAGTTGGGATCAATCACGTGAACGGCACAGGCAATACAAGGATCAAAAGAATGCACCGTTCTCAGGATCTCCAGGGGCTGTTTCGGATCGGCCACGGGTGTCCCGATGAGGGATTCCTCCACAGGACCGAGTCTCCCGTTCCTGCAGCGCGGGCCGAGGTTCCAGGTAGACGGCACGACCTGCTGGTAATTCTTGATCTTCTTATTTTCGATCTCGATCCAATGGCCCAGAGATCCCCTGGGTACGTCATTGAGCCCGCAGCCCATTCCGCTGGTGGGCATGGTCCATTTCTGATAGGTCTTGGCATTGCCATTTTTCAGGTTGCCGACAAGTTCCATCACCCATCCTTCCATGGCATTTCCAATAACGACTGTTTCAAGACAGCGTGCGGCAGTTCTCCCGAGGGTGGAAAAGAGGGCTGTCACCGGGATATTCAGTTTGGTCAGAGCGGTATCAACGATATCCTTGACCTCTTTGTTTCCGCGGGCATACGCCACGAGCACCCGTGCCAGCGGTCCCACCTCGCAGGGCTCATTTTCATACCGCGGAGCCTTGATCCAGCTGTATTTGTCATCGGTGTCGTAATCACTGTACTGGGGATCTGTTTCTCCCTTGTATGGATGGCGTTCGGTGGGGCCTTTGTACCAGGAATGTGCCACGTGCTCGGTCACCTTGTCCTGTTTTGCCATCTGGACACCGGCAATATCTCGGTTGAAGATCACGCCCCTGGGCATGAAAAGGCTTCCGGGTTCCTGGGCTGACTGTGGGAAATCACCCCAGGCAAGGAAATTGCTCGTCCCGCCAAGGCTGCCCCAGTCTTTGTAGAAGGACCCTACCGCCAGCAGGTCGGGAAGGTATACATTTTTCACAAAATCCTGGGTTTCTTTCCACAGGTACAGAAATTCGGCGATGCGGTCAGGGGTCAGGTCATCTACGCTCGTTATCCCGCCGACCACAAAACTCTGGAGATGAGGATTTTTTGCCCCGAATACGGCGTGCATCCTGGCAGCCTTTGCCTGGAGACGAAGGGCTTCAATGTAGTGGGCTGTTGCCATCAAATTGGCTTCCGGCGGGAGCTTGTAGGCCGGGTGACCCCAGTAGGCATTGGCGAAGGGGCCAAGCTGTCCGCTTTCCACGAAGGTTTTTAGCCGTTGCTGGACGTCTTTGAAATAGACGGTCCCTCCTTTCTGATCATTGCTCACATTGTCCGCCAGTGCAGCTGTCCTTTTGGGGTCAGCCTTCAAGGCACTTACCACATCTACCCAGTCTAGTGCGTGGAGGTGATAAAAATGGACGATATGGTCATGCTGGAACTGCGCCCCATGGAGCAGATTCCGAACGATTCGAGCATTATCAGGGACCTGAACACCAACCGCGTTTTCGACTGCCCTCACCGAGGACAGGTAATGCGTCATCGTTCAGACGCCTCATGTGCGTTGGGTAAAGAGCGGGGCGTCTCTTGGATCTCTTCCTTTCAGGATAATTTCAATGCCTCGGAACAGTTGCCCGGAACTCCAGGCGTTCACGACTTTTCCTCCTGCCACTTCAACTTCAATGCGCAGATGACCTTCAATCCTGGTAATGGGATCTATGGTTATTTTTTTGCTCATCGTATTTCCTCTCTTTCTCTCAGCGTCTTTGATGATTCAGCGTCAATGTGCCTTGCGTCTATTCGCTTGCCTGGAAGAACGGTGTCATTTTGTCCCAGAAACCCGGCTCGCTGCACCCGATGCAGGGGTGACCCGCTTCAATGGGAAAACTTGTTCCGTCATTAAATTTGGCAATGGGACAGTTGTTGTATGTATCAGGTCCCTTGCATCCCATCTGGTAAAGGCAATAGCCCATTTTGGCCTCTTCTGAACCGAACTCGGTGACGAATTCGTCATTCTCATAGTGTGACCTTCTTGGGCACTGGTCGTGAATCGTTTTCCCGTAGGCAAAGAGAGGTCTTCCCAGGTCATCCAGGGCAGGAAGTTTCCCAAGGAGCAGGTAGTTTACTACGGTTCCCACAAAATTGATGGGGTTTGGAGGGCATCCGGAAATATTGACCGTTTTTATGCCGAGGGCGTCACCAACGCCTTTATACCCACCCGGATTCGGTGCAGCAGCTTGGATTCCCCCAAAGGAAGAACAATTACCCATGCAAATAACGGCACCCGCCTTTCTGCAGACGTCGTTCCCCAGTTCAAGGAATGTATGACCTGCAATTTTGCCGTAGACGCCGTTATATTTGGTGGCAATCGCCCCCTCCACAACGCAGATAAATTTTCCCGGGTATTTTTTAACCGCTGTTTTCAGGTTATCTTCGGCCTGTTGCCCTGCCGCGGCCATGATAGTCTCATGGTAGTCGGCTGAGATAATGTCCATCAACAGTTCGTCAATCCAGGGATACATGGTGCGCAGGAGCGCCTCAGAACACCCTGTGCATTCGGCGAATTGCAGCCAAACGACGGGCGGTCGCTGTTTGGGTGCGGCAAACACCTCCGCAACCTTGGGAATAAACGATGCGGATAATCCCATGGTTGCGGTCAGCATACCGCAATACTTCATGAAATCCCTTCGCGAGACCCCTTTTTCCGATAACCGTTCGTAGAAATCCTTCGCTTCCTTCATCCGGCACCTCCTTTTGGTATTTGAAATTCCCTTTTTCTCCCCCCTGCTCGTGAATAAAACTTGTTCATATTTATTAACAAAATTCTTTTTTGTCAACAGTTTTTCCTGCCGGGTACACTTCGTCGCTCCCGTACGATTTCAGACGCATATTCCATCATCGTGGTGGAAGAAAGCTTCCCCTTTTCCCATTGAGTCGGGACGGAGAGACGATATACCCTGGGCAGGTCAGGAATGGGCCAGACGATGGGAGACTTCGTCAAACTTGCGGGCAACGAGATATTCAAAGTCTTTTCCGAGGAAGACTCGGTTGTGCAATAAATACCATTTGGTACTGTCCCAGTAGTCATTCAATTCCTGGGTATCCAGGATGGCGTCAAGCGTCTTTTCAATTTCCATGAGCTTGTCACGCTTCAGGATGTCTTTTCGTAGTTCGTACATATCTTTCAGCCGGTGCATCTGCTTTTCAGTAAAGCCCAACTCTAAACTTCTTGATTCAAGATCTTTGACCAGATGATGGAGTTCATCAAAGGTATCAAGGAGGGCCATTTGTTTCTTTGTCTGGATCAGGGTAAGTTCGGCGATCTCTTGAAGCCTTTCCTCATAGACCTTTTCAAGACGTGCTTCATAGTCGTCGGTGTGAAAAGGGTTCTTTCGCAGGGACCGCAGGCTGTAATGAAAATAGGTCTTGAGCTGTTCCACGTCATTGATCCTGTTGATGTGGGCCACCTTCTGATCAAAGTGGATACGATCTTTGAAATACACGGAAAGGACCCTTTGATTCCATTGCCGGCGCATCATGATCCCTGACTTGGCCTTGAAAAACTGCTTGATCTGGTAGCTCGCACCCCATATTTTTTCTATTGGCAGCTTGTTGAAGAAATCGTTTACCGCTTCGTACCGGTTGTGGATGTCCTCATCCATGGGCAGAAAATTGAGACCGACAGGGGTGGCATCCTGGGGATTCAATTTTTTCGTGGCCAGGAGTCCCACAAGAAGAAGTTTGATCTGGTTTTCGTAATTCAGGTACCCGCTGATCTTCTCATATCCATAGATGCGGACCCTGTCCTTGATGAGGAGATCAAAAATAAAATGACGCACCGGTTCGCCGAGATTTTGAAAGGTGTTGTAGAGGCGCAATGCCTCAAACAGTTCCTTTTCATAGGTAGCATACCCGACGCTTGAAAAATGGCGCTTGGCATAGGTGAACTTGATGGGCACTTTGAGGATGCACTGGAAAAGATCATAAAATCCCACGTAATGGATCCCGCGGAGCCGAAGAAGCCTTTCCAGCGCGAGAATCATTTTCCCCGAGGCGATGCGATTGGTTGCAATTCTCTGGCTCCATCCGTGGCATGCAATGTAGTCTGAAGGAAGGACGCCGGCAGGGAGGCCTTTCATCTGATAATCTTCAAGCCCGTGATAGAGGTCTCCTTTGCGGTCATAAATAGCGTTCATCTCTTCTTGAAAGGTTGTTTTCCCGTCCAATATGTTTCTGCACATGTCTCTGATTTCAAAAAGTCGGCCGGCAAGATCTTCAAGCATCAGATCTTCCCGCAGGGCCGAAAGCATGGCGAATGAAAATACGAAGAAGGCATCGAAAAGATCGCTGTTGTGTTGAGAAAGGATATCCTGGAGGGCATCGAGGGCTATCTCTCCTCGGATAATGTGGTGGATGAGGCTGTGGTATCTGACAAGAAAGATGAGAAATCGTTCCGTGTCCTTGTCGAGGTTGTATTCCCGGGCGATATGTTCCTTTTCAAGGAAAAGTGCCCCGGCTTCCGAGAAGTCGGCGGGATCGTACTGGAGGGCGTATTTCTTCCTCAGGGACTGGATGCGGCCGAGATCCTGAAAGAGAAAAGACCTGATTAGTGCATCAAACAGGGGAGGCATGTGGTGAAGCCGATCAACGATTTCCTCAAGCCGGAGTATCTGTGATTCATTGATGCCGATAATGCCGGTGGCCATAGGCCCGAATTCACGCTGAGCCAGCCTGTGGAGTAATCCGAAATCCTGGAATTCCTTCCTGTCCCGAAGCACCAGGGCCTGCATTTTTCGTGCGGTAGCCAGGGTGTAATCGACAATGGAAGACTTGAGATAGAGACGACCGGATATATGCAGATCACGAAGGGCGGCAAACTCGGGAAGAAGAAAGGTTGTGAGAGAGGGCGCATGGGTGAAAAAACGACTGATATCTGTGAAGAACGTTGCCGGATTAAAGAGGGCTTTCCGGAAATTTCCCAGCAATTTTTCCCGGATTTCTTGTACATTTTGATACCATTTTTTCTGCTTTGATGGAAGTTTCGAATGAGCGTCAAGCTGGTCCAGAAGCCTCCGGTGGCTTTGGGAAAAACTCTCAAGACGGGAAAAAAGCACTTCCAGTCTTGAGAGCACAGCCGTTGTTATTCTTGACGTTGTTTTTCCTTCAAGACCACTGATCAGCGATTCCAGAGCGCCGATATCGCTTTCGAGGTCCACATATCCCACATCAAGGGCGCCGGTTTCAGCATTGATCCGCAGCTGGAATCCGGTCCCCACGATGAATGTCGAACCATAATGATACAGCTGGCTGCTCAGCTGCTGCAAGGTGGGCAGGTCCAGGTACTGGATATTGATATACCTGGCTTCATTTTCGAGGTCCTGTACACGGTCTTCCAGGAGGGCGCCTTCAATATCCGCCAGGAGAGGATTGAAGTTGATCACCTCACCATGTACCACATTCACAGCAATCCACAAAAGGATAAAGACAATCCGGGAACCCATTTCTTCAAAGAGATGGGAGGTGCCGTGAAATTCCATGTCAAGGAATTTCCTGCAGAAGGCAGGGAATTGGAGCGGGTCAGAATGGAGGAAGGTGTTCTCAAAATGTTCGATAGTATCAACCAGACCGATCACGTTTTCTATCCTGGCCAGCTTTTTGCTGTCGTAATCCGCCAGTGTCTCCTTTTCCATCTTCCCTTTTTCGAGCAGATCAGACCAGCTGTGAAGAAATTCAAAGTGGTTTGTCATCATGAGGACCCTCTGAATCAGCATGTCACGCATCCCCCCGGATGAACTTGTCTTCTCGTCCATCAGGATGTCCCAGTCGAGGTTCCTGTTTGTCACGACCCTGAATGTGGTTTCGTAGATATCAAAGAGCTCAATCAATCTTTCGGTGGTTATGGGCCCTCCTTTTGCGGCGACGGTTTCAGCGACTGTCATCAGCCGACAATAACGGAGAAGATTGAGCGCCTGCTGCCGATCATATCGCCGGGCAAGGTCTGAAAGGGATTTCAACCTCCGCTCATTCAATTTGCCGGAGATGATCCGACCCAAGGCGCTGTGGCCGATGACAATGAGAATAATTTCTCTGATTTCTTGTTCAGAGAAACCGAAAAAGGGAAACACGGCAAGACTGTCAAGTATTTTTGTGCGGAGACCTTCTGTATTGTCCGGGTTCAGGTAACTGTCAATTTTCTGGAGCCGGGGAATTTTGACCACCAGCTTCATGATGTGATTGAGAGCGATGAAGCGCCTCCTTTTGTTTTCGAGCGGCTGGATGAGGCGATCATGGAGAATATGGGGGAACGTCTCACTGTATCCGGTCTTGAGTTCCTTCACGATGCTGAGGGTTCGAATGACATAGTCAAAGGAGTCCCGGTATTCAGCGAGAAACTGCGGCTGGCACCCGGCGAGGCTTGAACCGAAAACATCCTCTCGAATTTTGTCAACGAAGGCCGGGTATGGCTTCTTGTGCCCAAGGTAGGTAATCATATAGTGAGGAGTATAGTCAACGCAGGTAAATCGTTTCTGCCATTCATCCAGGACCGGCTGAGGAGTCAGCGGTTTGAGAAACACTGTGTCGAAGAACCGGCCAAGAAGCCGGGACCAGGTCTTCTCCTGGTCCCGGAAAAGCCGGGATTCCCCGAGGTCGATAGCCAGGTGCGGAAGACGCTGAATTTCATCGATGGACATTGTCTCGAGATCTTTTCCACCGAGAAGCTTGCTGATGACCTCGGGCGGCACCGAGACGCCGCTCAGATATTCTTGAAAATCAAAACGGTTCACCTGCAGAGAAGGCGCTACACCGGGGTACCTTTTCTTCGTGTTGAACACGTGAGTGAAGAGCGCAAAATTTTTCCTTTCCAGGGTGTTTTTGAAAATGATCTTTGCAGTGCGGTTTGTTTTTGGGTTGTATCTCGTGGCGATGACGAAGAGTTCACCTTCCGGTGCCAGGACATTATAGATTTTCCAAAGCATACGGGTAGCGTATTGATTCAGACGACTCCTGTTCAGCTCCTTATCAGGGAAACTGGAAGCGACTTCAGTGAGGGTAAAGGCGAAGAGGTCCCGGGTGAGTATGACGAGATCAAGGGGCTGATCAAGAGCAGCCAGGCTGGTCAGAGAGTCAAGAATGTAAAAGCGGTGCTCTTTGAACCGGAGGGAAAGCTCCCTCCCAATGAAGTCATCCCGTTGGGCCAGCAAACCGATATCGCACTGTTCCTTGAGGTATTTTTTTTTGTGGAAGGCAATAACTTTCTTAATCTCATGCAGCTTCGATTGGATATGAGACAGGGAACTGGACACCAGGTGCACGGGGATGAGATAATAGGGTCTGCCTCCGGTGGAGAAACGGATCAGAATACCGGTTTTCCGGTAGAGCTCATTCAGGCTCTTGTAGTGTGTCCTGACTTCAGCGGGGTTATCAAAGGACAGGGATTGGAGAAACGTGATGTCCTTGTGAGTCAGCCGATCATAGCTCTCAAAGATTCCGAAGCCATAGGCATTTCCTCCATAGGTGCTCGGGAGCTGGGAGGGGTGTTTCAAGGCTGGGAAGGTGCCCAGGGGGATGTCTGATGGGTCGATGCCGAATTCATCGTACTCTTCAGGCCTGATCATCCTGAAGGAATCCCTGCTCGATAAAATATCAGTGCTGAAAGGTTCCTTTGAGTTCATCTTCAAATACGGACCCGGCCTCGATCACCACGGCTGTTTTCATCGGGGACACTTGGGGAGAACCGGTGAGAAGGACCTGACAGTTGAGTGCGCTGTTCTCTGGAAGCGTTGTGAGGAACACATGCGGACTCGGGAGGGGACAGAGAAAGGGGACGGGGTTCCCCGTTCCCTGTCCCACATCGACGCGCGCAGGAAATCAATCAAGTTTTTTAAAGGCCTCTTTCCGCCCGGTGTACTTGACCCTCATCTGGGGTTTCATGAGCTTGCCGGTGGGATTCCTCATGACACTGTCAAAGATTACCTTTCGAGGAATCTTATAGGTAGCCAGTTTAGACTTGGCAAACTCTATTACCTCTTCCTCAGTCAATGTTTGTCCTTCTTTGAGCTGGACAATTGCCAGAACGATCTCAACTAGACGATCATCAGGGTAGCCGATACAGGCAACATCATCTATTTTCGGATGATCCATAAGGGCGTCTTCGATTTCAACGGGGAAAATATTCTCACCCCCGCTCGTAATCATGTCCTTCTTCCGGTCGACAATGTAAAAGAAGCCCTCTTCATCCAGCTTTACGAGATCTCCGGTATAAAGCCAGCCATCCTTGAGGGTGTCTTTTGTCATTTCGGGATTTTGATAGTATTCCCGCATCATTCTTGGGGTGCGGAAAATGAGTTCTCCCACCTCCCCTGGAGGGACTTCCTTCCCGTTGAAGTCAACCACCTTGCCTTCCACCCCAAATGTCGGCTTGCCGATAGACCCGGGTTTCCGTAAGACATCTTCAGGATACAGGTTAAAGCTGCCACCGCCTCCTCCCTCGGTAATGCCGTAAATGTTGGATACCCTGGCAGGAAATGTTTCTACCAGCCCTTTCATGACGTCAAAAGGAACTGGCTGAGCCCCGATTTCCAGGTATTTCCAAGTGGAAAGGTCATAATCGGAGAGCTTGATCTCTCCGTTCTTGATGGCGTTCAAAAGGGCCACCGCAATAGGCACCACGAAAAGAACATCAGTTCCTTTTTCTTCCGCAATGGCCTCCAGGATCCACTTGGGCTCCTTGAATTCTCTGACTATAGTCCCGGTTGCTCCCGTAGCGTAGAAGGGCCCCCAGAGAAACATGGTGCCGCTGTGATACAGCGGGAGGAAAAAGACATAATTATCATTTTTCTGAACAAAATAGCTCATGCCGACGCCGATTGCCGTGTTATTCAGGGAAAAATGGGTATGCAGGACAGGCTTTGGTTTTCCGGTGGTCCCCGATGTAAACATCATGGCAATGGCATGGTGGTCGTCAACATGCACCAGGGCCTCTGAAATATCATCGTATGCCGCTATGGTTTTATAATCCGTCATGTCGTTGGGCACGTTGTCACCCACACATATGTATGTATCGACCGTGGAGAGATCCTTTTGGACCGGCTGGACTACCGGGAGAAATTCAGCGCCCAATAGAAAGACTTTCGGGTTGCAGACTTCAGCGGCATAGAGGATGTCGGAACCCACAAATCTGAAATTAAGAGGAACAACGACAGCGCCGATTTTTGCAATCCCGTAATATGTTATGAGCCATTCGAGGCTGTTGTTCTGGAGATGCATCACATAATCACCATCCTTGACACCCAGTTCCTTGCTGAGATAGTTTGCAACCCTGTTTATCCCGTCATTGAACTGTTTCCAGGTCAGTGTTCTTCTCTGATTCAGGGACGGTGTCCTCTCGATCAGGCAGATCTTGTCCGGGAGATGCCGGGCATGTATCGTTGCGTAACTCGCATAATTCATATGCTATTTCCCTCCTTCTCTTGTATCTTGATCACGTTGCGTAGAGGCTTCTTGTCAAATTACGGCACAAAAACCGCAAAAGGCAATGTTCCTCATACAATACTCGCGCACCCCCCATGACGGGCACTTTCATTTCTCAGGGATAAGCGGTCTGAGAAATAGAACCCCGGTATAATGGGATGATGAACCCCGCGTCATTATAGAAAGCCGAACACCCGCGGAAGCCACAGGACCATATCCGGCATATACGTCATGATTCCGAGCACAATGAGCTGGATGATCAAAAACGGCATAACCGCCTTGCTGACATAGATGAGATCCCTGTTAGCCATCGCCCCGGTAATGTATAGACTTACACCCATGGGAGGTGTGCAGTATCCGATGGCGAGGTTGACGGTGAAGAGCAGTCCGAAATGCATAGGATTGATATTGAATGCGTAAACCATGGGCAAGAAAACCGGTCCAAGAACGAGGGTGGCGGAAATAATATCCATGAACATACCCACAATGAGCAATAGGATGTTGCACACCAGGAGAAACACAATGGGAGAATGGATGCCTGCCATCACTGTTTCAGTCAGCCTTTCCGGTATGCCGGTAAGAGTGAGATACCGGCCGAAGCAGGTGGCTCCCGCCACGATGATTAAGAGCGTTGCGGAAGTCACCGCAGAATTTACCGTCACTTTTTTCACATCGGAAAGCTTCATGGATTTGTGAATAAACAATTCCACGATAAAGGCGTATACACATGCGACGACGGCAGCCTCATTCGCGGTAAAGGCGCCAGAAAAAATGCCGCCAAAGATGATAACGGGCAGCATGAGAGACCAGAAACCTTCCTTAAACACAGTCCACAATTCTTTGGAGCTTGGTACGCGCATGCGGACAAGATTGGGTTTCTTGCGACAATAGAAAAAAGTATATAAGCATGTCCCGAGAATAATGAAGATGCCGGGTAAGAACCCGGTAAGAAACAGCCCCTGCAGCGAGACGTTGCTGATCATGCAATAGAGGATCATGCTGATACTTGGTGGAATGATAACCCCGAGATTCGGGGATGTTGTCATGATTCCCAGGGTGAACCGTTCCGGATACCCGTTGTCAAGCAGGGCCGGAATCATGAAGCCTCCCAAGGCTACCACCGTTGCGACCGTGGAACCGGAAATAGCGCCGAAAAGGCCGCATCCGATCACTCCCGCCATGCCGAGTCCCCCGGGAAGCCAGCTCACAAAAGTGTTTGCCACCTTAATAAGTTTGTCCACAATGCTCCCCGCAGTCATGATATTGCCGCAGAGAATAAAATAGAGGACCACAACGAGGGCAAACTTGTCCATGCTGCGGAAAAGTGTCTGTGCGAGCAGGAGGAGAGGCAGATTCGTGAAAAAAACAAAACCCAACACAGCAGTGAAGAAGAGACACATGAATACTGGAACAGTCGCAGCCATGCTTCCGAGAAGGATTGACAACATGATCAGGTTACTTGGTTCCATGGAATGGGTTATCTCCGCATTGTTAGGATTTTTTTAAATGTTGAAATAGCCACGTTACGTGGTTTCGTCCGGTTTTGATCGTAATTTCTGGATATCCTGATAACTGACCTGGATAATTCTGATAAACATCATGATCCCCATGGCGGGCATGAGTGCATACAGGTAGACAAGGGGAATCTTCATAATGATCGTGTGCTGATGGGTCGTCACTTGGAGTGCTGCCATTTTCCAGCCGTAATAGACCATCATGAGTGCAAAAATGGCCGTCACAACATTACTGAAAAACTCGAGCGGCGTTTTGATGCGGGGGAACAGTTGGATCACGGCATCGATCTTGATCATGGAGCGTGCCTTGATCGCAGCACTGCAGCCAATAAAGGTGGTCAGGATGATTACTTCCCTGACCAGCTCTTCCGCCCAGGCAAAAGGACTGTGAAAAAGGTAGCGCAGAAAGACGTTTATGAAAAGCGCCAGGAGGGCAGCCATAGTGGCAATGAAGAGGGACCAGTCTTCCACAAAACTCAGTATGACGTCGATGACGCCGAGTATTTTTGCAGTCATAGGGGCTCTCATAAAAAGGCGGGGGAAGCCATGTCACCCCGCCCCGCCTTTTTTCACCTAAAATTATTATTTGTAATGCATGTACTTTTCGACTTCCTCCAGGTAATCCGCGGGCCGATATTTGTCGCTGGGATAGAGTTTATTGATCTCCGGGGCAAATTCCTTGAAGACCGCGAAAGATTCGTTCTTCAGAGTGACCATCTGATCAGCGGGGAGTTTAAAGAAAGTGACCCCGTCGTGGGACTTGGCCTTGGCTATCTCGTCTTTTTCCTGTTTCCTGGTTTCACCTCTATATTTCGCGCATTCCTGATGGACTACTTCCTTGAAGGTCTTCTGCAAATCCGCCGGCAGGCTGTTGAACCATGCCTTGTTGAAGATCCAGATAAAAAGCCCCTGGGCATAATTGATCTGGGTGTAATATTTGGCAACCTCGAATTTTTTCGTAATTTCACAAACTTCAGGAGTATGATCCAAACCGGTGATGACTCCCTGTTTCAGGGCAACGGGCACGTCAGGCCACGGCATCACGACCGCGGTGAGGTCCCACGCCTTGTAGGTCAATTTATTTACGGCTGCCTCTGCAATACGGAACTTGACCTTTTTGGCATCGGCAATTGTTCTGACCGGGATAGTAGTGGCCCAGCCGTAATTGCCGTAACCGGTGATATCGAGTCCCATGATCCCCTGGTGGTCCATGGCCATCATGAAATGGTCAAACAGCTTACCGCTGTTGACGAAACGCTCCAGCTTGTCGAATGAATTGATGAGAAAGGGAAGGTTAATCAGGCCGAATCGCGGGCCCAGATTGGTGGCTGCGACAGAACTGCACCCCATTCCCTGGATGGCGCCCATCTGTAACTGGTTGAGGACCTCCACCTCACCGCCCAGCATAGAGAACGGTTTAAAATCAAAGTAAATCTGACCGTTTGTGCGTTTCCACAATTCGTCGCGGATTGCAAAACCCGCATACACGCCTTTAAGGATCGGGTGAGACACATTGGAGACGATGCATTTATATTTGGCGCCGGAAGGATCGAATTTGGCCTTCCATGCGGCCAAGGATGGAGCCTTCTTTGCCCACGCCGACCCGCAGACCATCACGAAACCCACTGCAATGACCAACACGGAAAATACCACTCTTCTTGTCTTCACGATGCACTCCTTTCTCCCTGAAAAGTTAAAAGATTAAAGATACCTAGCCTTTTTGCCTTCTTGTCGAGTGTATGAGGATTCAAGCAGAGTTTTTTATTCTTGTCAAGAAAGAAAACATGATTCTTGAATGGCTTTCGAGAAAAAGTATATTGTTGTAAATAAGTTAACGCCTATTCACAAATGGATGATGTCAATCAAATGCCTTTGGAGCGCACTTTTTCATCATGCACGATCCTGGTTTGGACTCCTTTGGCTACCTGGTAGGTGCGACTGAATTCCGACCAGAATTCTTTGTCTTTTTCTTTCCAGTCAGGCCCGAATTTTTCTTCAAAGAAGTCTCCGAGTTTTTCAAAGAGAATCTGCCAGGTGGCCTTTCCGGCAGCCATGGCGGCAAAAAGTTCATTGAGGATTTGGTCAAGTTGGGCGAGTTTTTCCTTGGGAATGTAAAAAATAGCGCCTTTCCGAATGGAGGCCATGAGTGTTTCCGGATTCATGGCATGGGCCGTGAGCATGACGGTGGGGATATTTTTTTCAACCGTCTTTTCCAGGAGTCCCAATCCATTCACCCCCATAATGTCAAGGATCGCAAGATCATACGAATAAAGGTGAATTTTTTCTACTGCCGTGTCAAAGTCCTGGGCCCGGTCAACCCGGGATGATTCAAGAATTTCCTCAATGGTGTCGAGCACGTCTTCTTCGTCGTCCACAGCCAGGATTTTCTTGTGAGAAAGATAAGAATTCTCTATGGACATTTCGAATCTCCTTCCGGGAAAAACAGTTGCATGAAGGCAAGACCGGACCCCCTTTGTGCTCCATGGTCATTCTTTCCCAAGGGAGTCCCGGCCAACCGTCAATATGAATTTTTGCAAAATTTGAAAATAGGGGGTTCGGTTTGTTTTGTCAAGATCAAAAGAGAAATCCATCCATTGCAGATGGTTACCATTCTTTGACCGTTGTCTCGAAGAAAAATCTTGACACCTGAGAGAGAGGATGATAGAAATACCATGAATGAACCATCATTCATAAAGATGGCTGCTATGGAAAAGAAAAAGAATGATAAACATCAAAGGATTATAGGAGCGGCGACGCGAATATTTGCGAGAAAAGGTTTTTTCCAGGCAAAGGTATCTGATATCGCCCGGGAAGCGGGGGTTGCCGACGGCACCATCTACCTTTACTTTGACAATAAAGACGACATTCTTATTTCGCTCTTCGAGGAACAGATGAAAGCCGTCCTTGATAACATGATCAGGAAGCTTGCCAAGGAGAGTGATCCGGTCAAGAAACTCCAGCAATTTGCCCTGACTCATCTCCGGCTGATAGAAGAAAACAAAAGTGTGGCTGAAATTATCCAGGTGGAACTGCGGCAGAGCAGTAGATTCATGAAGGAATACAAGAACGAGCGGTTTGCCCAGTACCTTGATCTGATTGCAGACATCATACGGGAGGGGCAGGAAAAGGGTGTCTTTCAATCGAATGTCATCCCCGGTATTGCCAAACGGGCTTTTTTTGGGGCCTTGGATGAAATGTCGAGATTCTGGGTATTGTCAAGCCGAAAAGAGTATGATATTAAGACGGCTGCTCAACAGATTAGCAACTATTTTTTGCACGGGATATCCGTTCAGCGGGCATGAGTTGCAAGAGAAAACCCCGGACGCGATATTCTGATTTCATCCGAGCCCCGGAAAGAAAGAGGGCGCATATTTGCCTGCATGAAAGGAGGAGAAAGTGAATATTATCGTTTGCTTAAAACAGGTACCCGATACAGAGACGCAAATCAAGATTGCCCCGGACGGTATATCTATCGTTACGGATGATGTCAAATGGGTCATGAACCCGTATGATGAATTCGGGGTGGAAGAGGCCCTTCGGCTGAAGGAAAAATTCGGCGGCGAAGTGACGGTCGTGGGGTTAGGGCCGAAGCGCGTCACGGAATCCATCCGGACGGCGCTGGCAATGGGAGCTGATAAGGGCATTCTTCTCAGTGATGACGCACTGCAGGGGAGTGATTTCCTCGCAACAGCAAAGGCCCTGGCGGCTGTGATCAAAGACATGGAGTATGATGTCATTTTTACCGGCCAGCGGGGAATAGATGAAGATATGGGAGTTGTGGGGGCATCAGTTGCAGAACTGCTTGGAATTCCTCAGCTGTCACTTATCCAGAAGGTGGAGGTCGCGGAAGATGGCAAGTCAGTCAAGGTACACCGGCCAGTGGAAGGGCAGACGCTGGTCCTGGAATCCAGTCTTCCGGCTCTGATTACGGCACAAAAAGGACTCAATGAACCCAGATACGCTTCTCTACCCGGCATCATGAAGGCAAAGAAGAAACCTCTGGAAGAAAAAACCCTGGCGGATCTCGGTATGGATCCATCACAAGTGGGACAGGACGCAAGAAAACAGAAGATCATTGGGTTGTCTTCACCTCCTGAGAGAGCGGCAGGGAAGGTTATTGAAGGAGAGACCCCCCAGGAGAAGGCCGCTGCACTGGCCAAACTTCTTCACGAAGAGGCAAAAGTAATCTAGCCCCTTTTCCCCTCGAGGATGCATGCGTTTTCAGTCCAGGATTCTGTGAGAGACAACCATAAAAAGGAGATGAATCGATGGCACAGGGTGTATGGGTAATTGCAGAGGAAAGAGACGGAGAGATCCGGAAAATAACATATGAAATGATAAGTGAGGGACGTCGTCTGGCTGATGCGCTGGGACAGGAACTGACGACAATTCTGCTGGGTTCCAACATCAAGGAGAAGGCTGCCGATTTTGGACAGTATGGTGCCGATAAGGTTTTGGTGGCTGATGATCCCAGACTGGATCCGTATACCACGGATGCCTATGTTTCCGTCATATCGGAACTGGTCAAAGCCAATGAACCTGCAGTTCTTCTGATGGGCGCATCGGTGCAGGGAAAAGACCTCTCGGGCAGGTTATCTGCGAGCCTTGATGTGGGCATGGCCCAAGACTGCACGGCTTTTGAGATTAAGGACGGGAATCTCGTGGCAACACGGCCCATTTATGCCGGAAAGGCCTATGCCACGGTGACGTTCGAGAACAGCTGGCCTCAGATGGCCACAGCAAGGCCAAATGTGATGCCGGTTAACGAGCCTGATGCCGCCAAGTCGGCCGAGGTTATTGATGCTTCGTTCAGCTTTGATGACGGAGCACTGAAGACCAAGGTAGTGGACATCATCAGAGACGCAAGCGGAAAAATCGACCTGACCGAGGCGGAGAGAATCGTTTCCGGCGGCAGGGGCATGAAAGGACCGGAGAATTACGAGATTCTTGAGAAACTGGCGGCCCTCCTGGGAGGGACGGTAGGGGCATCACGTGCAGCGGTTGATGCGGGATGGCGTCCACAGACGGACCAGGTGGGACAGACGGGAAAAGTCGTTTCTCCGAATCTGTATATCGCCTGTGGAATTTCCGGTGCTATTCAGCACCTTGCCGGCATGGGGACATCGAAGGTGATTGTGGCCATCAATAAGGACCCGGACGCGCCGATTTTCCAGAAGGCGGATTACGGGGTGGTGGGTGACCTTTTCGATGTGGTACCGGCACTCACCGAAGAAGTCAAAAAGTACTTGTAAGAAAGAAAAAGAAATTTTCAATTGCAGGGGTTTCGAGCCCTTTTCTGAGGACCCGGAGGGAGTATTTCCGGGTCCTCATTTTTTCAGGAAACCCCCGGAGCGGTGCCGGGGGATGTACCGGATGTGCCGTTACTAAAATTGTATCTCTTCTCCTAAGAAATCAGGGAGAACCCCGCAAATGTAACGTACACTCCAGTATTGAAAAAAATGAAAGCAACTTCTGTGCCGTCCCGGGGAAAGATATATTTATTTTGTAATATAAGGTTGTTGCCACACTCAAACATCAGGGGTGTGTGACTTCTGTTTCCTTTCTTACACGTCATGCGTATCAACATTGCCACAGAAACGAGGACGCACATTATTTGATTGACAAGAAAAGATATTTTTTCAATAAATACGACGTTACGGGTTGCATTTCCGGCGGTGTAGCTCAGATGGTCAGAGCATGCGGCTCATATCCGCAGAGTCACTGGTTCGAGTCCAGTCACC
>CAZWEV010000060.1:0-22671 GCA_964633015.1 uncultured Desulfobacteraceae bacterium | reverse complement strand
CATTTCCCCCAAGGGTGGATACTTTCCCGCTCGCGGGATCGGGCGGAAAAAAGAAACCGAACGGCGCCAGGGCATTCTGAAAATCATCGTACACCACCCCCGGCTGGACCACTGCCAGGCGGTCCTCGACGCTGATCTCAAGGATCCGATTCATGTGGCTGAGATCCAGCACGATGCCTCCCTTGACCGGAACTGCCATTCCCGAAAGGCCGGTCCCTGCCCCCCGCGGAATAACGGGTATTTTTTCTTTGTTTGCCACCTTCAGTATCTCCGCCACCTGCTCGGTCGATTGGGGCCAGGCCCCGCACGACGGCCGGTGGCTGTGCTCCGATGCGTCGTAGGAATAAGACACCATATCCAGAAGATTCTCCGTATAGCTCTGTTCCCCGACGATATCAATAAGGGTCTGTCTTATCTTTTCATCCATATCATACTCCACACATCAGCGTTGCATGTCGATCGTTTTTTGTCCTGTTTTTCCCAATGACCACAGGCAACAAACACCAGGCATTCAGCGATCTTCCTTGCCGGCGGCATCCATGAGCAGGACTACCGGTGCCAGGATCATGTGAAACAATCTGCTGAAAGGGAGATAAGCTATGAAGGCCCCGGCCAGGATGGCATGGACATACCACACATACCCGTAATAAACCGTCAATCCCGCAGGATTCGAAAAAAAGGTGCTGATCCAGTATCCCACAAACGCATATTCTCCATCCCCGACCGGGCCTGTCATAGCCATGCGCATACCTTCCAGCACAAAACCCACGATCACAATACCACCGATCAGACAAAGGGCCAACGGGTCCTGTCTCGGAAGCACTGAGAGCTGCGTGAATCGTCTCAAAGTTCCCCGGAGCAGTGCCACCAGGACTCCCAGCAAAAGGAGGGCACCACTCAAATCAAAAAGGAACGCAGTCAGCCAGTAATTCCTGTCGAGCAGGATCCATACGGTTTCAGACCCGGGTCTGCAAAGGGATCCGAGGAGCCCAACCATGCCCCAGGTAAAACGGAACAGAAAAGGATAAAAAATCAGGGCATGGATCAGCCACCTGCCCTCCGACCGCCGGTACAGCCTCCTCTGGAGCAGGACATCAAGCACGAGAGCGCCACTGACGCGCATGATCTTTCCGAAAATGCTCTTCTGCTTTTCCGGTTTCTCATCGGTATCCTTCCTCCCCCGCAGCGCGCCGGTAAACCAGTATGCCATCGCCATGACCATACCGGCCAGAAAAATGAGGAGGGCAATGACGCTCGCGGTATCTCCCAGCGAGAAGGTTGCCGCGTGACAAGGCATGCAAATAACGCTCTTGGCCGGGAGGACCATGGCTGATGCGCCGACCATATTTCCCTTTTTGTGACACCGGGTGCAATCGATCCGGGCCTCGTTTGTTCCCATGCGATGGACCAGGAGGGGTTTTCCCGGATTCCATGGAATCTTCCACAAAATCCTCCTGGAGACCGGATCGCGAAACGGTGTAACGCCCTGCAGATGACATGTTTCGCACGCCACATTCGGGTGCGCGTCGTGTGCCACCAGTTCATCATGACGGGCATGGCAATCAAGACAATCCCTCTCTGTCTGGTCCTGATGATGGAAGGCGGCACCGTCCGGATGGCACGACGTACAGGATTGGTTCGCATGAGGGGTGGTCTTATAGGCACCCGGATTTATTAGGGCAACCAGGGAACCGGTCGCCCTTCTGGCCGGAGTATTTCCTTCCTGATGGCAGTGGAAACAGAACCACTGTATCTTTTTTCTGCCTTCCGCAGTGGCCGGATTCACGGCCCGGTGGCAGGTCATGCATGCTTCATCCGCCCTGGACATGGGCGGTAATTTGGAGCGATACGCGTGGCAGGCCCCGCATTGTTCCCGTCGCGGAATGCCCGGTTTAAATGTCCCGATCCGGCTCTCACCGATACGGGACTGCCGGTGCGGCTTGTGGCACCGGATGCAGTAGGTATACTTCTGGGGATCGCGGATCTTCTTCCTGCCATGTTTTCCCACCTTCAGATCGGTCTGAATTTCCTCATGACAGGAAAAACACATTTCTGGAGAAAAAAAATCTCCCCGCACTTTATTCACATCCGAAGGATCCGGGTGCAAGGGCTTCCCGGCAACGTATTCGTGACAATCCTGGCAGGAGGTCTGGCCGTGTGCCGACACATGGTATGCCCGGGCATCAATGAACCAAGATGCCTTTGCGGCAACTCCTCCCACTCCGAAAATCGCACAAAACAATATGGCTATTCCCGTATTTTTCAGCAATGAATCACCCAACGCTTTCAACCATGCCGCTTGGAGACCCTGTTACTCTGTATCCATCTGCCGACATCTCGTCTCAGTGGTAAAGGCCACAAGCACAATTGCCAGAATTGACCACCCCATCATCAGAACAAATGCAGCACGGTAGGCCCCGAGCCCGTAAATCCTTATCCCACTTTCCAGGACACCCTTCCAATATCTATCAAGAACCAGGCCCATGGCCGGCTGGAGAATCATGGGGCCCATCATAACGCCCATATTGCACACACCCGATACGGTTCCCGCTAATGCTGGAGGGACTGACTCCTTGGCAAAGGCAAAACCGATAATCATGACACCGGAAGCAAATCCCACGATTGTGATAACCGTCGCCAGCAGCCAGAGAGGAAGTCCCGGGACGAAGAGGACCACTCCCCATCCCATACAGCTGATAATACAGCCCGCCACGTACAGAGGCTTCCTGTAGCCGATTTTGTCCGAGAGACCGCCGAGCAACGGGCCGCCGACCCCCCAGGCCACCAGGAGGGTTGACGTCAGGGCCGCGCTCATGACCGGGGACAGCCTATAGTGCGTCGTGAAAAACGGAACGCCCCAAAGTCCGGAAAACGCGAGCACTGGACCGACGATGCCCCCCGGAGCAAGGGTCAGAAGCCAGGTGTTCCGGTAGTGAAACACCTTTAACAGACCAGCAATGACCGGGATAGGCCGGTCGCCATTGGCGGGAGCGGAGGAAGCAAAGCTTGCATACCCTCTTTCCGACGGATCATCTCGCACGACGAGCCAGAGTGCTATGGCGATCACCAATCCCCCGACAGCCGACAAAAACATGACAGGCCGCCATCCGAAATGATTCACCAGCATTCTCAGGGGAACACCCGCTGAAACAGCGCCGAGCAGGCCGCACAGCAGCGCCAGTCCGCTTGTCAACGCAAAGCGCCGGGGTGGAAACCATCCGGTCGAAAGCTTCAGCAGGGCAACCCACGCTACTCCCACTGATCCGCCAATGAGGAGCCGTCCCATATTGGCGAGGAGGACGTCCGGTGCGCATGCAAAAACAAACGCGCCAAGGGAGGCAACGAACGCGCCCGCAGTAAGAAGTTTTCGAGGTCCCCAGCGATCCGCCAGAACTCCCGTAGGCACCTGCATAAACACATAACTGTAAAAATAAAAGGCTGACAGGTTCCCGAGGGCAGCTGCTCCTATTTTGAAATCAGCCATCAGGTAATCTGTCATGACCGCGGGCGCGACCCTCTGATAAAACCCATTGAGATAAAAAGCCGCTCCGAGGCCCCACACAATCCACGACAGGGAGGCAGGAGGATACGAGTGCCGCTTTATTGATGTTGAAATCATTTCCCATCCTGCCCGGAGCTCAACCCGTATCCAAGTCCTGTGAGCCCTTCGTTTTCAAGTAGTATCTCCCGTCGCGGGTTCTTCCCACCATGTTGCCGGAAACAAGATATTCAAGCGCCTTCGGCCGGTAATCCCGTATCCCCATACGAAAAATGCCCGCACCCGCATAGGGGAGCGTAACAGCGGAAGCATGATCTACCGCTTCCCTTTTTTCAAGATCCTTGAGG
This sequence comes from uncultured Desulfobacteraceae bacterium, assembly GCA_964633015.1. Classification (GTDB taxonomy): domain Bacteria; phylum Desulfobacterota; class DSM-4660; order Desulfatiglandales; family Desulfatiglandaceae; genus B46-G9. The sequence goes on along the minus strand of CAZWEV010000060.1, from coordinate 18,825 downwards.
ATCGAGGTCAGGACACGTTTCATTTTCCAGGCATGAAACCGCCTGGTAAGGATATAGACGAGCACCAGCAAAAAAATAGCAATAATTGTCCGGCCTGTTTCTGTCATCTTCATTCGCCTCGGACTCATCCGGCACACAGCCTGTGCCGGGAGAACATTCAAAGCAGGGCACCCAGACTCCCGGCCAAGATGCCGTATCTGGTGGAAATGTACTCCCGTAATGTGGGTAATGGAAGATATCTCGTATTGGAAAAGTCAGCGGGTGTTGGGCTCTGAAACAACACAAGAACGGCAGGCTTACCAAGAGCCCGAGGACTTCTCCCGGGCCTTTTTTTCAATTTCCAGGGCCCGCAATTCCTTTCGCATGATCTTCCCGGTTGTAGTCATGGGAAGATCATTCACGAATTCAATCTCCCTGGGATATTCATGGGCAGCCAACCGTGTTTTTACGAACTGCTTGATGTCCTCTTCAATATCCTGACCGGGCCTCAGTCCTTCCTTCAGGACCACGAAGGCCTTTACGATCTCAGTCCTCACCTTGTCGGGGCTTCCGATAACCGCCACCATGCTGACACTCGGGTGCTTCATGATACAGTCCTCTATTTCCGCAGGTCCGATCCGGTAGCCTGAACTGGTGATGACATCATCCTTTCTCCCCACAAACCAGAAATACCCGTCCTCATCCTTCCTGGCCAGGTCCCCTGTCAGCAGCCAGTTGCCAATGAATTTATCCCTGGTTGCCTCGATGTTTTTCCAGTATTCTAAAAATATCACCGGGTCGGGTCGCTGCACACCTATCTCTCCCACGTTCCCCGCGGGCAACGGGTTGCCCGAATCATCTATTACCTCCACCGCATGACCCGGGATTGCTTTTCCCATGGAACCCGGCCTGGCCTCCATTATCTCTGAGCAGGTTCCCACCACCAGGTTGCATTCGGTCTGACCGTAAAACTCGTTAATGGTCAAACCCATCACACCCCTACCCCAGTCAAGAAGTTCTTCACCAAGCGATTCCCCACCACTCCCGATGGTCCGCATGTGGTAATCGTAGCGGCTGCCGGGGTCTTTGACCCCGCGCATCATCTTTATGGCTGTCGGAGGCATAAAGGCGTTCCGGATGCCATGCGTGGCAAGAAGGCGAAAGGCCTCTTCGGGATCGAATTTCCTGGCTCGATGTGCGACCACGGGGATGCCATGATGCCAGCTGGGAAACAGCACGTCAATGAGTCCCCCGATCCATGCCCAGTCAGCCGGGGTCCAGAAAAGATCGTCATCTTTCGGGAAGAAGTTATGGGGGAACTCAACACCCGGCAGATGCCCGAGCAACACCCGGTGGGCATGGAGTGCCCCTTTTGGGGGACCGGTCGTTCCCGAGGTGTAGATGATAAGCGCAGGATCATCCGACCTGGTCTGCAAAGGAGCAAAATCAGGGGCTCCCTTTTCAATCATTTCCCAGAAGTCATGGAACTGGTTCCTGCTCTGTTCTCCCGTCACAAACACCCTTTTGAGTTCGGGAAGCTTTTCCCTGATTTCAAGGACCTTGTGAGCGTTCCCAGCATCTGTAATAAGACCCTTCGCTCCGCTGTTGGCCAAGCGGTATTCAAGGGCGTCAGTCCCGAAAAGGCTGAAGAGCGGAATCGCGATCGCCCCCAGTTTGTACAGGGCAATGTGAGCAATCGCGGTCTCCGGCAATTGAGGCAGCAGGATCCCAACGCGGTCGCCCCTGCCGATGCCATGATGTCGAAACGCGTTGGCGAGCCTGTTTGAAAGTCGTTTCAGCTCCCAGAAGCTGTACTGAGTCACTCTTCCGTTCTCATCCTCGTAAATCAGGGCAAGGCGAAATCGCTGGTGGGCCCACTTGTCGCAGATATCAACCCCGATATTGTAGTATTCCGGGATGTGCCATTGAAAAGACTCGCGGACCGCATTATACGTTTTGCCCTGCTTCAGCATTTGACCGACTCCAGGCTATTTGACCAGGGTATTTGCCAGCCACAGGATAGTGTCCGGCCATATGACCACGATAATGAGACCCATCTCCATGAGCCGCCAGAAGGGAAAGGCACCCCAATAGATATCGGATGTCGTGACCTCGGGCGGAGCGACTCCCTTGAGGTAAAACAAGGCATAGCCGAACGGCGGCGTCAGAAAAGAATCCTGCAGCATCACGGCCATGGTCACCACGAACCAGACCTTGTCAAAGCCCAGGTGCTGGGCGATGGGCAGGAACAGGGGAAAACAGATCATGATAATGCCGATCCAGTCGATAAACATGCCGAGCAGAAAGAGGATGATCATCATGATGACGAAGGTTCCCCACTTTCCCAGGCCCAAAGCAAAGATAAATTCTTTCACCACATCGCCCCCGCCGGACCCCATGAAAACACCGGCAAAACAGGCCGCGCCAACCAGGATAATGATGACCATGGATGTGGTCTTGGCCGTGTTCACAACTGCCTGGGTGAGGCCCTTCCAGGTGAATTTGCCATAGGCCACGGTCATGAAGAAGGCAATGGCCGCCCCGACACCCGCCGCCTCAGTGGGTGTCGCGATTCCGGCAAATATGGACCCGAGGACGCCCAGGATGAGGATCATGGGGGGAACCAGTGATTTCAAAGTCATGAAGAACAGCTGTTTCCCGGAGACTGCCTGCCGCTCCTCCCGGGTCAAAGCGGGTCCCGCCTCGGGATGGATGAGACACTTGATGAAAATATACGCGATGTAGAGCCCCGACAGGATAAGCCCGGGGATAATAGCCCCGGCAAAGAGCTTGCCCACGGACACGGCAGACTGGTCCGCCATAACAACGAGCATGATGCTGGGAGGAATAAGGATCCCCAGGGTCCCGCCCGCGCAGATGGCGCCGGAAGCGAGCCTTTTGTCATACCCGTATTTGAGCATCACCGGCATGGACAGGAGTCCCATGGTTACCACCGACGCACCAATGATGCCCGTGCAGGCCCCGAAAAGGGTCGATACCACCACAACGGCAATGGCAATCCCCCCATGCACCGGGCCGAACAGATACCGCATGGTATCAAATAACTCTTCGGCCACACCTGACTGATCCAGCAGCTGTGCCATGAATATAAAAAGCGGAATTGCAACCAGGATATAGTTGTCCATAATCCCGTAGGTCCTGTTCAGGAACATGTAGAAACAGGCCGGCCCCCAGCCGATATACCCGAATATCACCGCCAGCCCACCGAGGACAAAGGCAAGGGGATGTCCCAGAAACAGGCCGATCAAAAGCCCTGTGAACATGCCGATAGCTATAAATTCAGGACTCATAGCGCCTCCCCTCTTACTGCCTGGATAATACTTCGGATAAAATTCGCAAGGCCCTGCAGAAAGAGCAACGCGAATGTCACTGGGATAACCGTCTTGATTTCAGGAATGACCGGCAGGGCCGCGGACCCGCTTGTTTCATGAATAAGCCATGATGTCTTGGCGAAAATGATACCCTCGTAAAAAACAATGATGCAGAAGGGGAAGAAAAACGCCAGGTGGGTGAAAATGTCCAAAATCCCCCGCACCCTGGGTGAAAAACGATTATAAATGATATCTATGGCCACATGTCCCTTGTGGAGCAGCGTATAGGCCGCCACCAGCATGAAATGAGGGCCGTAGATAAAATTCGTCACTTCAGTCGCCCATACGTGCGGCGCACCAAAAACCCTCCGGGATATCACCTCGAACACCACCAGGGCGGTAAGGGGTATGATGAGCCAGACGAAAATCCTGCCGCTCCATTCGCTGATATTGTCAATGCCTTTTAAAAACGTCTCAAATCGCATTGCTCTACCTTTCCTTAGATGGATGAGCCGTTAGAAGACAGGGGTAAAGCAGATCCCCTTCAAACATGTTTTTTCTCAGTGCCGTTACCATATCTCCGCATTGCTTCTGAAATGGAAAAGAGGCCCCAGGTTTTCTGTTCTGCACACCCGAGGCCTCGCAAAGGTCTATTTGACTCCCATCTTGTTGAGTTCCGCCAGGACCTTGTCCACATAGGGAGGAGTCTGTCCATGGCCGAATCGTCCAGACATGGCACGCCAGTCCTTGTATTCCCTAAAATACTCCATCTGAGATTTCAGGAGACGGGCGTAAAATTTGGATTTCTTCGCCTGCATGAGGCAGTACTGGCCGGCCAGTTCCTCAAGCGGCTCATAGGCCTTATCTTCCATCGCCACGATTACCGTATCTTTTTTGACGAACCTCTCGATGGACCTGCCTGATTCACCCTCATAGAAGGCGGTTGCCTTTGTGGCGGCCGCCTGGCACGCATATCTGAGGATCGCCTGATACTCCTTGGACAGGGAGTTGTAGGCCTTGAGGTTCACCATCGTTCCCAACTGCGATGAAGGCTGAAACCAGGCGGGCGCGGTCCAGTATTTTGTAATCTCGGCAAAGCCCATTTCCCAGTCAACACCGGGGCTGCTGAACTCCGCACCGTCCAGGGTCCCTCTTTCCACGGCCAGGTAGATCTCGCCCCCTGGCATTTTAATGGGGCTCGCGCCGATTTGTTGCAGGATCCAGATGGTCGCGCGGGACGGGGTTCTCAGCTTTTTCCCTTTGAAATCAGCGAGTGTCGTAATGGGACCGGCCTTTGCCGTCGTACGGAAGCCAGATTCCGCCGGGGTCGCTCCCAGGGAAAAATAGGTCATTCCGTACTGGCCGAAGAGTTCCTGCATGATTTCCAGACCGCCGAAGTCATACATCCAGGTGATGTAATCCAGATTGTCAAAACCAAACGGGAAGGACCCGAGGAAATCAAAGGCAGGGTCCTTGCTCGCCCAGTAGCTGGGCCAGTCTCCGGCCATTTGAACCACCCCCTTGCTGCAGGCATCAAAGTATTCGAAGGCCTTCATGAGGGATCCGGAAGGAAACCATTTTATCTCGAAGTTTCCGCCCGTCATCTCCCCCACATACTTGATCATCTCCTTGTCACCCTTGTAGAGATTAATGGCCGGAGTCCAGGTGCTCCCCATCTTCCAGCTGACTTTCTTTGCCATTGCCGTGGTGCCAAAAGCAAGAACCACCGCTATAACAGCTACAAAGATAAACGACTTGTACGTTCTCATTTTTCCCTCCATGGTAGTTGGGTTCACAACTCACGTCCTCGATCCTCTAGGAAGATCATACGTCCCTTCCCGTACCTCATTTCACCCCCTTTCTCTTGCGCCCTGTGGACACTGTTTTCCACTTGCCTTCTCCGCAGAGATCCCGAAAAATCCGGCACCGGTTTCTTTCCGAAAAGTTCTTCGGTCAGGCCCCTCATATCAGCCTTCGTCCTTCTTATCACTAATCGCCCCCACCACATACGGTCCATCAGGAACTACCACAGCCCGGCGATGATCTTTCAACAATCTGTCAACGTTCTCCTGCAGGTTATCCGTCTGTATTGCTCCCATCTTCTTCACATCTTTCGGGTTGAGGCCGGAAGAGTAAATATACACCTCTCCGGCATAGTCCAGGACCTGGTAAACATTCTGGGCACACCATTGATCGATGACGAAGTCCCCGGGATCGCAGTAGCGGTTAAGAAATTCCTCGGGGCCGCAGACGGTTTGCAGGATGCCGCAGAATTCAGGACTTCCCAATCCTTCTCGGCATTCGCAGGCAACCACGATGGCGCCTCCCCTTTCAAGAATATCCATGGCGCAGATGAGGGCCTTGCTGATCTGATAAAAGGTCGCATCCAAGGGGTACCCCCCGCCGGAAGTAATCACCAGGTCAGGCCGCTGTGCCAGTTCTACCACGGAATGATCACCAACCAGTTGACAGCCGGCGAGATGGGCCTTGTCATAATGACCTGCAAAAACCCCGGCAATCTTTCTTTCCTTGTTGATCACCACGTTCAGAATGAAATCAACGCCTGCCAGTTCAGCTACCCGAATACCGTATTCATGGAAAGGGTTTCCGTCCAGGAGGCAATTGGTGACATTGGGATGATCGATCATCTTGTAGGAATGCATGAATTTCATGGTTTCGAAACTGGAGATACCCGGCAGGATGGCCTTTCGCCCTCCGGAATATCCGGCATAGAAGTGGGGTTCAATGAGGCCGGTGAGGATCTTCAGATCCGCATCGAGGTAATGATGGTTCAGTTCGATGGGAGCTCCGTCGATTTCGTCCACCTTCCGGTATTCTTCAGCTTTTCGGCAGTAGTGGTTTTCGATCCTGTAGTTGTCCATGATATCCCTGCCAACCATGAACGCCAGTTCTTTTCCCAGGTTGGGCCGGTGCATACCTGTGGCAATCAGAATCGTAATTTTTTCCCTTGGAATGCCGCTCTGCTCAAGCGTCTCGAGAAGAGGCGGGAGGATAATCCTGTTCGGAACGGGGCGGGTGATGTCAGAGATAACGATGCATGCGCTTTTCCTTCCCTGCGCAATGGTATGCAACGGAGGACTTGCGATGGGATCGGACAGGGCCTTCTGAACCGCTTCCGGCGGGTTCCGTATCGGTTCAAGGGGCTTCATCTCCAGACATTTCACTGATTCCGGGAGATCCAGATCCGCGGTATCTTCACCATAGAGCAAATGCACCTTCATTGCCGCACCTCTATTGGGGGTTCGTCAAATACCCGTGGCGTTCTTGAGCATCAAATCGGTCTGGAAAACTGGTCATACCAATACTAAAATATTGAAGAAATTGTCAAGGAAAAATGAAACATCGTCAAAAAATCCCTTGCACCTGGTTTCTCTTTTTGGTATTACCAGTTCATACAAAATCCCGTCATCAGGAAGGCATCATGTTTCACAAGATATCGCCCAAAAAGATCTCCGACGAGATTATCGAGCAATTCAAGACCCTGTTGAGCATCGGTGAGCTCAAACCGGGCGATGAACTACCCTCGGAGAGAGATCTGGCCGAATCCATAGGAGTCAGCAGGCCACCGCTCCGGGAGGCCCTCAATGCACTCCAGGCAATGGGCTTTGTCGAAATCAGGCCGAGAAGCAAAATCCTTGTACGGTCCCTCACGCAAAAACCTGTTGAAGATCCTTTAAGCCTTCTCATTGCCGACGATCAGGACAAATTTTTTGAACTTCTGGATATTCGAAGGGCCATGGAAAGCTGGGCCTCCTTTAACGCTGCAAAGAAAGCAACGGAGTCCGACATTGAACGGCTTGAACAAATCATTGCCCGGGACCAGGAAAACCTGCGGAACAACAGGGAAGATGCCAAGACTGATGCGGACTTTCATATCTCCATCGCCCTTGCCGCCCACAATACCGTCCTTTCCCATCTGACCGCTTCCTGCTACAATATCCTCTGGAGCACCCAGAAGATGTCCCGGGAAAAACTTTTCCTGAAAAAAGAAAACAAACGACGCATTGCCGAACAGCACATGCTCATATTCCAGGCCATCAAGAGCAGGAAATCCCAACAGGCATCCCTGGAAGCACGACGCCACATTGACTTCGTTGAAACCGAACTGAGGGAACTCCTCGCTTCAATCGAACCTCCCGATTGATCACGCACTCATTACCATAGATTCTCAAAGCGGCTGTTAGAAAATGTTCAAAAGGCATCCGAAGGCCCGGGGAACGAGGCGTACATGGTCAGTACGCCGCAGTGACACGGGACAAGGATAACGCAGTAGATGGATTTTTTCCGACAGCTGCATCAATTCTTCTTTTCCGCGTACGTCAGCACCATCCCGCCGTCAAAAAGCAGATCCCCACCGATGAGATACCTGGCGAATCGCGAAAATCCCAGGACAAACAGGTTGCCCACTTCTATGGGCGTCATCATCTCCTTGATCCGGCTGTGGCCCATCATCACGTCCGTCACCACTTCTTCCGGCGTGATGCCCCGCTGTTCTGCCTGGGCAGGTATCTGTTTCAACGCCAGGGCCGTCTTGACAAAACCGGTGCTCACGGAAAACGAACGGATTTTTCCATCCCCTTCGGCGGCAATGGACTGGGTCAGGGCACGCAGACCGAATTTGGTGATATTGTATACCGGCTTGTTGATGGTGCACATGTGGGCGTGCACGGAGGCCATGTTTCCTACGGCACCGGTCCCATCAGTGCTTTTCTTCATGTGGGGGATCGTCAATTTGGAGAGGAAGAATGGGGCTCGCAACATGAGCCGCAGCATGTAATCATACTTCTCCATGGGAAAATTTTCAACAGAATCAATGTGCTGGATGCCTGCAATATTTGCCACATACTTGATACTCCCCAGCTTCGCCGCTTCATCCACGGCATGTGCAACCTCCTTGTCAACGCACAGATCAGTCTTGAGGAAAATCATCTGGCCCCCCATATCCCGGGCCATTTTCTGCGTCGCCATGCCACCTTTCTCATCAACATCCAGCCCCACAGTCATGAGACCGTTTGCCGCGGCAGCCACAGCCGTAGCCCTTCCGATGCCGCCTGCGGAACCGGTCACGATACAAACATTCTCAGCCGTAAAATGCATATCTTCCAAGAAAAGGATGTCCTCTTTTCTGATTTCCGGCTCGTTTATGTCCATTTTCTCCCCCCTTTTTCACGATTCTCTATGTATCAATCAGAAACTCCTTGATCTTCCGATCTCTTGACTCGTTTGCCTGGAACATGATCGTGTAGTGGTTGCTCCCTTTCACCTCGAAACTGCGTGCGTTCGGGATCTCGCGCAGCATCCGCTCCAGCACCTCTTCAGGCAGCAGAATATCGTCTTTCACCAGAAGGCCTTCCGGGGCCCGCAGTATCAGGACGGGGCAGGAGAGCTGCGAATAGAATTCGGAAGCATCTATCTTGCGGAGGTTCATGGCTTCCTCAGCAATATGTTCCGGCCGGATCCTACTGCGGATTCCACCGCCCTCCACATCCTCCACTTCATACTTGAAGTAAACCTCCAGGGCCTGAGACCACGGTTTGAGAAAAGGGGCCTGTTTCATCATGTCCAGATAGGTTTCGAATGATGGAAACACCTTCCCCAGACGGTCAAGAGAAGGCTTGATCCCCGCGAAGACTTTATTCATCTGCTCTTCGGAAAGCTTCCCTCCTCCGTCCACAAGGATGAGCCGATCCACCAGCTCCGGATATCGGGCCGCGAAGACAATCGAAATGAAGGCCCCAAGGGAGTGCCCCATGAGGACGACGTGTCGCAGGCCGAGATTTTCCAGCAGGGCCCGTATGTCATTACAGTGGGTTTCAATGGAATACCCTGTCGGCGGCTTGTCCGAGAGCCCCCGTCCTCTGAGATCCATGGCCAGGACCCGGTGATCCCCGCTCAGCGCTTGCCCCAGGACATCCCAGCACCGGCAGTTGGCTGTTATGCCGTGCACACAAAGTACGTTCTTTCCGGTTCCTTCCCACACCGCGAGCTGTATGTTCACTCCATCTCCCTTCACGTTCCTCATGGCTGGCTCAGGCATGTCCCTCCTCCTTGGATGTCATGGTATCTTTCCGGCATCGACATCAACAAATGCCGGCGCCGGCTGGTGGTCCGTCTCGTAAACCCCGTTCCTATTCTTGGCGAGGTGAGTCTCGCAGTATGTTTATAGATTTTCCCCTCTGTATCGTTGATGGAAAATTCGAAATCCGAATATCGAAACTCGAAACAAATGAGAATGACAAAAATACGAATAACCTAAACGCGTATGTTTTAAAGAGCAATCGTTTTGAATTTTTGGCATTCGGATTTTGCTATTGTTTCGGATTTCGGATTTCGAAATTCGGATTTACACGATGCTCGTTTTATGATGTGTTTCATCAACATTTTGAATCCCAAAACCAGGTACAAAACTTTTGAGACATGGCGCTTGCCTCCGGATCGGGAGAACCTAGCCAGGACGTCCATCAGAAGTGGAAGCTCCAGTGGTACGGGATCCTATGTGCGCCGCGCCATATAGCCCCGCATGGACCCTATGATCCCTTTCGGAAACAGGATGACGACCAGAATGAAGAGGACCCCGAAAAGGAGGAGCCATCTCTCCAGAAACTGATGGATGAATGCAGCGTTCGGAAACACTGTTTTTGCCAGGTGCTGGAGATCCGGGAGAAAGGTCTGGGCGGTCTTCAACAGCCCCGCCCCTACGACCGCGCCGTAAAGAGTCCCCATGCCCCCGATGATGACCATGAGCAGGACATCCAGCATGATCGTCATGACGCCAAGGCAGGACTCCGGATTCACGTACCCCACCCACATGGCATAAAAACCGCCGGCAACGGCAGCCACAACACAGCCGAATAAAATGGAGACAACCTGGAAAATGAACGTTTTGTACCCGAGGGCTTCGGCTCTCTGGGTATTGTCCCGGATCCCCTGCAAGACACGGCCGAGCGGCGAATGAGTAAAGCGTATCATCAGGGAAAAGAGAATCAGGGATCCGAACAGGATCAGGTAGTAGGTAAAGACCCGCCCTCCGATCTGAGTCCCCAGAAAATCTCCCACCCTGTGGGATACGGCGAAAATGCCGGGCATGTTCAGACTGATGCCATCCTCTCCTCCGGTAAATGCGCTCAACTTTGTGGCAAGAACAATGGCCAGTTCAGCAATTGCGAGGGTCACCATGGCAAAAAATATGGCCTTCACGCGCAGAGAAAGAAAGCTGATAACCACGGCCAGCGCAGAGGCCGTCACTACAGCAAGCAGGAGACCCAGGGCCAGATGAACGTAGGAAGGCCCTCCGTATGGCCCCATCAAGAGAGCAACGCAATACGCCCCGATACCAAAGAACATGCCGTGCGCAAAAGAGAGGATTCCCGTGTAGCCCAGCAGAATATCAAAACTGGCCACGAGCACGGAAAATATGATGATGTTCATGACCAGGTCCACGAGCTTGAACGAAGGGAACAGGAACGGGGCGCCAAGAAAAAAGATCAGCATACCGGTCTTGAGAAAAAATCCCGCTCCCCTGAAGCGATTTTTCTTTTTCCCAATACGATGCATTTGAACGGGTGTTTGCGGCATTATCCTGAGTCCCCTTTATCTCCCTGCCGGGAAAAGCCCTGTGGGCCGGATCAGGAGTATGATGATCATGATGAGTACATTGACCGCTGCTGCGGCCCACGGAACCAGGTATGCCACGTAGTTGTATGCCAGCCCGACAATGAGTGCTCCCAGGAGTGAGCCGGTAATGCTTCCCAGGCCGCCGATGATTACGACAATAAAGGCGAAAAGCAGGTACGTGCCCCCCATATCGGGATATACCTGGCGATCAAAAACCGACATGGCCACCCCTCCAAGCGCCGCAAGCGCTGCTCCTGCCGCAAACACACCGGTAAATATACGAAAAATATTGTGTCCCATGGCCTGCACCATTTCCCGATTTTCCACACCCGCCCGAACGATCATTCCCAGCTTTGTCTTCTTGAGCACAATCCGGATCATCGTATACACCACGACACCGATCATGATGCAGAGGACACGATATCGTTCCACGATAACACCGTGCATGTCCCAGCTTCCCCGGAAGGTCAGAGGTTGAACGATCACCTCGTCATTGGGCCCCCAGAAGACGCGAATGAGTTCCACCAGCACAACCATGCCGCCGAATGTGATAAGAATCTGAAAGAGGTGCGAACCATACACGCGACGGATCAGGCCTCGCTCCAGGAGCATGCCTAAAACAGAGACTGCCAGGAGGGCGGCAGCAGCGGCCATGCTGAACACCCCCACGTTCTTGAGAACCGAATCCGCCCCCACCCAGGCCCGCATGAGCTTGAAAACGCTGAACCCGGTATAGGCTCCCCAGGCAAACAAGGCTCCGTGGGCAAAATTCAGGACATCCATCAGTCCGAAAATGATGCTCAACCCTGAGGCAATCAGAAATACCAGCATCCCCATGGCAAGCCCCGCGATCGTCAGGGTGAGATAGATTTTTCCGGGGATCCACAACAGCGGGAGTATAAAGAGAGCAACGGCAGCAGCGAAACTCACTGCGCCGCTTTTTCTTTTGAGAGCCGCTCCCGCTCCGGTCACCTCAATTCCCCTTTCATTCTGATCTTTCAACCGCGCTCGATATGCCCAGATACCTGCTCTTCACTGCTTCGTCTCCGGCCAATTCTTCCATGTCGCCCCCACGAACCACCAGTCCATCGTCCATGATGTAATAGTCGTCGCCTACTGCGCCTGCCATGTGAAAATTCTGCTCGACCAGGAGCACAACGCTGTGTTCCTTGATTCGATTGATCGTACTGATCAGTGCTTCAACAATAATGGGTGCCAGACCCTTTGACGGCTCGTCGATCAGGAGGAGTGCGGTTTTATTTACGATAGCTCTGGCGATTGCAAGCATCTGTTTCTGGCCGCCACTCAGATTGCCCGCCGCGGCTGTCCAGAATTTTCTAAGATCCGGTAACAGGTCCGTTATGGTTTCCAGCCGTTGCAGGGTCTCGCGGTCTTCTCGGAGCATCGCCACTTTCATGTTTTCTTCTACGGTGAGGTTTGAAAAAATCCCCATATCCTCCGGGACAAATCCAATGCCCAACCTGGCTATTTCATATGGCTTTTTCCGCTGGATCTCCCTGGCCCTGAAGGTGATGCTTCCCTGAGAAGGAGGGAGAAGACCCATAATAGTCTTCAGTATTGTGCTTTTTCCGGCTCCGTTTCTCCCCACAAGCACGGTGACGGCATCGGGTCTGGCCTCAAATGAAACACCCTGGAGGATATGGTGCTGTCCAATATAGGTGTGGATTTCCTGTGCCTTCAGGATAGCTTCAGGCATGTTTCATTCCGCCCCCGAGATATGCATTCCGAACGGCTTCGCTCGCGCGAATCTCTTCGGATGTTCCTTCCGCGATAACCTTTCCCTCCTGCAGTACCGCGATGCTGTCCGAAAGGTTCATGATCATATCCATTTTATGCTCCACCAGGAGCATGGTCCGGTTTTTCGCCGCTTTCATCCTCTTCAGGATCTCCAGTATCGCCGGCACTTCTTCCTGGCCCATGCCGGCTGTGGGTTCATCCAGGAGCAGGACCTCCGGTTCGAGGGCGATCAGGATGGCCATTTCAAGTTTTCGCTGTTCGCCATGAGTGAGATCCCTGGCGGGAAAAACCCACTTCTCTTCCAGGAGCACCTCCTTGAGAACATCATATGCCTCGTCCTCCAACACTGCATAATGAAGGGAGTTGCGCCAGAAGTTCAACCCAAGCCCTTTTCGCGCCTGAATGGCGAGCCTGACATTTTCAAGGACCGTGAGATTGGGGAAAATATTCGTCAGTTGAAACGATCGACCCATTCCGAGCCGAGTTCTTTCCGCCGGACCCATGCCGGTTATTTCTCTCCCCTTCAAGAAAACCGTTCCTCCGGTGGGTTTGTACTGCCCGGTCAGAAGATTGAAAAAGGTCGTCTTTCCTGCTCCATTGGGGCCGATGATCGACTTGAGCGTGAAGGGTTCGATCCGGAGACTCACATGATCAACAGCCACATGGCCGCCAAATCGTATGGTCAGATCTTTCGTTTCGATAATCGGCCCTGCATCTTTCAGGGGCATAGCACTCTCTTGTTCTGGATGGGTGGCGCTGTCTCCGCAGGAGACATGTCCCGGATAAGCTCCGGGACCGCCCAGGCTATATCGGGTTTTACCGCAAGCTTGAAGGCGAACATGGATTGGAGGGCCTGGTGGTCCTCCCTCCTGAAAATCATGGTCCCCTTCGGGGTCATGAACACCATGCCCTCCATGGCGCAGATGAGTTTCTCAGTGTCCGTGCTTTGCGCTTTTGTAATGGCCTTCACAATGGCGCTAGCAGCGGAGAAACCGCCGCAGGTGAAAAAGTCGGGAGGCGCATTAAACCGTTTCACGTGTTCCTCCACAAACCAATCGTTCACTGGATTGCTGGGAAGACCATAGTAATAGTAGGCACCGCCGATCATTCCCTTAAGAGGCTTCATCATCTTGAGCACGGGAATGACATTGCCTCCGCTGGTGATCTCGATGCCGTATTTATCCAATCCGCTCGAGAGCATTTGTGTAATGGGACCGCCTTTTCCCGCCCAGATGACCCAGACATATCTTGGTTTGGGTTTGTCTTTCAGGGATTCTATGATTCTCTGGATGGGCGCGGTAAAATCACTGGCTTTGGGGTCACAATACTCTTCGTGGACGATCTTGGCGCCCAGACTCTCCGCCGCCTTCTTATATGCAGCCACTCCATCTCTGCCGAAAGCATAATCCTGGGCGATGGTGGCGATACTTACCCCTCGCCTTGCGACGGCAACAGCATTGGAAATCGCGTCCTGGCTGGAATTTCTGCCCGTCCGGAAAATATACCTGTTCCAATGAGAACCGGTGACGGAATCAGCGACTGCCGGTTCCACCACGAGTATCTTCTTGCATTGCTCGGCAACCGGTAAGCAGGCAAGCGCCACGCCGCTGCTCGTGGGACCAACAGCAATGTCCACCCCGTCATCGTTGTAGAGCTTGGTGAGCAGCATCTTTGCCCGCGCCGCTTTAAGCTGGGTATCTTCTATAATCAGTTTTACGTCCCTTCCAAGGATCTTGTTTGTGCCCTTCGTCATATATTCCAATCCCATCTTGAAGCCGGTGACTTCCTGCTTCCCATAAACCTCGTAGGGACCGCTCAGGCCCTGGATGATGCCGATTTTGATGGGACCTGCTGCCAGGACCGGAGGTATCAGGAAGGCAAGGGTCAGGAGAAACGGCAAAAAACCGCACAGCGCATGTTTGATCTTCATCTTTTTCCCTCCTTATTTTGGAGAAACGTTTTGAGGCTATCGGCTTTCCAGCCGCTCCGGGCACAATGCCTTGCGCGGCAGGGCGAACAAAAGACCAGATGGGATTCCCAGGATGATCGAAACGGAATGTGCAGATTTTCTTTGTGAATAAAGCAATATCAAGGCCACATATCCACTGCCTGTTTCCATAAACCTGCACGCTCCAATATCTACACGGAAAAAAAGATCTTTTTGAGCAGGCGCATGCGAAACTCCCTCCTGTTTTTTGTTGCAACGCTCGGCCAAGAAGTGTATTGATTATGTATCAAACAATCGACATGTAGCAGCCTTGCTACGAAAATATGGAGAAATGGATAAAGAAAAACTCAGAAACACTCCTTCAAAAATGGACGTCCGGGGAGGCATCCAGAGACACTCGCGGGGCCGCAAAGCCGTCGAAGAGCAACTCGACATGTTCCGCCTGATCTTTGACAATATTTACAACGGCTGCATTGTGACGGACCCAAATGGATACATCACCCATTTTAACAAGCCCTATGCACATTTCTTAGGCATTGATCCTGAAGAACAGATTGGGAAGTACACCACGGAGGTAGTGGAAAACTCCCGGATGCACATTGTGGCAAAGACCGGCAAGGCCGAGATCAATCAGTCCCACCGGATCAAGGGCCAGGATATGGTGGTCCAGCGCATCCCCATCAAGAAAAACGGGAAGGTGGTGGCAGTCTTCGGGCAGGTCATGTTCAAGGACGTTCGAGATGTCACAAGGCTGGCAAAAGAACTCTCTGTTCTGGAATCAAAGGTGGAGCTTTATGAAAAAGAACTCCTTTCTCTCCGCTCCACACGATACACCTTTGACAGCATCATCGGTCTCAGTCAACAGATACGGGTGCTCAAAGATGAGGCGTTGAAGGCTTCCGCCACGCAATATCCCGTGCTTATCTCCGGGGAAAGCGGCACCGGGAAGGAGCTTTTCGCCCAAGCCATTCACCATGCCAGCCCGCGAAAAGTCTATCCCTTTGTCCGCATAAACTGCTCCGCCATCCCGAAAGATCTGTTGGAGTCGGAGCTCTTCGGCTATGACAGGGGGGCCTTTACCGGTGCAAAGGCCGACGGCAAACCGGGTAAATTCGAACTGGCCCACCGGGGAACCATCTTTCTTGATGAAATCGGGGACCTTCCCCTCCCAATGCAGCCGAAGCTTCTCCGGGTGCTGGAGGAAAAAGAGTTTGAACGGGTCGGCGGCACCTCCATCATTCGGTCCGATTTCAGGCTTATATCGGCGACCAATCAAAGCCTCGAGGTCCTCCTGCAAAGCGGTCGTTTTCGGAAGGATTTATTTTACCGCCTGAATGTAATCCCGCTCCATATCCCGTCCCTGCGGGAACGGAAAGAGGACATTATTCCTCTCTGCCGTCACCTGCTCCGAGAAATGACGCGAGAATCGACCATCCCCCTCATTGCTATGGAAAAGGAAGCTGAAAGGGCGCTTCTGGCATACCACTGGCCCGGGAATGTGCGGGAACTCTCCAACGTGCTTGAACGGGTTTTATCGTCCCTGGATGGCGAGACCATCCACCTTGGTGATCTTCCGTTCTATCTCCAGGGTCCGGGCAAGACATTGGGCGGGGGGGGGCTCCCCAACCTGAAAGCGGTTCAGGTGAACGCGGAAAAGGAGGCCGTCAACCATGCTCTCCGGGCCGCCCGGTACAACAAGGCAAAGGCGGCAAGAATGCTGGGCATCCATCGGACCCTCCTCTACAAAAAAATGAAGAAATACGGTCTGCCCGTCAAACCGGCTATGTAGCTCTTGTGCTACACACCCTCTTTTATCCCCTTTCCAATGCCTCCTGAACAAAAATGGTTCCCGCCTCCGACAGCCGCTTTCTCAGGATCCTGGAGATAATAAATCACCCCAAGCGAACCGTGGTGCCTTGTTTGATCGGGGTTTGAATGAGAATCCTCTTTATATGCACCTCATCTTTTCAAACAAATGTCCTTGCCAGTCTGACCGCTTCAGCGGCATCAGCCCCGTAGCCATCCGCACCAATTGCGTCGGCGAACTTTTTGTCCACAGGGGCACCTCCGACCATGACTTTCATAGTTTTCCGTAGTCCCCGACTATGCAAGGCACCGATAACTTTCTTCATTTCGGGCATCGAAGTGGTCAGCAATGCCGACAGTCCGAGAATATCAGGGTTGATTTCTCCAAGGCGTGCGATCAATTGGTCAACGGAAAGGTCCACGCCCAGATCAACGACCTTGAAACCTGCACCTTCCAGCATCATAATGACGAGGTTTTTGCCGATATCGTGGATATCCCCTTTGACGGTACACATGACAATTGTTCCTTTTGCTTCGCTTTCCTTTCCCTTCAACAGGGGCTTGATCAGATCCAGACCTTTTTGCATGGTCATCGCCGATACGAGCATTTCCGGCACAAAAATTTCACTGTTTGCGAATTTTTCACCCACCACGTCCATGGCTGCGATCATTCCCTCATCGATGAGCTGCTTCAGATCAACGCCATCCTTGATCAGTTGAGAAACCATGCCCTCAATTTCCCTGTGTCTGCCATTGATAATTACGTCGCTTATCTCTTCCAGATAACCCATCACTGTTTCTTCCTCCTTGATCAAGACCACAAACCAAAACGGTGTCTTCCATGCTGCTCCGGCGTTGAAAGGCACACGGTAGTCCTGCCCGAAGTGCCGGTCAAATGCTTAATACCCGTCTTGGACGGCGGAAACAATCGCCTTCAAATTATCCACGGGCGTGGCCAGTGGTATGGCGCACTCAGGCCCGATAATGTTGACCCCGGCTTCGATTGCCTCGCGTGCTTGTCCGTATGCGTCGTCCGGTGTCCCTTGGTATAATGTCTGCGCGTTGTTGATGCACCCCACGAGAGATATCTGTTGTCCAACCTTTCGGACCACATTCTCCGGTCCCATCTGCCATTCAAAATGATATGCATCAAACCCGGCCCCTGCAAAGAGTTCCAGGCGATCATTACAGTTTCCGCACACATGGAGAATCAACGGCCCCCCGATCTGCGTGGTGATCTCTTTATGGATGGGGAACAGCAGATCCTCATAGTGAAGGGGGCTGGCCAAATCACCGGTCACATGGTCTGCGAGACAGACGACATCCGCGCCAGCCCTGAATTGCGCCTTTGCAAAGGCGACGGTTACCGGCGCCAGTTGCCGCATCATCCTTATGACCTTTTCTTTTTCGCCCAGGCCCACATGGAGCAGAAAATTCTGCGTGCCGGCCATGTGGTAGGAAAGGGTCCAGGGGCCCATCACCTTTCCAAAGACCGCTACTTCATCTCCCACATTCCGTTTCAGGATGGAGAGAGCATCCAGAACCACCCGCATGGAGGGCTTTTCAAGAATGTCTTCAGGAACCTGGATATCAGAAAAATCAGCATAGGGTGAACTCTTGGCGTCCGGCATGGTATCCCGGTCACCCCAGTTCACATCGCATCCAAGTGCCGCGGATTCCTGGTGCACACTGTATTCGGGCATCACGGTGTCGAATCCCAGGATCTCATGCCCTGCCAGGGCCAGATCCGCCATGGCCCCGGCATCCAGGTGGGCCCTCGGGAAAGAAACCCCTGCCGCATCCATAAGCCCATGGCACACCACCGATGTTGGATTTCCGGCGGGCGGTCTCTCACCTTTTCTGCCACCATACAGCGCAGACATAACAAGATTGTGCGGAGTCGTTTTCATGATTTTCTCTCCCTCGTTGTCATAGGCCGAACCATTTCCGGTCATTCGGGTTTTTGCGCACTCAATACGGGATAGGCTTTTTTCTGAGTGACGGGAGGGCGTCGTCCTTTTCGTGACGTATCTCGAGGGGAAACCGCAGAACTCCGCCTTTGGCGGAGTAAATGCGGCGTCCCGCCTATACTCCTGGCGGGACGTGGATACGTCGCAAAAAATACCAGCCCGGGAGAGTCCGAATCGAAGCAAGACGGCTATCCCGCACCGTATGTGGTTGAATCAATTATTGATCGTCAAAGTATGCGAAAACAGAATGAACCCGCCTTCCCTCAATTTTTGCGGCGATAAGAATTCTTATGCGAGCGCCCTTGTCAGGATTTCCGCCAGATCCAGGACCTCCAGCCTGTCTTCCAGCTCTTCGGCCTTCAATCCGTCCTCCAGCATCTTGGCGCACTGGGGGCAG
>CAZWEV010000059.1:0-22771 GCA_964633015.1 uncultured Desulfobacteraceae bacterium | reverse complement strand
ATAACATGATATCAGCAGAATCGTTGAATTTATCGGGATTCAAGCATAATGCAAATTGGTTGAAAAGGAACATACGGATAATTGCCCTACCTGATAATACTGACTTCGATCGAATGTCAGGACAAATTGCAGCGTTAATCATTGGTTAGTTGCCTGAGTATCAGGATACACACTTGGAAGTAGTTTCCTCATTCCTCCAAAAAAAGGAGGTAAGTGATGCCCACCATACTGTCCTCAGATAACAGACCTATTTACGAGCGTCCAGTAGAATTATTGCAGAACCTCATGCGCATTGATACGACAAACCCCCCTGGCCATGAGGTTGAGTGTATTACCTACATTAATGAACTTCTGAAAGAAGGAGGTTTTGATATAGCCTTTTTCGCCAAAGACAAGAACCGACCCAACCTGATTACTCGCTTAAAGGGACAAGGCAAAGCTGCCCCATTAATGTTATATGGACATGTGGATGTAGTCCCGACAGCAAAACAGGTTTGGACCTACCCACCCTTTGAGGCGATAATAGCGGATGGATTTATATGGGGCCGAGGAGCGTTGGACATGAAAGGCGGTATCGCCATGATGTTGGCTGCAGCCTTGCGTGCTAAAGCCGAGGGTCTTGCCCCCGCCGGAGATATACTTCTTGTAATTCTATGTGATGAGGAAGCAGGCAGTGAATATGGAGCCAAGTATTTAGTGGAAAATCACTCAGAGCAATTTGCAGGAATCCGGTATGCCATAGGTGAGTTTGGGGGTTATACTGCTCATGTGGGTAAGAAAAAATTTTATCCTATTCAAATTGCAGAGAAGCAAGTCTGCTGGATAAAAGCCACTATACGCGGACCAGGTGGGCACGGCGCTCGGCCCATGCGAGGTGGTGCAATGGCAAAATTAGCAGATTTGCTGCATCGGCTGGATAAACACAGCCTTCCGGTACATATAACACCTATAACACGTCAAATGATTCAAATAATTTCATCTAATTTGCCATTTCCAAAAGGGCTAATTTTCCGTCAGCTTCTGAAGCCTTTTCTTACAAACAGAATCCTGAGGCTTTTAGGAGATATCAGCCAATACTTTGATCCCCTGCTCCGTAATACTGTTAACTCTACCATCGTTCGAGGTGGAGAGAAAATTAATGTTATCCCGAGCGAAATAACCGTTGAACTGGATGGACGCCTGCTGCCAGGCTTCGGTCCTGATGACATGCTTACCGAATTACGGAAAGTCATCGGAGAAGAAGTGGAACTTAAATTGCTCAGACATGACCCTAACCCTGCCGAGCAGGATATGGGTTTATTCAACACATTGGCGGGTATCTTGCGAAAAGCCGATCCGGATGGAATACCTATGCCCATGTTGCTCCCTGCTTTTACCGATGCTTGTTTCTTTTCACGTCTAGGTATTCAAACGTATGGTTTTATTCCTATGAAGTTACCGGCTGGCTTCAGTTTTTTTGAGGCAATCCATGCTGCGGATGAGCGGATACCAGTGGAAGCAATCGACTTCGGAGCAAAAACAATTTATGAATTACTGAAGCATTATAATGGATAAGCCCTCAACTAACCATGGCATAAACCATGACTGAGATTTCGCTACGCTCCATCCCAGCAGGTTGTGCCAACGTTAGTGCGCCAAGCTGCGCTTGGCGCACTAACGCGTCGCTTCAGTGGAGGCTTCGCTCCACTTAGCTTCCCGTTAGCGTGCAACACGTTGATTTAAAAATCCAACATGCATGACTGTGCTCCCGCTTTCGTTTCATCCCTCCATCGACGGGGCTCTTTCAGGAATATACTGACGGCGTTTCTGAAATGCCGAGCATCCTGCGCGCTTCGGCTGGTGCGGCGATTTCACGGTTGAGCTCGTAGGCGATCCGCACCACGCGTTCCACCACCTGGGCGTTGCTCATCAGTTTCTCGCCCCGCCGATAGTAGATGTTGTCCTCCATTCCGACCCGGGCGTGTCCCCCCCATGAGGATGGCGAGCGTCGTCATGGGGAGCTGGAAGATGCCGATACCCGAACAGAGCCACAGGGCACCTTCCGGGAATTCCCTCAGCAGGGCCACCACATTCTCGACAGTCGGAAAACTCGAGGTTTGGTAGCCCATGACCGTCTGGATCCAGTACGGTTTGTCCAACAGTCCACGTGCCAGCAGGTCCCGGATCACCCAGGCGCCACCCGGGTGATAGGTCTCCAGCTCCGGTTTGATTCCCCGTTGTTTCATTTCCTGCGCGAACTGCTTCACTAGACGGTAAGAAAACGGGGTGCAGTCGTCATACTCGTACGCCGGATGAGGATCGGACAGGGGTGCCTTGCGTTCCTTCATGGCGAACTTGCTCATGTCCGGAACCAGATTCAAGGAGGCGATCTCCGGATTGGCATCCAGGCACGACAGCCGTTCCTCCATCGTCATGTCCATACTGCCGCCGGTGGTGTTGTTAATGATGATGTCCGGGCAGCGTTCTCGCACCTTTCTGTTGACCTCGTACCAGACCTCGGTCCGGCGTGCCCCTGAAGAGAGGTGTTCCGGATCCCGGGCATGGATATGCACAAGGCTGGCGCCGGCCTGGTAGGCGCCATAGACGGAATCCGCGATCTCATCTGCGGTCTCGGGCAGATTCTCATTGTATTCTTTCCCCTGTACGCCGCCGTTACAGGCCACACAGACGATCAGCGGGGGCATACCTTCACGAACCTTCTCCATATGAACTCATAGGAATCCGCGTACCGCCACAAGTAGGACCTTTCTTCACTCATCACATTCCCTCCATTTTCACTGAAAGCATATATGGTTTTTGCGCGCCGGCACAGCCGGCCACGCGGCCTATCCTTTTTGTCTTGCAATGACTCTTGCATCCAGCGTCAATAAGCCGTCGGGGTAAAGTCGAATCGGATTCAGGTCCAATTCGGCCACTTCCTCCCGCTCCAGCATCAACCGTCCTACGGCCTGCAAAGCATCCGCTAAGCTGCTCCGATCCGCCGCCGCCTGTCCTCGGTACCCGTCCAGAAGGGCTCGTCCCTTGATTTCATCGATCATTTCTTCGGCATCGATCCTTTCCAGCGGAGCAATGCGGAAGGCGACGTCCCTAAGCACTTCGGTAAGCACTCCGCCCAGTCCAAACATCACCGTCGGGCCGAAGGTCCTGTCCCGTAGCCCCCCGATGATGACTTCCAGGCCGGGTTCGGCTTCGCGGCATGCCAGCACGCCACTGATCTTCGCCCCAGGGACACTCTCCTTCACTTGGGTGAGTAACTCCTCGTACCCTTGGGCGGCAGCCTCCGCCCCTGCCAGGCCGGTCATGACTCCACCCGCATCGCTTTTGTGCGGCACTTGCGGCGATACGATTTTCAGCACCACCGGCCCCCCGATCTGCACAGCAAACTCCGCCGCCTCGGCTGCCGAGCGGACCAGTCGATGTTCGGGATACGGCAGGCCATACTCACCGATGAGATCGATCGCTTCCGGCTCGGGCATCATTTTTTGTTCGACAGCGCTCATCTTGCATCTCCTTCTGGCATCTCCCGCTTTCGACGGTACTGGGTATACCATACCATCGCCGCTATTCCGCGGACGGCCCTCTCTGGGGTCGCAAAGACCGCCTGCCCCTGCCGGTGCATGGCTTTCCGGCCGCGTTTCTCTTCCTCACCCCCGGCAAAGTAGGTGACCGCGAAACTGGCTGTCAGCTCCCGGGACAGCTTGTCGACCAGTTCTATCGCTCCTTCCAGCGGATCACCCAAATTGAGGAGAATCACATCGGCCGTGTCATATCTGTCCACCGCGAGGATGACCCGCTCAAAGTCCTCTACCCGCGGTGAGACCATGTCGAGGGGATTGGACAGGATGGCCAGAGGTGGTGCACCCACTTCCTTGATCCCCTCCAAAGCCTTGGTGGAAAGCAGGGGCATGATCAGTCCGCAATGTTCTGCGTGGTCGCCGGCCAGGGTGCCGGCCCCGCCCGAAGTGGACACGCTCAACAGTCGGTTTCCTCGGGGGGGACGCATACAGGCCAGCGCCTTGGCCGCATCGTAAGCCTCCTCCAGGTCGTGGGCCACGTATCCACCGCATTGCCGGCAGGCGGCTGCGAAGACTTCGTACGTCGCGGCCAGCGAACCGGTGTGCGACGCGGCCGAACGCTGTCCTACTGCCGTGCGGCCGGCCTTCAGGACCACGACAGGTTTGATGGCCGTCGTCCGCCGCAGGGCATTCAGAAACCGCCGGCCGTCTTTGACCCCCTCGATGTACATGAGAATTGCACTGGTTTGGTCATCGTGCGCAAAGAAATCAAGGTAGTCGGATTCGCACAGGTCGGCCTGGTTGCCCAAATTGATCGCTGCGCTGATTCCCAGTTCTTCGTCAGCCGGCCATTCGGTCAGGGCGGTGGTCACGGTCCCGCTCTGAGTGATCACCGCCAGCGGCCCTTTGGTTTTGATGATAGGCAGAAACATGCAGCACATCTTGTTGGGGATGTAGTTGACCCCTTGGATGTTGGGGCCCATGATCCGCATACTGTGCTCCCGAGCGGCAGCCAGCAGTTCCGCCTCAAGCTCGTGGTCGCCCGCTTCGGAGAATCCACCCGAATGCACCACCGCACCGACTGCGCCCTTGGCTCCGGCCTCACGGATCACCCCCGGCGCGAATCTGGCCGGCACGATGACGGAAACCAAATCGATGTTCTCAGGCAGGTCGCTGACCGAAGGGTAGGCCTTCAACCCCAGGACCTCATCCGCCTTAGGATTGACGGGGTACAGACGGCCCTCGTAGCCCCCTCGGATGAGAGAGTCCAGGGTCATGTACCCGAATTTACGCCGGTCGTTGGACGCCCCCACCACTGCAATAGAGCGGGCATTGAACATTCGTTCCAGTGCAATTCTCGTTTCTACAGCGGCTATCATCCGCATCTCCTTGTGCTTCGCACTCACGAGGTTGGTCTTCCACGTTCTTTCAGGTGTCAAAACCCGTACTCAGATTCAAGAAGCCGATGGCCATCCGTCCGGTAACTTTCCATCAGGAAACTCATTGCGGCCCGGTGGCCATGGGCTCGACAATTGTCAGTCCACCGTCAATGACTAACTCGGCACCCGTGATAAAACTCGACTCGTCGGTTGCCAAATAGAGCGCTAGCCGTGCCACTTCCTCAGAGCGCCCCGGCCGCGAGATGGGACAGTCCAGATGCGAGCTGTACACCCCCAGATCGCGCCGGCCGTCTTCGGGTCGCCAGGGTTCGTCACCCGTGTCAATGTCGCCGGGCAGAATGGCGTTGACCGCGATGTTGTTAGCGCCCATTTCTAGAGCCAGGGCCCGGGTCAGCGCGGAAACCGCTCCTTTGGAGGCCGCATAGGCAGCTGAGTAACGATAGACCGTCTTTACCCCGGTAGGCGACGAGAAGTTGATCACCTTTCCCTGGTTTCGTTCGATCATATGAGGCAGAACTGCCCAGCAGCAGTTGAGCGTGGTTCTCAGGTTGCGGTCCATGACCATGTTCCAGTACTCCTCGCTCATCTCCAGGAAAGGCGGTCGCGGCGGTACCGACTTGCCGGCCACGTTGACCAAGATGTCGATCTGTCCAAAGCGCTCCAGTATCTTTGCTACCATTTTCCGGGTTGCCGCAAGATCGGTCAGGTCGGTCCGGTAGGCCTCGGCCTCCCCACCCGCCTGCCGGATCTCATCCGTCCGCTGGTCAACCTCCTCGGCCACATCCACGGCCGCCACCCGGGCCCCCTCGTGAGCAAAGAGCCTTGCCGTGCATGCCCCCATGCCGCGCTGGCGGGCCACGCCAGTGACCAGTGCCACATAGCCGGATAGCCTATTCAGGGAGTCTCGTTCAAACATTCGGACCACCACTCCTACCTGGCTCACAGTGGGGAGCCCTATTTTGTCGATTACATCCTTTAATTGATTCATAAGAATATCCTTTCAGGCACCGGTCTTCAACCCTAGCATCTCCCGGGCCTCTTTAGGGTTCGCCAATGGTCTGCCCATCCATTGGGCCATGTCTGCTATCTTGGTTACCAGGTCTTTGTTGGATCGCGCCTTCACTCCAGGAGCCAGAAAGACGGTGTCCTCTAGCCCCACACGTACGTGGCCTCCGGAGGCGATGGCGACTGGGGCTAACTCAAGAATCTTCAGCCCCACCGCGCAGACAGACCATGTGGCCCTCGGGGGAAGGCTGCTTTTGAGAAAGACCATGTTTTCAACGGTAGCCTGCATTGCTCCGAGCACCCCCAGGACGAACTGGAAGTGGAGCGGCGCCCGAAGGGCGCCGATGGATTCCAGGACCACGGCATTGTGCACCATTCCTGCCTCGTAAATCTCGATCTCCGGTTTGACTCCGTGGGCCAGCATGGTTTCAGCGAATCTTTTTAGCTCTGGCCAGGGATTGGCCTGAACAGCGCTCATGACGAACTCTTTTGTACGCTGGCTAAGGATGCCGAAGTTAACGGAACCGGCGTTCAGAGACGCTACTTCAGGTTTGATACCCTGTTGTGCTGCAAGGTCCGGAATCACGCCGATCCTTTCATCAAAGCTCATGCCCGGCCCACCGCCGGTGGAAATATTGATAATCACATCGCTCTCGGCTCTAATCCGGCCGATGACATCTGCGAATAGGGCTGTTTCATGCACGGGGCGGCCGCTTTCAGGGTCTCTCACATGCAGATGAACCATGGCGGCGCCCGCCTGCGCGCTTTCAATGGCCGCCCCGGCGATTTGCTCCGGGGTGACCGGCAAATCAGGATTCTGCTCAGGCGTCACCAGGGAGCCAGTCACTGCAGCCGTGATGATGAGTTTATCCATAATGTTTGAACCTCCTTTCTAATTGGTTTCTGAAAAATGAACAATGTAGCCACCGAGGTCGGACACCTTGATCCAGGTCCTCGGAAAGACAACCAGTGTTGTCGCCATTTCCTCGATAATAGCCGGCCCTGTCACCCGGTTACCCGGTCTGAGCCGGTCCCCATGAAAGACGGGGGTGCTCGTCAGTCCCCCGAGATCCTTGAAATAGGCCTCCCTGTTTTCCAGTCTGGCTTGTTCCGAAGGTTCGCTGTCACCGTGAGGGGCTGTCTCGTAGGTCAATTCCGACGTGCGCCCAACAGCCTTAACGCGCCAGGTGGAGATCGAAACGCGCTGACCTTTCTCGCGACTGCCCCGGAGTTGCTCATGAAGAGTGTGGAAGGATTCCACCAGGCTCTCAACATCCTCTTCATGTCGATAGGACGATCCTTCTATGGGTATAGTGATCTGCCAGGGTTGGGAAAAATAGCGCGCGTCTATTGTAAACTCTAGAACACGGTTCTCTGGTACCACTTGATTTCGATCAAGGAAGCGGTGGGCATCTTTTTTCAATTGTTCGAGAATGTCGTTCACTCCCTGGTAATCGAAGTTGCCGGTTTCTGTTTCCAGATTGAGCTGGAATTGGGAGACCATATCAGAGGCCAGTCCTCCTGCGGCCGAAAGAATCCCGGCCGCCTTGGGTATGATGAGTCGGCTTACCCCCAGGTCCTTGAGCATGGGGATGATGTGGAGTCCGGCCGCCCCTCCTCCGGATACAAAGACATAGTCCCAGGGGTCGATTCCTTCCCATGACGTAATGGTACGAATGGCATCGGTCATATTGACACAGACCGTGTTCCATATGGAAAAGGCGGCCTCATGGAGGTCGATGTCCAGGGGCGCGGCAACTATTTTTTCTATGGCCCCGGCAGCCAGATCCTTGTCCAGGTCCATTCGACCGCCCAGCAGGGCTCTTGGATTCAGGTATCCGAGCACGAGATTGGCATCTGTCACCGTGGGTTGATCCCCGCCTCGGCAGTAACAGACCGGGCCGGGCATGGCCCCTGCCGATTCAGGCCCCACATGCAAAAGGCCTCCGGAGTCGACACGGGCAATAGAGCCGCCCCCGGCGCCAATGGACTTGGTGTCTACCTTTCTAATACCGAGGTAGTCAAACCCGACCATTGCATCCGGGGTCTCGGAGATGATGCCGTTTGTGACCCTGCTCACATCAAAACTGGTTCCACCCATGTCGCAGGTGACGACGTTGTTCTGCTGGAGTTCCTTTTGGGTGTACATCAATCCTGCAACAGGTGCCCCTGTAGGCCCAGAATCCACGCTGTATAAAGGCCGGCGGACCATGTCTTCAAGCGAGAGGATGCCTCCAAAGCAGGAGATGAGGGAAAGATCCCCTTTGTAACCGAGTGCTTTGAGTTTCTCATCGAAACCGTAAAGATAGGGTCCAACGATGGGAATCAGGGAGGCATTGATGGCGGTTGAGATGGTGCGGCGGTACTCTCCCATGGTGGGATTGATGAGGTGGCTGAGGTTGTATGGTACACCGGGCCAGGTCTCTTGAATGAGCTCCTCAACTCTCAATTCATGAACCGGATTGGCAATGGACCATAAGAGGCTGACCGCAATCAGTTCCACATCAAACGCCTTAAGACGCTGAATGGCTTCTCGGGCCGCCTCTTCATCCAGGGGTTTGACCACCTCTCCAGCCGAGCCTATTCTTTCAGGGACACCCACAGTGAGGTATCGGGGCACGTAAGGGTCTGGATAATCCAGGTCCCAGTCAAAAGGATCTTCCTTACCTCCCTCACGAAAGGTCAAAATATCCCTGTGCCCCTCAGTGCAAATCAACCCAACCTTGGCGGTTTTCTGTTGAATCAGGGCATTGGTGGCGATGGTTGAGCCATAATTGATGGCTCCCCCGTTCGATGAGGAGCAGAGCCTGAGGAAATCATCCATTTCAAGACCATAAAAAGCTGCAGCGTCCTCAAGGCCTGCGAGAACCCCCCTGGAGTATTCATCCGGGGTGGTTGAGTTCTTGAATATCTTGAGTCGGCCGTCCTCACTATTGACCGCGGCCACATCGGTAAAGGTACCGCCGATGTCTATGCACACACGAATTCCCATCATTCCCTCCTATTGCCGTCCACCTTTCAATTCAGCCCGCATTTTTTCGGTTGCTTCCTTATTGACGGTGAAAATTTCATTAGAGAAATCAAGAACCACACCATAGGTCTTTCTCGCATTGACCACAGTGATCCATCCTTCCTGAACCCGATGCCTGATAAGTTCAGGGTCACGTTCCAGCGGGTCTCCATAGCCTCCCGGTGCAGAATAAAGGCCTTTCAGGGCCTCACCGGGAGGGAGTTCAACCTGGTGGATCATGGGCAGCTCTTCTATTGTTTCCGTGTGGATTCCATCCACCACACGTTCCCTGAAGGCCTGCGCCGGGGCGCCGTCATGCCCACCCGCGGCTCCCTTTGCAGGATTGTCGTGACCATCGCCGAGGTAGACAAATGTCACCGGATCGGTCACAGGAGCGAGGATGGTCTCGGCTGATGGCCCTCCGTCGAATTTCCCCGCACCCATCCTGTCCGGGGCGATTTCCTGCTTGAGATAGCGTATGGGAT
Source organism: uncultured Desulfobacteraceae bacterium (assembly GCA_964633015.1). GTDB lineage: Bacteria > Desulfobacterota > DSM-4660 > Desulfatiglandales > Desulfatiglandaceae > B46-G9. The sequence continues at coordinate 13,356 of CAZWEV010000059.1, read as the reverse complement.
ACTGGTTCTCCACCATCTCCACGGAGTTGATGACATACATGCCTCCATTGGAGACGGCATAGTGGCTGTAACCGTCCCGGCCATTGATCCCCCCAAAGCCTCCTGTCGCGCCGATGATCTGCGTGACATACGGCCGGCCTCCCTTGCGGGAGTCTGTGCCGGAGATGACGGCAATAGCCGGGCCCATGTCATATTTTGGCTCGGCCATGCCCAGGAGATCCGTGATCTGGTTGAAGGCGCTCTGGACCGCCACAAGAGCTCTATCATTCACATTGGTCGTAGCGACGGAAGATGAAAACGGGTGCTTTGACTTGCCGACAACACTCCCCTCACGCATTTTTACTCGGATACAAGAGAGCGCCCCCTCGCAGTGGGGAAGGTCCTTAGCAGTCATGCGGTTCAATACACCGGTCCTCGCAGCTGATGTTAGGGTGGCCTCGCTCACATTCAGACCGCAGGGCATGGAGTCCTGGTTGTCAGTGAAATCGCACTCGATCCACCCTTCCTCAGGATTTACGGTGAGTTTCACACGGACATTGACGCCATCCGGCAGAATACCGGGCACAGGGTCGTGGGTGGTCTCATAAAATGCGGTGCCGGAGGGAAATTTTCTAATTTCCTCGGTCATCCTTTGCCGTCCGTACTCGTGCCATGATTTACGGAAGGATTTGATGGTGTCAGGGCCATATTTCTCAGCAACTCCGAGAAGCTCTTTTTCTCCTATGCGGGCAGCACCGATCATGGCAAGATAATCCCCGTACCAGACATCCGGAACGCGGATCCGCATTTTGCACATGTTGATGATGTCTTCCACGTCCGTGTAGTTGTCCTGCACCTTGACGCACGGAAAGATCAGTGCCCCCTCCTCGTATACATTCCGTGCCGTGGTGTGATAAGTGGTGGGAATCGAGTTCCCGATATCCGCCTGGTGCCCCCGGCAAACGCAGATAAAGAGCAGTTCATCCCCGTGAAACACGGGCACCAAGATGGTGTGGTCGGCTGGATGGGTGTTGCCGTGATACGGCGAGTTGAGAAGGTAGGCATCCCCCGGCTTGAGCTGGTCCCCTTTTAATTCCAGAAGGGCTTTTCCGGCAAGCGATGCACCGCCCACATGCACAGGAAAACCCGCGGGGAAGGCCAAGACATCGCCATTGGCGTCTAGAATCGCAGTGGAACAGTCCCGTGCAAGGGCGAGTACCGATGATCTCGCGCTCTTTATCATGATGTTGTTCATCTGAACCGAGATAGACCCCACCCTGGAGGCCAGAAGTGCCATGAGATAAGGTTCGATTTCCCGCGACGATGTATCCATTAATTTTCCCTCTTTTCCTGTGAATCAAAGCCTTTTGAAGGCGCGCTCGGCCTTTTCAAGGGTCTCGTCCACATCGACGCCCGTGTGTGCCATGGTGAGGTACCAGCGCCCTCCCCACATGATCAGGACACCCTCTTCCGCTAGGAGGCTCCTCAGACGGTTCGGCAGGGCGGAATCGGATCCCCTGAGATCTCTGATGCTGAAGACCTGTTCCTTTTCCGTGAAGTGGATGACGAAGAGCCCGCACACGCCATGGACAAGAATCTTCAACCCCAGTCTTCGACCGAGATCGCTGAGTCCTACCATGAGGCGTTTCTGAATCTGGTTTACGCTCTTGTAATAGTCTCCATTTCCGGCTTCCAGTATGGACATGGTGGTGAGCGCTGCCGCCACGCCCAGAGGATAACCATTGAATGTTCCGGCTCCTACGACCTTGCTTGTCTTAAGAAGATCCATGATATCGGCCTTGCCGACGACAGCGGCTATGGGAATCCCGGCTGCTAGAGCCTTACCTTAGGTAGCGAGATCCGGAGTCACCCCATAAGCCTCCTGGGCTCCGCCCAGAGCCAGGCGAAATCCCGTGACTACCTCGTCGAAACAAAGCAGGATGCCGTAGTGATCGCAAAGATCGCGGAGGTGGTCGAGGAAGCCCGGCTTTGGCTCAAAGCAGCCAGCGGCCTGCACCGGCTCCACTAGAATCATGGCAACCTCGCGCCAGTATTTCTCCAGGACTTTGTCGATGACATCGGGCTTGTTCCACGGGAGGCGGAAAGATTGATCAAAGGCGACAGGGTCCCGCCCTCCAGTGCCCATGGGGTCGTCCCCGGATTCAATAGGATGGGGATTTCTAATAACCCTTAGGGCAGAGTTCCACGGGCTTGCCCGTGGGTGAATGAAAGTTCGCCCGTAGGGCGTCCAGCGAAGCTGGTAAAGAGATAAGTGCCACGGCTTTAGCCGTGGGTATCTACCAGGGTCCTCTGAGGTCATGCCTCCCAGGACATTGTCCAGCCATCCGTGGTACGCCCCTTCAAAGCGGATAAAAACTCTCCGGCCTGTATACCCGCGGGCTAGGCGAATGGCAAGCTGGACCACCTCAGTCCCTGAGATACCGAAACGTACCTTTTCTGCACAGGGAACATGCCGCACGATCTTCTCCGCGAGCTCCACTTCCATGGGCGTCTGTGTTGCGCCTGATACAGTGTAGTAAAGACGGTTCAACTGTTCGGTAACCGCTTCGATATACGCCTTGTTTGAATGGCCCAGGATGCCGGGTCCTGCTGCAATCATGTAATCAATATACTCTCTGTCGTCCACATCCCAGAGCCTCGCCCCTTCTCCCCTCACGATATAGGTGGGGGCAACTGAGAGGGGGATGCGGAGATTACTCTGAGGTCCAGGGAGTACCTTCTCCGCCCGCTGGTAAAGCATGTGCGAACGCCTATTGTAGGTGTCGTTCATTTCTCACTCCAAAAGTCCCAGGTAAGCGGCCTTGACATTCTCGTCTTTCAGGAGGTCGGGGGTTGGACCTTGCAAGGCTATGCGGCCGCGTTCCAAGACATAACCGAAATGTGCCACGTTAAGTGCCATCTCGGCGTTTTGTTCTACTAATAGAACGGATATGCCCGTAAGGTTGATATCACGAACCATATTGCCCAGCATGGTCACCATGATGGGCGCCAAACCCGAAGAGGGTTCATCCATCATGAGAAGCTTCGGCCTGGACATGAGCGCCCGGCTCACCGCGAGCATCTGTCTTTCTCCTCCGGAAAGAGATCCCGCAGTCTGTTGTTTTCTATTTTCCAGCACCGGAAAATAGTTGAAATACCTTTCCAGGTCTTTTGCGATCTCAGCCTTATCCGAGCGCAGATAAGCGCCCATGAGAAGGTTTTCCATGACCGTCATATCCCTGAAGACCCGCCCTTCCTCAGGTACCATGGACAACCCAAGGGCGAGGATTTTTTTCGGGTTTGCAGCCGTGATATCGCTGCCGAATGCGGAGATTCTTCCCAAATCAGGCTTTTCAAGGCCCGCTATAGTCCTCAGAAGTGTAGTCTTGCCAGCGCCGTTTGCCCCGATCAGGCAAGCGACGGTTCCCTGCCATACCTCGAGTCCCAAACCTCTCAGGATGCGAGCACCGCCGAAACTGACCTGGACGTCGGATATTTCAAGAATAGGAATATTAGACATTCCCGGCCTCTTTTTTATGGCCAAAACCCAGATAGGCGGCAATGACCTCCTTATCCCGAGCGACGTCTTCGGGGGGACCCTCAGCAATTTTTATTCCAAAGTTCAGTACAATAACCCGGTCGCAAACACCCATGACCACTTGCAGGTCGTGCTCCACAAGCATGATGGTTCCGCCTTCATCCCTTAATCGAGAGATCAATTTCATGATCTCTCTTGTTTCCGCCCAGCTCATCCCTGCGGTGGGTTCGTCGAGGAGCAGGAGTTTTGGTTCCGCACAAAGCGCCATGAGGATGCCAAGGGCCTTTTGCCTACCATGGGAGAGGCTCATGGCAGCTTCATGTTGAACTCCTCCCATGCCAAACTGCTTCAATCCATTCTTCGCTCTTTGCAAAATTTCCGCCTCAATTCGAGCCGAACCGGTCGTCCTGAAGACTGAGCCGAGTATGTGAGACCTGCGGGCAAGGTGACAGGCCGCGAGCGCGTTTTCGAGGACCGTAAGAGAACCGGCGAGGTTGGTGAGTTGAAATGTCCTCACAAGTCCGCGAGCGGCAATCTTATTCGGCCGCAGACCGGTGATCTCCTGCCCCTGGAACCGGACGGATCCCGTGGACGGTTTTAAAAATCCGGACAGTAAGCTGAAAACGGTTGTTTTTCCGGCCCCGTTCGGTCCAATGAGGCCGACAATTTCACCTTCTTTCACTTCAAAGGAAAGATCGTTTACGGCAAAGAGTCCGTCAAAGTTCTTGGTAAGTTTCCGAACCTCAAGCACGGCTTTCTCCTTTTCTAAGACGGACGGCGAATCGGATCCGATCCGGTAGGCTCACAATTCCTTGGGGCAGGAAAAACAGAACAGCCAGGACGACCGCCGCGTAGAGAATGTTCTGGATCCCAGCCTGTCCCGGAAGAAATTCCGGCAGGAGGGTCAGGAATAGTGCTCCGACCACAGGCCCCAAGATGCTTTCCATCCCTCCGACCACGACGTTGAAAAGGATAAGAATCGAGGTGTTGAGGGTAAAACTTGTCGGCCCGGTTACGGCAACATAGGGAGCATAAAATCCTCCGGCGATGCCGGCGAAAAAGGCGCACAAGGTGAGCGTGAAAACCTTGTATCGGGTGGTGTTGATCCCCACGGATTCCGCAAGCTCTTCGTTTTCCGCCATTATTTTGAGCGTGGCGCCGGCAGGAGATATCTCTACAAGATATAAAATAAAAAGGGTAATCAATACCAAAAGAAGAATAAAATAATAATATTCTATCTTGCTTGAAAAATCGATTCCCAGCAGGGGCTCCGGTGGAGGGCTTATGAGAGCCTTGTGCCCTCCAAGCCACTTCACCTTGATGATGGTGAGCCGGATCACTTCCGCAAAGGCCACGCTGATGATGGCAAAGGGAATGCCGCGGACCCTGCTCGTGGCATATCCAAGAACGAAAGCGACCAAGGACGCCATCAGACCGGCCAGGGAGAGTGCAATCCAGTAATCGATTCCGGCCTTGGAGCGCAACAAAACCACTCCGTAAGCGCCTATGGCGTAAAAGGCCGCATGGCCCATGAACCAGGCGCCGGACACAAGCACAAGGCGGTTGCTGACGGACAGGATGATCATAAGTCCCACCATGATCATAAGGTGCTGCGAATAGGCGCTCTTTAGTATCCACGGCAGAAACAGCGCTATGCCAATAGTTGCAGCGACCAAAAAGACTTTTTGTGATGTTCTATTCACGACCCAACAACCCCTGAGGTTTGAAGATCAACAATGCAATGACGGCCAAAAACATCACCACTGTGGTCACTCCACCCAAAAATGTATATCCGAACGACTCAATTAGCCCGATCAAGAGGCCCCCAATGATGGCACCAGGATAGGATCCAAGCCCTCCAAGCACCACAACGATCAGTGTGGTCATGAGGACTGGCGGTCCCATGAACACGTCTGCGTAATAAAGCGGGGTCACCAGAGCCCCCGCCCCGCCAGCCACTGCAAGGGCCATGAAAAATGTCAGGGCCTTTATGAAATTCACCTCGACTCCCATGAGCCGCGCTGCGTCCACATCCTGGGATACGGCCCGTATGGCCCGTCCTGTCTTGGTAAGCTTGAAAAAGAGATGAAGGCCAATGAGTATTATCAGGGATGCTCCCGTGATAACTACCTTGTCCCACGTGAGCATGATGCCAAGGAGCTTGAAGTGGCCCGGGAAGGGACCGGACAGGCCCTTTCCCTGCTCACCGAAGACCTCGAGGGCCACCCCTGCGATCAACAGCCCTACCGCTAGGGAGGCGACGGCCATTGTCAAATCGTTGCCTCGTAGGCGGCGGAAGATAAGCGCCTCCAGAGCCACTCCAAGAAAACCTAATAGAGCCAGCGCAACCAAAAGTGCCAGTGGATAGGGGAGGCCCACCAGTGTTATAAGATAATAGAAGGAGATAGCCCCAAGCATGTAAGCTTCCCCGATTGCAAAAAAGAGTATCCCCGCATTGCCGTATATAAGAGAGAAACCAGCAGCGGTCAGGGCATAAATCAGACCTGATACCAATCCATTGATAACTACCTGGCCGTAAAGGGCGAACATATTATTTTAACTCGTCCGGGGCGCGGGCCTTGGGCGGGGCCTCACACTTTCTGGTCTGGTTCTAATTCCATCCATAGCGTAAGTCGCTTATGGGAATTACTCCTATTGGTACGGCTTACTCACCCCGCACCTCCATGGCAAATTGCGCTGCAAACCACTGGTGAGGCTGTCCAGAGGTGTAAGTGCTTCCCCAAGTGCCCGTTATCCCCCAGGGAGTCTCACACTCCGTACCCGATTCGTGAACTGCCACGACCTTGTCGGAATCCGAGGTCCCCTTTCTTGTGCATCACTCCCATCCCTTGAGTAACTCATCGAGGGAGATAAGGCCTATTGGGATAGCTTTCCCTCTGGTCGTAATGATCACACGCTGAGGGGCAAACCATTGTCTAGGTCTTCCATAATCCTTTGCACCGGCAAAAACTCCTGTGATACCATAAGGAGTGGTCCATTCGTGACCGGCTTCAAGGACATTTATGACTTGCTCAGTCTCCATTGTTCCTGCCTTTTCATACCCCAGGAGAATCGCACTCAGAGGCACGGCCACAACAAGTGATTCTTCCGCCCACTGACCGTACCTTTTTGTGTATGCTTCTCTGAATGCTTTTACTCCACGGGAAACGCCCTCACCGGATGAGGCATATCCAAACCCAAGCATGCCTTCAATGGCCTTGGCACCGGCAACCTCCAGGTTCGTCTTGGTTGCCGGGGTACGTGGCTCCATGAACAAGCCCTTATAACCCATGTCCCGTGCCTGTTTGACCAGAAGGGCAAGGTAAATCCCGCCCGTTCCTGTATCGAAAATAAGGTCAGGATTTTTAGAGAAGGCTTTTATGAGGAAGGGACTGAAATCCTTGGTGTCGCCTGGATAATACTCGTCATAAACTATTTCGATCCCATATTTTTCAGCCGCCTTGATCGCAAGAGAGTGCCCGTAATGGGAGGTTTCATAATCGAGATCAAGAAGCGCCATGCGTTTCACGTTGGGCCGGTTCTTGACTAACCAGCTGAAAATAGAGGGGAAGGTCTCATTCAATGAGATATAAGAACGAAATGAATACTTTTTCCCGATCAAAGTCTCTGCAGCCGCAGCACTGTGAAGGGTAAGGACCTTCCCAGGCTCAGTTACCGATTGGACTCCCAGTGTCTGGGGCGTGGCGATGGCCCCGACGATCATGTCGACTTTATCCGAATCGACCAACCTGCGTGCTGCTGTCGTCGCTCCCTCAGGGGTGAATTTGGTATCGGCATCCAGGACAACCACTTTCCTCATTTCACTGCCTATGCGAAGGCCTCCTTTAGCGTTGAAGTAATCAGCTACCATCTGGGTGCCATTGCGAAATCCCACACCATACATGGCTAAAGGACCGCTCAATGCCAAGGCCGCTCCTATCCTGAACTCTTTAGGACTTTCCTTGGCGTATAGTGGATAGTCTTGTGTTAAGTTTATGCCTGAAACGCAGATTAAGAAGACCAAAAGAAATAACTTTTTCATTTTAAACCTCCCTTCGATCACTGTGAATTTGAAAATAAAAAATAATTGATCAAAAGAGTTGGGTTTGTCAAGAAAAAACGACGCTCATCCTAAATAATAATTTAACTATTTGATTATAATAAGAAATCTCGATGTCTAAGGTATGAATGAGGTATGAAATAAATGAAATTATTGATGAAAATAAAATATCTTAACAAATCAATATGTTATATTTGAAAAAAAAGTGTTGACAACTAATATGAATCTGGTCTACTTATCAAGTAGAGTTGTGATTGGAGGAATTATGAGTAGAAAAGCGCTCAAGCAGAAAGAGGGATTTCTTTCTTTGTCGGAAATCGAGGATATGAGACGCAATCTGTCATCAAACCCAAGAGATCTGCTGCTCTTCGATTTTGCCACACAGACAGGGCTTCGAATAAAGGATATCCTGGAGCTGAAAGTCGGTGCCGTCAACAAGATGCTTCCAGGTGATTCTTTGCAGGACTCGGGGATATCATTTGATTACCCTTTTGGATCTAAGGTGACGGAGACCCTGTACAAATCGATTCAAGATTATATCGCTGCGGAAAAAATTGATGATAGCAAACCTGATGAATTTGTCTTTAAGTCCCGCAAGGGCAAAGGCCCTTTAAGGTTAAGCAGCGTATCGCACATGATCAGGACTTGGTTTGACAGGGAGGGGTTGAACGGAATCCAGGGCGCAGCGACGCTTCGCAAAGTCTGGGAAAACTATTACAGCCCCATTTTTTTGGAAAGACCGTCTTCAGTTTCCAGTGGCCAGGGTGCATATGAATTAAAGCCCATAGAGACCTCAACCCTATATGAAAGAGTTTATAAAGAGCTTCTCGAGACCATTGTGTCCGGAAGGATAAGACCCGGCGAAAAACTCGTTGCGGACCAGATTGCTGAACAGATGCAGGTGAGTGTTATGCCCGTGCGAGAGGCCATGCACCGTCTCGAGGCTCAGGGTTTCATCACATCACTCGGCCGCAAAGGGAGCGTGGCAAACCGTTTGTCTAAGGAAAATCTTGAGGAGATCCTCCAGATCCGCCTTATTCTTGAACCCTTGGCCGCCGAGGCCGCAACAAGAAATATCAATAAAGATGTGCTCTTAAGGCTGACGGCTTTGCAGCAAGAGTGTTTCAAAAGCACGGACGCTGACGAAACCTTCAGAATAAATAAGGAGTTCCATCACCTCCTGTATCTGCAGTCTCGTCGGCCGATCCTCTTGGAAGTGATTGAATCTCTTTGGAATAGAATAAGCCCATATTTGCACATTTATGCTAGATATAGAGACAATAACGCTCTTAATAATAGCAAAAATTATCATCAAAAAATACTAGAAGGCCTGATGGAAAAAAATACTGAGGCCGTTTGCGAATGGTTGCGGAAAGATCTTAGTGAAGCAGCCCACCTTATCGGGTTCAATCTTCCATAAAGCATTCTTAAAGGAGGCCCATCATGAAGTTGGAGAAAAAAGTTTCAATTATCACAGGAGCTACCTCCGGCATCGGTAGGGCAATTTCACTTGCCTTCGCCGAAGAGGGGGCAGAGGTATTTGCCACTGGCAGGGATGTGGATCGTCTTGAGGAACTCAAGGGGAAGATCAAAAACGCAAACGGTGCGTGCGAAGTCCTTCCTGCAGACCTCAGGAGGCCGGGGAGCAACGAAGAAGTTGTTGCAGAGGCTGTAAAGAAATTCGGCGGAGTGGATATACTTGTAAATTCCGCAGGTATATTCGAACTGTCGGATTTTTTTGAGATCGACGAAGCCTTTTTTGATCGAAACATGGAGGTGAATTTCAAAAGTGTTTTTTTCATGTGCCAGAAGGCCGCAACGGCAATGAAAAAAAGGGGTAAGGGCAAAATCATCAACATGTCATCCATCGCTGGTGGGCAGATAGGCGTTCCAACGGGTTCGGTTTACTGCGCCGCCAAGGCGGCCATTGCCGCTCTGACCCAGTGCCTTTCACTTGAGCTGGCACCCCTCAACATAACCGTAAATGCCATAAGTCCGGGGAATATCCGTACACCTATGAACGAACACTTTCTTGAGAATCCTGACTACCTGCAGGCCATGCTGGATATAACCCCCCTTAAGCGGATAGGTAATACGGGTGATATCACGCCCTTGGCAGTTTATCTCGCCTCTGAGGACTCCGATTACATGACAGGACAGCAGCTGGTCATTGATGGGGGAGTTGTTTGTGGATAATTAAGAGTGGGGGGGTTATGGAAATTCTGGGAAATATCAAACAGGCACTATTAACCTACGATAAGGATGAGTGCGCCAGGTTGACAAAGGAGGCATTGAACCAAGGTGTGGAACCTTTGGATATCATCGATGTCTTGACCAATACAATTCGAACCGTGGGGGAAGGCTTTGGAAGAGGAGATCTGTTCCTGCCGGATTTGGTTGGAGCTGCAGACGCTATGCAGGCTGCCATGTCCCTGCTGGAAAACGCACTGAAGGAGAATGAGAGTAAACGGACGTCCTTGGGAAAAATCCTTATCGGCACGGTGGCGGGTGATATCCACACCATAGGGAAGTCCATGGTCGCGACCATGTTGACGGCCGAAGGATTTGAGGTTGTTGATCTGGGCATAGACATCCCTGCGGAGCGATTCGTGAAGGAGGTTAAAAACCAGGCCCCAGATATCCTGGCCATGTCGGCCCTCCTATCCACAACCGCACCGGAGACAAAAAAGGTGATCGGCCTATTGGAGGCAGAAGGATTACGGGAAAAAGTGAAGGTGATCGTCGGCGGAGGAGCCGTCACGGGCGAATTTGCCCAAAGCATCGGGGCCGACGGCTATGAAGCAACAGCTCCGTCAGCGGCAAAATTGGCCAGAAGCCTCTTATCCCATCGATAAAGGAGACAAAATGACTGCAAATGGATTCAGACGTGATTTCAAGCCGTTAGAGCTACTTAGTAACGATCAGGTCGAGGCCATCCACAACGCGACGTTACGTGTCATGAATGAAACTGGCTTGACCTTTGAGGATGAAAAAGCACGAAGCCTTTTAGCAGATAATGGCTGTGAGGTCGACAACGAGACCCAAAGGGTCCGGTTCCCTTTTTCCCTTGTGGAAGACTGCCTCTCAAAGGCACCTGGCCATTATACGGTCAAGGCGAGAAACCGAAAGAATGACATATACCTTGAAGCAGACGGCGATGTCACTTATTTCGGCCCCTCGTGCGGGATGCAGTACTTAGACCTGAAAACACTTGAGCCCAGAGAACCCACACGAAAGGAGTTCTATGACACCATAAGATTAATGGAAGCCCTACCGTATGCCCACTCTCAACTGGCTTTTCCCTATTGGGGCTTTGAAAAGGTCCCCCAGGCGCTGAGGCTCATTGAGAGTGCTGCAGCAAAAATCCGCGCCTCCGGCAAGATGCAATTTGAGGGGACCGTTCAGCAGAACGACCGGTGGATTATCGAGATGGCCAACGCCACAGGCCAGGAGATTGTCTTGCTCTGTAATCCCACAGCGCCTCTCACCTATCAGAAAAATACGATCAAGCAGATATTCGATTATGCAGAAGGTAATATCCCTTTCTCTCTGACATCAGGACCCCTTGCTGGCTCGACCGCACCTGTAACCACAGCGGGAGCCGTTGTAGCCAACAATGCCGAGACCTTCGCAGGTATTGTGCTTGCCCAGTTGATCAAACCCGGGAGCCGAGTCTGGGCTGGGCACATGATCCATGCGCAAAATATGCAGACAGGAGGCCCCGCCTTCGGGGCAATTGAAAACGCTCTGAGTGAGGCCATTTTTCATCAGATGCTTCGCCGATATAACATACCCGGCTATTCCGCGGCGCCAGCCTGGACCAGTTCCAAAACCCTGGACGGACAGGCCGTGTATGAGACCTCCATGGCAGCTTTGGTCTGCGCTTTGGCCGGATCGTGTTATGTGGCGCTCCTGGGGGGTATGACGGGCGAATTGTCCGCCAACCCTGTCAAAGCCATCTTAGACCACGATATCGCGGGGATGATCGGGCGTTTCTTGCGTGGAGTTGAGGTCTCGGAAAATACCATGGCCGTTGATGTGATCCATGAGGTCGGTCCTCTACCCGGTCAATTCCTTTCCACGAATCATACCAGAGAATGGTGGAAAAAGGAGCAGTTCATTCCCATGATCGCAGACCGGATGCCTTTCCCACAATGGGCACAGGCTGGCAAAAAAGACGTAGTTGCACGTGCCCAAGAGAAAATGGATCAAATCCTTGCCGAGCATCGGATCGATCCTCTTCCCAGTGATCAGGAAGAGACCATCGAGAGAATACTCTACGACGCCCGCCAGTGGTACCGGAAAAATGAAATGATAACTGATGAAGAGTGGGCGCTTTATCAGGAGGATCTGGCCTCGCCAAACTACCCATTTGCCTGATTGTGAAAGGACAAGATGGAGACAACAGTCGCATCGAAAACAAAGGAAGTCCTCATTGGGCATATGTGTCCAACGGTCTTGATTGGGGAAAGGATTAACCCGACGGGTAGAAAGAAGATGATGGAGGCCCTCAGACAAGCAGATTTCGATCTCATTCGCCGCGAGGCACTCGACCAGATTCAGACCGGTGCCGACATACTGGATGTGAATACCGGCGTCCCAGATCTGGATGAGCCTTCTCTTCTTGTAGAGGCGATCCGACAAATTTCAGCTGTGACGGACGCCCCTCTTTGTATCGACAGCAACAGTCTGATAGCATTGGCGGCAGCCCTTGAAGTCTATGAAGGTAAGGCCCTTGTTAACTCCGTATCTGGAAAAGAGGAATCATTAGAAGAGATATTGCCCCTTGTAAAACAGCATCGATCCGCGGTGATCGGTCTGCCCATGGATGAATCTGGAATACCGGATACGCCCGACGGACGGTTGAAAAATGCGGGTAAGATTATCGATAAAGCAGTAGAGCTAGGTATCCCCGAAAGTGCGGTAATTATCGACTGCCTGGCAATGTCCGTCGGGGCAGACTCCAAGGCGGCGCAAACGACTCTTGAGACGATTAGGCTGATAAAGAAAGAATTTGGTTGCCTTACCACATTGGGCGCCAGCAATATCTCTTTTGGTCTCCCCGATCGTGGGACGCTCAATTCGGCATTTTTGTCCATGGCTATCTTCAGCGGATTGAATTGCCCCATTGTCGAAGCATCAAAAGTGCAGCAGAGCGTGTTGGCTGCGGATCTCCTCATGGGAAGAGACCCCTATGCCAGAAGATACACAGAGGCATATCGCAGAAGGAACGCTGGATGATAGTTATATAATCAATAAAATCAATTTAAGAAAATTAGTGTGGAAATCACAAATCGAAAATCCATCTCCTAGAGACCCCATCTAGTGGGTTACCTCCCTGAATAACCTGGCCCACTGGTAATATTCAGCTGGGGTATCCCATCAATTTTTCAATCTTTTTTCTTACTTTCAAACTTTGTCTCCACCTTCTCTTAACATGGTCCAAAATTCCACAACAGCGCTAATTCTGAACTAGCCAAAACAAAGTATAGATGTGCTTTATGTGATTGTCTAATGGCCAAAAATTTCAAGGATACCAGTTTGGAGTTTGACTATTGTCAGGCCGCCACATGCGGCTATTCCCGGAAATTCGCCTCGTCAATGATATCTCTGCTATCTTCTATATTTCACGGCCTCCAGCCTTATAGGACTACGATCATCTGTCAGTAGCTCACCACAGCTCAAGGATTATCCTATTGGCGAATTGCAACCAACTCTCACTTATCAACCTTATCAGAAGTAATCGTTTGCGGCACCTCAACATATGGTATACGCTGGA
>CAZWEV010000058.1:0-24831 GCA_964633015.1 uncultured Desulfobacteraceae bacterium | reverse complement strand
TTGAGGCCTAATCCGCTTGCAAATCCTACCATTCCGACGCGCTTAATAAAATCACGCCTGGAGATGTCACCTGTTTTCTTTGCTCCCAATGTCTTCTCTCCTGACAAATCTCACGCATCCATGTCTGAGGGAAACTTGAAACTCATTTGCGTCTGTCTTCAATGAAAATCTGGATGCTCCCGACGGGGCATCTCCCTATCGGGAGCAATATGGGATGTATTTGCGGTGTGTGTTCAATGAGTTAGCCCTGAAAAAAGTTCTGGATTAAACTGGTGCGCCTGTTCACAGTGCCGGAGAGCGTTGTGCTTTTTCGAATTCTGATGCGAAGAGGAGGATTCGAAGTGTATTGGGTGTCAGCGGAGGTGCAGATTGTGAAGGATTATCAGGAGAATTCAAGTCAAATTATTAGTCAATGATCACATAAAAGTCAAGTTCTTTCGAAGTCTTTGTATCCTATTTTGCTGTCAGAACAGGGAAAGAGAGGTTATGAGATATCCGTGGTTGGGCTGATTGCGTATGGCTGCCATTTTTTGACACCGCCATACTCGGTGTGGTATAGGAGGCGAATCTTCAATTGGCAAGAACGCGGCTATGGAAGGCTCTCAACGGAATTTGCACAACTGCATTTCTCACTTGCGAATGTCAACTGAAAAAATGCACCCTTCCGGAATTCCCGTGGAAATCCCGGCTGACGAGTGAAACTGAGATTGATGCATGTGTCTCGAATCCTGAAGGTCTGCAAGGGCCACTATGCAAGAGAATGTATGGAACATGGAAATAATCATGGGAGTGGTCATTCGCACAGCAGAGGGGCTTCCAGGAATCGTAGCCAGTAACACAGAGGAGATGTTTGAGGTTCAAGGATGGATAAAGACTCGGATAAAATGACTGCGGCCGCATGTTCCCGACAGACTTGTGAGGGATGTGAAATTCAGGGGAAATTACTCTGTATTCATACCGTAAAAGATCTTATTGATTTTTACGTCTTGTTTATGGGCTGGCTTGTCCCGTTCCTGGCAGGTATGATCATTGGACGATTCTGGATAGGTTTGGCCGTATGGATAGGCTTAGCGGCATTATTCTTCGGTTATATCGAGGCCCTCGTGCTTTGCCGACATTGTCCTCATTATGCCGAAAAGGGGTTCTTCCTGCGGTGTCATGCAAATTGGGGAGTTCCCAAATTACCCAAGTTCAACCCACGGCCGTTGAATTTCTGGGAGAAATCCCTCTGGCTTTTTTATGCGGCAATCCTGTTTCTCTATTATGTTCCCTTTTTTATTATGAGTCAGCAGTGGTTGCTCTTGTTATTAACCACAACAGCATTGTTTGTTGCGGCCTGGACGCTGCAACGAACTCAATGCAACCGTTGTTACAACCTGTCATGCCCTGTCAACCGGGTTCCCGGTGGGGTGAAGAAGGTTTTTTTCAAAAACTATCCTGTATTTCATTCTGGATGGGATCAGAAAAAACAGGACTTCACCCAATGTTCGCCTTCTCCTATGCGTTGAAGGACACCCATGGAAAAAGCGATTATCCTGTCGGGTGAGTGTTAAAGAGAGCAGATCTTTCATTTTGACAAATACCATGCCCCGGGTGAGAGGGGAACATAAAGATCGAGGGGAGGTCGTGATGGAGTATATTCGCTATATTGAGAAGACCCACGAATACTACCGCAGTCTTGGCTACGACAAGACGTACAACTACGCTCACAATGAGGATATCCCGTTCACACCGTTGAAAAAGCCGCTTTCAGAATGCCGGGCGGCGCTGGTAACCACGGCCTCGTTCGTGCTCGTGAGTGAGGACGGACTTCCATTGGAAGAACCCAGGTTTCTCGGCACCAACGAGGTGGAGGTGTTCACCGTACCCAGCGATTGGCCCGCCGACCGCATCCTGTCTTCCAGCGAGGATCACGACCGCTACCAGACCGATATGACGGACGTCAATGCCTTTTTCCCCACTACGCGCATGCGGGAGCTCCTGGAGGAAGGGGTATTCGGCGGCCTGAGCAGCAACTACTACCGGACCCTGCCCAATTACAGCCACCGCAAGCCGGTGGAAGTGGACGGACCGGAAATTCTTCGGCAGTGCCGGGAGGACAACGTGGACGTGGCCCTGCTGACGCCCGTCTGACCTATCTGCCATCAGACCGTGAGTCTGGTCGCACGGGTTCTGGAGGCAGGAGGCATCTCCACGGTCACCTACACCAACGCGCGGGACATCGCAGCCAGCGCCGGCAACCCGCGGCAGATTTTTCTCAATTATCCCTTGGGCAACCCGGCCGGGCGGCCCTGTGACCCGGAAAATCAGCGGGAGGTCCTCCGTGCCGGGCTGAAACTGCTGGAAGAAGCCGACAGGCCCGGAGTCATTGTCGATCTGCCCTATGAGTGGTCCGAGAGCCGTGAGTGGATGAGGAAATTCATGACCGACGAGCAGCCATTCATTTCAGAAGACGCGGAGGCCCGGCGCCAGGAGCTGCTGGCCAAGGCGCGGGAGCAGAAGGCCAGACAATCGCAGGAGCTATAGGGGTCCGGGCTTTGGGCTGCTCGAAAGAGGAACCTGGGTACGGATTCGGCACAGCGATATAAAGGAGGAGCATACAATATGAAAGAGCGGCAAATCACGGTGTATTCACAACCTTTCTGCGGTCCCTGTGCGGCCCTGGCGAACTATCTGACCGGAAAAGGAGTAGAATTCGTGAGAAAAGACATCATGATCGACGAAGAGGCCCGCGAGGAGCTGTACCGCTTGGGCGTTCGCTCCGCACCCGCCCTGGTGGTGGACGACGAAGTGCTCATCGGGTTTGACAAGGCCAAGATCGATGCCCTGCTTGACCTTTGATCCGGGCGGTACGGCCTGTGCGGGAAGGAAACGCCGAGCTAATCTGACATCTATGAAGGGAGCTTACTATGAAGAATCATGCACGGGTAGTAGTCATCGGAGGTGGAGTGGCCGGATGCAGCACCCTGTATCATCTGACCAAGCTGGGTTGTACCGATGTGGTTTTGGTGGACAAGAACGAGCTCACGTCAGGGTCGACCTGGCTGGCCGCCGGCAACGTGCCCCAGTACGCCCGAACGTACAACGGGACCAAGATCCACAACTACCCGGTGGAACTCTACCCGACCCTGGAAGAGGAAACGGGCCAGTACACCGGCTGGCATACCTGCGGCAGTCTCAGAATCGCAATGGATCCTGAGAGGATGCTGGAATATAAACACATCCAGCAAAAGGACCTGACCCTGGGCATCAATTCACGCCTCGTTGAACCTGACGAGATGAGGGAGATCTATCCGCTTATCAACACCGAGGGAGTCCTGGGGGGATTGTTCCATCCGGACGACGGCCATGTGGACCCGGCCGGGGTCACCCAGGCCATGGCCAAAGGGGCCAAGCAGCGGGGAGCGGAAATCTACCGCTTCAACCCGGTTGCCGGCATCACGAGAACGATTTCCGGGGAGTGGATAGTCCACACCAAAGAAGGAGCCATCACCTGTGAATACATCGTCAACTGCGCGGGATTGTGGGCCCCCAAGATAGGGGCCATGGTCGGTCTGGATCTGCCGATCATTCCCATCGAGCACCAGCACATCCTGTTTGACGACATGCCTGAACTCAAGGATACCGGATTGCAGCTGCCCCTGCTGCGGGATCCTGACACTTCGTACTACATGCGCCAGGAGATGGCCGCACTGCTTATCGGTCCCTATGAAACCGAACCGGCGGCCTGGCACCCTGAGGGCGTGCCCGACGATTTCGCGGCCGCTTCCCTGCCGCCCAACCTGGACCGGATCAACGACATCCTCATGGCCGCCATCGCACGGGTCCCGGCCCTGGAGTCGGTCGGCATCCGGCACGAGACCAACGGACCGATCACCTATACTCCCGACGGCGCGCCCCTTGTGGGTCCCGCCTTCGGCGTCCCCAACTTTTTCATAAACGCGGGACACTGCTTCGGCATCACCGAGTGCGCCGCCTACGGGCTCTACACCGCCGAGTGGATCGTCGAGGGAGAGGCCGGCATAGATCTGTGTTTTTCCGACCCCAGGCGTTACGGCGCCTATGCCAACAAGAAGTATCTCCATGAGAAAGCCATGGAAACCTACCGGATGATGTACGCCATTGAGTTCTCCGGTGAGGTCCGCGACGCGGCCAGACCGGTGAAGACCTCGCCCATCCACGATCTCCTGGACAGGCAGGGAGCAAGCTTCGCGCCGACCTACGGCTGGGAACGGCCCAACTGGTTCGCCGCCGAGGGAGAAGACCGCAAAGAGGTCAAAACCTTCAAGCGGTCCAACTGGCATGAACCTGTGGCCCGGGAGTGCAGGGCGGTCAGGGAAAAGGCGGCCGTCCTCGATCTGTCCGGCTTTTCCAAGTTCGAAGTCCACGGACCGGGAGCCGAAACATGTCTCAATTACCTGTGCGCCAACTCCCTTCCCCGGGAGATTGGAAGGATGAGAGTGACCCATATGCTCGATCATCGCGGCAGGTTCAAGTGCGACATGACAATCACCAAGATAGACCATAATCGCTACTATGTGGTCAGCGCCGCATCGGCAGAACGGCCCGACCTGGACTGGATGCAGAAGCATATGCCCCGGGATGGCAGCGTGGCTATCGACAACGTGACGACCATGTACGGGGCGCTGATCCTGTCAGGGCCGAAATCCCGTGATGTGCTGTCCAGGGTCACGGATGCCGACCTGTCCAACGAGGGTTTCCCTTTCTTGACCATGCAGGACATCATCGTCGGCCTGTCCCCGACCAGGGCCTTCCGGATCGGCTTTGTCGGTGAACTGGGCTGGGAGTTCCATTGCCCTGTCGAGAACGTGCGCAGCATCTATCAAGCGTTGATGGAGGCCGGTGCGGAATTCGGCATAGCCAATTACGGGCTCAGGGCCCTGAATTCGCTCCGGCTGGAGAAAGGATATCTGCTGCTCGGCACCGAGATCTCCAGTGAGAGAACACCCCTTGAGGCCGGGTTGGACCGATTCGTCGATTTCGAGAAGGGTGACTTCATCGGGCGCCAGGCCCTGCTGGATCAAAGGAAAAGCGGATTGGCCGACAAACTGACCCTCATGGTCGTGGACGCCGATGACGCCGACGCCATGGGCGACGAGCCGGTCTCTATGGGCGACGAAATCGTCGGCCGCGTTACCTCGGGAGGCTACGGCCATCATCTGGGCAAAAGCCTGGCCATGGGCTACCTCAAGACCGAGGCGGCAAAACCGGGCACCCGGGTGGAAATAGCCGTCCTTGGCGAGAGACGGCCGGCCGAGACGGTCCGGATTCCCCTGTACGATCCCCGCAACGAAAAACCTCGAAGCTGATTTCAACAGGGCCGGATTAATATACACAGTTCCTGCAAAACTTTATCCAAATTCTGAGGTCTCTACTATAAGGAGTTGCTAATGCAGAAAAAAATACCCTCTCAGGCCAGAGTCGTGGTGATCGGCGGCGGCATAGTCGGATGCAGCGTTGCTTACCACCTAACTAAATACGGCTGGAAGGATGTGGTCCTTCTGGAAAGAAAAGTGCTTACCTGCGGAACGACCTGGGCGGCGGCCGGGCTGGTCGGCCAGTTGAGGGCCACCGAAGCGCTGACCAAACTGGCCACGTACGGAACCGAGCTTTATGCGTCGTTGGAAGAAGAAACCGGCCAGGCGACCGGCTATTCGGCAAACGGTTCGATCATGGTCGCCCGGACGGAAGCGCGGGTTCACGAATACAATCGCGGCATGGCCATGGCCCATTCCTTCGGCATTGAAATGGAGCGGATCGGCTTTGACGAGACCAAGAAGATGTGGCCGCTGATCAACACCGACGACCTGGCTGCGGCATACTACCTGCCCAAGGACGGCATGACCAACCCGGTCGACACGGCCCAGGCCCTGATCAAAGGCGCCAGGATGAATGGGGCCCGGGTATTCGAGGAAGTCTGCGTAACCGGCATCAAGCTCAAAAACGGGGCTGTCGATTCGGTCGCCACCAACCTGGGTGAAATTGCCTGCGAATATGTGGTCAACTGCGGCGGGATGTGGGGCCGCGAACTGGGGAAGCTGGTCGGCGTCGCCATACCTCTTCATGCTGCCGAGCATATGCACGTCATCACCAAACCCATGGAGGGCGTCTATAAAGGCCTCCCCACCCTGCGCGACATGGACGGCTATATCTACTTCCGGGAGGAGGTGGGGGGCCTGTTGATGGGCGGATTCGAACCGAAGGCCAAACCCTGGGGCATGAAAGGCATCCCCGAGCATTTCCAGTTCACGGAATTGAACGAGGATTGGGATCAGTTTTCCATATTCATAGACAGCGCCGTTGTCCGCGTGCCGGCCATGGAGCACGCCGAAATCCGGCATCTGACCGTGGTGCCGGAGAGCTTCACCCCCGACACGGCCTACCTGCTGGGCGAGGCGCCCGGGGTCAAGAACTTCTTCGTGGCCTGCGGCATGAACTCGGTGGGCATTGCCAGTGCCGGCGGCGCGGGCAAGGCCGTGGCCGAGTGGATGATTCAGGGCTACCCAACAGAGGACTTGTGGGACGTGGATATCAGGCGATATCATCCCTGGCAGCAAAACGGAAGGTACCTGGCAGACCGGGTCACCGAGGCGGTGGGCAACCTCTACGCAGACCATTGGCCGTACAAGCAGCCCCACACGGCGCGGCCGGTCCGCTGTTCGCCGATCCATGACCGACTGGCCGGTTTGGGGGCCTGTTTCGGGGTGGTGGCAGGTTGGGAGCGGGCCAACTGGTTCGCACCCGCAGGGGTCGAACCCAAGTACGAATACGCCTGGGGCCGCCAGAACTGGTTTGATTACTCGGCCGCCGAGCATATGGCGGTGCGGAAGGGGGTCGGGGTTTATGATTTGTCTTCCATGGCCCAGTTCCTGCTGCAGGGAAGCGACGTCGAGGCGGTTCTGCAGAATATCTGCGCCAACGATATCGCCGTCCCGGTCGGCAAGGTCGTTTATACCCAACTCCTTAACGAGAGGGGAGGCATCGAGGCCGACGTGACCGTGACCAGACTGGCCGAAGACGAGTACTTTATCGTTACCGCCGGGGCCACGGAAACCAGGGATTTCGATTGGATCAAACGCCACATTCCGAGCCAGGCTCACGCTTTCGTGGCCAACGTGGGCTCCGGATACGCCATGTTTGGCGTCATGGGTCCCAAATCCAGGGACCTGCTGGCCAAACTGACCCCGGACGACCTGTCCAACGAGAGTTTTCCCTATGCCACGGGCCGGTTCATCGACCTTGCCTATGCCCGGCCCCTGGCTTTGAGGATGTCTTTTGTTGGTGAACTGGGCTGGGAACTGTACGTGCCGACGGAATTCGCCACCGGGGTTTTCGACGCGATCATGGATGCCGGCCGCGAGTTCAACCTCAAACCGGTAGGCCTGCACGCAGTCGACTCCCTGAGGCTGGAAAAGGGGTACCGCCACTGGGGATCGGACATCGGAATCAAGGACACCCCTTTTGAGGCCGGGCTCGGTTTCGCGGTCAAGCTCGACAAGGGAGACTTCATCGGGCGGGAGGCCCTGGTCAGGCAGAGGGAAAAGGGACTCACCAGGCGTCTGGTGATGTTCACTTTAAAGGACCCGGAGCCGCTGCTCTACCACGATGAGCCGATTTATCGGAACGGCGAGTTAGTCAGTGCCAACACCCACGGAGCATATGCCCACATGCTCGGCTGCGCCATGGGCATGGGCTATTTGGAAAACCAGGACGTATCCGATGAGTGGATCATGTCCGGAAAGTACGAGATCGATGTGGAGGGCCGTTTGGTGGAAGCCGAGGTTCACATAAAGGCCCTTCACGATCCACAGAATCTGAGACTGAAAGGGTAATGCCTCTGACGACTTGGACCGATCCGCGGGCGGGATTGAGTTTTTGGCTTTGGGTACGGCCATGTGCGGCCGCCGCCCACGTTCAACAGGACGCGCCCTAAACCATCGGTTCCGGCGGGCCGGGGTGGTTGGGCGGTCGGGTGGTCTGGAAAACCCGCCCGCCCCACTCGGTCCGCAGGAATCCCCAAATCATTAGAACCAAAACCGCCAGGACACCAATAGCCAGCCAGTCGTTGAATTCCTCGCGCTGAAAGATTCCTCCTTCACCTACTCCGGGCATCAATGTCGGCATGATAGGCAGGCCGTACTTGTGTGCCAGGAACTCGATGTCACGTATGTCAATGACCCGGGCATGTTCCTCGGTCAAGAATCGCATGATAACAGAGGAGCGCGCTCCGATACCCGGCGGCGGGCGGGTAACGACCCCGGGAGGGAATTCCGCCCGCCCGGCCCCGCGTCCCAGCGAACTCGCTCCGCCTCCCACGTTGATATATATCCGGATGGGCTTGTCTCCGGCCCGATCCCGGTAGATCTCCATCCGCCGATCCACGCTTTCCGCATAGCTGGGCTCATGGATGAACGGCAGTTTCAGCTGGTGGATCGCCTTGATGATTTGCTCCCGTCCCTTGGGGTCCATCCCCAGGCCCAGATCGTTGTCCCCCCCGATTGAGGCTGCCAGCGAATGGAATTTGAATATGCCTTTTTCGTAAAGCATGTGTTCCATGTCGATCCAGAGAAAGCCCGGCTCGTTGGCGCCCCACTGGGAGGCGCCGCAACTGGCGATGATGAGGGGCTTGAGATGGAGAGTCTGAGCGGCCGCCACCACGCAGAGGTTCATTGCCGGAAACGATCCCGAATACCCAATGGCCACTTCGTCGCCGGTCTTCGCCCCTGTTTCCTTGAGCATCTGGACCAGAACAGCCGCGAAGTTGGGATTCACCGTCGTTTGCTTGGCCGCCAGCCGGCCCATCTCCGTTGTCACCGGCGTCCACATCGCTCCCAGCAGCCCCGATTCGGTCGGGTCAGTCAAGGGGAAGATCGGGATTCCCAACCTCAAACGCTCGGCCTTGATGGCCAGCATCGCCTGCTCGGCGAGGGTCGCTGCAGCGAGCTTCTCGGTGTAGTAAGACTGGCGTTTCTCCACCCGGTACCGCTCCACCGCCCACAGCCCGACCAGCGCCAGGAGCGTGATGACGATTAGGATGCCCAGCGACACGTGGCGCGGACGCCAGTAGATCCTTCTCTGAAATGCGACGAGTCCATCCGAAGGTGTCATGGCAGCAACTCCACTCCAAGGAAGATGACCAGAAACAGACGAGCTATGACCGAGGCGGTGAGAAGGGCGCAAACGGTCTCCACCAACCCCTGGCGATCCATCCACAGGGCAATCAATCCGGGGATGATGTACCCGATCATGGTGAAGGCCTGGCCGCTGTAGGGAATGTATTGTCCTTGAACCGTCCGAAAACCCGCCCCGATCAGGTACCCCACCAGGATCATCAGCACCGTCCGCCGCCGGCCGTAGATAATCATGACCGAGGACAAAGCGCGCACGATCAGGAAGGTCGCCAGGGCCGCTCCCAGAGTCAGGACCACGCTCCAGGGTTTGTCGAGAAAGAGGGCGATGTAGCCGGGCACAACCATCCCGCCGGCGGCGAGTCCGATCGCCTGAGCCGACAACAGGTTCAACGCCAGGCCGATTCCGATCGCCAGCGCCAGCGTTTCAGGATTCAAAGCATCCATCGGCAACTCGCCTCCTTGGTTGGCCGGGATTTCCAACTGCACGGCGCCGTTTCTTACGCCGTCGGTTTCAACACGCTCCGATTCTTGAAGTAATCCACGATCTCCAACCCCTGCCCCCCGATATTAGCCATCCCCATGACCAGTGACGAACCTCCCGACAGGCCCACGCACACTTCGAAAATCTCGCTGATCGGGCGATTATCGGCGTAGATTATTTTCCGTCTATCCAAGCCGGCCTTTACCGCGGCCCGTCCCAGGATGTAAGTCCCCCCGCCGATCAGAACATAATGATCAGCCGGCGGCCAGTTCACGCAATCCCTACCCAACTGATTGGAGCGGTCAGGCCGGTCGCCCCGGCAATTAAACAGGATGATCCTCTTCTCCACGTCTGGAAAACGAGCCAGCATCATCTCCCAGACCTGGCGGCTCGATTCGGGATCGTTGGCGGCGAAACCGTTGACGAAAATAATACGGCGTCCAAAGAAATCAAGTTCGTGCGTGGTCATCGCTCCCGGATCCGGAGTCGATCGCCACATTCCGCGCAATGCCGTTTCCCGGTCGACGCCGAAGGACTGGCAGACTCTCAACGCCAGGGCCACGTTCTCCGCGTGCTCCACATGGCCGAAGCCGCCCATTTCCGTCTCTCCTATCCCTTCCACCTCGTCAGCTGTTACCGCCACGCATTCGGTCCCGCATTCCCCGGCGATCTTTCTGAAAAGTCCCAGGTGTTTGCGTTCGGCCGTGAACAGGACACTGCCCGAAGGAATCATCCCGGCCAGGGCCAGCGCAACGTCCTCTTCGGTGGGACCCATTACGTCCAGGTGGTCGGCCCGCGCATTGGTGATGACGGCGTGAGTCGCCCGGATCAACCTCGCCTCGCTCAACCACTGCAGAAACGGCTGGATCGCCATGCACTCGACAACCAGAGCGCGGCTGCCAATCTGGGCCGCCGCAGAGACGATCCTCACCTGTTCGATCACATTCGCATGAGATACCCGGAAAATCGGATATTCATCGCCGTCGGGAAGAATCAGGCGGGGCAGCGTTCCCGTCGTCTTGGCGCAGACAACTACCCCTCCCTGGCGAAGGCCTGCCGCGATCAGTCGTGTCACGCTCGATTTCCCCCGTGTGCCGTTCACGTGAATTCGAATCGGAATCCGCCGCAGACGACGGCGAAGAAGCGTCCCTTCCACCAATCCGAACGCCACCAGCGCCAACGTCACTCCCACCAGCGGCCACAAATACTGCCCGGACATTGCTCTCCCGCTTTCGGCGAACCGCTTCGAAGCGATTCACTCCGTTACCATCTTGACGTCAAATACCGGCCGGTCAATCGCCTCCACCGGATCGATCCACCGCAACTCGGCTGTCTCAGAGAAATGAGGCGTGAAGAAGGACTCGGGCAGACACCGATAATCCTTCACGAAATCCCAGTCGGTCGTAGCCGAGGCCGGGATCTTCCCCAGGTCCGCTGGATCCGCCTCGATCCCCGGTTTTTTGCGCAACTCCCGTTGTGCAACATCATCATAAATGCTTATAAAAACTAGAGTTTTCAGGGTCTGAGCATAGGAAATTTCACGTTGTGTGTCAAGGGCAAAGTGGACGCGTGATGTGGCAGTCCTTCGGTTTACCTGAAAATCGGATTGATGAGGGGGGCAAATGTTGTAAAGAGAACATGATGGTACGTACAACAAGGTCAACTGAAGCTTTCATAATTCAGCCCATGATCCTTCGGTAGTTATATTTTGGAGATTTGGGTTTAACTCTCATTTCAAATGCATTATATCCCTCTTTTTTTAGACAATAAATAGTAAAGCCGGTCGTGTAGGAACAATCACCTCTATTGTTCTTAAACACATATCGAGCACAACTGAGTATATTGCTATCATAATTCTGCAAATAAAATGGAATAGTCCTCCAAGGAGCATATGAGAACCTTCTCTTTTCATAATAATTGATCAACTCCGGAGAATTCAATCTGTCAGTAACATTGCCGAGATCAGACCACCGAGGACTCTGATATGATTTCTTTTCCTTCAACAATCTTCGTGCCTTTATGGAAAATCTGTTTTTATTCGAACGATAATCAAAAAGTAAGTTCTTTGTTAATATGGGATTGCTTTCTTGGATGACTCTGAATGATGAAGGGTATGGACCTTGAAAGGGATCACTAGGTTTTGTTTGTGTGAGAGATGAACAGGAAATCAAGAAGACCGATATGAGAAAAATAGTTATCCCTTTTTGGAATGATATCATTCTTACTACCTCTCTGAATATTGGATGGAAAAGTTACGACCTTCCCATAATCCGGAACTCTTAATTCTGCAATAAATAATGAAGCGTTTGAGATCCGGTCATCCAGATCCGCATTTTTTTGATGCCTCCGCTCTGCTGGTGGAAACTCACGTATCACCAAATTCAGTCCGAAACGGCCCAGACATGAAAATAACGCCCCGCTTTATGTCCCACGCCCAGAGCCCCCTTGTTCGCATACAGAACCCAGGCCCAGTCCGGCTCAAACATGCTCGTGGTGGAGGACCAGTATGCCTCATGAACCGGCTCGAAAGGGTGGCCCGCCGGCAATGCGGGATTATGGCTGCCGCAATCCACCAGGGATTCCAGCTCATTCACGTTGGGCAGCCGCCAGTGCAGTCCGTTTTCTGCATGCTCTTTCAGAGTTTTTATAGCCTCGAAGGCCTCCTCCCAGCTGACCTCCCTGCCTGTCATCTCGGCCTCTTTCCGCCAGCGGAGCCCGGTAAGCCGGTCCACGGCATACTCCTCGTTCACTTCGAACCGGGGTTCCGGCCAAGGAAAACCATATCGGTATTCCGGGTCCTGACCTGAATTTTCACATGAGACCGTCTGTCCCATGGCATCGTAACATCGGGTTTGGCCGGTGGCTGGGAAGATTCCATGACTCTGGCCGCGGACGGGCCAGCAGAGGTGAGATTCTTCCTTGTGCCCGTAGAACATGCGGGCGCCTTCCATGTGAATGTACCAGGCAAATGAGGGGTTAACGGCCGCAGTAGTGGAGGTCCAGTACCAACTGGGGAAGACGTTGCGGAAGGGGTGACCTGCCGGAAGAGGAGGCTTCTTTGTTTGATAGCTTATCAGACTTCGAAGCTCGCGCCGGTTGGGAAGACGCCAGTCCCGGTGGCCGAAGGCCTGCTTGCGATTCATGGAAGAGACGTAGTCGAGCGCGTCCTGCCAGAAAAGGGGGAATTCTGGGAGATTGGCGTTCCCGGCCCATTCGAGTCCCGTCAGGCGGTCCAGAACAGCGTCTCCCCGGGGCTCAAATCGCGGAAAAAGCCAGGCGGCTCCCCTTCTCAACTCCCCGTCATGCCCGGTTCCCCGGCATGGGATCTCCCGCCCGTTCGCGTCGTGGCACGTTATCTGTCCCGTCTGGATATAGCCTCTTGAAATAGCCTGCATGAGAAGTTGCCAGCGTGGTTTTCTTTGAAAATCGACTCTCAACCATTGGTCCTTGAACTTGGAACATCCTATCATACTATGAAATATACTCCAAAATACAGGCCTGATCCCATTAATTTTCTTACCCCTTTTGTATTTTAATTTGATGATACTAAAGGCAGAGTTCCGGGGGCTTGCCGGTGGGGGTATCTACATACTATTCGCCATAGGAGGATACTGACCCCCAACAAAACCAAATAATGGGTCGTAACTCTGGTATTTACTCCTGGTGTCAAAGCATGTTTGCTGATGAGGCGCCACTTCCATCATGGTTCCAGGAAAAGATAAAGAAATGAGAGAGGTGGTACCGGGAGGGATGGGCGGATAGCGCATGGAAGAGATCTCATCAAGGGCATGCGTGATATTATTGCCAGGGATAGCGATAGAGAAGGCACTTCTGCTGAAGTGGCGATCATGATGTATGGTTTTCGGCATCACCGCCAACCGGGGAAAGGTAGAAAAATACCGTCTTTCATCGCATCAAATAGACACTTTTTTATGACACTTTTTTATGGCATTCGTGCCGGATTTCATATAAAATCCTTGAAAATGAGAATTTCGGGAGAGGGGTAATCTCGGTGAAGAGACAGGCTTTTTTCCTGTAATCGTCCTCTCTTGCCGTTCTTGCCATGTCATTGCGATGATATTCTTTCGACAAATCCTTGAGAAAATTGGTTGAGCTCTCAGACGCGGAGATTAAGGATGCGGTCCTCAAAGCGGTCGGCGGCATCGGTTGGAATTTTGCTGGATAGTGAACGTGATCGGGGCATGGGGTGGTTTGAGAGAAATGCATTCAGAGGGAGGGATTATTCATGAGGAAAGTACGCATTATGACGACGATCCTTGTGGGAATGGGCATTGTCTTGCTGTCTGCTTGGACACGGTATGCTCAAGGGGACGAATACTCGGAAGGGAAAAGTCTTTTCGAAGAAAAGTGCCGGATTTGTCACGGAGCGAACGGTCGTGGCGATGGTACCGCTGCGCCTGGGTTGAGTCACCGACCGACCGACTTCACCAGTTCAAAATTTTGGCAAGGCGACGTGGACACGAAGATTACCAAGACCATTCGTAACGGGCATCCACCCATGCCCGCCTTTCGGCTGCAAGAGTCTGAAATCAAAGCCCTCATCGTTTACATGCGGCGTTCTTTCAAGAAAATGTGAGCGATGGGAGGACGGGAATGAAAAAAGTGCGCCCCGGACGGTAATCATCGGGACCGGAAAGAACATTATGTTCAGAGCAGGGAGGAGGTAGACATGGATCGGCCAAAAGGAATCGAGATAGGGCTCTTGACTCTGTTTGTGACAGGACTTTTCCTGCTCCTGACTTTGACGGATGCCCGGGCAGTGCCGAGCTTTGCACGCCAGACGGGGATGAGCTGCACAGCATGCCATACGGTCTTTCCCGAGCTGCGGTATTTCGGCCGGATTTTCAAGCTGGATGGCTACACTTTGAGCACAGAGAGCCGATCCGGTCCCTGGCATCCGCCCATCGCAGCGATGATACAGACCTCCTGCACCGAACTTGAAAACAACAGAGGAGTCTTGAAGAACGGGGTGGCCCCTTTCGATGATGCCGATGACTCGGCGGTAGACAAGTTCAACATTCCTCAACAGGCTTCGATCTTCTATGCCGGACGGATCTTCGATCACGTGGGGGCCTTTTCGCAACTTACCTATGACGGTCCGGGCAACGATGTTGCACTCGACCTGACCGATATTCGTCACTCAAGGGATATAACTTTAGCAGGGAAAGATTTCATTTACGGTTTCACCGTCAATAACAGTCCCACGGTGGAAGATGTCTGGAACAGTACTCCCACGTGGGGTTTTCCTTACGGCAGTTCAAGTGTTGCACCGACCCCTGCTGCGGGAGCCGTTTTGGATGGTGGTCTTGACCAGCAGGTGGGAGGCGTGGGTGCTTACTTCTATTGGGATAACCTGATTTACGGCGCTTTCAGCTTTTACCGAACGACGAATGACGGTATCACGCGCCCGCTGGGGGCCGGCACGACACCCGACACCGTGACGGACGGGACCGTCCCCTACGGACGGCTCGCGGTTCAGCATCAATGGGGTCAACACGCAATGGAGTTGGGCGCCTATGGGCTCAACGCCGATATTCATTCCGGGAGCGACGGGAGCGGCCCCACAAATCACTTCAGAGATTACGCCTTCGATGTGCAGTACCAATACACGGGGATGCGCCACCTCTTCTCTGTTCAAGGAACGTGGATACACGAAAAGCAGGACTGGGATGCCGGTTTCCCCGCACGACATGCGGCAAATCCGTCGGATACCCTCAAGACCTTCAAAGCCAATGTGAACTATTACTATGAAGCACAATTAGGCATCATTGGCGGTTCTCTGGGATATTTTTCCATAGCGGGAGATCGGGACAGGCTGCTCTATGCTCCGGCACCGGTGAACGGCAGCAGGACCGGGCGTCCGGAAACCAAGGGATTTATTCTGGAAGGGGACTTTGTTTTAAAAAATAATTACAAATTTTCCTTACAGTATACCTTTTACAATAAGTTCAACGGGGCAGACGAGAATTACGACGGATCAGGGAGGGATGCGTCGGACAACAATACGCTTTACCTCCTGGGGTGGTTCATGTTCTAGGTCTCTTGAAAGAATGTTAATGGCGGGCTCCGGCGTGTTCCCGGGGTCCCGTAAGAACAGCAGCTCCGTTCCGGAGTCGGGGAGAAATTATCATGTTCGATTTTGTCTATCAGTTTCTGGCGAAGATGGGATACACACACCCGATCCATCCAACAGAAGTTCATATGCCCATAGGATTAGTGGTCGGGACCTTGATATTTGCGTTCGTAGCCGTGATTTTTCGCCGGGACAGGCTGCGTTTTACCCCGCGGCAATGCATGATTCTTGCCTTTATATGGATTTTTCCCACAATGATGCTCGGCATAATGGACTGGCAGCACTTCTACCATGGTGAATTGCTCTTTCCGATTAAAGTGAAGCTTGTCATGGCGCCCTTGCTTGCCGTTCTGATGTTTGCAGCCCTCCTTGCGGGACGAAAGTACGGGGCTCAGTCGAAGGCTGCCATTTCCTTGTATTTCCTGTGCTTCTGTTCGGTAGTTGTCCTGGGATATTTTGGCGGGCAACTGGTCTATGGGACCGGATCTTCTCCCTCCCTCCAACAATACAAGGCCGGACAAGCGATCTTTGTGGCGAACTGCAGCCCTTGTCACCCCCACGGAGAGAATGTCATCAAACCGAATCTTCCCCTGAAAGGATCACCGAAGCTAGTCAATTTTGAAACTTTTTTAGGCTTTATCCGCAGCCCCAGGATGCCGGACGGCTCGAAGGGCGCCATGCCTGACTTCTCCGCGACGAAGATTCCGGAAGGAGAGGCAAAGGCCTTGTATGGTTATATCACTCATGTCTTGGAGCACCTTGAAAAAGGTTAGCGAATCGGAATCACCGCCGCACCGGAATCCAGGCCTATTGCAGCGGCTCTCAGATCCCAGAACCTGCATTTCCGTTCTTCGGACCTCTTTGTAAGTGGGGACAACTACAACTGCGGCGTTGTATTCCTCCCCGAACGCTATCCCTGCTTTCGGATATCTTCCAGCACCCCGGCGGCGTGCCCTTTGGCTTTCACCTTCGGGTACAGCCGGACAAGCTTCCCTTCTGCGTTGAACACGAAGGTCGAGCGCACGGCCCCCATGGACACCTTGCCGTAAAGCTTTTTCTCACCCCACGCACCCAGCGCCTGCAGCATGTCCTTGTCCGGGTCGGCCAGGAGCGGATAGCTGAGTTGCAGCTTTTCGGCAAATTTCCGGTGGGATTCAACCGGGTCCTTGCTGATTCCCGCAATATGGAATCCCGCAGCACGGAACGCTCCAGCGAGTTCTCCGAACTCGCCTGCTTCAGTGGTTCAGCCCGAGGTATTGTCCTTCGAATACACAAAGAGGACCAGGCCTTTCGGACCGGTCAGATCGGAAAAATTCCTTGTTTTTCCAGCCTGATCCGGCAACTGCCTCTCCGGATATGAGGAACCGGTTTCCAGCATCATTTCCACCTCCCCTTTCCTTTATGGTAATACTCACCATGATATCTGATTCTCCAGGGTATTGCCACTTTTTCCTCCTTGATGCGTTCTGCACCGAACCTCTTTCTGAATATTTCTGAATAGAAAATTTCTTTTTCGTTCTTATTTTAATAACAGAAATCTCGACTGCCGGGCAGCAAACCCGGATCTACTGCTGAATTGCATCTGCGTCCATGAAGGCGGGAGGTAAGAGAAGATTTCTGATGAGCAGAGTAAAGGAGGTGCGTTGAGATGAAAATGAGAAATATTATTCTGCCGATGTTATTGTTGGGTTCTTTGATGCTTTTCGGCTGTGCTTATGAAGGCTCTTATGGTTGGGGGGAGGGGTACCCTTATGCCCCGTACGGATATTATGGAGACTATGGACCTTTCGGCGATTCTCCCTTTTATTACGGCGGGGAAGGAGGGTACGAGCATCATGAGTTCCGCAGAGGGTACCACGGATTTTCACATGGGATGTCAAGAGATCACAATGAATTTCATGGGCATAGCGGAGGAGAGCGTGGAGAGGGCCATGAATTTCATGGCGGAGGGCACGAGGATCATGATTTTCATTAACAATACCGGGGATGACGTTATGATCACGAGGTGATAGAGAACTCAAGGCGCATCAGGCCGGGCTGAACTCGGCGTGCATCCGACCCTGCTCCCTTTTTCTTTCACCTTTCATTGTGAGAGTCCGCCCGCTGAGGAAGGTGTCGAGGTCTTCTGCATCCCTGCGGATCACCCCGGTCTCAAGGCCGATGAGCTGGATATCTCTAATCCTCCAGCTGGGTGACCTGGCTTTTCAATCCTGTTATATAAATATGCGAGAACTCCGATTCCTCGATGGCTCCGTGCCAGTGCTTCTCACCGGCAGGAATCAGGACGACGTCGCCGGCAGTAATCACCTCTTGTTCTGTTTCGGTTGCAATAATGCCCCGGCCTGCAGTGACGATGAGGACCTGTTCGCTGTCGTGAACGTGAAATTTGTTCCGGACCCCTTTCCCGAAGTTCACGACGTTGACCCTGAACTCCCTGCTTTCCGGCACAAGGACCTGAAGGGTTACATCCGGTCCCGTAAAAATGGGCTTTTGAAATGGCTCCTTTGGTACTTGACTCATTTTTACGACTTTCATTTCCTTTTCTCCTCCTTTCTGGTTCGCCGCCATATAGGCAGCCGCTATTCGCCGGATTCAATAATTTAGCTGGTAGGCTTGACGATATCCAGCGAAAGCCCGGTATTGACGGTTTTTCCCGATGTTTTTTTCACCGGCCCCGGGCTTCCGGTAGTGACACGGGTAGCGGCCAACCCGCCTGCCGCTTTGACTTCATTCACGATCCCTTCTGCGCGCCTCTTCGCGAGGTTCATGAGGTCGCTATCGGTGAGCGGCTCCAGTTTCACCAGTTCCTTGAACACTGCCCGGTAAAAAGCGGTATCTGAACTCCCCCAGCCCACAAGCGCCATGGCAAAATTCATCCGCTTGGCTTTCTTGCCCGTCTCTTTTTCATACTGAGCTTCAAAATCGGCTATTGCATGGTCGCCTTTACGTTTTTGCAGTAGTTCTTCCAACGCACCCTGTATCTTTGCAGTGTCGAACGAAAGAGGACCCGGTTCCTCGCCTGGAGCAAGCTTGAGACCGGTCTGCAGGGCAAGCGCACGCCGTACGCGCTCGGTGCGCAACGCCTTCCCGTCCATTTCAGGGTCGAAACGGCCCGCCACCACCAGCCTCAGTTTGGGCCTCTTTTTGAGGGCTTCCGACACCTTCTTTATCTTTTCCATTTCCGGCGGCAGCAAGCGAGCGCTGCCGGGATCAAAGGCGATGGCATCGAGCTGCTCGCCCTTACCGCCGAAAAGACTGCCCAGCGCCCGGAAGGGTGCGGTTGCAATTTTTGTGATGAGGTTGACGACCGCCTTCCAGATCACCCTTCCGTATGCGAATTTCGGATTGTCCACATTTCCGTGTACCGGTACCGCAACATCGATTTTGCCTTCGGCGTCGGTAAGGAGTGCGACAGCCAGGTCCAGCGGAAGGTTGATCGCATTGGGCGTTTTGACGCGTTCGCCGAGAGTAAACTCCTCCAGCACGACGTTATTGTTTCCCTGAAGTTCGCTGTTCTGAATCTTATATTCCAGGTTCAGGTTGAGCTTGCCGGATGAGATTTTACGCCCTGCAAACGTGACGCTGTATGGACTGAAGGTTTTCATTCGAACATTGCGGAACGACGCGGTGATGTCGGTGAACATTTTGGGCAAAAACGGTTTCAAACGGCCCTTTACTGAGCTGAGTCCGTATTTGTCGACCTTCCCGCTGAACTTGAGCGATGCGAACCTCGACGGGTTGGAAGAGATGTCGGCAATCCCTCCGTTGAAGTCAGTCACGTGGGCGGCAAAAGGCAGTACGAGACTGAAATCGGCAAAATCAACGGCGCCGTTATCCACTCGAACCCGCGCGATGTCTATTGGAAAAAGGTCCCGATGATCTTTCGATGGCGCAGCCGTGGGGTTTTTCAGCTGCGCTTTGGTATCAGAGCCGGCTTTCTCCTGTCTCTTGAGCACTTTGGCGAGATTGACACTGCGGTCTTTGAATATCACTACCTTGACGCCGGGTTCCAGCAGCTTTACTTCCTCGATCTGCAGCCGTTGGGGCGACAGACTGAATTTTATCCCATTTCCGGACATGGCTTTCCAATTGAGGAACCTTTCGCCGCTGTCGACTTCATTGAGCTTGAGCTTGTTCAAGCTCATGGAACCGTCGGCCTGCAGCTGAGGACCGGACTTTGCGGCACGATAGTTTACGCGGGTAACTGCTGAAATAGTACCTGACTCCAGTGCGAGGTATGTGAACCGGCTTACGGCCGGATCCAGCGGTTTGAGGTTTATGCTGCTTATTTTTGCACGTGCGTCGACGTGGTCTCCGCTCTGACTGACCTTCCCGCGAATTCCGGCGCTCCCACCCTGCGCTAGCTGGAACCCGGCATCAAAATCAATCGGGGTCTTTTTATCGTTGGTGATATTTTTCAAGGATACGCGGATGTCTTTCAGGTCATAAACGATATGCGGAACAAAGGTACGGTCTTCGAGTGCGACCCCGAAGCCGCTTAACTCAAAATCATCAAGTCGAAATGACCAAGGGTGTTCTTCGGCCTGTGCCTGCTCCCCGGTCTTGGTGATTTCGCTCTTTTTCGGACTTCGGCCGCCGGGAGTCAGCATTTCAACGAGGCGGATCCGGCCGTCTTTTTCACGAACGACGCTTGTGCTGCCGCCGGAGGCCTTCATGCCCGCGAAACTAATCGCACGGCTGCCCATATCAATACGGCCGTCTTCCAGTGCCAGTTTGTCCAGGGTAAAAACAGGAATGCCTTTGCCTGTCTCAGAAATCGCGGCACGGTGCAACGTTACCGCCAGACCGTTTACGCCGGCTTTAGCCGGACCGTTTCCGATTTCCGCAGATGCATTCAACAGAATATTGAGTGCGTCAATGGTCATTTCTAAAGGGACGGCGCGGCTGTGATCAACATAATCAACCGCCACGTCTTCCATTTTCACCTCTTGTGTCGTCAAGCGCCATGGTTGGCGATCAGGGATTGAAGCCACAGCAGTTGGTGGTACTTCATTTCCAGGTTCCTGACGTGCGATGAGTTTTTCCCAGCTGAATACCCCTTTGTCATCCATCGATGCGGCGATCTTGCCGTTCCGTACAATGATATTGGGCACCGTAATCTCATGTTGCTGAAGATCGAAATGGATACCTGCGGCTTTGATGGCTTCCAAAGCAAGAATTGGCGTGTTTTTGCCTTTTTCTGCAAGCCAAAGCCCTTTTAGCGCGAGATCGGTATCCTGCAAAACCAGAGAAGGCGCATGCTTTTGATAACCCAGTCGATAGCGGGAGCTGAAATCCGCCTCGCCCTCAGGAGGGGAAAGATGCACCGTATCCTGAGCGAATTTCCATGCTGTGGCCAGCTTGAAGCCGGCAATGTTTAACTCGCCTTCGGAAAAGAACGGATGCAAAGACAGGGTACCGCTCCAACTGACCGTGCCGCCCTCCAGCAGCTTCGCCTTGAAGGTGTACGGGCCCTTGCGGTCCGGAAGGGTTGACATTTCCTTGAACTCGAGATTGAGAGGCGAGAAGGTCTCGGTGGCGGGAGTCCGAACGGAACGATCGCCGAAGGTGAAGCTTCCGTCAACGATCGCAGCGTGTTGCAGCAACAAACGCGGCGGCTGATGGTCTTCATTTGAAGGACCCTCGGACTTTGGAAGGGCCTCCACCAGATCTGCCAAATTGAGACGGCCGTTGGGCTGGACTTCAATGTACAGCGACGGCCGTTCAATACGAATGTCGGCAAATGTCCAGGCCCAGCGGAAGAGGCTCGATAGTTCGAAGTCCACAAACAGGCGGCCGAGGCCCATAATGGGACGTTTATCCGCTTCACGAAGTGAGAAGCCCTTTACCTCGAAGGTGAGCAGGAAAGGATTGATGCGCACAGAGGCAATCGACACCTTGCGCTTCAGTTTTTCCACAGCGTAGTTTTTCACATAGTGTTTAACCAGCCAGGGGGCCAGAAAGAAACCAAGAAGCGCGTACAGGACGATTGCTGAAACTCCGGCCAGCACCCAACGGTTGAGAAGCAGCTGTCGCCACCGACTTGAAGATTTTTCGGGATCACTTGCGCCTGTGCGTTGGTCACGCATGCTTTACTTCTCTTGGTTCGCACCCTAAAAGGCTGAGAGTTTTATCTATATCGGGTGTTTCAAAAAGTATTTTATCTCATTTCAGCATTTGAAAGCGTCAGTTTAGTTCAGCAAGTCTTGGTTGAGTTTCTGGTGATGAGAAGTCATTTTTTCGGGTGGGGGTTAGTGATGAGAAGTCGTTTTTTCGGAAAGAAGTATAGAAAGATTCTGCCTGCTATGTCAAGCTAAAGCCGACCTCACGATGTTGTGAAAGCAACTGGCCGGCAGGAAAATGAGGGGCCCGCGCCGAACTATCAGATTCATAGCTTTGAAGTATTCCTGCTTGATCGCATTGCACAAACAGCTCATTTTCTCATTGAATGCTGCGGGATCGCTTATTTGTTAAAGCAATTTCAACGTGCTCAGATACGACAGTGCAAAAATAGCCTTTTCCCCTCGAGTTTGCCAATGGTTTTCTCCTCCCTTACAAGCGGACAACGATATTACAGCTGATCACCAAATGAAAGATGGGTTCGTCTGACGACCGGCGGGACGTCCTTGCTCTTTTCATTTATCAACGTTCATGTATCCTGATCTTCTACTGTCCAGGATCCGGCATTTGTTTTGGTCAATCCGTTCGAACCTGAAAAGGCTGCAATTCGGGCGGGTAAAATCATGATTGAACTTATCCGAGAGAATATAGCGAATGGAAATAAATTCTCTTTCTAAACGACCTTAAGTGGAAAAGGCTATGCTCGTATGATACCGCGGTGGCAGTCAATGGGGTACAGGATCAAGCATTTTTTCTCAAATTGGCCGATCCCGAGTTGGCCATAGCGCGTGTCCACTAATCCGTCCCCCTAATGGCTCAAAGGTTTGAATGCCTCGACCAGACCGTCCATGTGCTCCCCGGCCTGGAGGAGGCGAATGCGCACGAATCCTGCTTGTGTAAGGGCCTCTCGAACCTGGTCATAGGTGTAGGTGCCCCCGGCGGGCGTAACCATGAGCATATTGACGGCGAAGACGGCGCCGGCTTTTGGGCTGGTACGGTCAGCCGCCATAATGTGGTCCCGGATAACGATTCGGCCTCCGGGGATGAGGGCCCGAAACACCTTGGAGAAAAGTTCGACATTCTGATCGGGACCATTCTGATGGATAATGGCGGAGAGCAAGGCCAGGTCGTGACCACCCGGCAGTTCGTCGGCATAGAAGTCTCCCGGTGCCAAAGTGACGCGTTCCAGGACACCGGCATCGCCGAGCTGTTTCCGGGCCATCTCGATAACATCAGGTCTGTCGAATAGCGTGGCCTTCATGTCGGGTACGGCTTCAAGGAATGCCGTGGTATAGGTCCCCAGAGCCCCTCCGACATCCAGGAGTGCCCTGCAGGGGCCCGGCTCGATTGCGGCAACAACTTGCGGGGCAAGAGATTTTGCAACCACGTGCATCGCTCCGATGAAGGCCCGCAGATCGTGCTCATCTCTGGAGGTAGCAACGGGTTTCGTCTCCACGTTCAGGCCCCGAACAACATCTGTGAGTTTGGACCAGTGTGTCCAGAGACCGGCCATGTGTTGGAGCATGGGGAGAACCGATTCCGGGGCGTCCCTTGAAAGAAAACGGGAGACGGAAACAGGGCACTGGTATTTCCCTGCCTCCTTGACCAGGAGATCCATGGCGGCAAGGGCATCCAGGAGGACGGCCAAGCCTCGTGGGTCGGCCTGTTTCTTTTCGGCGATTTCCCGGACTGAAAGCGGGGCCGGGGCGAGAAGCGTGAAGAGGTCCATCTCGGCCCCGGTGAGGACTATGCGGGACTCCATGAAGTTCCGGGCCAGGCCCAACAGTGTCTTCGGATTAACGGTATTCACATCTAAGTCCTCCCTGATCTGGATCCATACCATGCCTCACAAGGCCGCGCTCCATCCACGCCGAAGTATAGGGAATCTGCGGTCCATTGCCAATGAAAAATGGAAAAACAGGCGATACTAGGGGAATGCGATGAAATGAAAAAAGGAGGGGGACTGCCCCTGGAGTGTCACGATTCTCCTCTCTCTTTTGCTTAATATTATGCATTTGAAATGCATAATCTCCACTAGTGAGGGGGAAGCTGGTGCCCATCGAGGTGAGACTATCAGCCACTCAACACCCGGCCATGGCCTCCGCAATCAAGACATTCCGAAAAGATCCGGGCGTCACGGCTCTGCCGTTCGCAGAGCTGTAGGCTCGTCTGCTTTCTCCCTGTTCATGCAAATGCAAAGGTGATGTAACCGAAAAAAGCCGCGGAAACCTTGCGCCTCATTCGGAAGATAAGCGATCTGTAAACTCCAGGAAATTATTTGACATGAAGCCTCTTCAGAGGTAGCAAAAACTCACGCAACTTATTGCCCAACCGGACAAACCACGGGAGGTGAGGCCTTTTGATGAAAAAGCCGGCACTGATCGAGACAACAGTCCGCCTTTTTCCCGACAAGGAATTTGACGCCGCCACGACCCGAACCACCATCAAGGGCCATGTCATCGGTCGCCTTTACTATTCTCCTCTCAAGAGCAGAGACAATCTCCTCAGTCGCATTCTCAACAAGTGCTTAACTCCTTACATTTCCTGTATCGAGATCCTGGAAAAAGCGCCAGAGAAGGAAAAAAGTGGCTGTATTGTTGTTGGGGCTTTGGGAGTTTTAGTAGCGTGACAGATTAATTTATTTCCTTATGGACGTGCCCAAGTCCATGATCCTTCAATTGACCTGAATCTCAATTCGTTCAAGTATAATATAGTCGTTACGTTGCAGTACAGCTCGGGTTCAAGGATTTGGATAACAAAAAGCGCAACCGCGGCGACTTCTTGTGTTCCGCTGCAAAAGCCATCGTTAGGCAATACTGCGTGCTGATCGATCTCGGACGGGGTCTCCCGGTTCACTCCCACACAAAACGCTCTGCTTCCAGCGCATCCCCCAACTCCCCCCCTGCCGGATCCAAAGTTGCCTGAAGCTGTGCTTCACACCAATTCTGATCAAGGTTATTCTTCGCCGCAACAGCCTTCAACCA
>CAZWEV010000057.1:0-25335 GCA_964633015.1 uncultured Desulfobacteraceae bacterium | reverse complement strand
GCCAGCAGCTCGACGAAGTCGAGAATGCGGAGGGGATAGCTATCCCACGCTGTTACGTCACTGAAAAGACCAGCCCGGAGCCTCGGAACGGAAGAAAAGGCTTCTTTCCTGAGCAGCAGACCCTTCCAGACCCCGGATTGGAGAACCTGTCCGCATCCTCCCACCGGAGGTGCAGGCTGCAGGTATCCCTAAAGGATCTTTTCGCTGTCAAGGATGAGGGTTACCGGGCCGTCATTGATCAGGTGCACTTCCATCATCTCCTGAAAAATCCCGGTGGACACGGAAATCCCGTTCCGGCGAAGCCGCGAAATAAAGTGTTCATAGAGCGCCCTTGCCAGGTCAGGCTGGGCCGCCCGGATAAAAGAGGGCCGCCGGCCTTTCCGGGAATCTCCCCACAGGGTGAACTGAGACACCACGAGTGCCGCTCCCCCTGTTTCGAGCAGCGATCTGTTCATGAGACCCCTGTCATCGGAGAAAATCCTCAGGTGTGTCACCTTTTCGGCGAGGTAGTCGCAGTCTTTTTCAGAATCATCCTTTCCCACTCCCAGAAGGACAAGGAGACCCGGTCCGATGGCACCAGTGGTTCTCCCCTTGACTTCAACCCTCGCCTCTTTTACCCTCTGCAAAACAGTTCGCATCTCAAAACTCCCCCGATCCGGATACACCGGAAATATACTTATGTTAAACCGATGAAGACAAAGAAAAAGCCTCGGACACTGGTCCTCGTCAACCCCTGGATATACGATTTTGCAGCATACGACCTCTGGTCAAAGCCCCTGGGGCTCCTCTATCTTGCCGGATACCTGAGACAACACGGGTTTGATATCCACCTGATCGATTGCCTGGACATTCATTTTCCCGGGGTGCAGGCCAGTTCCCTTTTCAAAACTCCCGTGAGACGAAGATTCGGTACCGGGAAATTTTTCCGGGAACAGATCGCGAAACCCCCGCAGCTCAAGGACATTGATCGGCCCTACAGCCGCTACGGCATCCCCCGAGCCCTTTTTGCCCGCGCACTTTCACAAATCAAGAAGCCGGCTGCATTCCTGGTGACGTCCCTCATGACCTACTGGTACCCAGGTGTCCTGGAAGCCATTCAAATGATCCGGGAGAGCCATCCAGGGGTGCCCATCGTCCTGGGAGGAATTTACGCCCGGCTCTGTCAACAGCACGCCAGGCTTCATTCGGGCGCCTCTTCGGTCATCACGGAAAGCGCACCCGTTTCCGTTCTCGCGGCACTGCACTCCCTTGGCATTCATCCCCCGGGGGAAGACGTCAACTCCCTTCCTCTTCCCTATCCGGCCTTCGATCTCCTGGGCTCTAATGATTATGTATGTCTGCTGACGTCCTCAGGCTGCCCTTTCCGCTGCAAGTATTGCGTCAGCCATTTTCTGAACCCGGTGCTCACCCGTCGGGATCCTCAGGAAGTCTTTGAAGAGATACTCTATTGGCACAGGCAATTCGGGATCACGGATTTCGCCTTCTATGATGATGCACTGCTCATATCCGCAGACACCCACATCAGGCCCATCCTGGAAAAGGTCCTGGAAAACAATCTCCCCGTCAGATTTCATACCCCCAATGCCCTTCACATCCGGGAAATCACCGAGGATATTGCACGGCTCCTGAAACAAACCGGTTTTCGTACCATCCGGCTCGGATACGAAACCGCCGATCCCGACCTCCACCGGCGTTTTGACAACAAGGTTTCCACCGGAGATTTTGAACGGGCAGTGACCAATCTCCGGAAGGCGGGCTTTACTCGACAGGAAACAGGGGCATATATCCTTGCGGGGCTCCCCGGCCAGGCCGTGGATTCAGTTGCTGAAACCGTCGATCTGGCGGTCCGGACCGGCGCAACCCCGTACCTGGCAGAGTACTCTCCTATCCCTCATTCGGACCTCTGGGAGGCGGCCGTCCAATCGTCTTCCTATGACCTGGAGGCTGAACCCCTTTATCACAACAACACCCTGCTGCCCTGCTGGAGCCCGGAGCAGAAAAACGGATTTCAACAGCTCAGGAAACGCGTCATCCAAATCCGCCGCAACCCTCCAGACTCCTGACACCCATCTCCGGTTCAGAAGGGGCCGCTGGCCCTCCCTCGTCTTTAACGTGCATTTGCACGGTGCCTCAAACGGAATATATACGCGAGCGTATGCCATCCTCCCGGGAGGCGCCTCGGAATGTGGCAGGGGAACCGGTATATTCCCTCTGCTACGTTCGCTCCGCCGTCCATGGTTCCGCTCAATGCGGATGTGTCCGCGCTGCGCTTGGACTCC
This sequence comes from uncultured Desulfobacteraceae bacterium, assembly GCA_964633015.1. GTDB lineage: Bacteria > Desulfobacterota > DSM-4660 > Desulfatiglandales > Desulfatiglandaceae > B46-G9. Next base: position 23,056 of record CAZWEV010000057.1, on the reverse strand, counting down.
CCACCCTTCGGGCGGGTCCCCGGTTTCGGCCCTTCCTCTGTCCTGTTCCAGGGCCGCCATGACGCCGCTTCGGGAACATCCCGCTCCCCTGCCCCTTTTTGACCCCAAGAGCACTGTTTCACAAGCTCCCTTATTTCCTCAAAACAGTCGCATTGCAAAAGGGAGGGACAGGAGGGTCGTTTCCGAAAGAGGAATATGAAGAACACCGCAACCCGCTAAAACCGGCTGTCGGAATATTTACGCCCCAGCCAGGCGCATCGGACGACTTCCCTGAACAATGGCTCCCTTTCGCGACATTGCTCAGGCACTCTTGCAGAATGCTGGCGCCGTTCCATAACCGCAGGCAAGGTATATTCCCGCCGGAAAGGAGCCCCCTGGCCCTCCCTGCTGCTTACTGCTCCTTTCCGCAGTGCTTTGAAACGGTGGAGTGAAGGCCACAGCAATCTTTTTGCGAGCACGAAGGGCCATACTCTGGCAGCGAAGACAGGTGCTCAGCAAGACGGCCGGGGGGCCTTTTCCATTCCTCCACCACCTAGGAAAATAGCAGAAGCTTTGCAATACCGCCGGCACGCCTGGTCGTCGGAGAGATGCGGAGGCCCAGCACAGAAAAGGTCTCGTGCCTGCAAAAAGATCCCCGTGCCCCTTCTTTATCATGGTCTGTAGTCATTTTGAATAGAAGTGAAGGCAGAAGGAAGAAAAGATGGGTGTTATGTGCGGTTGATAATGCCGGCTGCATATCCGGCGCCAAAACCATTGTCAATATTGACCACGGTAACCCCTGCCGCGCAACTGTTCAGCATCCCGAGGAGCGCCGTGATTCCCTGAAAGCTCGCCCCGTATCCCACACTCGTGGGCACGGCTATAACCGGACAATCAACCAATCCACCCACCACGCTGGGCAGGGCTCCCTCCATACCGGCGACCACTATAATGACGGCAGCCTCATTCAGCCTGTCCCAATGACCCAATACACGGTGAACGCCTGATACCCCCACATCATAGATAGTTTCCACCTGGTTTCCCATGAATCTCGCGGTAACAGCCGCTTCCTCGGCGACCGGGATATCAGAGGTTCCCGCGGTGAGTACCAGAATCGTCCCTTTTCCGCCGGGCGACTTCCGACTGCGCTCGAAGGTCAGTGCCCTCGCGGCCCCATGGAACACGCTTTCCGGGAATATCTCCTGAATCTTTGCTGCCTTGGCCGAGTCCACCCTTGTAACCAGGATATTTTCGCCCTGGGCGTCCATTCTTTCCATAATAGCGATAATATCCTCGGCCCTTTTTCCTTCCCCGTAGATGACTTCGGAAAGGCCTTTCCTCAGTCCTCGGTGGTGATCGATGCAGGCAAAACCTATATCTTCATAGGAGAGTCCCTTTATCATCTTCAGTGCATCGTCAACGGGAAGCCTCCCTTCCCGGACCTCATCAAGTAATTTCCTCACTGCGGTTTCTTCCAACAGGTATTCATCCTCTCTCAAAGGAGTCCTTCGTCTTTCAGGAAGGCCATGGCCCGGCCGGCCACGTCCGTGCTCTTGCTCAGTGCCCTCGTCAGGTGGGTAACGGCCTCAGACGGTATCCCCGAATCGATCATCACCCTGGCCTTTTCCAGGTCTTTCATCATCTCGGCCCAGGCCGAATCACTCGCCCTGCTCTGCGCCAGCATAATCTCATGGCGTATCATACCCACGAGTGCCCCTGCCGTTTTCACCCCGGCACTTCTCTCTCCGCCGACCGAGCCGTCCAGCAATTGGAGGATCTGAGACGTCCAGATAAGGCCCGCCTTGATTTTTTCACCCTGGGAGAAACTCATAATGGCTTCCTGCGCATTCATAACCGGTCCTTTATTCTTCCTTTTTGTTTCCGTGGGTGGCGATATACAGCGGGTCCGCCTCCATGAGCTGCCTTCTCATAACCTTTCCCACCAGGGTCTTGGGCAGTTCATTCCTGAACTCAACCAGTCGCGGCACCTTGTAGTGGGTCATGTTTTCCTTACACCAGGCACGCAGCTCTTCTTCGCTTATTTTTCCTTCCCAATTGTCTTTGAGCACAACCCAGATCTTGATGATTTCACCCATCTCCCGATCGGGCAGCCCGGAAGCCGCAACCTCCAGCACGCCTTCGTGCCTCCCCACCAGCTCTTCCACTTCCTTCGGGAATACCGAGTAACCGCGTACCTTGATAAGCTGTTTTTTCCGGTCGCTGATGATCACCCGTCCGTGTTCATCCCTGTATCCGATATCCCCGGTATAAAGCCACCGCTTTCCATCCCATTCCCGGATAGTCTCTGCGGTCTCCTGGGGCTTGTTCAGGTATCCCATCATGACCTGGGGGCCTGCCACGATCAGCTCTCCGTTTTCACCTACCGGCAATTCCTTCGTCCCTGATTCCATGTCCATGATCTTCCATTCGGTCCCCGGAAAGGGAAGTCCAATGGTTCCGGTAGTATCGAAATCCGTAAGCGGGCCGGCGGATACAATGGGTGTCGACTCGGTAAGTCCGTATCCCTCCACGAGGACTGCGCCGCTCACCTCTTCAAATCGCTTCTTCACCGGCGCGTGCAGCGGGCCGGCTCCGGAGATGCAGGCCCTGATCTTCTTTGCGATGTCGAATCTTTTCATATCGGGAAACTCCGCGATACGCTGAAACAGGACTTCCGCCCCGCAGTAGAAGGTCTTGCCGTCGGGGGCAATGGAGCATATGGTCTTGAGAAGCTCGTCTGTCTGGGGAGGCTTCGGAAAAAGCATCATCCACATACCGGACTTGATGGAAATATTCATGACCGCGGTCATGGCAAATGAATGGAACAGGGGCAGCACCCCCACATTGCAAAAGCCGTGCCCCCCCATCCAGACCCAGAGATCACCCTGAATTGCGTTGGAAACGCAATTGAAATGGGAAAGCACCGCTGCCTTGGGCACCCCGGTGGTGCCCCCCGTCATAATATACGTGGCCGGATCATCGGCGGAAACCACCACCTCAGGTGGATCCGGGTTTGTTTTCAGGAGATCCAGCAGTCTGACGGCGTCACCCGGCACCGGACCGGTGGGAATTTTTTTCAGGAGTTTCCCCAGCCATTTCTTCACGGCGGACATTTTCACCAGGTCCACCACACCGGTCACAATAACCTTGTCGAGGGGATGCTCCGCCGCGATGGGCTGAATCAGGGTCTCGTACAGGGCATCCAGGGCAATGACGGCCTTCACCCCGGTGACATGAAACTGATGTGCCACCTCGGCCGGCTTGTAGGTCGGATTGACCCCCGTGACAATGAGGCCCAGCCTGGCGCAGGCATAATAGGAAATAACATACTGAAATGAATTGGGAAGGACAAGCGCGACCACGTCCCCCTTTCGCAGTCCCAGGTTGTGAAGGCCCATGGCCAGGGCGTTCACATGATGGTCCATTTCACGATACGTCATGAACGTATCCAGAAACCACATGACCGGAGATTCACCGTAGGAACGTACCCCGTCGGCAAACATCTGGTACAGGGTCTGCTTGGGAAAATCGTAGTTTCTGGTCACCTCTTTCGGCCACCCCGCTTCCTCTCGAAACCATGGCTTTGATTCATCTACGTAGTAAGGATTATCCATCTCTTTCCGTCTCCAATAGGGTTTCAACTGTGTTTGATCAAACAACCGAACAGATGTCCTTCATATCACATCGAATATCATGAAGGAAACGTTCTGTGAGCCGGACGACATCCGGGGGTGTGAAGGCGGTATCATCCCCTGTTGATTGCATTCGTCACGATCTTTACCTTTTTTACCGCGAAACCTCAAATAATTTTTCGCCAGGCACTGTCGCCTGTTCCAGGAGTTTGGCGAGGGTTCATCGGAAAACCGCAGACTTCCGCAAAACCTGTCAGATGACACAAGGCTCCACCAGGTGCAGTGATGACCCGGCCGTATCAAGGCGTGCCCGTCCGCCTACCGGCAGGGGAACATTCCGGGCGCCGTGCCCGACGGGGATACCGCTCATCACGGGAACAGAGAGGTTTTTTCCGAAATGAGAGAGCAGGTCATCAATGTCGCCCGGTTCTCCGCAGTCTTCGAATTGGCCGGCCACAATAGCCGAAACTCCTTCAAGATGGCCGCTCAGCCTGAGATGGGTGAGCATCCGGTCAATTCGGTAAAGGGGCTCCCCTCTGTCTTCCAGAAAAAGAATGCTTCCCTGGAAAGAAGGCAGGTATGGGGTCCCAACGAGATGAGAGATAAGGCAGAGATTCCCGCCGAGCAAGACCCCCTCTGCCTTCCCGGGAACAAGTATTCTCGCCCGCGGAAATTCCAGGCGTTGTGCATCTGAAGATCCAAGGGCTTCCAAAAGGGCGGCAAATGCATGAACGCCGATATTATTGATCTGGCGGACCATAGGACCGTGAAAGGCAAGTAATCCGGTCTTTGTGAAAACGGACAGCAGGAGGGCGGTTATATCACTGAAACCGACCAGGATTTTTGGGGTTTCCCGGATCAGGTCATACCGGATTCTGTCCAGAATCCTCATGGTACCGTACCCGCCCCTTGTACAGCATACGGCCCGTATCTCCAAATCCTTGAACATTGCGTGAAGGTCATCCAGCCGGTCGGAATCATCCCCGGCCAGATATCCCTTTTTGTCAAGTGCATGGGGACCCAGACGTACACGGAATCCGCTCTCTTCCAGAAACCGAAGTCCCGGCTGAAGCTCGTTCTCCTCAACCGGACCTCCAGGAGATATAATCCCCACCGTGTCGCCTTTTCGAAGTCTCGGCGGTCTAATGATTGGCAGATGTTTCATAGGGGCGTCCCTTTATTGTCATTCCGGAAGGCCACAGGGTCTATCCGGAGTCCAGGTTCCCGTCCCCTGGTAAGGGTCGAGGAAAGACTTCGCGGAAATGATAGCAACGTCTCAAGCGACGGGGTATGGAACCCGGCGGAGCAGTGAAGGGATATGCACCCGCCTTCCATTGCTCTTGACAGTCGCAACGCTGAACCGGCAAACCGGCTCAGCCGAATTTGTCCGCTGCTTGAACGCGCATGACCGGGGAGAGCACACCAGCTCGGCGGCAACTTTGATAATTCTATGAAATTGACCGGTTTCTCTCGAAGATGATTTTCAATCCTTCCAGTGTAAGGAACTCTTCCACGTGCTCGATGGTCTCCGAAACATCGCAGATGAGCGGGGCCAGTCCGCCGGTGGCGACCACAGCAACCTCCTCATCACTCTCCTGCTTCATCCGTTTCACGATCCCGTCCACCAGGCCTGCATACCCGTAGACGATCCCCACATTCATACTGCTGATGGTGTCCTTACCAATGACCCCCTTGGGCCGGGCAAAAATCTCCACCCGGGGAAGTTTTGACGCCTTCTGGAACAGCGCTTCACAGGAAATCCACACGCCGGGAGCGATGGCGCCTCCCAGATATTCCCCTTTCCCCGAAACAACATCAAAGGTGGTCGCGGTCCCGAAATCCACAATGACCAAGGCCTTCCGGTATTTCTCATAGGCCCCAACCGCGTTGACAATGCGATCCGCGCCCACCTCCCTGGGATTATCATATCTGATGGGCATTCCTGTCTTGATCCCGGGGCCGACAATCAACGGCTCCAGCTTGAGGTACCGTTTTGAAAACTCCTCCACCGTATTGAGAAGCGGCGGCACGACACAGGAAACGATCATATGTCTTATCTCATCGGGCCGTATGCCATTGTTACTGAAGAGATTTCTTACCAGAATTCCAAACTCGTCAGAGGTCACCTCCCGCTCGGTCCTGACGCGCCAGTGTTGAACAATCTCATCCTCCCTGATGAGTCCCAGCACAATATTGGTATTTCCGATATCCATACAGAACAGCATAGTATACCCACCTCGCCGGTCGAACAAAAAGACAACTTTTACGGTAACTTATGAACACATTTCTTTAGTGATTCCAGATAATGTCAAACGCCCTCCCGCCACTTTGGAAAAAGGCCATATGCTGTATGTGTGTGCATCAATCTTTGAGCATCAACGTACTCAAGATCCTGATAAACCGAATATGATTTGTCATTCTCGGGTTATCGCGGCTAGCTTTTGGGTCGCAAAGCCGCTTCCTTGTGAGCTTCAGCCTATTAACCTTCAGCCTGTCACCTAACCCTAAATCCATGGTTTCTTACCCTTGAGCACCGGCTTTTGCTCCACTATTGCTTTACCCTGCCCCGCTTGATGGCATCCACCATTTTCACTGTTTCCACTGCTTCCCGCACGTTATGTACCCGTACCACATGGGCTCCCTGCATGGCTGCCACCGCCACGGTAGCCATGGTGCCGGTTACGCGCTCATCAGCCTTCTTACCCAGGATTTCCCCGATAAAAGCTTTATTGGACGTGCCAATGAGGATGGGTTTCTCCAGTGATGAAAAAGAAGATAATTGTTTGAGGATCTGGAGATTATGGTCAAAAGTCTTCCCGAATCCTATCCCGGGATCGACCAGAATGAGATCTTCCCGAACACCTGCCATGGCTGCCCTTCTTACGGCATCTTCCAGGAACTCCTTGATCTCCTCGATAAGGTCCTGATACTCGGGGCTCTTCTGCATGGTCTCGGGCGTGCCTTTCATATGCATCAATATGACGGGTACGCCCGACTCGGCAGCGACACTCGCCAGCGCGGGATCAAAACGAAGGGCGCTGACGTCGTTGATAATGGAAGCTCCCGCTTTCAGGGCCTCCCTCGCCACGGCCTCTTTGCAGGTATCAATGCTGATGGGTACTGAAATTTCTCTGGACAGGCCCTCAATCACCGGGATGACCCGTTCCATCTCCTCATCAATGGACACACGCTCCGAAAACGGGCGGCTAGACTCCCCGCCGACATCAATAAAATCCGCTCCCTCTTCGGCCATTGTAATGCCGTGCACTACAGCCTTCTCTCTCTCCAGGAACAGGCCCCCATCGGAAAAGGAATCGGTCGTCACATTGAGCACGCCCATGACATGGGTCTTCTTTTCCAGGTCCAGGTGGTACGGTCCCCACTCCAGTAAAACAGCCATTGTCTCCTCTTCTCAAACGGCCCCGGGAGATTCCGGCTGTTGCGGTTCTTCCTGTTTCTGGACCGCCATGATCTCTTCGACATCTTTGGCCGTCAGGGTCTCTTTTTCCAGAAGAGCGTTGGCCATCCTATGGAGCGTTTCCAGGTTTTCCTTGATCAGGTTGCTGGTCTTTTCATACGCGGTATTGACAATATGAAGGACTTCTTCGTCAATCTTCTGGGCCGTTTCTTCACTGTAATCGCGATGCTGCGCAATCTCTCTGCCCAGAAAAATCTGTTCCTCTTTTTTTCCAAAGGTCATGGGTCCCAGCTTCTCGCTCATACCGTAATCACAGACCATTTTCCGGGCCAGATCCGAGGCCCTTTCAATATCATTCCCGGCCCCGGTAGTCTGGATGTTCAGCACGATCTCCTCGGCCGCCCGTCCCCCCATGAGGATCGATATATTGTTCAGCAGGTATTCCTTCGGATAGGTATGCTTCTCATCCAGGGGAAGCTGCTGGGTCAGACCCAGCGCCCGGCCCCTTGGAATAATGGTAACCTTGTGGATAGGGTCCGCGCCGGGCAGGAGCTTGGCCACCAGGGTATGCCCGGATTCATGGTATGCGGTGGTCTTTTTTTCCTCGTCACTGATGATCATGCTCTTCCGCTCAGCACCCATGAGGACCTTGTCTTTGGCATCCTCAAAATCCTCCATTTCGACCCGGTCTTTTCCGCGCCGGGCAGCCATGAGGGCGGCCTCGTTCACCATGTTTTCGATATCAGCGCCGGTAAAACCAGGGGTTCCCCGCGCCAGGACCGTCACATCAAGATCATCGGACACAAGTTTTTTCCTGAGATGCACCTTCAATATCCCTTCCCGGCCCTTGAGGTCCGGGACGGGCACCACCACCTGCCGATCAAACCGGCCCGGTCTCAGGAGGGCCGGATCAAGGACATCCGGTCTGTTCGTAGCCGAGATGAGAATCACCCCTTCATTGGACTCAAACCCGTCCATCTCCACCAGGAGCTGATTGAGTGTCTGTTCCCGCTCATCGTGGCCGCCGCCGAGTCCTGCGCCGCGGTGCCTGCCCACCGCGTCGATCTCATCGATGAAAATGATGCAGGGTGCATTTTTCTTCCCCTGCACAAAGAGATCGCGCACCCGGGATGCGCCGACTCCCACGAACATCTCCACGAAATCGGAACCGCTGATGCTGAAGAAAGGCACCCCCGCCTCCCCCGCGATCGCCCGGGCGAGAAGCGTCTTTCCCGTACCGGGGGACCCCATCAGGAGAACGCCCTTGGGGATTCTTCCCCCGAGTCGGGTGAATTTCTTGGGGTCCCGGAGAAATTCTACAATCTCTTCCAGTTCTTCCTTTGCCTCTTCTATGCCCGCCACATCTTCAAAGGTGACTTTTTCCTGCGAGTCACTCATGAGCCGGGCCCTGCTCTTTCCAAATGAGAGGGCCTTGCCGCCTCCGACCTGCATCTGCCGCATGAAGAAAATCCACACGCCGATGAGAAGCAGCATGGGCACCCACGAAAGAAAGACCTGGAACCACGAAGAGTCTTCTTTCGGTTTCGCCGTTATTTTTACCCCTTTGCTCCGCAACAGGGTGATCAATTCCGGATCTTTCGGGGCATAGGTCTTGAAAGGGCCGTTTGACGAAATACCTGAAATATTATCACCCTGAATGGTGACTTGCGTAACACCCCCGTTTTCCACCATACCGAGGAAATCACTGTAACTGACCGCGATATTGCTCCTGCTCGGCTGCTTGAAAATTTGGAACAGCATGACCATCATCAGGCTGATAACCAGCCAGAGTGCCAGATTCTTGTAAAACGGATTCAATGTAAGACTTCCTCCTTTGACTTGTGTTCCGCGACCGGAGAGCCGTCGGAAACACATTTTTGTGCCCTGCAACGACTCAGGAGTGAGAAATCAAGAGCCAGAATCCAGGAGAGTCGCCAACAGACGGTGGAATGCACCTCCAGGCGGCCGTGTCAGGAAAACCCTCAACAGTTTTCCTTTCCCTTCTCTCTCCTGCATTCCGGCTCCCGGGCAAAAAAACATTACCTATATATTATAATTCGTTTTTCATAAAATTCTAGAAAAATCTCGTAACAGCTTGCTATTCACGAAAAGTTCAGGATTTTCCGGGATTGTATCCCGGGATTGGAAAATAATACGCCGCACGGAGACGCGAGTGAAAACAACGCGGTTTGAACCCTGCGAAATCCCGTCTTGGCGGGAAGATGATTGCCCTGAGTGGATCAGACCACTCATTTCTGTTGACATTATTGACAAGGCACGTTTGAATTCTTGTCATTCCAAGAAAGGAGGCCTCCATGCAATCGAAGATGTTCACTTCATCAGACGTACAGCAGATCGAACACCAGGGGCTCACCGTATCGGAGGTCCTTCGCCAGATTGAATTTTTCAAAAAGCCTCCGGCCCATATGAAGCTCCACCGTCCCTGTACTCCGGGCGACGGCATCAGGGTGCTGTCCGATGCAGAAGTCCGTTCTTTTTCCCAGCTCTTTGACCGGCAAAAAGAGGACTACGACTGCCTGAAATTCGTTCCGGCATCGGGGGCCGCTACCCGTATGTTCAAAGTACCCCTGAAATTCTTCCATGCGGAACAGCCCTGGTCTCTTGACTCCGTGGAAAAAAGCGCCCGGTCCGGCGACCCCGAAGCCGGGGCCCTTGTGGAATTCTTCAGGAGCCTTTCTCAGTTCCCTTTTATGCCTCATCTGGAAGCAGCTGCCGGCATGGCAGAAACGTCCATGAAAAGCCTCCTGGAAACCGGCGCCCTGCGCGAAATCCTGGCTTTTCTGCTCACCGATAAAGGACTCAGCTACGGGTCCCTGCCCAAAGGACTCATACCGTTTCATCAATATGACGGCGAAGCCAGGACCGCCTTTGAAGAACATCTTGTGGAGGCGGCATCCTACGCGGCAAATCGCGATGGTGTCTGCCATGTTCATTTCACTGTTTCCGAAGAACATCTGCAAAGATTCATAGTGTTGCTGGAAGAAATTCTCCCGCTCTACGAGCAGCAATACCAGGTTTCTTATGGAGTGGACTTCTCCGTGCAGAAAAAACACACCAACACCATTGCCGTTGATCTCGACAATCAGCCCTTCAGGCGCGAAGACGGCACACTGCTTTTCCGACCCGGTGGGCATGGGGCCCTTATCGAAAATCTCGGTGACCTTGGAGCGGATCTGGTGTTCATAAAAAATATCGACAATGTCGTCCCGGACCGACTGAAAGAAACAACGTTTCAATGGAAAAAAGTCCTGGGCGGCCTTTTCATCCAGCTGCAGACCACGACCTTCAATTACCTGCGACGCCTTTCCGAGGGTCCGGTCACCCTTCATCTTATTGATGATGTTCTGGGATTTGCTTCGGAAGAGCTCCACATGGAGATACCCGATGCCTTCCGGAAGGAACCCCCTGAAAAACTGGGGCACTTTCTTCTCAAGAAACTTGATCGTCCTCTTCGGGTATGCGGAATGGTGAGAAATGTTGGGGAACCGGGAGGAGGCCCTTTCTGGGTGGAGGGGAAAAACGGCAACCATTCATGCCAGATCGTGGAGATGGCCCAGATCGACCTGCGGTCGGAAGAACAGACGGAAATCGTTGCCGCATCGACCCACTTCAATCCGGTAGATCTTGTCTGCGGAATGAAGGACTGGAAAGGACGCCCCTTTAATCTCAGTCGATTCGTGGACCATGAGGCCGTGTTCATTTCCAGGAAATCCAGGGCGGGAAAGGAGCTCAAGGCGCTGGAGCTGCCCGGCCTGTGGAACGGGGCCATGGAACACTGGAACACGGTCTTCGTGGATGTCCCCTCAATCACCTTCAACCCGGTGAAGACCGTCAACGATCTCCTTCGAAAAGAACATCAGCCTTCGTGAGGCAGGGAAGGGCCACAGCAATCTTTTTGCGAGCACGATGGGGCCTCACCCTGCCGGCGGTGACAGGTGCTCAGCAAGGCGGCCGGGGGCCTTTTCCATTCCTCCACCACCGGGGGAAGAGGCAAAAGCATTCCGATACCGCCGGCACGCCCAGTCGTCGGAGAGATATACAGGCCCAGCAGAGAAAGGGTTTCGTGCCTGCAAAAAGATCCCCGTGTCCCTTCCTTAACCCCGGAGTCTCCTCTCATAAGCTCCCCTATTTCCGCGGCACGCCCACATTGCAAGAGAGAGGGACAGGGGGTTCGTTTCCGAAAGAGGGATATCGAGAACACCAGAGGCCGTTAGAAGCTGCTCTCGGGATTTTTGCGCCCAGCAGGCGCATCGGACGGCCTCCCCGAGCACTGCCCCTTTCGTGACATTGCTCAGACACCCTCGCAGAATGTTGGCGCCGTTCCATAACCGCAGGCAACGTATATTCCCGCCGGAAAGGAGCCCGCTGTCCCTCCCTGATGTCTAATGTGCACTTGCATGGTGCTTTGCTTTGAAGCAACGGGAAAAGGGTTATGGGACTTGTCAAGGGTCGGTAACGCTACAAAGGGGGGGCCCACCGGTTCGTGGAGCCGTCATAGGACCAGGAATCCAGGAGGGCTTTTCTGCAGGTATACTGGGGGTTCTCCGCCCACATGAGCATCTGCTGATGGGCTTCATTCAACCTTTTGAATGTCTCTGCATCACCTCCCATGTCCGGATGGTGCCGCTTGGCGAGCCGCTTGTAGGCAGTCTTTATTACTGATGTGCAGCTCCCGGAGGAAAGGACCTCCCGTTCTACTTTCAAGATCCTGAGACACTCGCTTTCCAGTCTTGACAGGCGGGGACGATTTTTTCTTGCCGGTCTGATACATTCCGGGTCCAGGTGCGGGCTATGGTTCTCCTTGAGCAGGCGAAGCGATGCCAGACTCTTGGAATGCTTCCGATCCAGGAGACCGTACCACTCCTCTCCCGATTCCAATATAAGATCCTTGAGGTCTTTCGCCGGCTTCTGCCCCGGGGTTCGGCGGCCGATAAAACGACTGATGCCGTTCGTCCAGACGGGCAATACATCAAGGACAACATAATCAGCGGTAAATGAGAATGCGGCATAGCGGGCATTGAATGTCCGAAGCAGCCCTTTTGCCAGTGAAAGCACCCACGTTATCTGCTGTCGACATTCTGTTGAACAGTATCGTCTCCCTGGCTTCATATCAGTGGTTCCGCAGGACAGGCATCGTCCGGTACGTCGGGGCGCTGCATACCGAACCTGTTTCTTCTGCACTGATTTTTCAAGCATCATTTCCACGATACGCTGTTTTCCCGGTGCCTTTCTTCTGGGAACGATCGCCCGGTCGCGAATGACCAGCATTCCTGAAAAATCTGATCGCAACCAGGAGGCCGCTCCTCCAGTCCGATTTTTGCCCTTATGAGTAAGAAATTTTATGGTATCATACCTTGATTAGCAGCCAAAATCAAGCAAAGGGTTGTTGATTACCACCAAGACATTATCTGCTCCGTTGCCTTCGCTCGCTCCTCCTTGCCGCCCCCGCCGGGGACGGGATCTTCGACTTGCATCTGACACCTGCTGATGATCAGGACTTTCGCCAAATCACCCGGTGAAATGCATGATACCAAAATGAGATGGTGGATTTGGAGACTCGCGAGGGGCAGAAGGATCATGCCGGCAGCATGTGCTTCAAAAACTGTCCGGTATAAGAGAACTCGTTCCGGGCAATTTCCTCCGGGGTTCCGGCCCCGACAATGTACCCCCCTTTGTCTCCCCCTTCCGGGCCGAGGTCAATGATATAATCCGCCGTCTTGACAACATCCAGGTTGTGTTCAATGACCACCACCGTGTTTTTGAGGGCCACCAAGTAATTGAGGACCTCGAGCAATTTTCTGATGTCCGCGAAATGCAGCCCGGTAGTGGGCTCATCAAGCAGGTATAGGGTCCTGCCGGTATTTCGCTTGCTCAGTTCCCGGGAGAGTTTGATACGCTGGGCCTCACCGCCGGAAAGGGTGGTGGCGGGCTGTCCCAGCTTCACATACCCCAGCCCAACATCCACGAGCGTTTTCAGTTTTCCCCGAATATGGGGAATGTTCTGGAAAAAGGAGAGGCCCTGATTTACGGTCATTTCCAGGACATCGGCGATGGTCTTGCCCCTGTAGTGAATATCCAGTGTGTCCCGGTTGTACCGCAGCCCCTTGCATGCTTCGCACTTGACATAAACATCCGGGAGGAAATGCATCTCTATCTTTATGATCCCGTCCCCGCGGCAGACTTCACACCGCCCCCCCTTGACATTGAAACTGAACCTGCCCGGCCTGTATCCCCGTGCCCTGGATTCCGGCAGTCGGGAAAAAAGCTCCCGAATCGGGGTGAAAACACCCGTGTAGGTGGCCGGATTCGAACGGGGAGTCCTGCCGATGGGACTCTGATCTATGTTGATAACTTTGTCTATGTACTCAATCCCCCTGATTCCGGCGACCTGTCCCACCCTGGCCTTGGAACGGTAGAGCCTGTTGCACAGGGCCGGATACAGAATGCCGTTGACCAGGCTGCTCTTTCCGGATCCCGAGACGCCGGTGACACAGGTGAAGGTGCCCAGCGGTATCTCGGCTGCGATATTTTTCAGATTGTGCTCTCCGGCTCCCTCGACAACCAGGGATTGCCCGTTCCCTTTCCTGCGTTCCGCCGGGATGGGAATCACCTGTTTTCCCGACAGATATTGACCGGTCAGACTGTCATTATCCCCCATTATTTCCTTCGGGGATCCTTGGAACACGATCTCGCCTCCCAGCATCCCTGCCCCGGGTCCCAGGTCTATGATATGATCGGCGCTCAATATGGTCTCTGCATCGTGTTCAACTACCAGGACGGTATTCCCCAATTCCTTCAAGCGATTCAGGTTCCTCAGGAGCCGCAGATTATCCCGCTGGTGGAGCCCTATGCTCGGCTCATCAAGGACATAGAGGACTCCCGCGAGACCGGAACTGATCTGGGTGGCCAGTCTGATTCTCTGTTCCTCTCCACCTGAGAGGGTGGCCGAAGCACGGTCAAGGGTCAGATAATTCAAGCCCACACTCATCAGGAATTCAAGTCTTTCCCTGATCTCTTTCAGGACCCTCCTGGCAATGGCCTCCTCTTTTTCCGTCAACTGGAGATGATGAAAAAACGCTACAGCCTTCTCCGTGGGGAGAGCCGTGACCTCGTGGATTCCCTTTCCCCCGACCGTAACGGCCAGACTCACGGGTTTGAGGCGTGTGCCGCCGCATGCGGGACACGGCCGGATACTCATGTACTGTTCGATGTCCTCGCGAACCTGGTAGGAATCCGTCTCAAGGTACCGCCGCTCCAGGTTGGGGATAATCCCTTCATACGGCCGGGTATGAAAGTACCGCCGATGTGCCCGTTCAAAATAGAACTTTATCTCCTCTTTCCCTGAACCGTAGAGCAGCGCCTCTTGGACTTCTTCAGGAAGACCGCTGAACGGAGAATATATGTCTATCTCATAGTGCTGACACAGTGAATCCAGGATCTGCTGGAAATAGACGGAATGGCGATTGGCCCAGGGAGCGATTGCGCCCTGTCGGAGAGAGAGATCAGGATTCGGAACGATCAGGTCCGGATCAAGATATTTCTTGGTTCCAAGCCCGCTGCATTCCTCGCATGCGCCCCGGGGATTGTTGAAAGAAAACATCTGAGGAGTGAGCTCCGGGATACTCAGACCGCAGGACGGGCACGCAGCCTTCTGGCTGAAGAAGATCTCACTGGAACCAACCACGTCGGCGATAGCGATGCCCTCGGAAAGGGTGAGGGTCAATTCCATGGAATCAGTGAGGCGTTTGTGGATCCCCTCTTTCACCACGAGGCGATCCACCACCACAAGGATATCGTGTTTCCTGTTCTTGTCCAGGAGGATATCCTCTTCCAGGAGCCTGATCTCTCCGTCTATCCTGACGCGGGTGAAACCTTCTTTCCGGAGTCGGCGGAGGGTCTGGGCATGGGTTCCCTTTCGTCCGGACACCAGCGGCGCCAGGATCTGGACCCTTGTCCCTTCCGGCAGCGCCAGGACCCGATCAACGATCTGCTGTACGGTCTGGGAATGGATCTCGATGCCGCATTTCGGACAGTGGGGTCTCCCCACCCTGGCAAAAAGGACACGCATGTAATCGTAGATCTCGGTGACGGTCCCCACCGTGGAACGAGGATTGCGGCTGGAGCTCCGCTGCTCGATGGAGATAGCGGGTGAAAGTCCCTCGATGGTATCCACATCAGGCTTGTCCATCTGCTCGAGAAACTGCCGCGCATAGGCCGAGAGGGATTCCACGTATCGCCGCTGTCCCTCGGCATAAATGGTGTCAAATGCGAGGGAAGACTTCCCCGACCCGGAAAGACCGGTGATGACCACAAGTTGATTTCTGGGGATATCCAGAGAAATATTCTTCAGGTTGTGAACCCTTGCACCCCGTATCCTGATGTGATCCGTGCCCATATTATCTACTGTCTCTTTCGGCGGTTGTTTACAATGTCCACTGCCATCGTCACAGCCGCCTTCAGGCTGGACGGATCGGCCCTTCCCGTGCCCGCGATATCATAGGCCGTGCCGTGATCCACAGAAGTGCGGACAATAGGAAGTCCCAGGGTCACATTTACGGCATCGCTGAAGTGGAGAAGCTTGAGCGGGATCAACCCCTGGTCATGGTACATGGCCACCACTGCCTCGTACCGGCCTTGCGCCGCCTTCCAGAAAAGCGTGTCAGCGGGGAGCGGGCCGTCAACGTCAAGACCTTCCCTCCTCGCCCTTTCAATGGCAGGCAGGATGATGCGCTTTTCCTCGGAACCGAAGATCCCTTCTTCTCCTGCATGAGGGTTCAAGGCCGCTACCCCCAGCGACGGAGAGGTTTTTCCAAAATCGTTCACAAGAGCCCGGGCCGTAACCTGTATGGTGTTGTATACTTTGTCAACATCCAGCAGCCCGGGTACCTCCTTCAACCCGCAGTGGATGGTGACAAGCACAACCCGCAGCCGCTTTCCCGCAAGCATCATTACGTAGTCCTCTGTGCCGGTGAGATCAGCAATAAACCGCGTGTGGCCTTCATAGGCGTATCCCACCTGCTGCATCAGTGCCTTGCTGATGGGGCATGTCACCATCGCGTGGATCTCGCCGCGGCGAGCCAGATCCACGGCCGTCAAAACGGCGTTCATCATGGCTTTTCCGCCCTCCGGGGTCGGTCGACCGGGAACCATGACTTCCTTTTCCAGGTGCGACACCGCCATAAGTTCAATATTCCCCGGGTTCCCCTTTGCTTCCGCGGGTCTTTCCACCAGCCGAACCTCTTGCCCGGAAGCCGCCCGCTGAAGTTCCGAAGAGAGAACTGCATGGTCCCCCAGTACTATCGGCCTGCTGATACGGTATAATCCCCGGTCTGCAAGCGCCTTCAGAATGATCTCCGGGCCGATACCCGCAGGATCACCCATGGTGATCGCGATAAGGGGACGCTGATCATGCTGCTTTGCCATGTAAAATTCCTTCATAAATCAGGCAGGTTATCTATTTCTCACAATTTTCTATTATGTCTCTTGCGACTCAGCTTGTCAACATCCTTCCGCTTTCCCTGGTAACCAGGAATTTCTCCAAATTACCCGGTAAAACTCGTGATGCCAGAATTGGATGGTGAATCAGGGGCGTCCGGAACTCCCCTGCCTTTGGCATCACCCTTGCATAGATTTCCGGCAATGCCCCGGCCGCCATCGCGGGGCCGGCCGTCTTTGGTGTGCTCAGAGAAAAACCGGGTTGAGAGAAAGATAACGTAGGAATATCTTGCACATATTTATCTCAATTCCCTTGACTTGAAACATTTTTTGTTTATACTGCCATCATGACCGGTCTGCATGAATCCATAGGCGAGAAAGTTTCCACCCTCAGGAATCTTCCTACCCTTCCCCATATCCTGGTCAAACTCATAAGAGCCTGCAATGACGACAACATATCTCTCAAGGAAATCTCATCCATCATTGAAAAGGATCCTTCCCTGAGCGGAAAGATCCTCAGGCTCGTGAATTCCGCCTACTACGGCCTTCCGAAAAAGGTCAGCACTATCCAGCAGGCCGTGGGTTTTCTGGGGACCAATACCACCAAGAATACCGCCATCAGCGCCTCTGTCTTCAGGGCGTTCGAACGTACCAGCGGAAATGCCACTTTCAATCTCAAGCTTTTCTGGTGGCACTCCCTCAGGTGTGCCGTGACGGCCAGGCTGCTTGCCCGGAAAATGAGATACCAGGACCCGGAAGAGGCCTTTCTGGCGGGCTTGCTTCACGATATCGGCAGGCTCGTCCTCTGGGTCAATCTCAAGGACGAATATGCGGCGCTTCTTCGAGAATATGCGGACCGCCCGGATTTGCTCCTCGCAGGTGAAATACGGCTCGGTCTAAACCATTGCGAAGTGGGTGCATGGCTTCTGCAGCGCTGGAATCTCCAGCCTTTTGCCTCCGATGCAGTCCTTTATCACCACGAGCCCGTGGAAAGGATTATGGGGGCGTTTCCTCTTGTCAAAATCATTTTTGCCGCCAACATCCTTTCCCAAGGTCCAAATACTTTGCCGGATGGCGGGATGGAGACGGCCGAAAAGCTGCTGCGGCTTTCCCGCGCGGGTATCGAATCCATACAGGTTCAGGCTGATGAAAGGGTGGTGGAAGTGGCCCGGTCTCTCGATATCGAGATAGAGCCGCCGGAAGCCGCTGAACAGGACCTGAGCGAAAAAGACCGGAAAATCGAAGGAGACCTCATGAGCGAGGTGCGGAATATCTCTCTCCTTCTCGGTACCCTCCAGAACCTGCTGGAGGCCAATGACGAGAAAGAGATCCTGCGGTCCCTCGAACATGGATTCCGCGTCCTTTTCGATACGAGCGATATTTTCTTTTTTCTCATGGACCCCGATAAAAAGGGGCTTGTGGGAAAATCCATTGAGGGGGAAGGAAAATCGGCCCTCGTAGAGGGGCTTCTCGTTCCCATGGAGTCCGAACAAAGCCTCCTCATCTCCTGTCTCAGCCAGCACCTCCCCCTGGATTCCATGAACATCTCACCACATTTCTCCCTTGCCCTCATCGACGAACAGCTCATTCATTTCCTTGACAAGGAAGGAATCCTGTGCCTGCCCTTGCTGGCAAACAGCGATCCCGTCGGTGTCATCCTGCTGGGGATTGACAGGTCTGACCTGAGATACTTTCAATCGCATCGCAAGCTCCTCGATCTCTTTACGAGACAGGCCGCAGTCGCGCTCCACTCCAACATCCTCCGGCGCCATCAGATGCAGAAAATTCAGTCTGAAGGCGCAATCGCATCCTCAGGCATGGCCCGCCGGGTGGCGCACGAAGTGAATAATCCTCTCAGCATCATCAAGAATTATCTCAAGATTCTGAGCATGAAACTATCTTCTGAAAATGTCGCTCAGGATGAAATACGAATCATTAACGAAGAGATCGACCGCATTGCGCTGATTCTTCGCACCCTCACCGGGTTCTCCCGGAGCAGGACGCCCAAACTGGAACTGGTTGATATCAATGCCCTGCTAACAGACCTGGTCAAGATATCCAAGGATTCCATGGCGGAAAAGAGCGGAATCACCATTCACACTGACCTGGATCCCACCATCCCGAAACCCGTTTCAGAAAAAGACGGCCTGAAACAGGCTTTTATCAACCTGATGAAAAACGCCGCCGAGGCCATGGCTGACGGCGGCAATATCTATCTCTCCACCCGCAGGATCTCAGCCGGTCTCCAGGGACAATCCGGAGTCAGCAGTGAGAATGTTCAATCGTACATTGAAATAGTCTTCAAGGATGACGGCCCGGGGATCGACGAGGAGATCAAGGAACGCGCATTTGAACCTTTTGTGACGTCCAAGAAAGAAGGACACTCCGGTGTCGGCCTTTCCATCGCGTTTCAGACAATTAAGGCCCTGGGAGGGGTCCTGACTTGTGAAAGTGAAAAAGGGGCAGGTGCCGCATTCAAAATATCCCTGCCGGTCAAAGACAGCTCCGAACCGTGAACCAGATACCCTTTAGAGATACCCATGCCTTCTCTCACAAAAATACTTATCGTTGACGATGAACCAAGGATTCGGGACAGCCTGAAACTCCTCCTGGATGAGCAGGGGTACGATGTGTACACCGCGAGGTCGGGACAGGAAGCCAGGGATATCCTGTCCGTGTACCAATTCGACCTTGCCCTTCTGGACATGGTAATCCCCGATATGAACGGCCACCAGCTCATGGAGTACATCTATGAGACGAGCCCGGGGACCATGGTCGTCATCATCACCGGACACGCCTCTCTGGATTCAGCCATCGGGGCCCTACGGAGAGGGGCTTACGACTATTTGAGGAAGCCCTTTGAGTTTGAAGAGCTCCTCAAGACCGTGCAGAACGCCCTCGACCAGAAGCAACTCAAAAGCGAAAAGGAAATCATCAACGGGAAACTGGAACTCTCCGAAGAAAGGTACCGGTATCTGGTCCAGAATTCCCCTGATATTATTTACACCCTGGATGAAAACGGGGATTTTACCTTTGTCAGCCAGGCAGCCAAGCGCCTCCTGGGGTACGACGCTGATCAACTCATCGGAAAGCACTATTCAACCGTTATATACGAAGAAGACCTGGAACGAGCCCAATGGTTTTTCAATGAGCGGAGGACCGGGGAGCGGGCAGCCACCGGGGTGCAGTTGCGTCTGAAATCGACGGAAGGGCATGAGGCTTTTCGGGCGTGCGAGATCCGCCATCTCACCGTTGAGCTGAAGGCAACCGGCATGTATGACAAGCCGGTCAAAGCAGCGGACAAGGCATACCTGGGAACCCACGGAGTAGCCAGGGATATCAGCGCCAGGAAGCGTCTCGAGGCCCAGCTCCAGCAGGCTCAGAAGATGGAGGCCGTGGGAACGCTCGCCGGCGGTATTGCCCACGACTTCAACAACCTGCTCATGGGTATTCAGGGTTACACGTCCCTCATGCTCCTCAAAATCGATTCCAACCATCCCCACTATCAGAAATTGAAAAGCATCGAGCAGTATATCGAAAGCGGGGCCGAACTCACCAAACAGCTGCTCGGATTTGCCCGGGGAGGCAAGTACGATGTCAAGCCGATTGACCTCAATGAGCTCGTGGAAAAAACCGCAACCATGTTCGGCAGGACCAAGAAAGAGGTCGTCATTTCCACCCGGTTTGAAGAAACCCTGTGGGCCGTGGAGGCTGACCAGGGACAGATTGAACAGGTCCTGCTCAATCTCTTTGTCAACGCCTGGCAGGCCATGCCGGGCGGCGGCAATCTCTCTCTTGAGACGAATAATATCACGCTGAGCGCGCAGACGGCAATCCCTTACGACCTGTCTCCGGGACCGTATGTCCGGATAACGGTGAGCGACAGCGGGCTCGGCATGGACGAAAACACCCGGCGCAGGATCTTCGAGCCGTTTTTCACCACCAAGGAAATGGGCCGCGGTACCGGTCTCGGACTCGCGTCAGCCTATGGGATCATCAAGAATCATAACGGGATGATCGAAGTTGAAAGCATGATCGGGGAAGGCACCACCTTTTCCATCTATCTCCCTGCCAGCAAGAAAACGGTGGAGAAAGATACAGGCCCTGAAGGCAGGATCCTCCGCGGACCAGAGACCGTTCTCCTCGTTGACGATGAGGACATGATCATCGAGGTGGGCGCCGAAATCCTTGAGGCACTGGGCTACAAGGTCCTCACGGCCAGAAGCGGCCCGGAGGCCGTGGAGGTGTTTCGGATGAACAAGGACCGGATAGACATCGTTGTCCTGGACATGATCATGCCCGGAATGGGAGGCGGCGACGCTTATGACCAGCTTCGGGAGATTGATCCCGGTGTCAAGGTCCTTCTCTCTACCGGCTACAGTCTCAGGGGCGAAGCATCCGAAATATTGAAACGAGGATGCAACGGCTTCATTCAAAAACCATTCAACATCAAGATGCTCTCCCAGAAGCTCCGGGAAATACTGGATAATCAAACCTGCTGATCACCCTTTCGCCCTGTCCGGGAGAAAACGAGCTCCGTCGCCCTCCCGTGCATGAGTCTCTTCCCGCTGAGCAGGAGGCATCAGGTGCCACCCGAAGGGGGCATAAACGAGGAGCATCGGATATGAAAAGCTTCCGAAAAGAACTCTGGTTCAACATTCCCGCCCGTCGGGCCTTCGTGAACATCACCCCCCAGGTGCAAGAATCTCTGAGAGAAAGTGGCATCAAGGAAGGTTTTGTCCTTTGCAACGCAATGCATATTACGGCATCGGTCTTCATCAACGATGATGAATCCGGTCTCCACCAGGATTATGAAAAATGGCTGGAAAAGCTTGCTCCCCATGAACCCGTTTCCCAGTACCGCCACAACGTGGGCGAAGACAATGCCGACGCGCACATGAAGCGGCAGATCATGGGCCGGGAGGTGGTGGTGGCCGTCACGAACGGCAGGCTGGATTTCGGAACCTGGGAACAGATCTTTTACGGAGAATTTGACGGGTGGCGAAAAAAACGGGTCCTCATAAAAATCATAGGGGATTAAGCAAGATAAAGATAGTCCCCTTCCTCCGTTTCACCGATCTCTCCACATTAAAAGGCTTTCACGCGTTTGAACAGGGCCCAGGCAGAAACGGTCTCCGGGGTTTTCCCTTTCTAACCAGTGGAGGCGTATTTTTAGATTGGGAGACCGTATGTCATGCATCTTGAGCATATGAACTCTGTTGCTTAAGCCCCGTATGGATTTTCGGTAGTATGGATCAAAGCAGAATACCCAGTCTTCCTCGCGACTGAGAAGCAGCAGATAGTGGTCCTGCCGACGGTCCAAAAAGACCTTGCACAGGGCAACTCCTTCTTCTTCCAGGCAGGCAAAAATTTTGCCTGGTTTGTCAAAATGAACCTCTTCTCCCTCGAGGAACTCCGTTTTGACGGAGAACTTCTTAAATTTGTAGGAACTCAACCAAGACCCGAGCAGTCTGACCGCATATTTACTTGTCCCCGCACTGCCAAGCCTGGCATCCTTTCCGACAGTATCAAGGCTGTACATGTAAATATATCGGATAACCATGGGCGGGATTTCATTACGCTCGAAAAGACATGAAACAGCATTGATAAAAGATGTCGGCACGCAATCATATTCTGAAACTTGATATTGCAGCGGGATATACATGGTATCTCTCTTGCTGATAGTCTTTATCAATGTTACCAGTTTTCACCAAGTTATCAATTTCCTTTCTGTCAAATTTTGCCTCTGAAAGTTGTATATACCGTATTGTTGTTAATTCACCATGTTTCGGTTAATTGGGCAACCTAAATATGACAAACATCGGGTAAGTCAGTGAGAGTGGAACAAAGGAACGCTCTTCTAAAATTCGATAACTCAACCTAAAAGGGAGTAATTGCCGTCCTTGGCTATTCCCCCCCACCTCTCGACCGAAATCCGACACCGGCCAGACTCACTTCCAATTTTCTCACCAGCACTGTATGCGACATGATCAATTCTCCTGCAGCGCAAAAACACAGAAGACTCCGTGCTGTTAATTTTCTTCCTGCCGGTTCCGTTCCCGTACGAAAAATAAAGAGGGTATGATTCGAAACAAATGCCCACGCATATCTGGACGCACTCAAATCCCCTCAAGCAACAAAAAAGGGGTTAGGCAATACAACCTAACCCCTTTGGATTTGTATTGGTAGCGGGGGCAGGATTCGAACCTACGACCTTCGGGTTATGAGCGCGCTCCAGAAAATTATTACCAAGAAATATGTAAAGATAGTGAACGATAATAATATTAATAATGTCAAATTGTTATATTATAAAGAGCGATAATAGCAGATAATAAAAGACACCGCTGTTAACCACCAATATAGCCACCAAAATTCCGCCGATAGCCACCAATATGGACACCAAAAAAGTCCGATTTTTGCTCCAGATCCGCGAGCAAAAATTGGGGATGTCGGGAGATCCTCCCACCGAATTCAAGGCTACTTTCGTAAAGTGAATTTTACGATTTTTAATACCGGGGATAATCCTGAGTTCGTCGAAGCTTATATTGCCCCTCGCTTTGTCATTGAAAAA
>CAZWEV010000056.1:0-25847 GCA_964633015.1 uncultured Desulfobacteraceae bacterium | reverse complement strand
GGAATGACAAGTCGCTCGCGACAACCCAAGACTTTCTCTGTTTGCCCCGCTCCGTTCCGGGTCGGGACGGGGAAGGCGACGGGTTTCCACCATCCCCGAAAGAGGCACTAAATCGCGCAGAATTTCATTGTTCTGAGTTCCATCATTAGTTTAATGGCCATATCGCTTGGCAGACGCGCTTCTGTTGACATTGCAGCGTCAATTCTTACCTTTTTAACACTTGCCTAAATATGTTGCAGTCATGAAAACGCAGGAGGAAACGAAACCATGCGATTCGATAAATTCACCATAAAAGCGCAAGAGGTGATACAAACCTCTCAACAAAGGGCCGAAAAATACGGTCACCAGCAAATTGAACCGGAACACCTGGGGACAGCGATTCTCCAGCAGACGGAGGGCGTCATTCCCCCGCTCCTGGGGAAGATAGGGGCAGATCAGAAGGGCCTTCTTCAGGCGTTCCTGGAAGCCCTCGAAAAACTGCCCAAGGTGTCGGGCTCCGGGCTCTCGGAAGTCTACCTATCGCAACGCTCAAAGGCCGTCCTGGACAAATCATTTTCCGAGGCGGAGCAGATGAAGGACGAATTTGTGAGCCTGGAACACCTGCTTATCGCCATTGCTGAAGAAAAAGACGGGGCGGCGGCGCATATCCTTACCCGGGCCGGGGTCACGAGGGACGCTATTCTCAAGGCGCTCGTGGACATTCGGGGCGGACAGCGGATCACGGACCAGAACCCTGAAGACAAATACCAGGCTCTGGAAAAATTCAGCCGCGACCTCACCGCCATTGCGGCCAAAGGAAACCTCGATC
Source organism: uncultured Desulfobacteraceae bacterium (assembly GCA_964633015.1). Taxonomy (GTDB): domain Bacteria; phylum Desulfobacterota; class DSM-4660; order Desulfatiglandales; family Desulfatiglandaceae; genus B46-G9. The sequence goes on along the minus strand of CAZWEV010000056.1, from coordinate 25,039 downwards.
CGGTCATAGGCAGGGACGAAGAAATCAGGCGCATCATCCAGGTCCTGTCAAGGCGAACTAAGAACAATCCGGTCCTGATCGGCGAACCCGGTGTGGGAAAGACCGCCATTGTGGAAGGACTTGCCCAGAGGATCGTCCAGGGAGATGTCCCGGAGACCCTCAAAGAAAAGCGGGTGGTAGCGCTGGACATGGGCGCTCTAATTGCCGGGGCCAAATACCGGGGTGAATTCGAGGATCGGCTCAAAGCACTGCTGAAGGAGATAACTGACGCCCAGGGACAGATTATCCTGTTCATCGATGAAATGCATACCCTGGTGGGAGCAGGCGCGGCCGAGGGCGCGGTTGATGCCTCCAACATGCTGAAACCGGCCCTTGCCAGGGGTGAGCTCAGATGTGTGGGAGCGACCACCATCAAAGAGTATCGAAAGTATATCGAGAAAGATGCGGCCCTCGAACGCCGGTTCCAGCCGGTGATGGTGGATGAACCATCCGTGGAAGATACCATTTCCATTCTCCGCGGACTCAAGGAGAAATATGAAGTGCACCACGGCGTCCGGATCAAGGATTCCGCCCTGGTGGCGGCCGCCACCCTGTCGCACCGGTACATTACGGACCGGTTCCTCCCGGACAAGGCCATTGATCTCGTTGACGAGGCCACCTCCCGGCTGCGCATAGAAATTGACAGCATGCCTGCCGAGATTGACGATATCCAGCGAAAAATCACCCAGCTGGAGATTGAGCGGGAGGCGCTCAAGAAGGAAAAGGACCAGGCCTCAAAGGACCGGCTCCGGAGCCTTGAAAAGGAACTGCATGAACTCCAGTCGAGCACCGAGGAAATGACCGCGCACTGGAAAAAGGAAAAAGAGGTCATTTCAAAGATCAGGGAAATCAAGGAAAAACTGGAGACAACCAGGTCGGAGGCACAACTGGCGGAACGCCAGGGGGATCTGAGCCGGGCCGCGGAACTCAAGTACGGTACCCTGATCGAATTGGAGAAGGCCCTGGAAAAAGAAAACCAGGACCTTGAAACACTTCAGCAGGGCAGAAAAATGCTCAAGGAAGAGGTGGATAGTGAGGACATAGCCGAGGTGGTGGCGAAGTGGACCGGCATTCCTGTTTCCCGCATGATGGAAGGAGAACGGGAAAAACTCCTGAAAATGGAAGAACGGCTCTCCCGGCGAGTGGTGGGACAGGAAAAAGGCATCATTGCCGTGGCCAACGCCGTTCGCCGCGCGCGCTCGGGACTCCAGGACCCCAACCGGCCCATCGGATCATTCATCTTCATGGGTCCGACCGGTGTCGGCAAAACAGAATTGGCCCGGGCACTCGCTGAATTTCTGTTCGATGATGAACAGTATATGGTACGCATCGATATGTCCGAATACATGGAAAAACACTCCGTCGCCAGGCTCATCGGGGCTCCTCCCGGATATGTGGGATACGAGGAAGGAGGATACCTGACGGAGGCGATTCGACGGCACCCTTACTCTGTTGTCCTTTTTGACGAAATTGAGAAGGCCCATCCGGATGTCTTTAACGTCCTGCTGCAGATCCTGGACGACGGGAGGATGACGGATGGAAAAGGCCGCACCGTGGACTTCAAAAACACCGTCCTGATCATGACCTCCAATGTGGGAAGCCAGTGGATCCAGGAACTGGGAGGGAAAAACGACGAACAGATGAGAGAAAGGGTCATGGAAGTACTCCGGAATACCTTCAAGCCGGAATTCCTGAACCGCATTGACGAGATTGTGATCTTCAACTCACTGGGACACGACGAAATAAAGAAGATCGTGGACATCCAGACCGGGTTGCTGGCCCGCCGTCTGAAAGAGAGGAAAATCAGGCTGGAGCTCACCGATCGCGCCAAAGAGTTCCTGGCGAACGCAGGCTTTGACCCGGTGTACGGCGCAAGACCGTTAAAGCGGACAATACAGCATCTCATACAGGACCCCCTTGCAGTCAAACTCCTTGAAGGCGCCGTCCGGGAAGGGGACGTCATCCGGTTGGATGCAAAAGACGGAAATCTGGTGTTTGACGGGAGTCAGGAGTCCTGAGCCGGGAATCCGGGATCACTGCCTGTTGATCCGGTCCCGCAGTTTCGGAGAAGTATGGAATTTGACCACACGCCGGGAGCGGAGGATGATCTTTTCGCCTGTCCGGGGATTTCTTCCGCTCCGGGCCCACTTGAACTTGACCTGAAATTTTCCGAAGCCTGAGATAAGCACGTCATCACCCTTCGTCAGGGTCTCCTTGATAATCTTGAACAGGCTGTCCACTATTTCCCGGGAACGCTTCTTGCTCAGAAAGATGCGGTCCAATTCCGGGAAAAGGTATTGCTGCCGGATCCTCGTGCGCCTCTTCAGGCGCACTTCGTCACGCACATGCCTCGCGAGATCATATTTGGTAACCGCCATCTCTCAATATCCCTGCGCTATGCTTCCCTGATCCACCGGCAAGGCATCATCTCTCCGCCAGGGCAGAGGAGGCTTCACACAGCCAAAGCGGCGTTGCCTGCACACATTGATGAAGTTTAACGGTGGATCAGGGTTCTTCCCAAACCCACCGTATGAATTCCGCAATTGTGGGTTGATTTGGTGAAAGTCCTGAACATCAGCAAGGTGTCAGATGCAAGTCGAAGATCCCGTCTCCAGCGGGGGCGCCGAGAAGCGACGACTGAGTCGTATGTCCAATACGTCGCAAGGAGGAGCCACCCAAGACAACACAGCAGATGATACCCTGCTGGTGGATCAGGGTTTTTATCTTAGTCTTGGCGAATAATGGCATATCTGCTATAAGTTGTCAAATATGTACCGCTCCTTCATCCCCAGACTCATAAATGACCCTTTTTCCGATCCCGGACTGTATATCCCTTTCCGGTTTGAAAGAAGGGCGATCCTCTTCGACCTGGGAGATCTCAATGCCCTCTCCCCCCGGGAACTTCTCAAGATCACCCACGTTTTCGTCACCCACACCCATATGGACCACTTCATCGGGTTTGACAGGCTGTTGCGGGTATTTCTCGGACGAGCAAAGGTGCTCCATTTTACGGGCCCGCCCGGTTTTCTGGCCCAGGTGGAGGGAAAACTGGCCGGATACACCTGGAACCTTGTGCATGAATATGAAGCGAATCTCCTGCTGCGGGCAAGTGAAATCAGTGAAGAGGCTGTCATTACCAGGCAATATGCCTGCCGAAAGGGTTTTCACGCGGAAAAGAACATTTGCGAGGAACCATCCACCGGGACCTTCCTGATGGAAGGGCCTTTTGTGGTAAAAGGCGTGCTCCTTGACCACCAGATCCCCTGCCTGGGTCTTTCCCTGGAAGAAAATTTTCATATCAACATCATCAAAGAAAATCTCCGGGAGACCGGACTTCCGGTCGGTCCCTGGCTCAACAGATTCAAAAAACACCTGTATGAAAAAGAGGACCTGCAGAAGCTGTTCCGTATCAGCCCAGTCGAAGCAAGAGGCTTGCCCCATGAAAAGACATTTCCCCTGGGAGAACTGACCGAGCAGATCGCACGCATCTCACCCGGTCAGAAAATAACCTACGTGACGGATGCAGGGTATTGTCCCGCAAATGAGGAAAAAATTATTGCACTGGCAAGGAATGCGGACCATTTCTATGTTGAGACCGCATTCCTGGAAAAGGACGAGACTATTGCCCGCAAAAAATACCACCTGACCGCCCGGCAGGCAGGGCTCCTGGCAAGAAAGGCAGGGGTAAAACAGATTCATCCCTTTCACTTTTCGCCCCGCTACCAAGGCCGGGGGGAGGAACTGGAAAGAGAGGCAAGGGAAGCTTTCGGCAACGGCGAATGACAAGCCTCAAACTTCAAAACTCAAATGATATTTTGTGGGTAACCGAGAAATAACTCAAAATCTTCTCACGCTCGTTCACTTCGTTCGCTAGAGACGCAGAGCAATCAGAGAAAAACAATAGTTTTGCTTTTAAGACTCTGTGGCCTCTGCGTCTCCGTGTGAGATATTGAGCTGTTTCGACAATTCTTTGAGAAATGCCCAAGACCGGGTGTCCGTTTTTCATTCGATGTTGTTCGACGCTCATTGTTACAGGGCGCCTATCAAGCGTGAAATCACGATGCGCTGCACTTCCGACGTCCCTTCGCCGATCTCAAGCAGCTTTTGATCACGATAGAACCGCTCCACGTCATATTCTTTCATGAGGCCGTACCCGCCATGCAGTTGCACTGCATGGTTGGCACACCGATACATGACCTCGGAACAGTGCAGTTTCGCCATGGCGGCTTCTTTCGCGAAAGGCTTCTTGTTGTCCCGCAGCCAGCAGGCCTTGTAAAGAATCAGTCGGGCACACTCGATCTCCATAGCCATATCCGCCAACTTAAAGGCATTGACCTGAAAATTGGAGATGGGTTTTCCAAACTGCTCCCGTTCCCTGCTGTATTGCAGGGCCATCTCAAAGCATCCCTGTGCACCACCAAGTCCCATGGCACCGATGGAGAGGCGGCCTCCGTCCAAGGTGTCCAGCATCTGGTGAAAACCGTTGCCCCTGCTGCCCAGCAGATTTTCTTCCGGGACACGGCAGTCGTCAAAAAAGAGCTCACTGGTGTTGGAGGCCCTCCACATGAGTTTCCCATGCATTGGGCGCGCTTCATAGCCGCTGGTCCCCTGCTCCACGAGAACGCAGGAAAGCTCGGGACGACCATCGTCCCTCGTTCCCGTACGGCACAGGGCCGTAACGCCCGCGCTGATATCCGTCGAAGCATTGGTAATAAAAATCTTGCTCCCGTTTACGATCCACTCATTCCCGTCCAATACGGCATTAGTCTTTGAATTGCCCGCATCGGACCCGGCATTGGGTTCCGTGAGACCGAACCCCCAGAGTGCCTCTCCACTGCACAAGCGGGGCAGATACCTGCGCTTTTGCTCCTCGTTTCCGAAATAGTAGATCGGTCCGATTCCAAGGGAATTACCGGCAGCAACCGTGGCCGCGTGGGACCCATCCACACGGGCTATCTCCTCCGTGGCGATGATATAAGAGATGTAATCCATGCCCTGGCCGCCGTACTCCTCGGAAACAAACATGCCGAAAAGCCCCAGATCGGCCATTTTCCTCATGGTCTCGTAGGAAAACTCCTCCCGTTCATCCAGGTCCCGCGCCACTGGTTTGATTTCCTTTTCCGCAAACTGCCGCACTGAATTCCGCAGTATCTCCTGTTCCATGGAAAGGCTGAAATCCATAATCATTCCCCCAAGAATTATTTGAGAACCAATTCAGCACTGCTCCGCAGTTTATGAAGCTGATGCCGCAAAAATGCCGAGCTGTTTGATCTCATCAAACACGGTCAGTTTATAGGATTATGCGCAACTGTTGTCAATGAGAAATACCGGAAAGTTTTTGAATAAAAATTATGTTTGACTTCTCTCCGTGTCCTTATTAAAACAAATAAGCAATTCAAGGAGAAAGGAGACTGCGGCATGATTAAATTCAGTGAAAGGCAATTGAAGATACCCAAACTATTGCGCCCCGTTTACCTGGTGACGGCGGGACAGTCAAAGTTTGACCGCGCCATACCGGAGAAACGGACGGAGGAACTGGTTGTTGATGCCCTTACCATGGCAGCAAGACTGATCAACAAGACCCCTGCGGAATTGAAGAGCTACATCCACACTGCCTACTACGGTCACTTTGCAGACCATTTCGGTGATCAACTCCTGGGCGAGGCGGTAATTCATGACCGCCTGGGCCTGGACCCATTGGGAAATATCGGCATAAAGACCGGCGGGGCCACGGGCGGATCAACTCTCTGGGAAGCCGTCAAGGCGGTTGCCTCGGGCTATTCCGATTGCGCCCTGGCTATGGGCTGGGAGCGCATGGATGAAGTGCCCACCGACGAGGGGAATCACCTGATCTCCTGCGCCGCGGATAAGGACTGGGAAACCCCTCTTGGTCACATCTACACCGGGTATTATGCGGTGATGGCCCAGAAATACTGGCAGGTTTTCGGAAAAGAGGAAGACTCCTTCCGTCGCACCATGGCTGAAATCTCGGTAAAGCACCACGGATATGCCCGGTTCAACCCTTTCGCCCACGCCCCCATGAAAATCACCGTAGATGACGTTGTACAGTCTCCCGTGGTCGCGTATCCACTCCGGGCACTGGACTGCTGCCTCATGAGCGTGGGTGCCGCCTGCGCGATCATCTGCGACGAAAAAACAGCCACGGAATTGACGAAAAATACAAAAAACAAGCCGCTCAGGATCTGGGTGGCCGCGGCTTCCCATACCTTACGGCCGGCATGTCGCCGGGATATGGAAATCCCCCTGCTTCCCAATGAATCGGCTGATCAGTATTCAGACCTGGGAGAAAAGTTCCCCGGGGGCGACCGATATCCCGGGTTCACAGGATTCCTGGCCGCCCGAATGGCCGCCTGGTACGGGTACCGGATGGCCGGCATTGGAGACCCCATGGAAGACCTGGACGTCATTGAACTGCATGACGCCTTCACCATCAGCGACATGCAGACATACGAAGACATCGGGCTCAGACCTTACGGCTACGGCAGAGACTTCGTGGAATCAGGAGACTGCTACCACACCAACCCGCACACCGGAGAACCCGGCAGGCTGCCTTCCAATCTGTCAGGCGGACTGATCGGGTGCATGCACGCAGTCGGGGCGACCGGCATCATGCAGACCTTTGAAATTGCCACTCACCTCTGGGGCCGATGGGCGGAAATGCACGGTGACCAGAAGCTCTGGGACGAATTCGGCAGGGAAAGACCGGACGACTGGACAGACCTCCAGGTGAAAGACGCCCACCGCGCGCTAGCCATCAGCCACGCGGGTGTCGGTTCCCATGTCACGGCGACTATCCTGATGGATCCCGATCATCTGCTCAAGAAAGACGCATAAGAGGAGGGAAAGACATGAGCATATTTGGAACAGTTACTGTCAAGAATGGAAAATATCGCCCCAGAGGTGACTTTCATCACATCACTCCCAACGTTCCCATCCGGGATGAAGACCGGGCATGGCGTCTGGTGGGAGTGACGAACCCCAGAGACATGACCTATATCCATACCTACGGGGGCGAAGCGGTCTTTTTTGAGAATCTGCCGAAAGGGAAAATCCACGGCACCCGGTGCGATAATCCGGATTGCGAGTTCAAAGGCACTGTTTATCTGCCGTTTCGCATCCATTGTCCCGACTGCCTCGCAAGGAATACGGTTGTCGACCTGACCGATATCTGCAAGAAGACCGCAAAAATCCACACGTTCATGGTCTGCGAGCGTTCCGGGGCGTTCAATACCCTTGAAAAGCCCATCAAATTCATCAACGTGGAGTTTGATGACGTTTCAACCATCCTCATGAGCTATCTGTCCGTGGGCGAACCCAAAATCGGGATGCGGGTTATCCCTATCTTCCGGACCCTTGACCCCACGTACACTATCACCGATCTCTCATGGGTCCCTGAAGGAACCGCTGAAGACACCCTGCCCAAGGGATTTACCTTCGGATAATTCCCAGCCTCAAACCACAAAGGGGTTGCAAGACGCAACCCCTTTGTCCACATGAGGGTCCCACTCCATCAAATTTGAGCCTGACGCAGAAATCGGGCAGAAGGGGGCGTTTTAAAAGCAGCTCTCATGAAATGATCAGTTTCATCTGACTGACATTCGTTTCAAATCCTTTTTGTCTGCAAAGCTCCCTGATCTCCCTCTTTTTTTCTTCACCATCAATCCTGAAAGAAATGATCAGATCCTTGATATCATGTTCCCTGATGATCTTTTCCAGGTCTTCTCCGCTCCCCATGATGGGATACCCCTTTACCTTCCTGCCGCGAAATCTGATGTTATCGTCCACAAAACCGACGATGTGCAAATCAAGTGTGCTGTTTGTTTCTATCTCCCTGAGCATCATTTGCCCTCCGATACCGGCCCCGTAGATAAGGGTATTCCTGCCATGGGGATTTCCGTTCCTGATCCCTTCATCCAGCATCCGGAAAGAGAGACGAGACAGGGAGATCAGGATGAGCATAAGACCCCAGTAAATCACAAACACGGCTCGGGAGAAGCTCTGGAATCGATACATGAAAAGAAGGATGAGGATCGTACCGACCGTGCCGGCCGTAATGCCCTCCACGTAGCCTACCAGGTCCCTGATACCTGTGCTTTCCCACACGCCCCGATATACGCCGAAAAAGTAGAACGCCAGGAGCTGACAGGCGATCAGGATAGGCAGTGATTTCAGAAAAAAATCGAGATTCGCTCCAGGTGCGCCCTCAAAACGAAGCAGATAGGCGGTATAATAGGCCGCGCAGATGAGCACGAAGTCCAGCAGTACCTCGAACATCCTTCGCCGGTAGGTGATCTCAACGAGAACCGGCGTAAGAACACCGCCGTTCTTGTCCGACAGGATTGACTCCTCGGCGTAGACCTGGACTTTTCCCAGGTGTACCCAAAACAAAATCACAAAAAGCACGTAGAAGACCGTAATGACGGTTGCTATTCCCACATTCAGGTACTTGAATCCAAGCGCCAGGATCCCCGATACAATGGAAAACCCGTACAACACAAGGACCGCAGTCTTTTCGGAAAAACCGATGGCGACAAGTCTGTGTGAAGAATGGTCTCGTCCTCCCTGGGAAATGGGCCTGTGGAAGAGCCTGCGCATCAGGCTCACAAACGTGGTGTCCAGGATGGGAATAAACACGATGAATATGGGGATGGCAATAACGGAGAGAATATGGACAAAGCCCTCCTGCCCAGTCTTGGCGGGGCCCCCGAGAATGGTCAGGCACCCCATCATGAACCCGATGAAAAGACTGCCGGCGTCCCCCATGAATATGGATGCCGGGTTGAAATTATAGACCAGGAACCCCCCAAGGGCACCCACATAAATGGCACCGATCAAGAGCAACGGACCGGCGGAAAGGAGTGCATCGGCCCCGAGCACACGGTAGACGCAGAAAAAAGCGCCGCCGATCATCGCGATACCCGCTGCCAGTCCATCCATGTTGTCGAGAAGATTGAAGGCATTGGTAATACCAACGATCCAGAGAATGGACAGGAGCAGGTTGATGGTATTAGAGCCGGTCCAGGAAAGCTTAAGCCCGAGAAACACAATGATGCACGAAATAACGATCTGCCCTGCCAGCTTGTGCTGAGGATCCATATTCCTGATATCATCCACAAGACCAAGCAGAAACATTGCGCTCGCGCAGAGCATAACCGGTAAATGCCCCTGACCGTAGACGTCCCAGCCGAGCACAAAAGACAGCGCGATCCAGGTCCCCATCACGGAGCAGAAAATACCGATACCGCCCAGAAGGGCGGTTTCCTTCCGGTGCCATCGATCGCTCTTCGGAACAGCTACCTGCCCGGTGATTTGAGCCATCTTCCGCACCAGCGGGGTGAGGACGAGAGACAGGAAAAAACCCATTCCCGAAGCCAGAAGAGCAATAAGCACGGGTGTCCGTACCACCAAGAAAGCCCTCTTTCAGTTCATTTTCCAGTACATTATGGATAAGTTTTTGTTCAAAATGAACAGAAACGTTTCTCTATCGAACTTTGTATAATATCAGATTGCAAAATCCAAACGCCAGATTAATATCCAATGCCAAATGACTGCATTGGTAGCGGAGTGGACGATGACAAATTCTGATGGCATCGGCTCCAACTTGTGTTGGCATTTGAGCGTTGTCATGTATTCTTTCCGCTTGTCCGGGTCAGGCGTCTCCGGTACGCCTGAAAGGGTTAAGCGGCCGCTCACGCGAAATCCTCCTGAGTAGATATATGCATGCAAGGAGCAGAAATACATCCGGAAGCCAGATTCCGATCCCGGGCGCGAGAGATCCGGATTCGCAGATCCTTTCGATTCCGGTAAAACTCACATAATATGCAAGAAAAACCACCAGGCTGATCCCGATTCCCTTTGAACGTCCTCTTGCCCGAAGATGTGCGCCCAAAGGCGCCCCGATCAGGCCCATGAGGAAAACAGCCAGCGGCAGAGAAAGCTTCTCGTACAACTTTATTTTCAATCTATTCAAGAGCTTGGTATTTATCGTCCCCTTTTCTATCCGGCTGATCAATTCACCGACCCGCATCTCGCTGGCATGCTTTCTCCGGGACTGAAGAGCCGCCATAATATCCTGCAGCCCGATATTCAAATCATAGGTGTCAAAGCGGATAGTCCTGGCTGATGCCAGGTCTTTTTCAACAACAAAAATAGTGCCGTCTTTGAATTGCAGCGTGATCGCCCGCTTGTCGGTGTTCGCGAGGATCTTTCCCATTCTTGCCACAATCGTATTGGTCGCTGTCTTATCCCGGCGATCCACCACAAAGACGTCTTTCATAACATGATCATGGGTTGAAATATGATTTACGTAGAACATGACATCGTCAAACGGCTCGGAGAAAACACGCTCCTTGATACCGAGATCAGCCCTCGACCTGGCGATCTGGAAGACGAGATCCTTGAAAGAACTGTTTCCCCACGGGACTGCGGCAACATTCATGAAAAAGGCCAGTGCCGAGGCAGCAAGTGAGAGTAAAACGACCGGCGGCAACATCTGATATAGACTGATCCCGCTTGCCTTCATGGCAATAATCTCACTGTCGGCGGACAATCTGAGAAAGGCCACCAGGACGGCCATAAGGGCTGCCGCGGGCAGGGCGAATACCACAATGTCCGGCACCAGATAAAGGATCATCATTCCCATCTGACCGGCGTTTGCGCCCCTGTTCACCACCAGTTCAATGATCGAAACCATCCTTGTGGCCAGGACGATAAAGATAGCAACAAAAAGGCTCACCAGGAATGTGGGCCATATCTCGTTAAAGATATATTTATGAAGCGTCACGCCCATGCGTCTTCTCGCTCTTCAGATCGTGCAGGGGACAGGACTTTCGTATATCTCGAGAACTCTGTCAAGAACCATCTTTTCATCAAATTCGCATTCCATTTTTCGTCGACCTTCTCTTCCCATGTGCAGGCGTAGATCACAATTTTCAATCATTTCACGCATCGCTCCGGCAAGGGCCGCCGAATCCTTGACAGGCACTACCAGGCCGGTTCGACCATGTTCAACCGCTTCCCGGCAACCAACAGCATCGGTGGTAATAACCGCCTTTCCCATGGCTGCAGCTTCGAGCAGGGACCGCGGAACCCCTTCCCGGTAAGAGGGAAGAACAACGACATCAGCATCCGCAATGATGGGCCGGACATCTCTCACTTCACCGAGCCATTCAACGATCCTCTCAGACTGCCATGTTTCCAACTCCTCCTCCGTGACCACTGATGGATTGCGCTCATCCCGCCTCCCCAGGAGAAGAAACCTCGACTCCGGGTGCTCCTGTCTTATTCTCCTTGCCGCCTCCACGAATTCGTAGACGCCTTTGTCTTTCAGGAGCCGCGAGACCATGAGAAAGGTAGCTCCGCGTTTGGTACCTCGTCCGGTATTTGATATCGGACGGAACCGGTCGCAGTCAATACCTGAGCCGGGCACCACCAACGTATTGCGCTCGCACACAATACCGCGAGAAAGAAAATAGTCCTGATCTTCCGCATTCTGGAAAAAAGTGAACGCCGATCCTTTCAAAGCAATTTTGTAGAGAAAGTGAACAACTGACCGGAGATATTTCCTTTCATCTTGCGTGAACACATATCCCAACCCGGTAACCGTATTAATAATCCTGGGAATTCCTGCGAGCCTTGCCGCAATGCTCCCATAAATCACCGGTTTTATGGTGAAATGGTGGACAATATCCGGCCGTTCTTTTCGATACCACCGATAAAACGCGCGAAGGAGCTTCACATCCGCAACCGGATTGATTCCCCGCTTGTCCACCGGCAGGTCAAAGAAAGAAATTCCCAAACCCCGTATCAGCTCTTCAAAGCCGTCACCCCCGGCACCCCCGCCTCCAACCTCAGCGCCCTGTTCCTGTAAGGCACGAATCAGCCCGCGCCGAAAATTAAACAACGTCCACGAGCAGCGTGACACAAGAAGGATCTTCCTGTTCCCCGCTGTGTTTCCATATGCTCGCGAACGTCTTACAGCCATTGCTCCCGCCACATTTCCCACATCAACAAAGACCACAGCCGATGCTGATGGTCAGCCTTTCCGGAAAGATGTTCTCGAATTCTTTGTTCAACCAGAGGGCAATCAAATAATCCTTCTCGCCTGAGCCTCTCAGGAGAAAGGTAGTCCAGGAGCAATTGCTTTAAATCCTCCCGAAACCACGTATCTATGGGAACTCCAAATCCCATCTTTGGTCTTTCAAACAGCTTTTCGGGAATAAATCGCGCCAGGATCCGCTTCAGCAGATACTTGCTCGTCCCTTTCCTGTATTTCAGGATCTCGGGCAATTGTGATGAATATTCCACTACCCGGTGATCGAGTAAAGGCACTCTCACTTCAAGGCCGACAGACATGCTTGCACGATCCACCTTGGTCAGCAAGTCATCGGGAAGATAGGTGCTCATATCGACCCTCATAAGGCGTTCAAGGAGAGGAAGCGCTTGTGTTTCCCGAAATATTTCCTCGAAACGGGATTCAGGAAAGCCCCCTTCGACCAGGGTGCGCAGCTCTTCTTCTGACCATACGCACACTGCCGCTCTGTACGCCTGGATGATATCGCCAGCACGAAGAAACAATTCAATAAACTTATGCCACTTATCTCGAAAATTTTCCACCCCGAACCGCCGCGGGGATATCTTCCTGCACGACAGATAGATTTTTTCCGCACGGTTCACCGGTATGGTTTTTAGTACGGCAGAAAAATACCTCCTGAAAAACCCGGGGAGCACCCGGGAAGCATTCACCATGAGACGGGTTGCCTGGTAACGGGCATACCCGGCAAACTGCTCATCCCCACCGTCGCCACTCAACGCCACTGTCACCCCTGAACGGGCCAACCCGCTCACCAGGACGGTTGGTATCGCCGATGAGTCAGCAAATGGTTCATCAAAAATCTCCGGGAGGCGGGGAATAATCTCCATAGCCTGGGTCTGGGTTGCATACAGCTCCGTATGATCGGTACCCAAGTGTCGTGCTATTTCTGCCGCCCGAGGTGCCTCATCATATCCGTGCACATGGAAACCAATGGAAAACGTCCGTACAGGGGCAGTGCTGACTTTCTGCATCAACGCCACCATGAGAGACGAATCAATGCCTCCGCTTAAAAGGGCCCCCAACGGGACATCACTGACAAGACGATCTTCCACGCTCTTGGTGAGGATCCTCTCCAGTGCATGGAGCGCCTCTGTTTCAGAAAAGTTCCCCTTGTCAGAATGCGCTGTTTTCGTCGGCAGCTTCCAGTAACAATGTGCCTTCAGCTGCCCGTCCTCGATCACTGCCCAATGCCCTGGCATGAGCTTAAAGGTGTCCTTGAATATCGTTTGTGGGGAAGGGAGATATTGATAATGCAGAAACAAGGGCACGGCGTCCAGATCCAGGTTCTTATCAAAGCCGTTGAATGCCATCAGGGCCTTCAGCTCCGAGGCGAACAACAATATCCCGTCCTTGAAATAGTAGTAGAGAGGTTTGATGCCGAGCCGGTCTCTCACCAGATAAAATCGATCATGCCGACCGTCCCATATGGCAAGCGCGAACATCCCGACGAACCTTTCAACCGCGCTGATCCCCCACTCCATATACGCTTTAAGTACCACCTCCGTGTCTGAATTTGATTTGAATTGATATCCCTCTTCTTCAAGGCGCTTTTTTATCTCCAGATAATTATAAAGCTCTCCATTATAGACCAGAAGGATCCGTCCGTCATCGCTGGCCATGGGTTGTCGGGCAGCTGAAGACAAATCGATGATGGAGAGTCTTCGGTGCCCCAAACCCACCCCTTTTTCAAGATCAAAGAAAAGACCCGAATCGTCGGGACCGCGGTGGCTGAGGGAGGATGTGGCATTCTTCAGCTCTTCACACCATCTTTCCGGGTCCTTTCGTGTTCTAAACCCAACGAATCCGCACATTGAAAATCGATTGTCTCCTGTCCTTGGTGAAGATTCAGTCCTGCTCTTCCTCTTCCAGCAGGCGAACCAGGTCAGACGCTATCTCTTCCTTCCTGCTATCTGCGGGGGCGGGCTTTTACGCAGTCACCCACAAGAAGGTGTTCGATTCCCCAAAGACTATGTCTTTCACTTCACGGGCGCTTAAAATACGAAGCCTCGCCTTCTTAAAGCACTCCAAATTGTTCCTAGTATCAAATGGACTCCAATACATCTATATTCGGATCCAGTCGTGTTCATAAAGTGCTTTTATGGATCGAATGCCCATCGTAGCAACCACTATTCCGCCGGGACGAAGCAATACCGCCATTTTCTGAATAACGCCCGACTGTTGCCTCCGGGGAATGCTGAGTGTCTGAATGTGTTCAAATAGCATCGTCACTCCTCATTATGAGCGATATGTCATACTTCCGTTTCAGCCGGCGGAAGGTTCTCCTCCATCTCCCGATCCCTATCATGCCGATCGTACCGTAATACTGATACCCGGCTTTCAACGGAGGCTGGAGTCCCTCCCGCCTCACGAAAAATCTTTCCTGCCTTTTCCAATGATTTTTCGCACATCCAATATTTTCCTTGTGAAGACCTCCGTGCTTTCTTAATGCTGCCTATTCTCATCTGACGATTTTTCTCCAGGACTTGCCGACCGCAGTCGGGGTTATGGACAAACACCAAAGACCCCGGAATACGATCTTAGGGTCTATCTCACCTGCAAGTCAACGAAGAAACACCGGCGCAACCCGCTCTCTTTATTCTAAACTTTTGTTTTGTATTGACAAAGTTTTCCCAACGAACGATTATAATAATTTAAAGTCAGTATGGTGCCCGCAAACAGGCCGGTGAATCATTAGGATGGACACAATTCAAACGAGTGGAAATGCGGTGCACTTTTCCGATTGTGCGCTCAAAAACTCCGAGGAGGAACGATGATGCTGTCTTCGAAAGCAGGAAAACTGACCCTGATTTTTGTCTGCGCCGGGATCGCTCTGGCAGGTACCGACCTTTTTTCCGGGATCAGCATGAAGCTGTCAACGGGAAAACCATCATACGCTGGAACGGCCTTCGCCAAGACCACTTCTGAAGAAGCACCTCTCTCCAAAAAGGCCATGACACATTTCAAGAAAGCGCATGAGTTCCTGAAAAGCCGGCAGTTGGATGAGGCTCTGAAAGAATTCCAGGAAACGGTGAAACTGTCGCCAAAGACTCCTGTTGCCCATTACTGGCTGGGCATGGCGTTCTTCTACAAAAGAGACTCCAAAAAAGCGATCGAAGAGTTTAAGAAGGTCTTGGAATTAGAGCCGAAAAATTATCACGCCATGGCCATGCTCGGGAAAATTTATACCCTTGACAAAAACAGACTTGACGATGCCGTCAAGTACCTGCAGATGGCATTAGCCATTAACCCGGAATTTGCCGATGCCCGTGCTGACATGGCCCATGTATACGTCATGAGAGGCAAGCTCAGCCAGGCAATAGCTGAATTCGGCATCATCTTCAAGGGTGAGCCGAGATATGCCATGTATCATTACGAACTCGGGAGGCTGTTTGAAAGCATGAAAGCACTGGACCGAGCCAAGAATGAGTTCAAGAGAGCCCTTGTCCTCGATCCGAGAATGTCAAGGGCCAAGGAAGCATTAAAGAGAATCAAATAGAAGCCTTTGTCTACCCATGTCGTCTCGCTTCCAGCCAACTATTTCTGTTGTCATTCCGGTCCATGAAGGCGGGGCCAGCTTTCTCAGATGTCTGCACAGTCTGGCGGCTTCCGAACGCCCTCCTGAAGAAATTATTGTTGTCGTGGACGGCGATACCGATGGGTCATCAGATACAGCCCGGCCGTTCGCAACAAAAGTCCTGGTCCTGCCCACTTCCACCGGCCCCGCCCGGGCACGCAATCTCGGGGCCAAACAGGCTGGCGGCGACATTCTTTTCTTCCTGGATGCCGACGTAACCATCCCACCGGGTGCTATCGCACAAATCGTCTCATTTTTCGGTCAGCATCAAGACATCGCGGCGATTTTTGGGTCTTATGATACGGACCCGTACGAAAAAAATTTTCTTTCACAATACAAGAACCTCTTTCATCATTACGTACACCAGGCGGCCGAGGAAGAAGCCTCAACCTTCTGGACCGGCTGCGGTGCTGTTCGGCGTGAAGTATTCCTGAAGCTGGAAGGCTTCGATGAATCATACGGCCGTCCCTGCATTGAGGACATTGAACTGGGATACCGGCTTAGAAGGGCAGGATACGAGATCCGCCTGATGAAAAACCTGCAGGTCAAGCATCACAAGCACTGGGGGCCCTTGTCTCTTTTCAAAGCGGACTTTTTCTCCCGCGCTCTTCCCTGGACCGACCTGCTTCTGCGAGAAAGCAAGATCATCAATGACCTCAATTTGAAGACGGCGGATCGTGTCAGCGTTGTATGCGTCTATCTCCTCTGCATTTGCCTACTGGGCTGCCTCTTGTCGCCCCTTCTTCTTATCCCGGTTCCCCTTTTGGTTGTTCTCATCCTCTGGCTCAACAGGGACCTGTACCGGTTTTTCTCCCGTCATCGGGGCGTTCTTTTTGCATTGAAAGTCATTCCCTGGCACTGGTTTTATTTTTTTTACAGCGGTATAGCTTTCCTCATCGGTATCGTCAGATACCGGTATAGAAAATCAGCATTGGCCAACCTCTTCAAAAACCGTCGCAAGAAGGCAGGTCTGGAAATAGACAGATCCGGAAAGGTCTCTGATGGATAAAAATGGTGTTGTTATCATCGGGGCCGGCCCTGCAGGGTTGACTGCGGCGTACGAACTTGTGCTGGAAGGCCTCCGGCCCACCCTGCTCGAAAAGTCTCAAAAGCCGGGCGGCATCGCCAGGACCGAGGTCTACAAGGGGTACGGATTTGACATGGGAGGGCATCGCTTTTTCACAAAAATTGAAAAGATCAATCAGCTCTGGCGTGAAATGCTGGGGCAGGACTTCGTGAAAGTCGGCCGTATCTCCCGTATTTACTACCGTGGACGCTTCTTTAAGTATCCACTGAGCCTATCAAATGCCCTCGTTAACCTGGGAATTATCGAAAGCACAATAATCTTTGCGAGCTATCTTCATTCGCGGATTCGGCCTTTTGCCCGGGAAGAAAACTTCGAACAATGGGTTTCGAACCGTTTTGGTCACCGACTTTTTAATATTTTCTTCAAGACGTATACGGAGAAGGTCTGGGGCATCCCCTGCCGGGAAATAAGATCAGACTGGGCTGCCCAACGTATCAAAGGGCTCTCGCTCATGGTTGCAGTGGTAAATGCTTTGATCCACAATCAAAAAGCCAAGACGCTCATCGAGGAATTTTTCTACCCTGTCAAAGGTCCCGGAATGATGTGGGATCGGTTTGTGAAAGCCATTGACAATAAGGGAGGCGAAATCCTATTTCAATCTGAAATCACCGCCATCAGGCATGAAAACAACCATCTCAAAAGCATTACGTACCTCGGTCACGGGGAGGAAATTGAACGGCCCCTGGATCATCTGATTTCCAGCATGCCCCTTCCCCGGCTCATTTCCATACTGGAACCCGCGCCCCCAAAAGAAGTAATGGAGGCTGCCCAAAAACTCTCCTTTCGATCCTTTATTCTCGTCGGGCTCATTATCGACAAACCCGCTCTTTTCCCCGATCAATGGATCTATATTCACAATCCCGATGTCAAGGTTGGCCGTATACAGAACTTCAAGAACTGGAGCGCCGCCATGGTACCCGAGGAAGGGAAAACAAGCGTGGGAATGGAATATTTCTGTACGGAGAACGATCATCTCTGGACCCTTCCGGATGCGGCACTAACCACACTGGCGGCGCAGGAACTGTCCGAACTTGGACTCGCTTCAGAAAGCCACGTGGTGGATGCTGTCGTGTTCAGACAACCGAAGGCCTACCCGGTATACGATCATGATTACGATCTGAATCTAGGGATCATAAAGCAATACCTGGCGTCATTTGACAATCTCCAGTCCATCGGAAGAAACGGAATGCACCGGTATAACAATATGGACCATTCCATGGAAACAGGCAGGCTGGCAGCCCGGAATATCCTCGGGGAACATCACAGCTTATGGGAAATCAACGAGGAAGATTCATACCTCGAGCAGGAAGACGGCGCATCGGTGAGTTCCGTGCTCGTGGGAAAAATCATGAAGGGGGCATTCGCGCGAATGGACAAAATCGCATTCGCCACCGCGACCGGGAGTGTTCTGGGTATCCTCATGTTCGTGGCCACGCTGTGGCTGGTTATAAAGGGGGGGAATGTGGTTGGTCCCAACCTGCGCCTTTTAGGAGAATATTTCAAAGGATATACGGTGACAGTGCGAGGCGCTTTTCTGGCGTTTGGTTACAGCTTCCTGTGGGGGTTCCTCTTTGGCTGGCTTTTTGCCTATATTCGGAATCTCATTCTGGCCTATTCCATCTATCACCTGAAGAAGAAAGCCGAAGCAATAACGTTGCGGGACTTTTTTGATCAGTTCTGATACAATTGGACAGCCTTGGAGGTATGAAAGTGGTTCCGAATAGTAATAGGGAAGAGAAACTTTTCAACGATATCCTCTGGTTAAATGCCAAGATCCTGGGACTCGTCCTTGGTATCATCTTCGGCCTCGTCATCTTTGTGGCCACGAACTGGCTGGTCATCAAAGGGGGCCACCGGGTGGGTCCTCACCTGTCCCTTTTAAGCCAGTATTTCATCGGCTACCGGGTCTCGTTCTTCGGAAGCTTCATTGGATTCGCCTACGGTTTTGCCCTCGGGACCCTCAGTGGTACCTTGCTCGGATGGATTTATAACAAGATTGCCGCCTTGAGAAACGGCAAAAACAACGCCAAACAGTAAAACCCGCTGCAGGCCGGATCAGGCGACATGGCCGGCACTGTATCGTCAGACTGGGAGATCCGCCGGTGTTAATAGACACCCTCGATCGCGTTTTTCAGAAAACACCGCTTCTCCAGGCCATCTACCTCAAAAGGGCTGCAAAACTGAAACGAACCTATTGTCTTTTGCTGCACAGGTTCGGCATTTTGAAGCCCTATACTTTCGTCCAATGGCTCGCTACCTACAAATGCAATTTTCACTGTCCTTATTGCGAGGCCTCGGCTGGCAACCCGGCCGACAACGAACTCTCAACGGAGGAAGCAAAGCAGTTCATAGACGATCTTGCAGGGATGAAGATAAAACGCCTGGCAGTTTCGGGGGGAGAACCGCTCGTTCGCCAGGATATCTTGGAACTACTTGCCTATGCCAATGCAAAGAATATCAGCCTCGGCCTCGTGACCAACGGATACCGTGTCGAGACCATGTGGAACAGGCTCAGACGCTTGAGGTATTTCTTGTATTTTACGAGCATAGATGGAACTGAAGCATACAATGACCAGGTCAGGGGGAAAAAAGGAGCTTTCAAACATGCCCTCAGAGGACTCGAACTGTTCGGGAGCCTCGGCGTAAAAACCAGAATGATTAATACTGTCGTCACCCCTCAAAATATGGAGATGCTTGATGAAATGCTCCAGGTATTTCGAGAGAGCGCTGCAACCCGCTGGGTCCTTACCCCGACCGCCAGTGTGGGAAGGGCAGCCCATGATAGCCGCTACAGCCTTGATGACAACCAGGTGCGGAACCTCATCGACTTCATCGCCAGAAATCAGACCGTGATGAATGTGGATCTCGGTGAATCGCACACCTATCTGAAGCAGTTCTACGGCAAATTTTTCGGCAAGCCCTTTTTCTGCGGGGCAGGGCTCACCAGGTGTGCGGTCATGCCGGACGGCGAGGTTTTGGGTTGTCAGCAGGCCTATGACAATGCTCTATCCGAGGGGAACATACGCGACGTCCCTTTTTCAAGAATCTGGAAAGAAAGATTCACCAGCTTCAGACAGTCCGGTTTTCCGGCTTACTGCTCTGACTGTGAATTCCTTGATGCGTGCCAGGGGGGTTGCTGGGCGGAAATGCAAGTTCAGAAGGGCTGCCTGAAAACGGATCCGAGACACTCATAGAATGCTGTTGAAAGAACCCATCAACCCGCTCTTCCATGCGGTCTTTAGCGATCTCAGAGCGTTTTCCCTACTCCAACGGTCTCTCACGCTTCGTTACCAGGAATATGAAGTTCTGGGCAGACAAAGAGAAAACAGGAAGCGTCTCATATATATCGGTGAAGGAGAAAGCCTGGACTATCTTGAAACGTTGTATTTCACCGAATCAAAAAGGGAATCCTCTGACCGGCTCTCCCTCCTGGACCTCAGGAGGCGAATAGAGAGCATGGCGACAAAGGGCAGCTTCATTCTTGTTGAAGTGAATCGCTTTTTCAATTTCATCATTCCCCGAAGCTTTTTCCTTACTTTCCCGTGGATACGGCAGAGAACGTTCCTGGAAGGGCCGGACTATCTGCAGCGGAAATCGAAGATTAACAGCACCTTCGGGAGAAAAGTAAGAAAACATGGATATCGTTGCCGGATCACACGGGACGGGGAATCTGTCGCCAGGTTTTACAGCGAATTCTACGTGCCGTACATAACGGACCGTTTTCACGAACTTTGCTCCCTCAGAAGCCTAAGGGAATTCAAGAGCGTAGTGCAGTCGGGTTTCCTCCTACAGGTTTTCGATGGGAGAAAATGGGTTTCCGGTGCGATCTGTCAGGTACGCGGAAAAAGCGTCACCGTGCTGGCCTTTGGAGTGCATGGTCAGTACTTCCATCTCCTGAAACGCGGCGTCCTTTCTTCCGTGTATTACTTTGTTTTTCATTGGGCCGAAAAAACCGGCGTGGAAACGGTTGATCTGCTCCGAAGCAGGGCCAATGCAGGGGATGGGGTCTATGAACACAAACGAAGATGGGGAGCTCTCACGGAAAGAGATCCATGGCCCCATACGGCCATATGGCTATCAGTCCCTGAATCGGCGATGATTCCTTCTCTCCTGGAAAGCCAGTTAATCTGGCATAAAGGCGGATTTGTCAAATTACGAGCCCTGCACAATGGAACACGGACCATTTGGTCTTGACTCGTACACCTATTCCCTCTTATACTCCTCCAGAAATAATGGGTTCTTACACAGCTCTCAACAACGCTGACACAAATTTTGTCCATACGTTCCGGAAGTACTTGCTCCGGTGCAAGACTGACATGCGGGGTGGAGGTCGCATTTCGTGTTTGAACCCACTTAAACTCAACCTGGATTTCCTAAACCACCTGTGATCCAAAAAGAAAGGGGAGCTCAAACTGGAAAAGATCGAATTATCACTCTTACGCGGCATCTGTCAGACTCCTGCCTATGTGGCTCATGAGAAAGGTTTTTTCAATGATGAGGGAATGGACGTGGAATTGTCAATCCCAGCCACCGCCTGGCAGGTTCCTCAAAAATTCGAAGAGGGAGCTAATAGGTTTGCGGTGATCCCCTGGACCCGCGTCGCAGCCACAGAAGGCTCGGATTCACCCCTTGTGGTTGTCTCGGGATCGGGTTACGAGGAAGCAGCCATTGTGGTCAGGGAAGGGATGACAATTGAAGATGTGCAGAGTGTAACGGTACCGCAGCGGGGAGGAATGAAAGATCTCACTGCTATGGGACTCCTGGAAAGCCTCGGGTGGAAAGAGGTGGAAAAGCTCCGCCAGCCCTCGGGTGACGGGGCAATCATCTCATTTTTCGGGGAAGGGGCTGATGCGGCCTCCATGGTTGAACCCTATGCCACGATGCTCCAGGAAATGGGCGTGGGGAAAATTGTTCGCCGCACCGGCGATATCTGGCCCGGTGCCCCGGGGTGCTGCCTCACCACCAGTGCCTCTCTCCGGGACAGCCGGCCGGAACTGGTTTACAGGATGGTAAAATCCTTCTTAAGGGGGTCAGAATTTGTGCAAGAAAACCCGGATGAAGCGTCGGCCATCGCCCACCGCTACATCGGTGTGCATTCCAGGTTTATAAGAAAGGCGCTGGAAAACAACAAACCTCAAGTGAACGGCATCAGAAATGATGCATCCATGCAAAAAATACTCTCGCTCATGCGCGACCTCGGGTACATTGATCGCATGCCGATTCATTACCGCGATCTCACTTTCCTGGACCGTGCTCTTGATGAGAGAAACAAATAGATCATGGCATCAGGTCGTCTCGGTCTCTGGTTGAATCTGGCCAGAGGGCTGCCGGACTTTCTGCAAAATCCGGTTATTCCAAGCCAGGCGCCCCAAAAAATCCGACACCGTTTAGAACTACGGGACAAACTCTTCCTCTCATTGATCAATGCTGCAGTATACAAAAACCCTTCCAGCCCTTATCACAGTCTACTCCTACAAGCAGGCTGTAAGGCTGATGATCTTCGGCAAAGCGTCCATTCTCTCGGTCTCGAATCCACATTAGAAAAGCTCAGTGATGAAGGAGTCCGTCTTTCTTTGGAAGAATTCAAGGGCCAGGAACCGATCCGCAGGAGTGGGCTGTATCTTGGTACAAAGGAATCTGATTTTGACAATCCCCTTATTTCCGGAAGCGGGATATCCGGCAAAAGCAGCGCCACGCGATCAACAGGCACCCAAACGAACTATACCTGGCCTTTTATTGCGGAGGAAGCCGAGAACGAATGCGTGCTATATGGAGAACACGGTCTCCTTGACGCGTCCCTCGCTCTATGGTACCCAGTTCACACAAGTATAGCTGGAATTCACAATATCCTCATGAACTTAAAGTATCACCGCGCCCCGGAAAAGTGGTTCTCGCACACGGCCGAAAGGAGTTTGAAAGACCGCCTTATGCTCGCATACCTTGGTTGGTGTGCCCAAAGGCAAGGCATGAGGCCGCCGAATCCTGAAACGGCCACGATTTCTGATTCCCTAAGAGTTGCGACCTGGATGGAGGAAACGCGAAAAAGGAATGGAAGTGCTGTATTGCGAACGTACACCAGCTCGGCTGTTCGAGCTGTCCAGGCAGCCGCAAAACACGGCAGGGACTTGAGCGGATCTGCCATTTTTGTCGGCGGAGAACCCCTGTCATCAGAACATCACACATTCATGACTTCAGCCGGTATCGACGTCATACCGAGGTATGTAACAACGGAAGCAGGCTTAGTCGGAGCATCTTGCACAAACAGGAAAAACCCCGATGAAATGCACATATACCGAGATCGTCTCGCCGTTATTCAAGGCCCAGGACAAAGAGATCTGCTTATTACATCAATTCTTCCCACAACGCCAAAGTTGTTGTTGAATGTTGATCTTGGAGATGAAGGATTCCTCACACACCGTGAGTGTGGATGTACCTTTGGGAAACTGGGCATGACCACGTTTGTCTCAAACGTGCGAAGCAAACTCAAACAGACCGGTGAAGGCATGTCCGTCTTTATTTCCGATCTGGAAAAAATCGTTGGCAGCTTGATCAATCGATTTGGGGGATCACCCGCCGACTACCAGTTTCGAAAAGCGCAGGGACTCGACGGCCTCGAACGTATAGCAGTCATTGTCAGCCCAACCGTTGAAGGGATCAGAGAGGCGACCTTCATCGAACATGTTTTCAACAGCCTGCGCGCTCTGAATCTTCGCTGTCGGTTGGCTTCAGATGTCTGGCGGCAGACTTCCATGTTTGTGCTCGTTCGGGACTATCCAATGGTAACGAAGGGACAGAAGCAGTTGTTGTTCGTTTCCGATCCTTTCAGGCCGGAATCATGATCTGCACGAAAAAAGACTCTCACGGACTCACAACCAGATTCGATCCGCTGGAATGGGAAGCACTCTCTGGGCAGGACAACGCATCAGGCAGAGGGCTCGTTTTTCAAAATGGAGTTGAAATTGTGCATGATGCTTACTGCAGATTGGCTAAGCCCGGACAACACTGGCTTGATGTTGGCTGCGGTACCGGGAGGCTGACACGTTTGCTTGTGGAAAAGGGGTGCCGGGTTTATGGTATCGATGCAGATGAAACCATGCTCCGTTTTGCCGGGTGCATGGTCAGCGACGACACCCCGAAACCTGGTTCTGTCGCCTTTGTTGGAGCATCGGCGGATCGGCTTCCTTTCGGCAGGGAGACACTGGACGGTGTCGCCGCTGTTTCCCTCATGGGCTGTTTAGCCAGGCCGCAATACTTCTTTGCCGAAATATATCGAATACTCAGGCCCGGCGGATACGCGCTCTTGACCTTTACCAACCGCCGTAGTGTCATCTTGCGGGCAAACAATATGCTCAACAGGCTTACGGCGTTGCACAATGGCCGCAAGATCCGATTGGAGATGTATCATTTATACCGCCTGCAAGAAGCACTGCAGTTATTTGTCGACACCCGGTTGAAAGTGATAGAGATCATATCCTACAATTTTTTCCTGGTCCTCTCCAATCGCATCATCCCCCGGTTCCTAAATGTATTCAACCTGAAATCTTCATATGCTAGATATGTGGGGAGTCTGCTGGCAAGAAATTTCTTCCTGATCGGCAGAAAGCCATGATTAACAGGTGACGGGAATTGACAAAAAATGAACATTACTGGGAATCTGTTGCCGCCCAGTGGGAAACACAACGGCCCCACGGCTTGTGGCGCATCCATGCAGATGAAGTAAATGCAAGATTGTTGGATAGATGGCTGGGAACATGCAAGTATACGAACATACTGAAGACCGACCTATTTGATGAAGCCTTTGGACCGGGATTATACACACGCCTTCTTCCACGATCCGAATTTTTCACCGGCATCGACATTTCTTACAATGTGGCCCGAGTAGCCCGATCTTCTCATGAAGGCTTAATTTCTCTCTGCGCTGATACGCGATCTCTGCCTTTCGGCGACAGTACATTCGGCGTCGTGGTTTCCAATTCGAGTTTGGACCATTTTCGGACAAAGGATCAGATCGTGAAGAGCGTGCATGAACTTTACCGCGTTCTCAAGTGCCCGGGACGGCTGCTCCTCACCCTGGATAACCCGGTAAATCCCATGATTGCATTGAGGCATGCCCTGCCGTACCGCCTGTTGCACAAAACAGGAGTGGTCCCCTATTTCGTCGGCGCCAGCTTGGGTCCCTGGAGGCTCCGAAAGGTTCTCGAGTCTATCGGGTTCAAAGTAAAAC
>CAZWEV010000055.1:0-26171 GCA_964633015.1 uncultured Desulfobacteraceae bacterium | reverse complement strand
ACCTGCATCTGGGGCTGCCGGATGCCGGTGGAAATGATCATCGACCACTGGAATCCGTCCCGGAAACGGTACCGCTTCGAGACGTTCTGCTACGGTCCGAAAAGCTGCGCTCTTTACCGGGCAGGACCGACACGCAAGGTGCCGGGGCGCAAGGGCATGTCTTACACCGAAGAAGACTGGGTGGATGAGGACGCCACCGCCCACCGGGGCCCCGATGATTAACGGTTGGGCTCTTTTTTGATCACCATGTGGCACGTCTATATCTGCGACCGCAAAGGAATACTCTACACGGGCATCACCACCGATCTCGAGCACCGGATGCTTCAGCACAATGCCACGTTTCTCTTTTCAGAATCACACCCCGAGCACTTTCAGGCAGCCAGACGCGAAAAACAGATCAAAGAATGGCGGAGAGAAAAATGGATGGCCCCTATCGGCAAAGTGAGCTTGCACTTGACATAATAATCCATGAGGGGCAAAGTTTATTGGTCGGTATTTTCCGAGGTGCGGAGTGTACGATCTAAAAGAAAAAGGGGCGAGAATAAGGGAGCATCATGGGGCAATATGATGAGCCTGTAATCAGTGGTTTTGAAAGGGCATGCGAAAGATTCCCGGATAAAACCGCGATAATTTACCTTGGAGAAAAGTTCACTTACGGGAAAGTTAAGGAACTGATCGATAGGTTCGCCACCGCATTGTCCGAACTCGGGGTTCGTCGGCACGATAAGGTCATGCTCTATATCCCGAATTGCCCTCAGTTTCTTATTGGATATTTCGGGGCGCAGCGGATAGGGGCTGTTCCTGTCCCCATATCTCCCATCTACACTCCCCATGAAATAAAATACCTGATCAATGATTCTGAAGCTGAAACGGTTTTGTGTCAGGACACAAATTTCAGGTACATCAAAGAGGTGTTTCCCGAAACCTGTCTGAAAAGGGCCATAGTCACAAATTATGTGGATCTGCTTCCCCTGCATAAAAGGATATTCGGTGCCCTGTTCGACAAAGTTCCGGACGGAGCGATCGAGAAAGGCGACAACCTCTATTCCTTCAAAAAGCTGATTCACACGTACCCGCCCCGACCGCCGCGAGTAACGATCGATCCGCAAAGAGACTTGAGTTATATCCTCTACACAGGCGGAACAACCGGCTTTCCAAAAGGCTGCATTGCCACCCACACCGGGATGGTCTCTTTTATCAATGAAATCAGACAGGTCGGCGAAGGCTGCATTACTGACGGGGAAGAGGTTTTTGTCATGGTCAATCCCCTTTTTCATCAGATGGCCCAGGGAATAATCCTGGGCATGG
Source organism: uncultured Desulfobacteraceae bacterium (assembly GCA_964633015.1). GTDB lineage: Bacteria > Desulfobacterota > DSM-4660 > Desulfatiglandales > Desulfatiglandaceae > B46-G9. The sequence continues at coordinate 24,863 of CAZWEV010000055.1, read as the reverse complement.
TTCTGACAAGGGGCAATACCGCCGTTCTCATGCCCATCCCCCAGGTCGATGCAATTTTGAAGGCCTTGGAAAGATACAGAGGGACACTCTTTCTGGGTGCGCCCACTCTCTATCGGATGATTCTGGAAAATGACAGACTGGACCTCTTTGATTTAAGCTCTCTCAAGTATTGCTGGAGCGGCGGGGATGTACTTCCCCTGGAGGTGTTCAACAGGTGGAAGGAAAAATTCCATGTCCCGATTTTTCAGGTATACGGCGCAACGGAGGTAGGATTCACGGCAATGAGCCCTCTGGATGGAGAGCCGGTTCCCGGAAGCATTGGTTTACCCCTGCCTTCAAGAGAAACGAGGATCGTTGAACCTGAAACGCTCCAGGAAGTTCCGGGCGGCAGTCCTGGAGAGTTGCTGGTGGCTTCCGATTACATTGCAACCTGTTACTGGAAAAACCCCGAGGAGACAGCCGAATCATATGTGGAGCTCGATGGGAAAACCTGGTACAGGACACACGATTATGTCCGCATGGACAGTGACGGACAGCTCTACTACGTAGATAGGAGTGCCGATATCATCAAATACAAGGCGTACCGGGTTTCGTGCTCGGAAATAGAAGCCGTGCTGCAGGATCATTCAGCTGTCGTCGGCGCCTGTGTGGTAGGGGTCCCTGACCCGAACGTGGGTGAACGGATAAAAGGGATCGTTGTTCTCAAAGAAGACGTGAGAGGGGTAAGCGGATCGGAACTCATAACGTGGTGCAAACAGAGAATCGCGCCTTATAAGATCCCGCATTATCTGGAATTCAGGGACATGCTCCCAAAATCAAAGGTTGGGAAACTCCTGAGGCGGGAAATCAGGGAAGAAGAACGGAGGAGGATAGGAAAAGGAAAAAAACCGATCAAGGTGTAGCCAAATCGCATTCCACCTGAACGGATGGAAGATTGTGCCCATCCACAAATAGAATTTGGGCACTAGCGAGTTTCATACAAGAAATGAGATATTTTTTACAAGATCAAGACAATCAAGGGATTACGCGGATTGACGCCGAGATTGTGAAACCGGGGACCCGCCCGAAGGGTGGGGAGGCCAAGCGAAGCGCGGACAAAAAGAGCCATTTATGGATGGAAACTAGACTATATCCCAAAGTAGGCGGCCTTCACGTCAGGGTTGTCCATGAGTTCGTTTGAGGTACCTTCCAGGACCGAGCCCCCGTTTTCGAGCACGTAGCCGAAATGAATAAAGGGAAGTATGGGTCTGGCATACTGTTCGGCTATCAATACCGCAATCCGGGTCTTCTTGTTGATGTCCTCCACGGCCTCGGCAACCACGTCCTCTACCACGGGACTCAGGCCCAACAGCGGTTCATCCAACAACAAAAGCTTCGGCTGAGCCATCAAGGCCCTTCCTATGGCAAGCATCTGCTGCTCACCACCGCTCAAGAATCCTCCCTCTCTGCTCTTCAGGTTTTTCAACGCGGGGAAAATGGCAAAAACATAGTCAAGCGTTTTCCTGGCCTGACCCCTCGATGCCAGAATCCCTCCTATCTTGAGATTTTCCAATACAGTGCTTTCCTGAAAAATTCTCCGTCGTTCCGGGCAGAGAATAATTCCAGTTCTTGCCCGGCGGCTGGCTTCCATATGTGTAATTTCGGCCCCGTCATAAAGGATACTGCCAAGAACGGTTATCCTCTCCCCCCCTCGCATTTTTTCTTTCCTCTTTGTGTCGAGAATAATCCCGGAAATAGTATACATCAGCGTGGATTTCCCGGCACTGTTGGCACCGAATACTCCTGTTATCGCTCCTTTCTCGCATGTCATGTTGACATTGTTGATGGCAATGGCATTTTCATAAAATACCATCAGATCCCTGATTTCCAGGATGCTCATCTCTTCCGCTCCGTACCCAGGTAAGCCCTTTTCACCTCATCCTTTCGCATGACTTCTTCCGGCAGGCCTTCAGCGATCTTCCTGCCGAAATGCATGACAATAACGCTGTCCACCAATCTGAAAAGCTCTCTCAGCCTGTGCTCGATCATCATGATGGTTACCCCCTCCATTTGCAGTTTTTCAAGGAGGGGAATCATGGTCGTAATTTCGGACATGCTGAGACCGGAAAAGATTTCGTCACAAATAATGATCTCGGGCCTGAGGGCAATACACCTGCCCAGTTCGAGGCGTTTCAGGTACCCGAGAGGGAGCGCTCCCGCCGTCTTGTAGGGGACGCGAGCATCTCGTTCAAAGCCGATCTCTTCCAGAATATCAATAGCCACACTGTTGTTGTCCCCCAGTTTTCCACCGGCCGTTTTTCGTACGCGAGGTGAATTCAAAGGAACAATAAGGTTTTTATACGCCGCCAGACTATGGTATGGCCGCATATTCTGGAATGTCCTGGTAATCCCGATGTTGGCGATTTTGTGGGGCGGCAGGCCGGTAGTTCTCTTCCCCTGAAAAAACACTTCCCCGGAATCGGCCCTCACGAATCCGGTAATGAGATTTACAATGGTGGTTTTTCCAGAGCCGTTAGGCCCGATTACCCCGACAATCTTCCCTTTATGCAAGGCAAAGCTGACGTCATTGACTGCCTGAACCCCGCCGAACGCCTTGCTGATATCCCGAACCTCAAGAAGAGCTTGGGCTCTCCTATCCATAGTCACACCTTTTCCCAGCGTTCAAACTGATGATATTTCCTCTCCAGATAGTTCATCAACCCTTCCGGCTTGTACACCATGAATCCGATCAGTATAAGACAATAGACCACCACGCGCAGCTGGCCGAACCCCCGCAGGGCCTCGGACATGGGCGTCAGGATGAAGGCTCCAATAACCGGGCCCACAAGGGTTCCCATCCCCCCCATCACCGTGGCCGCTATGGGAAGGATGGAAAAATCCATGGCAAAGAGCGACAAGCCTAACCATCCGTAAAGGTGGCTGAGATATGCCCCGCCAAGACAGCCTATAAGCGCCGCGACAAATACGGCTTTTACCTTGTACATTGTTATATTGATGCCGGAAGATCTTACTGCCTGATCATTGTCCTTGATGCCACGCAGGATAATTCCAAAGTCCTCGTTCACCAGCCGCCTGACACTGAATACTGAGGCAAGAACCAGCGCAAGGATAATGTATTGCTCAAACCACCGGTTGGGGAGCAAATCAAGAGCGCTTATGCCCTCCGTACTGCCGAAAACACCAAGCGCAATGATGATGAAGACTGCGAACAACGGGAACATAAAACTCACGATCGCGAAGTAGATCCCTCTCAGTCTCAGGCAGGGAATGAGTACAATCGTGCTGATGAGCGCACCGCTTACAGCCGCGATGGGAATACAGAGGAGCGGCGGCAAGCCCAGGGAAACATTCAGGAGACCCGAAATATACCCGCCGGTTCCCACAAAAAGAGCACCGCCCAGACAAACCAGGCCCACATACTCCGCCAGGAAATCGAATCCTATAGCCAGCAACGCATAGATACCGGCGGCGCAGAGGACCCTCTGCCAGTACATGTCCAGAACGAGCGGCAGGATAAGCAAACCAAAAACCAAGAAAACCCTGGGCGCAAGGAGGTAGGCCATATCGCTCCAAGAAGAAAGCGCATAAAGGCCTTCAGTCCGCACTTTTATGCTCCTGTCTATCCTCTTTTTTCGTCTGGTTGCCTCTGCCAATTTCAGACCCTTTCTTCAAGCTCTTTCTGTTTTCCGAGGAGCCCTGAAGGCCTGAAGAGAAGGATCAGGATAATCATTCCGACCAGCACCACGGATTCCCATACGGCGCCGAACAGGGCCGTGCTGATTTTCATTGCGAATCCCAGAAGAAAGGACGCAAGGACCGCCCCTGCCCAGCTCCCGAGGCCCCCAATGATGCAGACGGCCAGGGCATAGATCAGGACCCTGTACCCGGTCTCTGCAGTGATGTTCCCCAGCGGCAGGATGATAACCGCGGCCAGTCCTGCCAGGGCTGACCCGATGGCAAGCGCAATGGTCGCGGTTCGGTCGGAATTCACCCCCAGCATCATGGCGGCCTGCTCATCCTGGGCTATGGCCCTGAGAGCCAATCCCGTCTTGGTGTGGTGAGTAAAAAGCCACAACAGGGTCACAAGTGCAAGACCCGCTCCTACGATGATCAGGCGTTGGTAATCCACAAAGACTCCCAGAATGTTGATTTTGCCCTCCTTGAATGGTTGCAGGACATAGAAGGGGCCTATGAATCCCTTGAACCCGGCGATCCCCTGCATCCTGAGACCTTCCAGGATGATCAAGCTTACGGCAAATGACGCGATAATCTCAGATGTCGGCATACCTCGCATGCGGATGAGAATAAGACGGTAGATGACAAGACCAATCAGAGCCGCTATACCCAGTGACAGGATGATAGCCGGAATATAGTTCATGTGAAAACTGTTCACAAAACTCCACGTGAGAAAGCCAACCAGGACGTAAATGGAGCCGTGGGCAAAATTCGGCACCCTGCTTACGCCATAGACCAGGGTAAACCCGACGGCAATAAGGGCAAAAATAACACTATTTACCGTACCATAAATGATGATGTCCACGATTCGGGAATCCCGCCTTAGAACCACGGAGGCATTTTGATTTCACCGGAAGCCGCCGCCTTTGGAAAAATCTGCACCCTTTTCCCGTCCTGCCATTGGACCCAGCACCCTAATACGCTCGTTTCTGGATCGTAGCCGTAAATGATTTGATGATTCTTGTCGAACCGGATCGTACCACGGACGGCAGGGAGATTCGTCTTGGCAAGGGCCGCAATCAAGGCATCTTTTTTCAGCGTACCGGCCCTTTCAATAGCATCCTTCAGCACATAGAGAGCCTCATATGCACTCACGCATCCCGTACTTCTGGGAGGCACGCCCCATCTTTTCGTGAAGTCGTTGTAGAATTTCATGGTCTGCGGCATCACATTGCTGGGGACATTTCCCGTCTCCGAAAGAGTGACGATCGTATACGCACCCTTGCCGTTTGTGGCCTTCCAGAATCCCGGGTCCTCTGCTGCGCCGATAAATCCCAAGGGAAGCGCGGGGACTTCCATTTCAGCCCACTGTCTCAGGAGAATCGAGGTCTCCGGTGAATAGGCCCACATGAAGAGAATCTGCGCGCCTGATTTTTTGCAGTCCGTCAATGCGGCCGAATAGTCCGTTGTTCCAATGGGGTGCTTATCCCTCCCGACTATTTTCCAGCCGGACTTGGCGGCGAGTTTTTCCACGATACCTGCTGCCTTGCGGCACATAAGGCTGTCGTCGATGGAAATGAATATCTTGTCGAAACCAAATTGCTGTTTTATCTGGCTCAAGAGATCAACTGCTTCCTTGATGTACCACTTGACGCTCCCGCTCTCCCTGAAGGAGTATTTGTACTTTTCCAGATTGCTTCCTACCTTTTGGTCCCAGCTTGGCGTATAACAGCCAATGGACACGATATCGGGGATCCTGTATCTTGCATAAAGATCCATAGCCGCCATACCGCACTCCGACATGCATGGGCCTCCGACGATCACATCAGATTTTTTCTGCAGAATTAATTTTTCGATCGCCAGGAGAACTGCACTTGTCGGCACACCGGGCTCCTCATCGCGACTGTCAACGATTTCTAGTTTAATCGGGCGGTTAATGCCCATCACCTTCACTCCGCCTGCAGCATTTATTTCTTCAGCGGCAAGGATCATACCCCGCTCCCCGTTCTGGCCATAGGCGCTCGCGCGCGGAACCGGAGCACCTACAACGATGGGTTCCCCTTTCTCCCCTGCACTCGCGTTCAAGACACCGATCGGGCATGATAAAATAATGCCGAGAATAAGACCTATGACAGCATTCCAGGATTTCTTGTTCATGATGCCCTCCTTTGCTCAAGTTATGTTATGATACAAAATGTGGCCATAACCAGAACGAGACCAGCTGGCTACAGCCCGTGAATCCTGCTAAATTTATGAATAGCCTTGCGGCCTTGAAGAGTGGAAAAGAAAGTGGGCTGGAAATAAGACACGGTAAGGTATTTTTCACCGTGGCAGCATCGCACTGCCTCTTCAGACCTTCCTTGTTCAGCGGCAAGATGCTCATACGCCCAGAAATGGCTGAAAGGTTCGAAGGACAAAGGACTATTTTTCTAAACAATACTAAGCCGATGATAAGAAGGTGTCAAGAGCAAAGGTTCGCAGAGCAAAGGTTCGCGGTTGTGGACCTTTCCCTTGCAAAAGATCCCAGCGGAAAGGACCTAGCCCGGGGTTCATTCGGCGCCGTATCCGGCGCATTCTACTCTTTACCACATTCTTGCTCCGTCTCAACCGCAACGCCATTGGCCGAACCCAGGGCACTCCACCAAGTTTGGATAGCATCTTTTTCGGGTCATCAGGAGTGAATTTCCAGTTGAATTGCTGTGTCATGCTATGACGTTGAGCTGTGACAAGCTGAAAGTCGCATCAGGTAGGTCCAGTGAAATCGGATTATTGGACAAAGGAGGGATGGAAAGCCGGCGTTGCATGTGGGTCTGGAGGACGAGACAGCGTAGACAACCTGAACCAGATGGTCGACCTGGTTGAGCAAACTGAGTCCGATATTTTTCGGTATCGGGGGAATTGATTTATGATTGACTTCTAAATTGGACTATTCTATCTTGGAATAGTATACATATAAAGGGATATGAAACGAAATCAGATTGGTTGCTGACGATACTGTTCCAAGCTTGACCCGAGAATGCATACAAGGGAAATACCACTGTGAAGCGCATTTTTCTCGCTCTATGTCTGCTTATCCTCTCCTCCACCGGGGTTTCGGCCGCCGAACTTCATTTTTTTGTAGGAGCAGGTCTCAGAGAACCCGTCGACCGGCTGATGGAAAATTTTCAGAAAAAGACGGGGCAACGCGTGGTCGTGGACTATGACGGCAGCGGCCGGCTGCTGGCCAGGATCACCGCATCGGGCCAGGGCGATCTGTTCATGCCGGGGTCTTTTTTTTATATTGAAAAGCTGCAGGCCCGGGGGAAGATCCACAGCTGGCGGCCGGTGGTGGCCCATACTCCAGTCATAGCAGTCAATAAATCCAGTGCCGAAAAGGTGACCAGGTTCCGAGACCTCGCCAAGCCCGGAATCCGGCTGGCCCTGGGCGACCCGAAAGCTATGGCCTTCGGCAAAACGGCCATGAAGATCCTGGAACGTTCGGGACTGAAGGACAACATCCTGGCCAATGTCGTCGTTTACGGGGCCACGGTTAAGCAGTTGGCCCTGTATGTGGCCGAAGGAAACGTTGACGCCTCCATTGTAGGCCGGACCGATGCCTTTCAGTTCAGGGACCGTCTGGACATGATCGCCATCCCGGACAAATATTTTGAGGCCGAAACCGTGGCCGTTGCTGTGCTCACAACTGCTGTCGACCTGAAAGCGGCCACGCTCCTGCAGGACTTCGTGGTTTCTCCCGAGGCGATCAAGGTCTTTGAACATTTCGGGTTCCTGCCCTTGAGGAAATAGGTTGCCAATGGGGCGGTTTTTTATCCTTCCACTGCTCCTGATCATCCTGTTTATTGTCGGGGTGCTGGCAGCCCTGATTTTTCAGGTGTCTCCTGCGGAGATTTACCAGGCCGTTTCCTCGCCCGAAACCCTGTTCGCCCTGCGGCTGAGCCTGATCACATCCCTGCTGGCCGTGTCAGTCTGCATTATTATTGGCGTACCTGCAGCCTACCTGCTGGCCCGGCGGGATTTTTTCGGCAAGGCCGCAGTCGATGTCCTTCTGGATTTACCCCTGGTCATGACGCCCCTGGTGGCCGGGGTGGGGTTGCTTTTCCTGTTCGGACAGAAATGGCTGGGCGGGACCTTGGCCGAACTGGGCCTGCACCTGATATTCACTCCCTGGGGCGCGGTTGCTGCACAGACGTTCATCGCCGCGCCCATTCTGATCCGGTCCTCCAGGACGGCCTTTGAGGCGGTGAATCCCCGGTATGAACTGGCCGGACAGACATTGGGCCTGTCCCCCTTCCAGGTCTTTTTCACAGTCACCCTGCCCCTGGCCCGGCACGGTCTTCTCTCCGGGACGATTCTGGCGTGGGCGAGGGCCCTCGGCGAATTCGGCGCCACCCTTATGGTCGCAGGGGCGACCCGGTTTAAGACGGCCACCCTTCCCATATCGGTCTACCTGAACATCAGCAGCGGTGAACTCGGATTGGCCCTTGCCTGTTCCTGGCTGCTGCTTTTCACCGGGTTTCTCCTACTCCTGACCGTCAAGTGGATCGGAAGAAGCCGCAATCCCAGGGCCCCGATTGGAGGTATCTGACCGTGACCGCTGTAAGCCTTCAGCAAATCAGCAATTTTGTCCTGAAAGAAATTTCCCTGGACATTGCTCCGGGCGAACTGCTGGTCCTAATCGGACCCTCCGGCGCAGGCAAAACCACTCTGCTCAACGTCCTGGCAGGACTGGTCCCGTATCAGGGTCGGGTGACATTCGGCGGCAGATCCGCAGACCGCCTGCCGCCGCACAAACGCCGGGTGGGGTATGTTTTCCAGGACTTGCTCCTGTTCCCACATTTGACCGTGGAGAAGAACCTGCTGCTTGCCATGAGGTGCCTAGATTTGACCCGCGGCGAGAAACAGGCACGGGCTGAAGAAATACTGGACCTTTTCCGGATACGCGGTTTAAGCGACCGTCTGCCTGAAGCGTTGAGCGGAGGAGAAAAGCAGCGGGCTGCGCTGGCCCGGGCCGTGGCTGGCCGGCCGAAAATTCTCCTGCTCGACGAGCCTTTCGCCAGCCTCGATTTTCGCACCGCCAGATATCTGCGCCAGGAATTCAAACGGTTGCAGAAACGGCTGGCCCTGAGCACCCTGTTTGTGACACATAATCTGCGCGAGGCGCGAGAACTGGGCGACCGTATCGCGGTCTTCCACAAGGGCAGGCTGGAACAGACGGCCCGGCCCGATGAAATCTGGTTCACCCCGGGGGAGGAGAGCGAATTTCTGGAAAAGCCCAACCTGCTGCCCTGCCGAAACCAGGTCAGCCTGGAAAACGGCCTGGTGCAGGTGCAATGGGCCGGTTTCAACATCCTGGTTCCGGACGAGGACCGCACATTTACCCATCTGGCCATTCTGCCGAGGGAGATCTACATTTCACCCCTGCCGCCGCCAGGCCCGCCGACAAATCGGTTTGTAGGCACCGTCAAAGAGATACGGGAAAAGGAGGGAGCGGTCCAGGTGTCGGTTCAAGTGGGCACGGAAATCTTATTCGTGGAAATCAGCCCGGATCACTTGAGCGCCATGCGCCTCGCAGAGGGTGACCGGGTCCACGGCATTCTGAAACTGCGCGCCTTGCGGGGGTGTCGCATAGCCGCCGAGGCAGACGATGTGCGATGACACCGACCTCACATAGTACCCGGATTCTGTTCCCCCCAACGCCCCGCTCTTTATTCCTTCCGAGCGAGCTCTTGAGTTTAATTAAGTTAAGTTGTGCTGTATGCATCGCCGGCATTGTTGTCAACTGTTTCTACAACGCATTTTCTCTCAGCAAACAATTTCCAACAGTCCCAACGAAGAGCACTTGAAAGCGCGCTCCTCATCTGCTATTTTACCATCTCCGCAGCCGCGCTTTTACTCGGCAGGAACGGCCTGTGTTTGCAGAGATTGCATGGTGCATCTCCTATTTCTGCACGTAACTTACTTTTTTCCGGCGTCCCGCCATCAACCATTAGAGGTGCTGCAATGGATGCAAGAAAGAGAAAAAGGTGTTTGTTATTCTTCACGGTTTCCGGAATTGCCGTTGGAATTGTTATCGCGTCCCTTCTGGGTTGTCGGCTCCTGGACCTTTCCGTGCCCTCGGACAAAATTCCTCCGGACGCGAAGAAGAACTTCGGGTTGATGGCGGAGGCCTGGAATGCAATCCATTCCCACTACGTGGACCGGGCTGCCGTCAAGCCCAAGGTCATGACCTACGGGGCCATCAGCGGGATGGTGGCAGCCTTGGGAGATACCGGTCACAGCACTTTCCTTTCCCCGGAGATGATCAAAGAGGAAGAAGAATATACGAAGGGCCAATACAAGGGAATCGGAGCCGAGGTGAAGATGAAGGAGGGTCATGTCGTCATTGTGGCGCCCATGGACAACTCTCCAGCTCAGAAGGCGGGACTCAAGCCCGGACAAATCATCATCGCAGTCGACGGCAAGGACGTTGCGGGCCTCAGCCTGATTCAGGTGGTGAAAAAAATCTCGGGACCCGAGGGTACCAAGGTCACCCTCAGGATTTTCAGCCCGAAAACCGGCCTGACCCGGGATATCACGCTGGTCAGGGCCTCCATTACCGTGAACAATGTGACCTGGTGCCAAGTCCCCGGCACAAAAGTCGCTCATCTTCGGATTGCCGGTTTCAGCGAAGGGGTTACCGGAGATCTGAAGGAAGCCCTGAAGAAAATCGAGAACCAGGGACTGCAAGGGCTCATCCTGGACCTGCGAAATGATCCGGGCGGCCTGCTCAGAGAAGCCGTTTCTACGGCAAGCCAGTTCCTCTCGGGAGGCATCGTGCTCGAGGAAAAGGATGTCAAGGGTCATATCACACCTGTTCCGGTCGAAAAGGAAGGGACGGCCATCCACATTCCCGTTGTGGGTCTGATAAACGGCGGAACGGCCAGTGCCGCGGAAATTGTGGCGGGGGCGCTCCAGGACCGCCGGCGTGCAGTCCTGGTAGGAACGACCACGTTCGGGACCGGCACGGTTCTGGAAGAATTTCCCCTCTCCGACGGCTCGGCGCTCCTGCTGGCCGTTCAGGAATGGCTGACCCCGGACGGACACACCATCTGGCACAAGGGAATCACCCCCAACTCATCGATAGCGCTGCCTGAGGGCGTCGCGCCCGTCTTCCCGCTGGATGAGCTGGACATGACACCCCGGCAACTGCGGCAATCCAGGGACGATCAGCTCCTGCGCGCGCTGGATCTGCTTACGGGCCGAACCGGATGAAAAAACCGCCCGGCCGCCTGAAAGCCCTCTGGTCCCGGCAGAGAAAGCGCCAGCAGGAGCATTATCTCTCCGCCGGGACCCGTGCACGGGGCATGTCCGATACCGCGGCAGCGGAGGGGAGCTCCCCGCGTTCCCTCAAAAAGACACGTGCGCTCGTATGCCGAACGCCCAGACAGCACCGTTGTCCGTGTCACCGTTGGGATTCTTCACCCACTGGATGTCGGGTGAGATATGCAGATAGTCGTTGACTTTCAGATTGTAATAGAATTCCACGTGATGCTCGTTACCGGAATTGATTCCGTCTGCCCGGTCAACATCTTTCCAGTCATCCCCAATGATAACCATCCCGTAGGCCAGGCCAAAAATATCATCGTCCCGCCCGAAAAATGTTCCGGAACATTGCACTCCGGTACTCCAGGCATGCTCGATTTGAGAGACACTGCCGCGCTGCCATCCATACCGGACAAACAGCCCCAGGACCTCGGTGATTTCCTGGTCAATCGATATGCCCAAACCATAATTGTGTTCCTTGTTTTTGTCCGGGTCTTTCAGGTTCTCATGATCCTTGCCGTTGAACCAGCCATAGATTCGATAATGACCCCGACGCTCCCCGATCTTCGGCTTGAAATCAAACTCCACTATTGAGAAAACATCATCGAACACATCGTCCCAGTCTCCATCAGCATCGGCAATTCCGATACTAACATCCACGGTATCAGCAGGAGATACGCGCACCATTGCACCGGGACCATTATCATCCGGGAATTCCAGAGCCGGATTATTGATAAAACCGCCTGACAGAAACTGGCTTCGCTCATTATTTGCGTATTCGTTTCCGTCAAACAATATGGCATCCTCCGGAGCATGATCACCGGGGCCGCCAAGACACACCTTCCCTATTTCCAATACAGTTCCAATACGATCAACCCGCTGGGCATACCAGAATTCCGTGAAACGAACCCTTCCGTCATCGTCGGCATCGCCGTTAAAGGTGGATAATGTTGGAATATCACCGTCAATGCCGTCCCCATTACCCGCCTCCAGGTGCATGAATACAGCTCCGCCTTCCCCGGCCTGGACCAGCAACTCCAGCTCATATGAGGCCGTTGCGTCAGTGACATTTCCCTCAGGGTTCAGGCGCTCCTTGACCCCGGATGCACCCTGGAGCACCCCGGTTGCTCCGACTGCAATATCAATCTTCTCGTACCATCGTTTTTCATCTTCTTTTCCCGCAGTGGACCCGGCCTGCTGCTCGACTACCTTCTCCAGGCGTTCGATTTTCTTCTTCATCGCGTCTATTTCTTCCCGCGAGACGGTAACCTCCTGGCCGAACACCGGGCCGGCTCCAAGCAGGATCAGCAGCCCCCCAATCACTGACACTCTAAATGTATTCATTTCTTCTCCTTTCATGACGTTGTAAACAATAAAAAGGGCGCAATAAACACGGCATCTCCCGCCGGTCACAGCACTTTCTCACTTTCAGGAATCACAGGGCCGGGGCACGGGATTTCCCAGGCGGTTTGCGCCGAGACCGCAATCAATTTTTTCTTATACGTTGTCGTATATCACTATCCGGTTCCTGGTGCATTTCCGCAAAATTATTGTATTGACAGCATTGGCAGTTGCCCGTGCAACCGCATCCGCCGTTTCCGCCCTTCATGGCCCGGTACAACGACCTTCCCGTCATAACAGCCACTACGGCAACGATTCCAAGAACAATTATGGTTTCAAGCATACTTGTCTCCTATCCAATCCCGATCCCAAACATACTTCCGGCCTGATAAACGATTGCCGTAAGCACCCAGGCCACTATGGTGAGCCCACCGAACTGGAAGAATGCCCATTTCCATGAACCGCTCTCGCTTTTCATAATCGCAAAGGTTGCAAGGCATGGCGCCACTACCAGCATAAAGAGCATGATGCAAAAGCCCGTCAGGGCAGTGTACCTTGCCTGAAGTTTGCTCCTGAGCGACTGGAATTCCTCGTCCGCCTCGCCGACGGAGTAAACGATTCCCAGTTGGGCGACAAACACCTCCTTGGCGGCGATGGCGCCGATGACCGGCGTGACCAGTTTCCAGTCGAATCCCAGCGGCCTGAATACGGGTTCGAGTGCGTGTCCTATGCGGCCCGCCATACTGTGCTCCAGGGCTGCTTCCGCCTCGTCATTATCAATTGCGCTCACGCGTTCAGCCTTTTCTTTTTCCCCAAGGCTGCTCATCTGCACGGTTCTCCGTTCATTGTCGTACTGTTCTGTGGCGGTATCGGGCAGATGCGGAAACGTCGTCGCAACCCAAAGAAGAATCGATATGCCCAGAATGACCGTTCCCGCTTTCTTGAGAAAGAGCCAGCCGCGCTCCCACATGTGGATCAGCACCCCTTTCAGGGTGGGCATCCGATAGGGCGGCAGTTCCATCACGAACGGCACGGACTCTCCTTTCAAAATCGTGCTGCGAAGCACTTTTGCACTGGCGATGGCCAGGAGGATACCGATGACATAGATGGTCCAAAGCATGGGGGCATGCCACATTTGCGGGAAAAAGCCCGGGATGATGAGGGTATAAATCGGTAGACGGGCGCCGCAGCTCATGAGGGGGGTCACGAGCATGGTGGTCAGCCTGTCCCGCCGATTTTCCAGTGTCCGGCTGGCCATGATGGCGGGAACAGAGCAGCCGAAACCGATAAGCATGGGGATAAAGCTTTTGCCGTGCAGTCCGATCCTGTGCATCAGGCGATCCATGATGAATGCCGCTCTCGCCATGTAGCCTGAATCCTCGAGGACCGCGATGGCCAGAAACAGAAGCAGGATATTCGGCAGAAACACGACGACACCGCCGATAATGCCGTCCACCAGGAGGGACTTCAGAAGGCTTTCTGAACCGGCCGGCCACCAGCCCTCGACGGTCCCGCCCAACCAGCCGAAGAGCTTCTCAATCCACCCCATGGGTGGATCTCCGAGGGTGAACGTCAGGTGAAATACGAGATACATGAGTCCAAGGAAAACCGGGATGCCGAGAACGCGGTTCGTGACCACGGAATCGATCCTGTCCGAGAACGTGTGGCGGATTTCGATGGTGGAACGCACCGCTTCCTGGCAAGCACCGGAGATGAAGCCATACCTGGCGCCGGCGATAGCGGTTTCAGCGGACTCACCGAGTATGTTCTCAATGTGTGCAGCACTTTTTTCGATCTGGCTTTTGACGCTGCCGGATGCGACCGTATCCCGTAATTCCTTGTCGTTTTCGAGAAGTTTTAGGGCCAGCCATCGTGCATCATATTTCCCGTTGACAGAACCGTTTGTTCGGATCAGTGACTCTATTCTGACAACTTCTTCCTCGATCTCCCGCCCGTAGTTCAGTACCGGCGCCCTGTGATAAGCCACCCGAATGCTCCCCTTGGAAAAACGAGACCCGGCCGCCGGCGTGTCCCCTTCCTTGTCTGCATTCGGCACGCCTTCTGATGCGGTGACGGTAATCGTGTCGAGAAGTTCTTTCATGCCCGCACCCTTGTGCCCCACCGTCTGTACGATACGGGCGCCAAAGAACCGTGAGAGTTTTTCGATGTTGAACTCGTATCCCCGTGCTTTGGCCATATCGCTCATGTTGAAAGCCAACACGAGGGGCACGCCGAGTTCCATGAGTTGAACCGCTACGTACAGATTCCTCTCGAGATTTGAGGCGTCGAGGATGTCGACGACAACGTCGGGTTTCTGGTCTATGATGAAGTTCCTGGCAACCAGTTCCTCTGCAGAGTAGGCGGTCAAACTGTATGTTCCGGGCAAATCAACGATTTGCAGTTCCATGTCGCCGTGATGACGGAAACCTTCCTTGTGCTCCACCGTCACACCGGGATAATTCCCCACGTGCTGGCGGGCGCCGGTTTCAAATCCTTCAACGTAGCTGTTATCATTGCTTTCCGACCTCCCTCCTGCACACGTTGTCTTACCTCCTCAAGGGTTACCGAGATACATTTTTCACAGTTCTCCTGTGTCTCACCCTGATCACAATGATACCCGAATCCCGCGATCCACTTTGCACCCCCGCGGGGACAAACCTCTACGAACTCGGCGAACTGAATGAACCGCTCCAGGATGACTTTGGTAATTGAATGTTCCATCTGGCAGGCCGCCTTGTCTGCATCCTCCTCTTTCACGGCGAGCACGTTGACGAAGAAATCGCGGAGGACCTCATGGCGACGGACCACATCCTTTGCAGCGATTTCCCCGTCAGGGGTTAGGCAAATCGCATCATAGGGGGCATAATTGATCAGTTCCTTGCCGGCCAGGGAGCGAAGCGCACCTGTTACCGACGAGTTGCTGACCTTCAGGCGCCTGGCGATATCCTTGGGTCTCACCGCCTGCTTCTCTGCGATGATGTGGAAAATGGCTTCCAGGTAGTCTTCCAGGCTCGCGGTCAGGGTATCGGCCACTGTCATGTTTCACCTCTCGAACTGCGTAGTTTCGTTGCGCCAAAGTTATTACGGAAGGCCGAAACTTTTGTCATGTGCTTTTTTGCACTTTTTTCGTTTGACTTTCCGGCATGACCTGCCGTAGTATTTTTATTTAACATTGACACCATGAAGGTGTTTTTCCAATAAAGATTCATCCAGTTTTTCAATCAGGCCACGAAGGCCGGGGTATCATCTGCCCGGTGTTCGTGGCTTTTTTGTTTTCGGGAGGGGTAATTGACATCAAGACTCTCTTGTTCTGCACACACTGCAAAATCGGTATGGTCGCCTATTCTTTCGATCTCTTTGCTGATGGGACTGGTATGCAGCCCGACCTGGGCGTTTGCCGGCGAACGGATCATTCGACAGGACTCCGACAATGACGGGAAAACGGATCGCATTGTCCACCTGGATCTCTCCGGGCATCCCGTCAAACTGGCGGCTGATACCAACGGGGACGGGCGCATGGACACATTTCAGTATTATGAAAAGGGCGTTGTCGTGCGTCTGGAGCGGGATACGACCGGAGACGGCCGCATCAATGAACGTGAAATCATGGAAAAAGGACGGCGGATCATGCTCCAGAAAATGAACAGCTCGGGAGCAATCGTTAGCGTTGTGTATTTCGATGAACACGACCGCCCTTTGAAATGGCAACGAGACACAACAGGCGACGGCCGCATGGACACGGTTTTCTCCTACAAGGGTGGAAAACTCCGGTCGGTTACGCGGGATACGACCGGAGACGGCCGGGTGAACGTCTGGCAGCGATATGAGAACGACATACCCTGTGAACGGAAATGGGATAGAAATGGTGACGGCCGCATCGAACAGATTGTCCGGTACGATGCGCAGGGGCGCCCCGCGGTGAGCCGGCATGACCTTGACGGAGACGGGGAAATGGAGACGGTCAGACGTTATGAAAACGGTAAAATATGCCGGGAAGAGCGGTTTTTGAAAGGTGCCGGAAAACCGGAGGTGGTGACTGAATTCAGGGAAGGTCGGACGGTTTTGGAAAAACGGGACACCAATGGTGACGGCACATTCGATGTGGTGATTCACCTGAAGCAGGGAAAGCCTTCATTCAGTGAGGAAGATACTGACCATGACGGCCGTCCCGAACGGACGATCAGGTATGATGAAAAGGGTATGATCGTTAGCGCCGTCACCGACACCGACCGGGACGGCCGCATGGACACCTGGCAGTATTATGAGCAGGGAAAACTCGTACGCGTGGAACAGGACCGGAACCGCGACGGCAAGGTGGATGCGAAACTGGAATATACCGGCGGCAAACAGGTCCGCACCGTTTTGGATACCGACGGTGACGGACATTTCGAAACCATGCTGCGGTTTGATGACCCTGAATGGTCCAAAGTGATTGAGAAGACAAACGCGAAAGGCAGACTCTTGGAGCGGCAAGCATACTCGGGGAACGTATTACGGAAACGGGAGGTCTTTGACGCCAAAGCAGGCCGCCCAATCCTGGTGGAGCACTATGACCAAAACGGGAGAATCGTCCTTTCCAGGGAAGCGGCGGACGGCTCTCCCGGGCTTAGCCGGACCTGGCATTATGATCCGGGCGAAAATATCGTACTGTCGGAGCAGGACACCGACGGTGATGGCCGCACGGATATATGGTATCACTACGAGAACGGCCATGTCACAAAGGTCGAAGAAGACCGCAACCGGGACGGCAAACCGGATCTATGGGAGATCTACGGCACCGGCCGGGTTGTGGTTTCCCGGAGCGAGGACCTGGATTTCGACGGAACGGCCGATATCGAAAAGCGATTTTGAATGACAAGAGAAATACCGGCGGGGGATTTGATGGTTGAGTTTCTTGCAAAAGGCGGCGTTTTGGTGGTGCCCATTCTGTTCTGCTCGGTGCTTGCTTTCGCCATTTTCGCAGAGCGGTTCATTCGTTTTGCCCTCCTGCGCAGGCGGGGCCGCTCGGTAGCTGATCGCGTGGCCCTTTCCGTACAAAGCGACGATCGAGACGGCGCAAAACAAACAGCCCAAATGAGCCAATCCCCCATGGGACGTATCCTCGTCCAGGGGCTTGAAGTCATGGACCAGGACCGGGAGACCCTGGAAACGGTGTTGGTGCACGCCATCGATGAAGAAGTGGGGAATCTTTCCCGGTATCTGCAGGCCCTGGCCACCATTACCAATATTGCGCCCTTGCTCGGCCTTTTCGGAACGGTGATCGGCATGATCAAGGCCTTCATGGTGATCCAGCAGATGGGAGGCAAAGTCAATGCCGCCGTGCTGGCCGGCGGCATCTGGGAAGCCATGCTGACCACGGCCCTTGGTCTGGCCGTGGCGCTGCCTGCAATGGTTGCCCACAGCTATTTGACAGCCCAGGTGGACCGCTACGAGGCCCGGCTGCAGACAGGCACCGTGAGATTCATCAAAAGCCTCGGCGGAAGAGGGGAGAATTAGCCCGTGCTGGTCCACCGGAAAAGAAGACCCCGGTACGCGGTGCAGGCGCCGTTGACGTCGCTGATCGACATTGTCTTCCTATTGCTGGTCTACTTCCTCCTGACCACCAACTTCATAGTGAACGAGGGTATCGATATCAAGCTGCCCCAGGCTGAAGCCTCCAGACCCCAGACCCGGCAGGAAATCACCATATACGTGGATGCCCGGGGCAGAGTGCATCTGGAAAACCGGGAAATGGCTTTGAACCAGTTGTTCAAGAGACTTCAGGCCATGATCGGCGGGGATCGAGACCGATTGGTGATCATCAAGGCGGACCGCACGGTGGAGCTCAATAAGGCGGTTGCCGTTATGGACGTGGCCAAGGCGGCGGGCGCAGGCCGGCTCTGCCTAGCTACGGAAAAGCGATTTTGAATGGCGAGAGCGAACGCGACAACGTACGATGCAGGAAAGCCCAATTGGCTCCTGCGCGGGTTTGTGATCATCTCCCTGGGAATTCATGTGTACGCGCTGGGGTACATTGCCGGGTTGTACAAGCCTGATGCCGTCAGCTACATAGAGCTTGAAATGCGGGCGGAAGAGAAACCGGCGGGAAGAAGCATTCCCGTGCCTCCCCGGCGCAAAACAATTGCTCCGCCTTTGCAGACGCCCATCATGAAACCCCTGCCTTCGGTGCCTGTAGAAAAGCAGCGCGCACTGCTTGTTGCACCGCGGGCAAGGTATATGCACTCATCGCTCCTTGAACCCGTAAAAACACCGGAAAGGCCACAGGTTTCCAGATCCGCACTCCTTGCGTATTCGCCTGCAAAAGCCGCCCCCTCGGTGGCGCCGGCTCCGGACACGCCATCCTCAGCCCGCGGCACGGTGAATGACTACATCGGCAGGGTGCGAATGGTGATCGAGAACCACAAACAGTATCCGTATGTGGCACGGAAGCGTCGGATTCAGGGACGGGTGGTGGTGCGTTTCGTCATTGAGACCGATGGAAAGGTGCGCGACGTATCGCTCGTGGAAAAATCGCGGTACCGGCTGCTGAATACCGCAGCGTTGGACTCGGTAAAGGCATCTTCCCCTTTTCCGAAGCCGCCTGCACAATTTTTCAGCGGGCCGGTACCGCTGGAAATTCCCATCGTCTTTACATTGATGTAAAACGAAAAATCTTGACTTCTCAAAAGACCTCAAGTAGATACTTCTGTAACATTGCGGCAGAAGCCGCTCGCAGCAGGATTTCAGGACAAGGCGTAAGACAAAAGATTCCCTGCCGGATATCAGCGGGGATTCCATAAAGAGCGAAAGAAGAAGGCCACGAAGGTCCATGCATTCCGAAACGGGATGCTCCCTCGTGGCCTTTTTTTGTGTTTTGTTGCCGGAAACATCCGGGAATACCTTTTGTATGCATTTCTTTCCTGTCAATGGCAAAAACGCAGTGCCGAATCAAAGGGCTGTCGGGGCATTCCGGACGATTTGAACTTCATACGCGAATACCAGGGAAAGGAGATGCAACAATGCGAGAATGGAAATGGGACCGATGGAGGAAGAAATTCCCGATGTGGGGGAACCCTCTTTTTTCGGCAGGAGCGAACAAGACAATCCGGAATGCTTGCAGACCCGGAGATGGATCTGGAAAACACATGTCGGCTGATGTGGCGGGACGTTTTGTGATCGTCGGAATATTGCTGCTGGGGTTTGCCGTTCTCCGGCCGGCTCTCTCTTCTGCCGACTCAACCACGAAACATCTTATCCTGGATGAAATCATCGTGACCGGTGACACCGTGACCGAGCCGACAGAGATGGAAGTGGGGACCAAAAAAATTGAAAAGGGAAAGAATATCACTATCCCTGACGTCCTTAAAACCGAACCCGACATCGATATCAGCCGGAGGACATTGATCGGCGACACGACGGATAACGTGGCCATACGGGGATTTTCAGGCAACCGGATCATGCTCAACATCAACGGCCGGCCGGTAAACGCCGCAGGCGTAGTAGGCGGGTATTACATCGACTGGGGGACGATTCCCCTGGATAATATTGAAAAAATCGAACTCATCAGGGGCGGAAGTTCCGTGCGGTATGGAAACAATGCGTTGGGCGGCGTTGTCAACGTGATTACGAAACAACCGACGGAAAAACCTACGCTCACCTTTTTCGGGACGTATGGCGGCGGCAGCGGTATCGATGCCATACAGAACTATCGCCTGACCCATACGTACAAGATCGGCCCACTGGGCTATTCCCTGGCGGGCAGCTACCAGAAAGCCGACCCTTTCCTCTGGAACAACGACTTCAGGGGCAAAAATATGGCCGCTTCGATCGATCTGGACATGCCGCTTGACGGCAAGCTCATGCTCGGCCTTCAATATGCCAATTCAAAACGGGGGTTTATCCGGGAAAACCGTTTGTCGGACGACCCCGACGACCCTGGTTTTTACGAAAAAGTAAATAACGATTTCCCCCTGGCCTTCGGAGAGACATTGAGTCCGTATTCCGGAAGTGCCTTTATCCCCGGACCGGGCGCCCACTGGAACAAGACAAAATATTACCTTGACGTTGGATATTCACAGCCCATCTTCGATGCATTGCTTGAATTGAAGCTCTACAAGAATTACGAAGACCGGAAAGAGAAAAACTATTCGTCAAGCGATGTCAACAGCTCGTATGCAGACGGACAGCTTGTCCTTGACCGGGATGTGGCATCGGATCGCTCTTTCGGCGGGAGCATTGCATTGGGCACATCCTTCGGTGCTCATGAACTGCTGGTAGGTGTTGAGCACAAGGTTCTCGCCTACGGAGATACGAAGACGCACTATGTGGATATGCTCTATAACAACGCCCCGTGGGTGTCCGAGGAGGACCTCTCGTTCAAGCCGTCATCAGAAGGAGTGTGCTGGGGATACTATGGTCAGGATACGTGGCGCCTTTCAGACAGATGGATGCTGACAGGAGGTCTGCGATTTGACAGCTACGAAAACAAATCCATCAACGGCAGTACTCTGCCCGAACTGGAAGACAGTGCCCTGACGCCGAAACTCATGGGAACCTATCGAATGACCGACAGGGACACCGTTACCGCGTCGGTGTACCAGGCACTGCGAACACCGGGGTTGCCCGAAACGTACTGGTGGGCGGAGGGAGTAACCCACGGCGATCCGGCCCTGCAACCGGAGAAGAACAATGCCGCCGAACTTTATTACCGACACGATTTTTCAAAACCCGGCTTCGTGCGTCTGTCCACCTACTATTATGATGTGCACGATTACATCATGTTTCGCGTTGATCCCAGTTGGCGCGCCGCGTACAACATCCACAGGGCCAAGTTGTACGGTGCGTCCCTGGATGGTAGGGCGACATTCACCCGCTGGCTTTCCGGGAATGCATCCCTGACCTGGCAGAAATCGAAAAAAGAAGGGGACATCTATGATACGGCCGGACTGTCGGACGAGATCGACTATCTGCCTGACTGGAAAGCCAGCGCCGGCCTGGAATTCAAGCTTCCTTACCGGTCGATTTTTGACGTTACGCTCCGGTACGTGGGGGAACGCCAGGCAATCTATGCATACACCAGCGGCTGGCCGACCCAGCAGCACTTCCGGCTCGTTGAACTGGACCCTTTCATCACCGCCGACATGACCCTGAAAATCCCGGTGGGAAAACACGCGGAGCTCAGCTGCTATGCGGAAAATATTTTCGATGAAGAATACCAGGAACGGTTCGGGTATCCCATGCCCGGGATCATTGTTGGGGCGGCCATCAAGTTGTCCTTGTGAGGAGAACGACAGGAAATGGAGAACCTTCATGAAAGCCGGCGCAGTCAGGACAAGTTCAGTGCCTTCTGGGACCGGATGGCCCTGCACTACCCGCTTCCGTTTGATGAGAAAAACCTGGTAGACGTCCGCCGGGTGCTCTCCCTTGTCAGGAACAGGGGGGTGGAGATCTCCCGTGCCGCCATCCTGGATATCGGCTGCGGCACGGGCATTTATACGCTCCCGCTGGCTCGCGAAGCGGCCATGGTCACCGGGCTTGATGATTCAGAGAAAATGATCGCGCTTATGAAAAAGGTCATTGCCGACACCGGCATGCAGAATGTGCGCCCGGTGAGCGCGTCGTGGAAGAATATCGACATTTCCGCTCTCGATTTTGAAAAGGCTTTCGACATCGCCTGGATATCCATGAGTCCGGCGGTACAAACCCGGCAGGATTTTGAAAAAATGGAAAGATGCGCCAGGAAGTGGTGCGTTTATATCGGCTGGGGACGGAAGAGACAAAATGCATTGATGGAAGAGGTATTCAAATCACACGGTCTCCGGTATGGGCCCCCTCCCGGTGTGGGTGCCGCATTTAATCTGCTTGTGCATTCAGGAAAAACCCCTTCTCTTGATTATTTCGAAACATCATGGGATTGGGACGGGACGCCCGAGGACGCCCTGGAGGATATGGTCTGTTTTATCGAAATGCAGGGTGCACGGGCCCGCCGTGACCTGATCCAAAAGGTCCTGGCCCGCCATGAACGGGACGGGTTGATTTCCCACGCCACTGATGTGGAGGAAGGACTGATGGTGTGGCAGGTAGAATAGACAGGGCCTCCGGCGCCATCACATCCGCGTATCTGGCGCATGTCCGCCAGAAAGTGCTGGTGCTCATCATGCTGCTCAGCGCAATCGTTCTCGTTGCCGTGTATGCGGTTGCGCGGGGAACCTATGATATCCCCATCCGGAGTGTGCTCAGTGCGCTGACGGGACATGGCGATGCCGCCGCAAGGGTCGTTATCACCAATATCCGGATGCCGCGGGTGCTCGCCGCCATTGTCTGCGGCTGGGGTCTTTCCCTTTCCGGGTTGTGCATCCAGTCCCTGCTCAAGAACCCGCTCGGTTCACCTTCCACACTCGGCATCAGCCAGGGAGCGGCCTTTGGTGCGGCCGCAGCGATTGTCATCTTCGGCGCTGAGATGTTTTCGGTGACGTTCTTCGCTTTCGCCGGGGCCATGGCGGCCACGCTGGTTGTGCTCATTTTGTCCGGCCTGAAACGTCTGTCGCCCGAGGCAGTTATCCTGGCCGGGGTGGCCTTGTCATCCCTGTTTGTGTCGGCGACGATCTTGATCCAGTACCTGGCCACGGAGACCGAACTCGCCATGGTCGTCTTCTGGACCTTCGGCGATGTTGCCCGTTCCAACTGGCGGGAAATCGGGCTCATGACCGGTGTTGTCTTTCTGGCTTCCCTGTACCTGATGATGCTGCGATGGGACCTCAACGCGCTGGCGTCGGGAGAAGAAACGGCAAAGGGGCTGGGGGTGCGTGTGGAGAGAATTCGAGTGACCGGCATGGTGGCTGCAGCGCTGGTATCCGCCATGGCGACCGCTTTTCTCGGCGTCATCGCCTTTATCGGCTTGATAGCGCCGCACATGGCCCGGCGTTTGGTGGGAGAAGACCACCGTCTGCTGATTCCCTTCTCCTCGATCCTGGGGGCGTTGCTGCTGCTGAGTGCCGATACTCTCGGCCGAGTGCTCATCGGTTCGGGGGCGCTGCCGGTGGGTGTCATCACATCGTTTTTGGGGGCACCCATGTTTCTCTATCTGCTCATTCGGGGGTACCGATGAAACTGACGGTCGCGGATATCGGCTTTTCCTACAACAGCCATCCGGTGTTATCGGATGTAAGTTTTTCCCTGGACCGGGGTCAGGTCATGTGTGTGCTGGGTGTCAATGGCGCGGGAAAATCCACGTTGTTGAAATGCCTGAACCGCATTTTGAAGCCCCGAAGCGGATCGGTGCTGGTGGATGGAGATGATCTGCTCCGCATGAGCCAAAACAGCGTGGCCCGGCGCATGGGGTATGTGCCGCAGCGGCATCCGGAAACGCGGCTGACGGTATTCGAAGCGGTGCTCATGGGCCGCAAACCGCACATCCGCTGGTCGCTCGCGCAAGACGATTACTCGCTGGTGGAACACATTATCGAGCAGATGGGCATCGCGCATCTGGCCATGAGACCCGTCGCCGACCTGAGCGGGGGCGAAGTCCAGAAGGTAATCATCGCCCGGGCCCTGGCCCAGTCACCGGCAATTTTGCTGCTGGACGAGCCTACCAGCAACCTGGACCTGAAAAATCAGCTTGAAGTAATGGGGCTGATCCGCAGCATCGTTGAAACCCGAGGCCTGTCTGCGGTGATCGCCATTCATGACCTGAATATCGCCGTCCGCTTTGCCGACCGCTTCCTTTTCCTGAAAAACCATCGGATTCATGCGGTATCAACCAGGGAGGGCCTCACTTCCGAGATGATCCGGCAGGTGTATGACGTGGAGGTAACAATTGAAAAATTTGGCTCCCACACCCTGGTGGTGCCGGTATGTTCATAAGGAGAACGTGATGAAAAAGGTCGGATTTCTCATATGCTGCATGATCACTCTCTGGAGCCTCTCTTCTGTCTGTATCGGGGCCAGGACGGTAACGGTGACTGATATGGCAGGCCGCCAGGTGACAGCGCCCTTCGATGCAGAACGGATCGTCTGCATCGGACCTGGAACCCTGCGCCTCATTGTCTATCTTGAAGCCGAATCCAAAGTCGTCGGCGTGGAAGATATGGAAAAGATGAACCCCGGCGGCCGCCCCTACTGGCTTGCCCATCCGGAGCTTTCCCAGTTCCCCTCTTGCGGACCGGGCGGTCCTGCCGGCATCAACAAGAAACCGGACCTGGAAGCCGTGCTTTCCGTGAAGCCGCAGGTGATATTCGTGACCTACATGGACGGCTCTCTGGCGGACGAGGTGCAGCGGACGCTGCGTATTCCGGTGGTGGTATTGAGCTACGGTGCGTTTGCGACCTTTGATGAAGCGGTCTATGACGCCCTCCGCATCGCCGGGAGCATCCTGAACCGGGAAAAACGAGCCCGTGACGTTGTGGCATATATCGAATCCCTCCGAAAGGACCTGCGCGCCCGGACCGTCCATATACCCGAAAACCTGAAACCGACCGTGTATATGGGTGGTCTCGGGTATCGAGGCGTCCACGGCATCGAAAGCACTGAACAGCGCTATACCCCGTTTGAATGGACCGGTGCGGACA
>CAZWEV010000054.1:0-26395 GCA_964633015.1 uncultured Desulfobacteraceae bacterium | reverse complement strand
AAGGCGAGGGGTTTCAACCATCCCCGATGGGGACACTAATACATCGCAAGGAGAAACGATCGAAGGCAACGCGGCTTGAGCTCTGCGAAATCCCGTCTTGGCGGGAAGATGATACCTTGATGATGCATCAGAACCTCGGCAAATGGTTGACAAGTGCTGTCTGCCCCCTCATAATATATTCAACAGCGTCCATGAAGGGCATAGAAACCCAATGAAAGGGGGTATTGAGCATGGAAGGAAGACATGAACATGAACACGTTCACGGGCATGAACACTCGCACAAACATACCCATGAACACTCGCACGGGGACATGAATCACTCCCACGAACACTCCCATACCCATACCCATGATCATCTCCACCAGCATATCCATGAGCATGGTCACGATGGAGATACTCATGTGCATGATCATACGCACACCGGTGAACACGGCCCGCACGACCATGACCACCCGGGTCACGATACCGAAATTCACAACCACGAACACTAGGGAACCAGCCGCCATTTGCCGGCCGATAATTTCCGATTGTTATTTCCATTGATCTTCATGGCATATACTGCCGATGAAGCAGGAGAGATATTGCGGGCAAATGAATCATGGAGGCTTGCGCTGAAACACGTGCGGTTCTGCACACAGGAAAACGGCGAGGCAGAACCACCGGTCGGGGAAACAGTCTCTTTTCAAACCTTAGGAGGTCGCGGTGACGCTAACAAAGGCCCAACTAATTACGAGTATCTGCAGAAGAACCGGTATCACCAAATCCCGTGCCACGGAGGCAGTGGAAACCCTCCTGGAGGTCACCAAGAAAACGCTTGAAGAGGGCGAGGATATTCTTATCAGCGGATTCGGAAAATTCTGCGTGAACGAAAAGCGTGCCCGAAAAGGGAGAAATCCCCGCACCGGAAGTGACATGACCCTGGAATCCAGGAGAGTAGTGACATTCAAGTGTTCAGGCTCGTTGAAAGAAAGGATCAACGGCAAGTGAAGGGTGGAACGTTCTTTTGAAAGGGAAAAGAGCATCCACCCCTCCACAACACACCCGCCTCGGGACCTATCGTTCATTCCATCTCAATCTTCGCCAAAAAACTTGACATGGACCATTTTAATATGGTCAGAATCCTGAGGTTCAATATCGAGGAGAGAGGATTCATGGGAACCGGGGAGCTGATTTTTCGTGGAGAGCTTAACGGCCGGAGAAAAGGCCGGTCCTACGAAGATAAAATGATGCAGTCAGAGAACCGAAATGAACAGGATCGGGCCTGGATCAAAAAGCTGGTCCCGGAAATGGAGCCGCCCAGTCTGAATGACAATACGGCGGACGCAGATCGGTTGATCAAGGGAATCAGGAAGGTTTTACCGGGAAAAGAAATCCTCCTGGACTTCTCCCTGGTAAGGGAGATCCCGTCCATCCTGCGAGAGTATGACTATCAGGTGGAGACGATTCTTTTTGAAGACCATGGCCAATGGCATGTGGCGGGCATTCTCCCCGGAGCCCTGGATTCCCCCCTCTACGGCCTGGCCGTGGACCTTGGCAGCTCAACAATCCTGGTCCGCCTCCTGGATCTTTCCTCAAAAGCAGTGATTGAAGAAACCTCTTTTCATAATCCCCAGATCAAAATCGGCTCCGACATCCTGACGAGGATCCACTATGCCGATCAGAACGGAGGTCTTCAGGAACTCAGGTCCATGGTCAACGACCGTCTCAATCAGGAGCTGCATACGCTCTGCCGAAGACACGGCATTGACGCAGGGAGCATTGGAGGAATGGCGGTAGCGGGCAATACGACCATGACGCACCTTTTCCTGGGGTTGAATCCCCATTGGCTCTGCAGGGAACCCTACATTCCGGTGATCAACAGTCCTTCACTCATAAAGGCGCACGAACTGGACCTGGATATTCAAGCTGGCGCTCCTGTTCTGGTCTTTCCCAACGTAGGGAGTTATTTCGGGGGAGACCTCATCGCCGGGATTCTCGCAGCCGGCATGAACCACCGAGAGGAGATATCCATCCTGGTGGACGTGGGAACCAACGCTGAAGTGGTAATCGGCAATAACGACTGGCTCATGGCCTGCGCCGGAGCGGCAGGTCCCGCCCTGGAGGGCGGTGTTGCCGGCATGGGCATGATGGCAGGGCCGGGGGTAATCGATAGGGTCACCATTGACCGGGAAACGGGTGAATTTCACATCAGGACCATTGCCGATCAGGACCCAGTAGGTATCTGCGGGTCGGGACTCATCGACCTGGTCGCCCAGCTTTTTCTCACGGGAATGATTGATATCCGCGGCAAATTCGTCCCGCGCAGGTGCGGCAACCGCCTCAGGGAGCAGGACGGCATCAGGGAACTCGTGGTGGTGGCGCCGGAAAAATCAGGGACCGGGAAGCCGCTGACCCTCGCCCAGACGGATATCAACGGCCTCATCCGGTCAAAGGCCGCCATGTTCACCATCCTCACCACCATCACCAATACGGTTGGTGTCCCGTTTTCTCTAATCGAGCATTTTTTTATTGCCGGCACCTTTGGGTCCTATATCAATCCCCGGTCAGCCATCACCATTGGCATGATTCCTGACCTCCCCGTTGAAACATATGTCCCATTGGGAAATACTTCCCTTGAGGGCGCAACCATGAGTCTCCTTTCGGATGAAGCCAGGAAAGATATCTTCCGCATCCGTGACCGGATCACCTACCTGGAACTCAACGTGAACCAGGAATTCATGAATTTTTTCAGTGCGGCCAAGTTTATCCCCCACACCGACAAGAGCATTTTTCCATCAGTGAGGCCCAACTGAACAGTTGACAACCGATTGACCCTCCCACTACAATCAGCCGGTATGTCCGCAGTAAAAAGACTCGGCACTTTCCTGCCGACCGGACAATAGACATATCTAACAAGAGAGAGTGATCATGAAAAATCGAGTCGAAAAGAAAGAGAAAAGAAGCGCAGTAAAGGCCATCATCGTGGCAATCCTCGTGCTTATCTTCGTGTTTGTTGTGGTGGTCATGGCCCTCAATTCCAGGAAACCGGCGCCACTCACCCTTGGAAAGCTGGATAAAAGGGTGCCCGGGGCGGCTTTCATCACCACCAATGAACAATTGATACAGCAGATGCTCAAGAACTGGCTTCCCAACGACCTGTTCTGGCCCACCGTCTTCCTGGACAACATCCCCAATTTTCAGCTCGGCGAACTGGAAGTGGTGCGGTATAACGTGCGGGTACTGCGGGACAATCTTTCGCGGATGCGGACGACGGACAAGCTGGACCCGTTTGCGGAATCCGCATTCACCTCCCTTTCAAATGATCCCCTGAAGTGGTGGTTTCCTGCGTATGAAAAAAAATTGAAAGAGGCCGCTAAAAGCCTGAACGCCTTTTACCAGAACCTTCGTACGGGAAGATCCTTTTTCTACCCAAGGGCCGATAACCTGGCAGAACTTCTCCAGCAATACGCCTCTCTCATGGGTGGGGTGAACACGCGCCTCATCAATGCCCCCAGGGACCTTGATCGTGCCCTGAACCTGGAGGAAACGCCGAAAAAGGACAATAAAACCCAGCGATTGGTCAATATTGATATTCCATGGTACCAAATTGATGACAATTTTTATTATGCGCAAGGGGTGGCCTACGCCCTGCGAGAATCATTCAAGGCGATCAGAATTGATTTCCTGGCGGTCCTGCAAGACAAGAACTCTCTCAAGCTGGTGGACAAGATCCTTGAAAACCTCGACCGCTGCAATTTTGAACCCCTGATCGTATTTAATGGAAACCCGGACAGCATATTCGCAAACCACTCCCTGAATTTGTCAGGGGTATTTAACGACGCCAGGCAAAAAGTCAATTCACTGATCGTGGCGTTGAACCAAGGCTAAGAGTCAGCATGCATGAAATGTCAATTGCCCAGAGCCTCGTGGATATCCTCCAGGAGGAAATGGTCAGAAACAATGCCAATTCCCTTAAATCAGTCAAATTGCGTATCGGCAAACTCTCTGCGATTGTGCCGGAGGCCCTTTCCTTCTGCTTCGAAATTATCGTGTCGGGCACCGACATGGAAGGCGCAGATCTCATAATGGAAATGATCCCCCTGAGAGGAGTCTGTCTCGATTGTGAACAGCCATTTGAAATAGAGGATTTCGCCTTCAGCTGTCCCCATTGCAGCAGCCCGAACATAAAAACCATTTCAGGCGAGGATCTTTCCATCGTTGAAATGGAAGTGGAATGATATGGAAAAAAGCCCACTGCATCAGGCGCAGGGCGTCCGGTTTCACAGCATCAAGAAAGGAAGGGGTAGCATATGAAGATTTCCGTTGTTAAAAATATTCTGGAGGCAAACGACCGCATCGCGCAGCAGAACCGCAGCCTCTTTGACGAGAACAACCTGACCGTCATGAACCTCATGAGTTCCCCCGGCGCCGGTAAGACCAGTCTTCTTGAAAGGACCATCCAGGCACTCAAGGAAGACATTTCTCTGGGAGTGATTGAAGGAGACATTCAGTCCTCGCAGGACGCCGAACGTATTGCCCGGATGGACATACCGGTGGTCCAGATCAACACCGGAGGCGCCTGTCATCTGGACGGAAATATGATCCGGGACACGTTCGGCGAGTTTGATCTGGCAAGTCTCGATCTCCTGGTGGTGGAAAATGTGGGCAATCTCGTGTGCCCGGCAGAATTCAAGGTGGGAGAAGACTTCAAGGCCATGATTCTCAGTGTTACGGAGGGAGACGACAAACCCGCTAAATACCCCCTGATGTTTCATGAGTCCAGCGTGCTGATCATCAACAAGATCGACCTCCTCCCCTATGTTGAGTGCACTGTGGAGAAAATCAGAGAAGAGGCGTTGAAGATAAATCCCCATATGACGATTTTCGAGATCTCATGCAAGACAGGCGATGGTCTTGATGCTTGGTATGAGTGGCTCAAACAAGAGGTCAGGACCCGGAAAAAGGCCAGATAAGGGGATGGTCAAACGGATAAGAGGGGCTATCCAGGGCATTGTCCAGGGGGTCGGGTTCCGTCCTTTTGTCTATCAACTCGCCCATCGCTTTGACCTGGCAGGCTATGTCATCAATACATCACAAGGGGTCCTCCTTGAAGTCGAAGGACCGGAGCCGAGCGTTACCGCCTTCTTTGAGGCGATTCTCGCGGAAAATCCGCCGCTATCCCAGATATCCGCCCTGGATCAATCTGAGATCCCGGCCCTTGGGGAAACTTCCTTCGAAATCCGTGAAAGCAAAGCCGGTCTTGCGCGCTCCGCGCTTATCTCACCCGATGTCAGCATCTGTCCGGACTGTCTCTCTGAACTGAGGAATCCGCATGATCGGCGGTACGGATATCCTTTCATCAACTGTACCAATTGCGGCCCCCGTTACACCATTATCCAGGACATTCCCTATGACCGGCCCAGCACCACCATGCGGAAATTTGAGATGTGTCCCATCTGCAGCGCGGAATACGCTGACCCCTCCAACCGCCGATTCCATGCCCAGCCGAATGCCTGCTGGGAATGCGGACCGCAAACCGCGCTTCATGATCAGAGGGGAAATCCTGTTGCCTGTTCCGATCCGGTGCAGGAGGCCGTCCGGCTTCTGCGCGATGGAGCCATCTTGGCCGTCAAGGGCCTCGGCGGCTTCCACCTGGCGGTGGATGCCACCGATCACAGGGCGGTGGTTCGTCTCAGGAGGAGGAAACACCGGGAAGAAAAACCACTCGCCGTCATGGTCCCGGACCTGGAAACAGCCCGCGAACTTGCCCGGATATCCCATCAAGAAGCCGCCGTTCTTACAAGCCGCCAACGCCCCATCGTGATCCTCCGAAAGCGCCGTTCCCACGGTCTCTCCTCCCAGGTAGCGCCCAGGAATCGCTATTTCGGCATCATGCTTCCCTATACGCCCCTCCACCACCTTCTGATGGACGCTCCGTTCAGGGCACTGGTCATGACGAGCGGGAACATGACCGAGGAACCCATCAACATTGGCAACGAGGCGGCATTTCTGAATTTGAAAGGCATCGCAGACTATTTCCTCGTCCATACTCGTGATATTTATCTCAGGAGCGACGATTCCATTGTGCGGGTTATCAACCAGGTACCCAGGCAGATCAGGAGATCCCGCGGATACGTCCCCGCACCCATCTTCCTGCCCAAAAGCCTGCTGAGGCTTCCTCCGGTACTGGCCGTAGGAGGAGAACTCAAGAACACCGTGTGCCTCACCAAGGAAAACAGGGCGTTCCTGAGCCAGCATGTGGGAGACATGGAAAACCTGGAAACTTACGAATTTTTCCGGCTCACCGTATCTCATCTTCAGAGAATCCTTGAAATCGAACCCACAATTATCGCCCACGATCTTCACCCGGACTATCTCAGCACCCGCTTCGCCCGGGAACAGGAGGACGTTCCATCCCTCGCAATCCAGCACCATCACGCCCATATTGTGAGTTGCATGGCGGAACACGGTATCGCAGATCCGGTTATCGGCCTGGCCATGGACGGAACAGGCCTGGGAACCGACGGACGTATCTGGGGAGGAAATATCCTTCTGTCAGATCTGGTCTCCTTCGAACAGAAGGCCCATCTGGACTATATCCCTCTCCCGGGGGGTGACGCTGCCGCGAAATTTCCCTGGAGAATGGCGCTCGTGTATCTTGACAAAGTCTTCGGGGATACGCTCTTCGACCTTGATCTTCCTTTTGTCAGGCACCTGGACAAGGGACAGGCGGGAATCGTGGTCCAAATGGCCCGGCAGGGAATTAATTCCCCC
This sequence comes from uncultured Desulfobacteraceae bacterium, assembly GCA_964633015.1. Classification (GTDB taxonomy): domain Bacteria; phylum Desulfobacterota; class DSM-4660; order Desulfatiglandales; family Desulfatiglandaceae; genus B46-G9. The sequence continues at coordinate 19,642 of CAZWEV010000054.1, read as the reverse complement.
CTGACCTCCAGCTGCGGAAGGCTCTTCGACGCGGTATCTTCCCTTATCGGGCTCAGGCACAGGAATGCTTACGAGGGCCAGGCTCCCATTGAGCTGGAAATGTGCCGGCGCCGGGGAGCAAAGGGATATTACCCTTGGCGAATAGAAGAAAAAGGAGACCACCGCCGTTTGTTGACAGATGATCTGATCAGGAGCATTGTAGAGGATCTGGTGGGCGGAACCTCTAAAGGCACTATCAGCGCACGATTTCATAATACACTCATCCACATGTTCCATGAGACATGCCGCCTCCTCAGGGAAGAGACCGGGATCAGGGACGTAGCCATGAGCGGCGGCTCTTTCCAGAACGCTACCCTTCTCACCGGTCTGACGCGCGTGCTGGAGCAGGACGGCTTTCGAGTTTACAGTCACCGTCTTGTGCCCTCCAATGACGGCGGACTGGCCCTGGGACAGGCCGTCTGTGCGGGTCTCCGCCACAGGGGATGGAAAGGCAGGTATAAACAACATGAAACATATGGATGAGTATCGTGACCGGGATGTGGCGCAGGCTTTGTCGCGGAAGATCAAGGAAACCTCGCGGAAACCCATCCGCCTTATGGAAATCTGCGGGACCCATACCGCGGCCATTTTCAGGCACGGAATCCGCAGTCTCCTGCCGGAAACGATCGACCTGGTGTCGGGCCCGGGGTGCCCCGTCTGCGTCACTGCCACCGAGGACATTGACCGCTCCATAAAGCTGGCCGGCGAGCCGCGGGTGATCAGTACCACGTTCGGAGACATGTTCAGGGTTCCCGGCTCCAGTTCATCTCTCCAGGCGGAAAGGGCCAAAGGGGCCGACATCCGTATGGTGTACTCCACGTTTGACGCCCTCGCCATTGCCCGGGAGAACCCTGACCGCCCGGTTGTCTTCCTTGGCGTGGGATTCGAGACCACGGCCCCCACCGTGGCCGCGGCCGTGAAGACTGCACGAGAGAACACGCTGGGGAATTTCCTGGTCCTCTCAGCGCATAAACTCCTCCCCCCCGCAATGGATGCCCTGCTCTCGAGCGGGGACCTTGACATAGACGGGTTTATCTGCCCGGGGCATGTGACCACCATTATCGGGACTTCCAGTTACCAGTTGGTTGTGGATCAATACAAGGTACCGTGCGTAGTCGTGGGTTTCGAGCCCCTGGATATCCTCCAGGGTATCCTGATGCTGGTCCGGCAGATCGAAGCGGGTGGAGCACGGGTAGAGATCCAATACGTCCGCGGGGCTTCTGCCGAGGGCAATCCGGGCGCTCTCAGGATCATGGAAGAGGTCTTTGTGCCCTGCGACGCCCCGTGGAGGGGGCTGGGCATCATTCCCCGGAGCGGCCTGGCCTTTCGGGAGGAATATGCCGACCACGACGCGGGCAGGCGGTTTGACCTGCATGTTCCTGTGGCGAAAGATCCCCCCGGTTGTCTCTGCGCCGAGGTCCTTCGCGGCGTCGCCAAGCCGGTCCAGTGCAAGCTGTTCCGCACGCTATGCACGCCGCGCAACCCGGTGGGCCCATGCATGGTCTCCAGCGAAGGCACCTGCGCGGCCTATTTCAAATACCACTCTGAATAGCCTCTAATAAAGACATTTGCGTTCAAGAAATGATAAGATGTTTTCGATGCTGGTACTAAATGACAAATTTCAAAATCCAAATGTCAAATCAATGTCAAATATCAAATGACCAAAAAGACTGACTCTTTGAGCCATGAGGAGCCACGCGGCCCTCAACAAATAGGTTTTGTCATTTGGATTTTATTTGACACTTGGGCTTTCGCATTTGATATTCCGGCCTGTCTCCACTCCAGACTATCCGGATGAGGCCATTTCTCATGTTTGAATCTCTCACTCTTCACGAGCTTCACCGCAAACAGATAGCAATCCTGCGACCGGCCTCATCCACCAGGCCTGCGCTCAGGATTATTGAAGAGAACGGTGTCCGGGCAGTGGTCAAAGACTTCAGTGCCAACCGTTTCCTTTTCAGAAATGTGGCGGGCCGATTTCTGGTGTGGCGTGAGGGCAGAGCGTACCGGCAGGTGGCAGGACTGACAGGTGTTCCCAGGATTTACCGGGTCATGAAGGGACCTGCCATCGTGCTGGAAGAAATTCCGGGCACCAACCTCAGCGACCTGAAAAGTTCCTCAGACCTGCCCGCGGAATTCTTCGATGCATGTGAGAAACTGGTCTCCGGAATTCATGCACGGGGAATTGTTCATTGTGATCTGAAAAGGGAACCGAATATCCTGGTGGGTACTGACGGACAGCCGTATGTCGTGGACTGGGCCGCGGCCATCCTGAAACGCGAATGCCGGATTTTTCCATTAAACCGGATCTACCGGCGGTTCCTCCTAGATGACGAACTGGCCATTATCAAACTCAAACTCAAGCACTGCCCCGACACCGTATCCAAAAAGGAAAAACAACGTCTCGTATACAGAAGCGGTGTGGAGCAGTCCGTACGGACCATCCGGAACCGTCTGCGGAGCCTGCTCAAACATATTGCCTGACCCGTATCTTCATAAGCAGATGCAGCTGAACCCTTCACCGCTGGTGCGGGACCCGGCAAGGTTCTCCCGATCCGGGGAAAATCGGGACGGAACACGCGGGCATTTGAATTTGTAAGGAGGATTACTTTTCCCCGCAGATATCCTCACCGGGCGCCGCGCTCAGTGAGACGAGGATCTTCTGCGCGATACCCCGGCCCATCGCAAGCCTTGAGCATTCATGTCCCAGGATGAGCCGCCCGCGTCCGTCGTTACTGATGACTTCCAGGTTATCCCCGATCCGGAGTCCCATGGATGCGAGTCGCGATCTCCCACCGGCGCCGGTTGTTATTTCCTTCACCTGCACCCGTTCCCCGGGCTTTGCCATGACCAGCGCCATCAATGGCGCGCGCTGTGCAAGACATTCGTCGCACAGCCCATATATCTCCATGCGGTGCTGCAGCATGTGAAATCCATGGGAATTGGCGATGTGCACCTGGAGGCGTTCCAACTCGTCATTGGAGAATTCAACGATTTTTCCGCACTTGGTACAGATCAGGTGATCGTGATGCCGACCCAGATGCCGGTGCTCATAACGTATAGGCTGGTCTTCAAACTGTTTCCGCTGGGCGAATCCGAGTTCCACCATCCGGTTCATGCACTGCCGGACGAACGAAGGTTCGTAATCGTATCCGTTCTCCTTGAGCAGCCGAAACAGCTCTTCAAGGGTGACATGATCTTCAATACCAAGAAACGTGTCCACAATATTCAACCGATCCTGCACACGATCCACCTGATCGGTCTCAAGAAGGGCCCGTAAATTTGCCTTCTCAAGAATATTCGTGTCTTTCATTATCCACCCTCACAAAACATTTGTCTTCAAGCTCTCACAACGTGCGCTCCCGGAAATATCCGAGAAATCCTCGCACCGCGTTCGCGATAAAATTCCTTTCCCTCGCCCTGGTCGCCGGTTCCATTTTTTGAAACGCTGAAAGATTCGCATCTTTATCGAGCAGGACATCCACGCACCGTTCTTCAAGACCTCGATTGCCCAAAGAAATCTCCTGCCCGATCCACTGCTCCCATGACAGGATCTGTTCCCGAAACCGCCCAAGCATACGATGGGAACTCCCGGCCCTCCCGAAGTGTGCATAACAGATAGGCTGATCATCCAGCGAGAGCAGGCGGTCCACACTTCTCAGGAACACCTGCAGGAAAAACCTTGGCGGTGTGGCCGGGCGAAGATATTCCTTCCCGTTGACCATCAAGAAATTGCCGGCCGCTTCACCGGGAAAAAGTCTCTCCTCGTACGTAAAGCTCAGGTGATGGGCAGCATGCCCGGGTGTTTCGATCACTCTCACTCCATTCGCCGGGCAGGAAGTGTGAGGAACAAGCCGCTCTGCCGGTACCGGTTTCGGCTTCCCGTAAAGCTCCGCAATTTCTCCCAGCACATCCAGGCTCCCGGCCCAGAGCTTCGATGGGTCCCGCAGATTCTGAATCCCCTTTTCATGACAGACCACCCTCGCCATGGGATAACGGGCCAGCACATGCGCAAGCGCACCTGCATGGTCAATGTGAATATGTGTCAATAAGATATAGTCAATTTTCTCCACGTCAAGGTGCTCCAGACTCTCCAGTAAACGATCCGCCGTGTTGGCTGGTCCCACATCCACCAGCAGTGCGAGATCATTCCGACAGAACCAGGACCCGATAAAATGATCAAACCCCGGCCGATCCTGTTTGATTTCAATAAGTTTCTCTTCCATTCCTTCTCACTCTCTGATGCAATATAAAAGAGGTCTCGTGAGGGGTGCAACGGCATGATCCCCTGCTCCAGGACCATTCCCTCCGGCTGTTTCGCAAGAAAAGCTGATATTGGAAAGAGTTGCAGGGAATGAATAGTAACATTTTTTCCATTTTTTACTCAATATTTTTCCTCATTTTCCGATAACCTGTTTAGACTCTGCACAGGAACAGAACTGAACCCGTCAGAGAGCATGGTGCGCTTTCTCATCCAAGCCGCAGAGCCACAGAACAGGAGAATAGACCGTTTATCATGACAACACATTCAACAGGCATCAAAAGGGTCCTTGTTGTTGATGATGAAGAAATGATCCGGGCCACCACCATGGCTTTTCTTGAAAAGATCGGGCTGGCATATAATGAAGCTCAGAATGGAAAGGAAGCCATGGATATGCTTCAGAACGAACACTACGATCTGATTCTTTCAGATGTTTCCATGCCGGGAATCGACGGGATCCAGATGATGGAAGAAATCAAGGAAACCCACCCGGACATGGCATTCATGATCATGACAGGGTATACAGCTGATTACACGTATGCTGATATTATTTCAGCCGGCGCTTCCGACTACATCACGAAGCCCTTTGATATGAAGGAACTGAAGGCTAAGATCGAAAGAATCGCCCGGGAGAAGCAAATACTGGAGGAACTCCGGGAAACCAATGATCAGCTTGAAATCGCCATAGAACGGGCAAACCAGATGGCGGTCCAGGCTGAACTCGCATCCCTGGCCAAAAGCGAGTTCCTGGCCAACATGAGTCATGAGATCAGAACTCCCTTAAACGGGGTCATCGGCTTCACGGACATGCTCCTGGAGACGAAGTTGACCGAAGAACAGATTGACTATACCAGTACGATCAAGAGAAGCGGGGAATCCCTCCTCTCTCTCATTAATGATATTCTTGATTTTTCCAAGATCGAAGCAGGCCAGATGGACCTCGAAAACATAGACTTTGACCCGGAGATCCTCTGCCATGATGTGTGCGACCTCATCCGTCCCAAGATTCAGGGCAAGCCCATTGAGATCCTTTGCAGGATCGGCAATGAGGTTCCGGCCCAGATAAAAGGAGACCCGCATCGGTTCAGGCAGGTCCTTGTGAACCTCATGGGAAATGCCAGCAAGTTCACCGAGTCTGGTGAAATAGAGATGGCGCTCGATATGACTGAAGAAAAAGGAGGATCGCTTGACTTTCATGTTTCCGTACGAGATACCGGCATAGGAATTCCAAAGGCAAAATTGGCAACCATATTCGAACCCTTTCAGCAGGCGGACGGGTCCACCACCAGGAGATACGGGGGAACGGGCCTGGGCCTCACCATCTGCAAAAAGATAGCGGAGCTCATGGAAGGAGATGTGTGGGCGGAGAGTGAGCACGGCGAAGGGACCTGTTTCCATTTTACCGGAAACGTGCAGGAATCACCGGAGAAGACGGCCAGAAGGATACTGCCGAGGACTCTGAAAGGGAAAAAGATCCTGATTGTGGACGATAATCAGACAAACCTGGGCATCCTCCGTTACCTGCTGGAATCCCTGGGGATACGAGTGCATGATCTTGCCAATGGGAAAGAAGTGCTCCCTACTCTCAAACAGGCCGTTACGGCAGACGATCCGTTTCATCTCGCTATCCTGGATATCCGGATGCCCGATATGAGCGGCTATGATATTGCACGTCTGGTTCGCCAAAGCGCTTCTCCCCTGTCGGAAGTTCCATTACTGGCATTTTCGTCATCTGTAGTTCGCGCAGCCAAAAAATGCCAGGATGCCGGTTTCGACGGGTTCCTGCCGAAGCCCATACGAAGGCAGAAGCTTTTTAAAATGATAGAAAGTCTGCTTAGCGCGAAAAACGGCGGAGACCGGACGGGAGCCGCAGGAGAAAGGCAGATCGTGACCCAGTATTCGGTGCGGGAGGAAATGAAACGATCGGTTTCCTTCCTCCTCGCAGAAGATAATCCTGTGAACCAGAAACTGGCCACGATGATGCTCAGGAAGGCCGGATACCAGGTGGAAGTTGCGAACAATGGAAAGGAGGCCGTGAACAAATATACTGCCGATCCCGAAGCCTTTCACTTCATCTTCATGGACGTTCAGATGCCCGAGATGGACGGTATAGAAGCCACGCAAGCAATTCGAAAGGCGGAAAATAAAAGGGGAAACGGAGCTAATCCGGAGGCACGGATTCCCATCATTGCGATGACTGCCAATGCCATGGCTGGAGATCGGGAGAAATGTCTCGAGGCGGGGATGGATGACTACGTTTCCAAGCCGATTAAGCGGGAACTGGTATTCCAGATGATCGATAAATATGTTTTCAACAAGGAGGTGTCATGAATATCAATGAACTGGCGGAGAACCTGGGACTGGAACCGGATGAATACCTGGAAATCCTTGAACTGCTTGCGGATTCGGGCAAGGCCGATATCGCTTCCCTGGAGGAGGCAATAGCCGCAAACGACGCTGAAGGAGTGGTAAGAGCGGCCCATTCCCTAAAAGGGGCCTCGGCCAATCTTGGCCTCACCGAACTTTCCGAAACGGCCAAGGACATGGAATTCAAGGCACGGGAGCAGGACTTCAACGGCATAGCTGAAAAGATGCGCGTCCTGAAGGCAAAGTTCGCCCCAGTGGTCGAGCTCTTTCATACCTCGTCCCCATAGGAATTGTCTATTGAACAATAATTTTCCAATACTTGTTGTCGAAGACAACCCGGTCTCCCGCAAGCTCCTTCAAAAAACCCTTACAAAGGCCGGTTATGAGGTGGTCGCCGCCAAAGACGGCCGGGAAGCCCTGCGGCTCTTCGGCAACCGCTTCTTCCCCATTGTCCTCACGGACTGGATGATGCCCGAGATGAGCGGTCCGGAACTCTGTCGCACACTCAGGGCGCGGTCCGGAAACGGCTATGTCTTCATGATCCTGCTCACCGCGAAGGATTCCAAAGATGACATTGTTGAAGGCCTCGAGGCAGGGGCAGATGATTACCTCACAAAGCCCTTCAATCGCGCAGAACTTATGGCCCGCCTCAAGACCGGCACCCGGATCCTGGAACTTGAAAGATCGCTTAAAAAGGCGAATGACGAGATCAGGACCCTCTCAATTAGAGATCCTTTGAGCGGATGCTACAACAGAGGATGTCTTACCGAACGACTGCCCCAGGAGATCAAGAGAGCGAGACGATACGGCCGTGATCTTGCAGTGGTGCTGTGCGATATCGACCACTTCAAGAAGGTGAACGACACCTACGGTCACCAAGTCGGAGATGCCGTACTCAAGGCCTGCGCTAAAATTCTCATGGACTCCGTTCGGAACGGGGTTGACTGGGTCTCCCGATACGGAGGTGAGGAATTCCTTGCCGTGCTCCCGGAAACTTCTCTTGAAGGCGCTCTTCTGGTAGCTGAGCGACTGCGCGCCAGTGTGGCCGGAACCACCATCATGGAAACCCCCGATGGCGGGCTCCACGTCACCGCAAGCTTCGGAGTGACCGGGTTCTCTTCCGCCACTCCGGAGTCCCGGGTTTCCCCTGATTCAGTCATCAAAATGGCCGATGACAAACTCTACCAGGCAAAAAGAGAGGGCAGAAACACCGTCCGGGGCCTACCTCTGTAGGAACAGACTCCCACTCGCAAGGATCGCAGTCTTGGGGTTCTTCTACGGTCCCTGTCCCACCTCGAAGATCTCCATTTCCTCTGAGATATTCTTGAGGGAAAATTTCCCAAGCGGAATAAACGCGAACTCCTCGCCCGCTCTCTCCGCCGTGGCTCTGTTGGTCAGGATGGACCCTCCGGAAGCCCTTGCGCAGATCCTTGCGGCCGTGTTCACCAGCATGCCGTGGGCGGTGTAGGTCCACCGGGAACCGGTGGGGCTGTCGAATCTGGACGCACCCAGGAAAGCCTGCCCCGAAGTAATGCCGATATTGATTGCGAGTGGTTGTGAAACAGCCGTGCTCGCCTTGTTGATATCGGCCGTTTTTCCTCTTATGGTGGCAGCCGTTCTGACCGCATCCAGGGCGTGGAGTGTCTCGTTTTCCCCGAGAAACAGGATCATGAGGCCGTCTCCTGCCGTCTCCATTACATCACCGTTATTGGTGTATATTGCATCCATGAATACCGAGAAATACTTCTCCACGAGACTGTTTGTTTCCGTGCCGCCCACTTTTTCGGTGATCCTTGTGTAGCCTTCAATATCCAGAAACATGACCGTCAGGTCCCGTTCTTTCGCCTCCAGGCTCTCTGAAGTCGGCGATTTCTCGATCATCCTGGTCACGGTGGCAGGGACGAATTTGCACAGGTTCGCCTTGATGCTCTCCAGAATCTCCACCTTCCGCATGGCCCTCTGCAATTCATGAAGCGCGTTTTCAAGCTCCTCGTTCTTGATCCGCAGTTCCTTGTTAAGCGCGTTGATCTCTGCGAAAGAAAGGGCATTCTTGAGGGCTATCACCAGGTTGTTCACCAGGGTACCAAGGAGTTCCTTGTCGTGCTTTACAAAGGGCTCTTCAGTGAGCTTCGGGCCGAGGCCCAGGATTCCAATTTGTCCGGAATCAATCCTAAAGGGGAAAATGAGCGATATGTCAGAAGGAAACGGGGGAGACCCTTTCTTTCCAAGACCGGCAGCATACACGGTACAGGATGAGTTTTCTGCAAGAAACTTGCAGCTGAACTGCTGGAGACGTACCTGCTCATCGTCGGCAAAACCGATTGAAACGAAGTGACGGACACGGTCAGCGGCTTCGTTACAGGTGAGGATGAAACACCGAAACACCCCGAAATTGCCCATGGTCATGAGCATGAAGTTGCGCAGGATGGCATCAAAGTCGACTGTCCCGAACAGTTCCTTGCTCACGTCATAGAGGGTGCGAAGGTAGTAGGCACGCCGGTCAAGTTCGGCCTGTATGATTTCCAACCCCTCGGAGGAGGCATCCTGTTTTCCTCGAAGGCTTTCAGGATCCATATAATCATTCCCCTCCGGGAAAGCTCTCCAGGTTTTTCACGGCCTGGCCCTCATCATCGTAGATTTCCGCGAACTTGGTAATGCCGACCATCCCGAAGATCTTCTTAAAATGAGCTGATAGGCCGCTCACGGCGATCTTCTGATCTCTTTTCCGGGCCTCCGCAAAAATCAGGATCAGCACCTTCAACCCCTCGCTGTTGAAATAGGTCCCCTTTTCAAATTTCAGGAGGATCCCTTTTATCTTTTCGGGATCCAGTCGTTCGTAACTGCTTCTCAAAGTGATTTCTGATCGGCCGGTGACATCGCCACTGATGCCTACAACAGCCACCGATCCCTTTTCTTCGATCTTTACGGTATTGGCCTTCTCCATCCTCCCTCCCCTCCTCTAGGGCATTTCAGCCTCGCTTATCGGAAAAACTACCTTGAATACGGTGCCCCCCGAACGGGCACAATCATCCCCTTTCCCGCAATGCTCGCAGAGAGCAATACTGCCCGGGCATACATCATTTTCCCCGGGGATATGCCTGCACCGCTCCGATTCCATTTGCAGTCGGAAATTGTACCGTTCCGAAAAGATCTTCATGCGCAGGAGATCGGCTCCTTTTCCCCCCGCGTTGAAATCAAACGGGTGTCCCGAACAATACGCGTCCGTCTCCTGGGTCGGGAAAAACCCCTCGAATATCCGTTTTTGGTGTTCCTTTGTGATGCCCACGCCGCAGTCCCGGACGACAAAGGCGACCTCCTCTTGGGCTCCTTCTACCACCACATCGATCATGCCGCCCTCGGGGGTGTTTTCAACGGCATTTCGGATGAGTCCCCTTACCACCTTTCCCATGGCATCCGGGGACATCAGTACCGGTGAAACCGGTTCAAGGCGTGGGTGAACGTACACCTCCCGGTGGGCAAAAAGTGGACGCAACTCCTTCAGGTGCTGTGCCACCAAGGCATTCAGTGCAATCCTTTCCGGGAGCTGGTCCCTGGGGCCGAAAAGATCTTCGATCCTCGCCCTGATCCGATCTGCGACATCACCCTTTCCTAACTCATTCTCCGCCAGGACCGCCAGCTGGTCGGAACACTCGTCCAGGAGCAGGTTGAGCGTACGGTAGACCTGCACATCCTTGCCCCGCATGATATCATCAACTTCTTCCTGCATGGCCATGAGGCGATCAACATTTTTTAGGGCCCGCCGAAGCGATTTCTCCCAGCTCTTATCGGGGTAGGCAGCGAGCTTCCTCCCGAGCAGTGTTAACGATGCCTTGATCAATGACAGCGGCGTCTTTAGCTCGTGCGACAGGTGATGGATTACTTTATCCTTTGCCCGGTTCAGGCTGGAGACTTCTTCGTAAGCATCTTTGAGTTGAGCGGCATACCGTGCGTTTCTGACAGCAATCAAAAGATTGTTTCCCAGGGTAACCAGAAGATCTTTGTCTTCAATGGAATAACGCTCACCTGTTATTTTTTCACCCAGGCACACAAGGCCCCTGCAACGGTCATCTACGTTGAAGAGAACAGCAATTGTGATGCGGTGGAAGGCCGTCCCATATTCTCCAAGGTCGCCTCGCTCAAACACTCTTTCTTGTCCGCTGCACCGGTACACTAAATCCTTCGCACCTTTCAGGACCAGGGATTTCTCATCCTCTGAAAACCCAAAACAAATGAACGCTGTGATTTCCCCCGAACAGACTTCACCAAGGAATACAAATCCTTCCATCACCCCGAAATTGCCGGTTGTCATCAACAGGAATTTTCTGAGGATGGCGTTTATTTCCAGCTTCTCGAAAAGACCGGAGCTCATATCGTAGAGGGTCTTGAGATGAAAAAGACGTTTCTCCAGTTCTTCCTGAACAGATCCTCTGTTTGTTGTCGGTTCACCCATCTGAACGTCCCATCCAGGCCATGCTGCAAAATATGTTATGCACGAAAAGATCGAAGAAGTGTCTTAAAATGGATCTTCAGTTCCTGCCGGCTCTCTTTCAAACGTGAAAGGAGATAAGTTGCGAGGTTCGTCATGATTGCGAGCCCGACCTCGTGATCTTCAGACATGTACTCCTGCAGGGCATGTCTATCAACAGCCAGAATGTTCCCTGCGGATTCACATTTTGCGGTGAGCGTATACAGGTGTGGTTCAATCAGCGCCGAAGAACCGAACATTTGGCCCGGCTCCCGGACAATGGATACCGGCAGTTCGATATGACTGTTTACCATGGTAACGAGTTCCACGGCTCCTGAGGAAAGGAGGTAAATCGCATCCGCCTCTTCCCCTTCCCGACAAATGACCTCACCGGAGTCCACATCGACGTTCCTTGTACTGGCTGTAAGTCTCTCCAGCTGGCTGCCATTCAGGCCTCTGAACAGGTATCCCGATCCCAATTTCATTTTTCACTCCATCGCCTGCAGGGCTTCATCCATGGAGGCATAGATGTCCGCGAACCGGGTGATGCCCACCATGTGAAAAATCTTTTTGAAATGTTCCGACAGGCCGGTGATGCCCACCTTCTGGGCAGTTCGCCTGCTTTCCGCCAACAATTGGATTAGGACGGCGATTCCCCCGCTGTTGATGTAGGCACCTTCATCAAACTTGAGCACAATCTTGCCAACACCGTCCACATCGGGATGCTTGTATGCTTCCGAAAAAAAAGGTTCAGATGCGCTTGTGACATCGCCGGTAATGTCAAGGATGGAAAGCCCGCCCCTGTTTTCAACTCTGATCTGATTTTGGTCACCCATTTCCCAGCCGTCCTCCTTTTCCAGTTCTCTCTCACCGTTGCAATGCATTCTCCACGAAAAACGTATGTCTCACGATACGGGTTGGGGATTCTCCAGCCTGATAACCATCCGAACAACATGCCCTTGTTCCGTGAACTTGTTAAATTCCACCTGATCCATGAGGTGCCGAATCAGGAAAAGACCTAATCCTCTGGCAGGTTCCAGCTCCTCGATCTTTTTCTGGATATCGGGATCCGGTGGTATTTCAGGAATACCGCTCCCCTCGTCCTTTACCTGAACAACAATGGACCCATTTACCATGTCCAAGGTGACCACCACTCTCGCCTCCGGGCGTCCCTTGTTCCCGTGTTCCATGGCATTCAGGCATGCCTCGGCCACCGCAGTCTTCAAGTCTTCGATGCGCTCGGCCACCGTGCCCCAGCATTTCGCAAAGGAAGCCGAACATTCCATGGCAATCCGTTCATACCCAATCCTGGTTGGCAAGACCATTTCAACCCTGCAGGTACTCATTTCATCGAACATCTTCCCTCTCCGATTATCCAGTTTTTCCAGCAGGTGGCTCTATAACTGCGCGAAACAGGTAAATGAAAGAAGGCGCGCTCAGCACCGGTCATTCCCACTGAAGTGGAAATCCAAAAACCTGCTACCGATACGTTTTCCCTCTCTATTGACAGGACATGAGTTCATCTTCGGGCGCTGTTTGGGTAGTCATATGATCTATTATTTATTACTATTTAAGCAAAATTGCAATTGATTTATGAGTCGGATTTTTCTATAATTGATACCACGTTAAAACATGCTTCACAATGCGGGAATCACTCGGTGCGTTTTCGCCAATACTATATCTTGTGCTATCAAGAAAAGCCTACCACCTGTTACCGATGGGGACTGAATGCCAGATTACGAAACTTTTGTTCGGCAAGCGCTTTCTCTGGCCGGCATTGAAGTCAACGGGAATTCTCACTGGGACATTCATATCCACAATCCCGGCTTTTATAAACGGATAATGACCCAGCGAACCCTTGGCCTGGGCGAATCATACATGGATGAATGGTGGGACTGTGAGGCCATCGACCAATTGTTTTACAAACTGGTAAGGGCTGGTCTGCATGAAAAAGTTGCTCTTCCCCTCCGCATGAAGGCGGCAATCATATTCAACCGGATCTTTAACGTGCAAAACAGATCAGGCTCGATGAAAGTTGTCAATAAGCACTACAACCCGGCGAGCGAGACCATCCTTGCCTTTCTGGATCCCTATAATCAGTATACCTGTGGATATTTCAAAGGGACTACCCACCTTGTTAAAGCCCAGGAGCAAAAGCTCGATCTGGTATGCAGAAAGCTGATGCTGCAACCGGAGGACAGGGTATTGGATATCGGCTGTGGTTGGGGGGGGTTTGCTCGCTTCGCTGCAGAACGGCATGGATGTACCGTTACCGGCATATCAAACTCGAGCGAGCAAATTGAGTATGCCGAAAAATTCTGTAAAGGCCTCCCGGTTACATTTGTCAAATCCGATTACCGTAGCTTCAAAGGAAAATTTACCAAAGTCCTCGTGTGCGGCATGATCGAGCATGTTGGATACAAAAATTACCGAAAGCTCATGAAAATGATTTTTGATTGCCTTGAGGCGGATGGTCTTTTCCTGCTCCAGACCATCGCAGGAAACACGTCCGTGTATTCCGGCGACCCCTGGCTCAAGAAATATGTTTTCCCAAATTCCATGCTGCCTTCCATGAAACAGCTCGCCTCCGCCGCAGAAGGTCTGTTCATTATCGAAGACGTCGAGAATTTTGGACCTTATTATGACGCTACCCTGATGGCCTGGCACAAAAACTTCGTGGCTCACTGGCCCCACATCAAAAACCAGTACGACACGAGATTCTATCGCATGTGGACCTACTATTTACTCCACATGGCAGGTACATTCAGGGCCAGGTTGAACCAGTTGTGGCAAGTCCTCTTTTCGGTAAAAGGTGTCCCCGGATGATATCCTCGGATACGGTAGCCATTGCCACAAGAGAGCTTTTTACTATCCATGGCCAACCTGCACAGCCTGCCTTTTCTTTGAAAAAGCCATGATCAAAATGGCCACGGAAACCAAAATGGCCAGCCACGCAAACCAGTCCCCGTAACGGGTATAGATAGTCCTGGATTTCATGGGGACGATATTCCTGGTCAGGACTCCCCGTACAAAAAGATCCCTGCCCGATGCATCTCTCACCCGATCCACTATGCGACCGTACGGATCTATAAAACAGGAAACACCGGTGTTGGCGCTACGGACCACGAAGACTCTGTTTTCAACCGCACGGAATGCGGTAGCCGTCATGAAACGATACGCACCGCTGCTTTTTCCAAACCAGGCCTCGTTCGTCATGTTGACCACAAATTGCGCCCCTTTCTTGACCAATCCCCTGACGATATACGGAAACATGTTCTCCCAGCATATAAATGCGCCGAACTTCGTTCCCTGAAGATCAAAAAGGGTGAATTCCTTACCTCCCAGTTCAAAGCTCTTTTTGCCTTCCGGAATGATGAAATCGGGCCAGGGAACGATTCCCTCCAGGGGTACATATTCTCCGAATGGGACCAGGTGAATCTTCACATACTGCGCGAGGACCTTGCCTGTGGGAGAAAAGAAGAGTGCCGTGTTACCCACCCTTCTTTCCTTTACGCTGCTCCTGTCGAACTTCCCGTATTCTGAACTCCCGATGAGGTAATAGCACTTCGTCTCTCTGGCCAATGACGCTATTTGTGTCAAAAGCGACATATTTTTCAGGACAAACCCCGGTGTAGCTGCCTCCGGCCAGACAATCAATTCCGGATGATCTCGGGATGCGCGTCTGCTCAGATTCAGGTACGTCTGCATAATGAATTTTGCAAAGGCGGGATCCCACTTCTTGCTCTGCTCGATATTCCCCTGGACGATCGAGACCTTCATCGGTTTTCCGGTTATCGGCCTTGACAGTAGTACGTTGCCGTAAAGCACGGTGGTAATGATTACAATTACCGAGAAGGCAGCTATCAGCACAGTCGGGGTTCGAGGTACAGAGTAAATCCCTGAAGAGCGCCCTGTTGCGGCATGCTGAAGGAGCAGCACAATGCCGGTGATCCCCGCGTTACCTAGGACAATCAGGAAACTGACACCATAAACGCCAGTTATCGAGGCGAGCTGAATCAACGGCAAGCAGGAGATCTGAGAATATCCGAGCAGTGCGGCGGGGTGCGCGAGGAACCCAAGGTTTGACCGCATATATTCGAGAGAAATCCAAATAAATGGTGCTGTCACAAGCGCGGTTGACACGCCGCATCTTCTTGAGAGAAAGCAGAAGATAAGCCCGAAGAAGGCAACAAAAATGGAAAGATACCAATCCAGGAGGATGTGATGAATCACCGTGTAGCTGGGAATCTCAAACATGTAGAGGAAAAACAGGGCAAAGTAAGTGGCCGCGCAGAGAAAGCTCAGCAGAAAAGCCTGCCACGGTTTTACGTGAAAAAGCGCCAGAAAGAGGGGCACAAGTCCGAGCCAGGAAAGCCACCACAGCACAGGAGTGGAAAAGGCGAGAACAAGCATTATTCCGGATAAGACCGGGGCAAACAGAAGGAGGAATATGGTTTTACTGTCGAAGCTCATCCCTCCAAGCTCACCACGATTACCGTCAAATCGTCATGCTGCTCGGCACTTCCGACAAATCCATTAACTTTGTCCAGAATCATCTTCAGGAGTTCATCGGCCGACATTTCCGCACCCGACTTCACCACGTCCAGGAGCCGTTCAAAGCCAAAAATTTCCTCCTTTTCGTTCATGGCCTCCACAATCCCGTCCGTGTAGAAGACCATCTTGTCTCCGGCATCCACTTGAATGCGCGTTTCCTGATAACTGGCCTCTTCCAGGATTCCTAAAGGGAAGGTGTCTCCCTCGGTTTCTATGAGGTCTGCCGATCGGGTCTTGGAAGAGAGCCGAATAGGCTGGGTCTGACCCGCGCTGCAAAGCCGTAAAGTCCTTTCTTCTCCGTCCACAACAACATAAAGAAGCGCCACAAACATCCCGCTCTTGATGTCCTTTTTGGTCCTCCTGTTCGCGTAATCCATGATGTCGCCCACTGACAATTCCTGCTCGGAAAGCATGCGGAAGACGCTCCTCGCGGCCGCCATCACCAACGCCCCGGAAACGCTCTTCCCGGTCACATCACCAACAACTATTCCCAATTTGCTTTCGCCCATCTCTATGAAATCATAGAAATCGCCTCCCACTTCTCGTGCAGGGACGGAAAAAGCTGCAATCTCGATCCCTGACACTTCGGGACAGGCAGCCGGGAGCATGCTCATCTGAAGATCCCGGGCAATGTTCAGTTCCTCTTCCATACGTTGTTTTTCCAGATTCTCCTCGAAAAGCCTGGCGTTTTCAATGGCAACCGCCCCCTGGTTGGCCAGGGTGTGGAGGAGATCCACGTCTTCCCGGTTGAAAAATTTCCCCGACTTCTTGTCCCCCAGGCTGATCAGCCCGATCACCTTGTTCTGGAATACCATGGGCACCATCAGGCTCGCCCGTATCATCTCAAAATTAAACGTACACGCCCCACATACTTCCTTGTATTTCGGATCTTCCAGCACGTCATATTTTGTCAATTCCCGTTTTTCTTTTTCCAGTATCTGCACCAGGGGGTCTTCCCTGCTGAACATAATTTTTTGAATCTCTCCCTGGTGTTCCCCTGCAGACAGGTGTACGCGATACTGACCTCCGGCGGTATCCAGCAGCATAATGGAACTAGTGGAAATAAACATGTCTTTCACGAACGTCTGCACCAGGTGGCTCAATATTTCTTTCAAATCCAGGAGGGACGTGATGGCACCGCCGATTCGGTCAACAATCTCGCCGTAGTCGTATTCTTTGCGAAAAAAGAAGCGATCAACAATCGCCTGAATCCGGTTTCGCATTGGATTAAAGATGAGGATAATACCAAAAGTAAACAGGATAGGAAATGCGCGGGATTGCGCTAATTGAAACTTGCCGGCAACAAAATTTAATGCCAAGCTCACCCCGACATAAACGCTGACCACAACGAGCGTGACGATCGCATACCCTACAGTCCTTTTGATGATAACGTCAGCTTCGAACATGTTATGTTTCACGATGGAATATGCAATGGAAGCTGGAAAAAAGAAACCGGGGAACACCATCAAATTCCAAGGGAATGTCACCTTCATGAACATGACGATCGCCATGATGGTTACCGTGGGAACAAAAGCCAGGCTGAATCCGAAAAGAATCATCCGGGCTCGGGATCTGGCAAGAGGTTCAGACGCCTTTATCACAGAGTGCACCATAAGGATCACAATCCCGGCCGCACAGATATTGAAGAACATCCTGTTTACCGGTGTGATGACCATGGGGTGCAGTATCTCGGGCAGGACGATACCTGTATTAAAAGCAATGAGAAACACCAGATACGACATGGCTATGGCCGTTACAGGAATATAAATTGCGTATTCCAGGAAGGGGTAATGCACGATGAATTTCTTGCGGGCCGGATAAACTGAAAAAAGATGGAATATCCCCGCCGGTACCAGGGGTATGATGAGATAATGGATGTAAACAAGGTGGTAAGAGGATTGAATTTCAAATCCCGTACCCACATACGTGCCAAGGGCAAAACACATGGCCATAAAAATCCAGCTAGTATGCGTGTTCGGCTTGAGTACATACACAACACACCCCAGAGCGTAGATGCCAACTCCGAAAAAGAAGGGCACTAAAAAAACGAACAGGAAATCCTTCACGGAAAAGAGTGCGACCGGTATGATTACCTCCCGAATACCCCCCCTTGACTCCACCAGGTACCGAACCGGCGTTCCTACCGGTTTTTCACTTATCCAGGTGACAAGCTGTTTTCCATACTCCAAGGCCCTCCCATCAACCGAAAGGATTCGGTCCATGAATTTCAGCCCCGCGGCGTAGCCCGGCCAGTCCTGATTGCCGAATGAGCCCACGCGGGGAAAATCATAAATCAGGAAACCCGCGAATGGTCGATTGATCCAGCCCAGAGCGCACACAAAAGAAAGCAGGCTCATGGCAATCATGAGCCCAATTATTGAGTAAAATATGAGATTAGATGGCGAAAGATGTCTCTTCATACTCTCCAGTCTGGTTCAATCTAGGTGCTTCTAACCTCACAGAGATGCAGAGCCTTCTCTCCTCTTCTCCCTGAAGATATATGCCTGCGGCACCCCATGACTTCACATTACGAAGCCATGTCTGCCCCTCTGAGGCAATCTCAATCGATGCCCTTTAATTAGGATTAGCACTTATAGTAGTCCGAAATTTGATCTGTGCGTCGAATGACACGACAGCCGCTTCTGACTTGAAATTCTTCACCTTGGTAATAATCGGCGTCATACTTGCCGGATCAGGATTTATGCCAAACAAAGTCACTTCCCAGGTTTGCCACAGTAAATCATTTTCGCTGGCGGGGCAGTTCGCAGGGGACAGCACTATTGCTTGCGTTTCCACCTGGCAACCGTCAATGCTTTTTATCCTGAGTGTTGCCTTTACCGGGGTGCCGCAATCAATGACACCCACAGCCCATAACGCCGGCCCCTCAATTGTATACATATCAGAGTTTGGCGGTTCCCCACCGGCCAGCACCTGGGTCGCCGGCATCAGAAATACAATCAAAAGACTCATCAGCAAAATCATTTTCACGGTTTTCATGGTTATTCCTCCTTTTTTAATCTGCATAATTCCTTTGTCCTGTCTACTACTAAGCCGATATCTGTCAAAAACCTCAAAACTGACGATTTAATGAAACACAGCATCCTCGGGATAATTTATTATGGTCTTCATGCCGACGATGACATCCTTGGCAATGAAGATGCCCTCCAGCACGCACCCTTCTTCAATCAAGAGCGTGCCGTTCTTCGCATAGATGATGGCCTTCACCGTTGTCCCCTCTCCGATTTCGGCGGCCTTCGGGTTGTCATTTAGCCGGCCTTTCTTTCCGTTTTCACCGTTGACGAATATCCTGATTCGCTCAAGTTTCACACGGGAGTCTGCTTCCGGCCCAATGTATGATTTCGTGCCCGGGTAGAGGCGTCCCGCAATCCGGATCGTTGTCTCTCCCTCACATACGAGACGGGAGTCGGAGCCCATGGTGAGGTTCATGAAGTCGTATTCTCCACCCGTGAGTATTAGTGTTGCATTGGAAGAAAGCGTCACGTCGCCATATACATATAAATCTGGGCTAGATGAAGAAGGCAAAGTCACTTCTTGAGAGGAATTCACCGTCACAGCCGGGTCTTGTTTTTTGGCGGAGAATGTTTCATTATCAAAAATGCCTTCAACCCCTTCCCACACAGGAAATGCAAGACCATTATGCACACCTTCATCCGATCGCACTGTCCCCTTTATCTCTGACCCAGCAAGGTTGAAGAAAACTTCGTAGACTGATGCTGAGGATCTTATTTCTACGGTATCGGCTTTAATGGCCCAGTAGTCAGCGATCCAGGCGTTTTCCGCAAGAGAGACTTCGAATTCCGGCACGAGCCACGGACCATCCGAGCTACCCTGCGCGCCCACATCCCCGCTCTCAATACGTGCCTTGTTGCGCACCCAAACACTGTTCAGCCCGAAGACGGAGAACCGGTGGGGAGGCTCCCCGAACAGGATATACC
>CAZWEV010000053.1:0-26560 GCA_964633015.1 uncultured Desulfobacteraceae bacterium | reverse complement strand
TCCCATGGCGCCAGGAACTGCCCTTTCTTTATATTTATGGACAGATTGGTCCGGGCCGCGGCAAGGATCAGATCGGTCTGCCGGCAGAGAAAGGCAGGGATCTGAATAACGTCAAGCACATGGGCAACCTGTGCCACCTGCTCTCTTTCATGAACATCGGACAGGACCGGGAGTCCCGTTTCTTCCTTTACCCGGCTGATGATTTCAAGGCCTTTTTTGAGACCCGGACCCCTGAAAGACTGCAGGGAAGTGCGGTTTGCCTTGTCGTATGATGTCTTGAAAATAATCGGGATGCCGAGTTCATCTCCTGTCTTGCGCAGAAAAGCAGCAACCTCCAGCGTCACCGCTTCACTCTCAATAACGCACGGCCCCGCGATAACGAAGAAAGGCCCGTTTTCCTCTATCACAAGGTCCCCTATTTGAATAGGGTGTATGTTCCCCGCCCCTGACATGCTGAAAACCCTCTCGTATTCCTGAAGTTCCGGAAGCGATAACGTTCCCTCAAGACTATAATGTCACCATGGCCTCCGGGATGTCGGGAATATTGTTATAGGATGGCGACTGAAAAGTCAAGGAAGCCCCGTTCCTCTTCCTGCACCACTCCCTAAACTTTTACTTGTCAGGATCATTTATACATTCTAGAATTATTATTTCAAAAATGATTCAGGGAGGCCTCCATGCCCAGGAAAAAAGGTGTCAAGACCATTCAGGAGATCAATGAGCGCATACGGAACGGAAAAGTGGTTGTCGTCACCGCTGACGAGATGCCTGAAATCGTGCGCAGGAAAGGTCCGGCCAAGGCTGCCGATGAGATCGACGTAGTCACCACAGGCACTTTCTCCACCATGTGTTCATCGGGCGCCTTCATCAACTTCGGGCATGCCAAACCCGGCATCAAGGCGTCTCGTGTTCTCCTCAACGGCGTGCCCGCGTATGCCGGCCTTGCCGCCGTAGACATCTACCTGGGCGCCACGGAACCGATGGAGGATGACCCGCTGAACCGGGTCCATCCGGGGCAATTCAAATACGGCGGCGGCCACGTGATTCAGGACCTGCTTTCGGGGAAACGCGTTCGTCTCGAGGCCTTCGCGTATGGGACCGACTGCTATCCAAACCGGGAGTTCAGGAAAAAAATCACCCTGGCGGACCTGCCTTCAGCCAATTTATTGAATCCGAGAAATGCCTACCAGAATTATAACTGCGCTATTAATTTATCGGGAAAGACCATTTACACGTATATGGGCGTCCTGAAACCCCACGCCGGAAACGCGAATTACGCCACATCAGGGCAATTGAGCCCTCTCTTCAATGATCCCTATTACCTCACCATGGGCCTCGGCACGAGAATATTCCTGGGAGGTGCCAAAGGATATATCATAGGGCCCGGGAGCCAGCATAAACCCAATGTCAAGCGCGCAGAAAACGGCGTGCCCCTAGCCCCGTCAGGGACCCTCATGGTCACCGGGAATCTCAAGGAAATGGACCCGAAATGGGTGACCGGAGTCAGTCTCCTCGGCTATGGGTGTTCTCTTGCCGTTGGCGTCGGCGTCCCTATTCCCATCCTGGATGAGGAGATTGCCCGCTTTACAGGGGTCACCGATGATGAGATTTACACCCAGATCATTGATTACGGCAATGACTATCCAAAAGGGGAGGCGAGCAGTCTCGGCCAGGTCAGCTACGCGGAGTTGAGATCCGGAACGATTCGCTTTAACGGCCAGGAAGTCCCAACGGTTCCCATGACGTCCTACACCAGGTCCGGTGAAATTGCCACTATCCTGAAAGGATGGATCGAAAAGGGGGAATTCTATCTCACCCAGCCGCAGGATAAACTTCCCGGCACTGAGCTTTTTTCAAGAGGATAAGGAGGATCACCATGCTTGAAACCATCAAGAAAAGCCTGCTCGCCGGTCTGGGGGCGGCCGTTGTTACCAAGGAAAAGATTGAAAACGTCACCCGCAAGCTGGCGGAAGAGGGCAAAATAACCACTGAGGAAGCCGAAGGCCTGTCCAGGGACCTGATTGAGAGCGGATCGAGGCAGTGGGAAGAAATGCAGGAACGCGTGAGCAACACGGTCAAGAAGGCCCTTGAGGGACTGGATATGTGTTCAAAACAGGACTTCACGGCCCTCGCAGACAGGGTTGCGGCGCTGGAAAAACGGATCGCGGCCTTGGAGGAAGCGGAGAAACCCGCCGAAGAATAGCGGCCTGCCCCTCTCACCTGTATTGAGCGCCGTACATCATCGTAGTAGAGGGGCGCAGCAATCTTTTTGCGAGCACGAGGGGGCCCTTCACGCTTGCAACGAAAACAGTTGCTCAGCAAGACGGCCGGGGGGTCTGTTATGCTTTTTTGGCGTCGAAAGCCTTCTTGAGTTTCGAACCCAGGGAGCCCATGGCCTTCCCCTGATCAGTGAAAGATTCCCAGTGCGTCTCCTCCCCGGCATCCCCCGGCGCAAGAGTGATCTTCCGAGCCTCCGCATCGACCGCATGAATAGCCACCGGTATTGCATTGCCTTCCCGGAGCTGGGCAATGTGCCTGCCGTCAGGGGATCTGTCCAGATTTGATTTCGGCAGCAGGCCGGTGATGCCGGGTTCCAGCGAAATGAAGATCCCGAAGGCCTCTCTTTTTTCTATGCGACCCTGGACGGTCTGGCCAACCCGGTAGCGTTCCCCCACATCGAGCCAGGGATCACCTTCCACGTCTTTCATGCTCAATGATATCCTTCGCGCTGCCGGGTCAATATCCTTTATCATCACTCCCACCACGTCTCCCGTCTTTACCACTTCCTCGGGTTTTGACACGCGTTTCCTGTAGGACATCTCACTGATATGAACCAGCCCCTCTATCCCCGGAGCGATTTCGACGAATGCCCCGAACTTGACGCATCGTTTTACCGTGCCTTTCACTTCCTGGCCGGACTGAAACTGCGCTTCCACTGTTTCCCACGGATCCTCTGTCACCTGTTTCACCGAGAGAGCGATCTTGGGAATGCGTGTCTTCTCCCCCTTCTCAATCCCAATCACCTTAACCGTGACCAGATCAAGAGGGCTCAGAACTTCACTGGCCTTTTCCACCCGGGACCAGCTCAATTCGGAGATGTGAACCATCCCTTCTATTCCGGGGATGAGCTCCACAAAGGCCCCGTAGGGCATCAGCTTGGTCACCCGGCCCTCCAGGACATTGCCTTCCCGCAGTTCCTCCAGAAAAACGTCATGGATTTTTTTCTGTTCACGCTCCAGCAGTTTCCGTCGGGAAAGAACGATGTTCCTGGCATCCTCTTCCAGCTGCATGATGATGAACTGGTATGTCTCACCCACATAGTCGTCAGGGGCCTCGATGTACCGCAGGTCCATCTGGCTGATGGGACAGAACGCCCGTCTCTTCAAGATTTCAACCTGGAATCCGCCTTTGCAGGGGGCCTTTACCCTCCCCTCCACCGGAATCGCATTTTCATAGGCATCGGTCAGAAGATCCAGCCCCCCGATCCCGGAAAGGGCTTTCGAAAGTCTTATCTCCTGACCATCGTTGGAAATCACGTAGAGATCAAGGAGATCACCGACCTTGTGAGGAAACTGGCCGTTTTCATCCAGAAGCTCATCCTTTTCCACGATCCCGTCGCTCTTGGTGCCGGTGTCAACAAAGACCGCGTCCTGGCCTATGGCAATTATTTCGCCGCGGATCTTGTCCCCCACGCTGACATCATCCCCTGCCTGAGTATCAAAAGATTCAAGCAGATCAGCAAAATTCTCCTCTTCCCCTTCGACTCCATTTTCTATCCTGTCTGTCATGTACGATCACTCCGAAATATATGGATTTATAAGCCTGTCTGCCCTATAAGAATAAAGCGTCATGGATGATATCCCTTTTGCTTGCGGTTAGCAAGACGGAATTATTCCCCTGATCACCATCTCAATCTACAAGATGAACATTGCGGAATTCACGCGGTGAATCAGGGTGTTTCTGGACGACCGTGCAAAAGACGATGTCTTTTCGGGAGAGCAGAGAAGATGATGCAGCCGCATCCGAACCGAAAAAAAACATCGCGCCACCGAAAGGGCGGCGGAAAAGGCGTGTGGGGATGGATCCTGTACGACTGCGGCAACTCTGCCTTTGCCACCACGATAATGGCCGGATTTTTTCCGGTTTTTTTCAAGAACTACTGGAGCTCCGGGACCGGTATCAATACAAGCACGGCCATGCTGGGTTTCGGCAATTCCGTCGCCAGCCTGCTTGTGGCTTTCATGGCACCCCTTCTGGGGGCAATTGCCGACAGGAAGGCGTGGAAAAAAGAATTTCTTGCCTTTTTTGCCTATCTCGGTTCCGTGATGACGTTCCTGCTTTTCTTCGTGGGAAGGGGAGAATGGCCTTTCGCCCTGCTGCTCTATGCCGCAGGTGTTATAGGGTTTTCAGGAGCCAACACCTTCTACGATGCCCTGCTCCCATCGGTTGCGCCCCCCGGAAAGATCGACTACATATCAAGCCAGGGCTACGCCATGGGCTACCTGGGGGGAGGACTCCTCTTCGCGCTCAATGTGGTCATGACCATTATGCCTGCACGATTCGGCCTCGCGGACCAGGGGCAGGCGGTACGCCTTTCCTTTCTGTCCGTGGCTGTGTGGTGGGGCCTCTTTACGCTTCTTCCCCTGCGCTGGATTCCAAGCGAGCAAAGCCGGAAGGCTCTCCGCTCATCGGCACTCCTGGGAGGATTCAACCAGATCCGTTCCACCTTGAAAAAGATCAGGGAGTTCAAACCCGTCCTGCTCTTTCTGATTGCCTACTGGCTCTATATTGACGGCGTCGACACCATCATCAGGATGGCGGTAGACTACGGTCTCTCCCTGGGATTTGACGCGGTAGACCTGATCATCGCGCTCCTGATCGTTCAATTTGTCGGTTTCCCGGCCTCACTCGCTTTTGGGAAACTGGGTGAGCGCTGGGGTGCCAGGAGAGCTATTTTTCTCGGCATATATTGTTACATGGGCATCACCGTCTGGGGCGCCCTCATGACGGCAAAGGACGAGTTCTACCTGCTGGCGGTCCTCATCGGCCTGGTGCAGGGTGGAATCCAGGCCCTGAGCAGATCTTACTACGCCGGGCTCATTCCGGAAGGTCACGCCGCGGAATTTTACGGCTTTTATAATATGACCGGCAAGTTCGCCGCCATCCTGGGTCCCGCCCTCATGGGATCAACCGGGCTTCTCGTGCGACGCATCCTCATGCCCCCCGGGCCCACGGAGCAGCAGCGGGTATATATCACTCACTTTGCTTCCCGCTGCAGTATCGCCGCAATCCTTGTTCTCTTTCTGGCCGGGCTGTTTTTCTTTTACCTTGCGGACAAGTCCAAGGCCCGTTTCTCGACGACATAATCTACCGTCACCGTATCACTGGAGCCCGCTGCAATCATGAGCGTGGCAGGTTCCAGTGCCAGCTTCACTTTGAGGGACCCTGATTTTTCAATCTGATCAAGGCGCACCTTTTCCGTATAGATCGTGGAAAGGCCATCGAGGATTGTTTTTCCTCCCTTTATTTTCACCCTTGCCGGCACCACCTTTGCACCGGTGAGGATCAAATCGTTTCTCAGTTTTCCAACCCAGTCCACCTGAACCGGCAGTATTTTTTCCTGAGGTACGTCAAGCGTCACTTCCACCGTGGACGGTTTTACTTTGCGCAGCACCAATCCCGGCGGCAGGTCGATGTCGTCGGAGGTAATGGCAAATGAATTATGCCCCACTGCCGCCTTGCTCAAGTCAAGCCGGACCTTCACCTGGTCAGGACGCAGGGACTTGATGAGGGTGCCGGGTCCGCTGAGTCCCACATGGATGGTGTTTACGGAGGTATCCACAATCTCCGTGGCGGGGTTGCGGTTCACGTATTCCACCGGGATATCAAAGGCAACCAGACTTTCCTGGCCGCGGGTAAAACTGAACCAGACAGCGGTTATCAGGATCAGGGATGCCAGGGCGGCAACGGCAAGCTCCCGCTTCTCCTTTCTCCGGTAGCCCCATTGGGTCTTTGTTGATCCCACATGTTCCTCGATCGCTTCCGTAAGGACTTCTTTTTTCCGTATTGTCCGGATCTCGGTCCCCTTGACGAGCACCACCGAACCCCGCTCTTCGGAAACAACAAGGACCATGGCGTCGGTCATCTCCGCAAGACCCACGGCGGCCCGGTGACGGGTCCCGTACCGGGAGGGGAGATCATCTCTCCGCGACAAGGGCAGCACCGCAGCGACTTTTTTTATTCGGTTTCCCTGAATAATCGCGGCCCCGTCGTGCACCGGGTTGTCATGCCAGAATATGCTGCCGATCATCTCCCTTGAAACAAGGCCGTCCCAGCCGATGCCGCCCTGGATCAGTTCATCCAGATCATCCGCCCCCGGGAACACCATAATGGCCCCAACTCTTTTGTTGGCAAGCTCAAAAGCGGTTTCCGCGATTGTTTCAACGGGGGTTTCGCCGGTCTGATGAGGAACGCCCCACAAAATAGCCTTCAGGTTCTTCGCCTGGAGGACCGACCTGATCTCGTTGCGGAAAACGACAATGATAATAAGGGCCGCGGCGGCGGTGATGCCCTGGATTGCCCAGCTGGTCAGCACCAGCCCCAGCGCAACGGCGACCCTCTGGGAAAACCAGAGCAGCGCAATGCCTATCAGGACGCGCAGTACCGGCGTCCCCCTGAACAGGACATAGAGACGAAAAAGGATGTAGCTGTTCAAAACAATATCGACGATATCCTGCCAGCGAATACTCGATACGAACAAGAGGAGGTTTTCCATGGCTGCTATTCCGTCACGCTGAACCGCACTATCTTAAACACCCGGCCTTTCGCATCAGTGATATATACCTGCCACGGTCCCAGATCAGATTTTCGAATCCGCATACTGCTGAACGTGGACCACCGGGGTGGTTTCAATGTCAGTTTCACCTTCGCCTTGAGTTTATCTTTTCGGTACCATTCGTGATAGATATCCATTTCCCTGGGGACAGGATCAAACGATGTAAAGCAGTATATTTTTCCGAGACTTGCTGAAAATACAATGGCAGGGTCGACCGGGCTGCTGCCCTTCATGTTCTCGCAGACGCTCGCCTCAACGAGGGTCAGCGCTTTTGCCTTCGGCACGGGAGGGGTATTCGGGGTTTCCTGGGCAGCCACACCTTGTGCTGACGACGCAATCAGGCAAAAAACGACCGGCAAAAGCAATGCCAAAGAACGTTTCATCAAATTACTCTCCTTGTGTCTTTGCAATTCGATTCCTCTCTGACCAATCTCTGCCTTGCGGCTGTGTCAGTAAGATAGCATGAATGGCAGGATCATCCAAAGGCTTTTCCCTGCCTTGACCCGTTTCAGCAGTACTATTTTTGCTCCTTGACAGAAGGCGTTTCATATTGTTCAGTAGGAACCTACTGAAAGATGAATGACCTGAGGAGTACATGCATATGATTACTGTTGGCATTGATGTGGGCTCCAATACCACCAAGGCTGCCCTCCTGAGAGACGGGGCCATTGCAGGCACCCTGCTTGCCCCCACGGGCTATAACGCAAAATTAACGGGAGAGAAGGTCTTTCACGATCTGCTGAGGGAGCACCACGTGACACCCGACGCCATTGATCGCGTTGTCGGGACCGGCTACGGGAGAAACAGCATTGATTTCGCGGACAAGACAATTACTGAAATCACCTGCCACGCCGCGGGCGCCCATTTCCAGGATCACGGAGTACGGACCGTTATCGATATCGGCGGCCAAGACAGCAAGGCCATTGCCCTGGATGAATCCGGGCGCGTCATGGATTTTGCCATGAACGACAAGTGTGCCGCCGGAACAGGCAGGTTTCTGGAGGTGATGGCGCGTGCCCTTGAGGTGTCCCTGGATGTTTTCGGAGAAATGTCTCTCAGGGCCGATGCTCCCGCTGCCATCAGCAGCTTATGCACTGTTTTTGCGGAATCCGAAGTGATCTCTCTTATTTCAAAAGGAGAAAAACGGGAAAATATCATAGCCGGCATCCACGACGCCATCGGCGGCAGGGTGACAGCCATGGCAAACCGTATCCAGCTTGTAGATCCGATCTGCATGACCGGCGGCGTGGCCAGGAATATCGGCGTAGTAAAGGCCCTGCAGAAGAATTCCGGCCGGGACATCAAGGTGCTGAAGCTCGCCCAGGTGAACGGGGCCATAGGCGCGGCCCTGATTGCCGCCAGTCAAACGTGACAGAGGCTCAAGAGACAACGGAAGCTCTCATGGCCGGGTCTCCGTCCCGGGCACGGCGCCGTCGGCCGAATCGTACCCCGGGCTCAATCCGATCACATGCACCATGCCAGGTCCGTGGACTCCCGAGACCAGAATCAATTCAATATCAGCCGTGCGGCTGTGACCGGTGATGAGCGCAATCGCGCTTGGCAGGCCGTGGGGCCCCTTTGCCCAGTATCTGAACAGCCGGGGCAGGGCCTGAAGTTTCCCAAGACGCTGATTCGGCCGGACAATGGCCAGGTGGACAGGAGGAACTAAGGAGACGGCGCGACCCCATTCCTTTGACGCCTTGAGTATCAGGGTGCCCGATTCCATGACCAGGGCATCCACGGCGGTGATCCCCAGCTGCGCTTTTGCTGCAATCGCTTTCCATTCCTCTTCCCGGGAAGGGACCCGAACCTCCACACCCCGGTCAGCCAGAACCCGATCAATCCCCAGCCTTTCCAGGAGTGGATGGTTCCACCGCACGGCCAGGGACACATGGTGTTCCTGAATAATTTCCTCCAGTATCCGGTGCAGGTCCCGCGCCTGTTCCGCCACATGAAACCGGTCCGAAAGTGCTTCCAATTCCTTTTTCACTTCATCCCAGGGGGCATCTTCCGGAACCCATTCAGGCGCAGCGGCTGTCCCGTCAGCCTGGCCCTGGCCCCACTCCCCGTTCATACCCCCGAGAGAGCGCTCTATGTCCAGCAAGATCTGCTCGCGCTGTCTGGAACCCACTCTGTTTCTCCTTCTCGTAGACATTTATCAAACAGGATACCAACCCGCTATCCCGAACTTTTTCTTTTTCTGCTCCCTGTCTTCAGTTCCTTCCATCTCCTGGAAAAGGGCTTTTTGAACCGTGGAATTTTCCGTCTGGCTCCCCACCGGGCAAGCGCTTCAGGCAGCCATTTCCACTCCCCGGAAGGGGCTACCAATCTCTGGAGTGCCATAGCCATACTCCCCGCGAAACGAAAGAAGAAAGGCCGGACAGAGATCCAGGCGTATATCTTCATGGGCAGCACTTTCGACAGGACCAGCCGCCCCTTCCATACAGGATCTTCCGCAAGACGCCTTCGAAGATCCAGAATCATGGTCGGATGATCGATCATGACGGGGCATACCTCCGCGCAGGCGCCGCACAGGGTACAGGCATAGGAGAGATCCCTTGCGCTTCCCGGAGGCAGGAGTTCCGAGTTGAGCAAAATTCCGATAGGACCCGAATACACCCAGCCGTAGCTGTGCCCTCCAATACGCTTGTACACGGGACAGACATTGAGACATGCCCCGCAGCGGAGGCAGAAAAGCGAATCCCGGAGTACCGGGTCGGCCAGGACACGGGACCGGCCGTTGTCCAGCAGAATGAGATGGAAGGCCTCCGGGCCGTCCCGCTCCTCCGGCTTCTTCGGACCGGTAATCAGGCTGAGATACGTGGGCATCTTCTGCCCGGCGGCACTTCGCGCAAGAAGTGTCAGCAGGACGCCGAAATCATCCCAGGACTCCACCACCTTCTCAATGCCTATGAGGGCCACATGCACCCGGGGAAGCGACGTAGCCATGCGAATGTTGCCCTCGTTTTCAAACAGGGCGAGTGTTCCCGTCTCCGCCACTGCCATGTTTCCCCCGGTTATGCCCATATCCGCCCCGAGAAATTTCTCCCGGAGCACCCGGCGGGCCACCATGGTCAGTTCTTCGGGATTCTCGGTATAGGGCACTCCGAGCTTTTCGCAAAAAAGCCGGGCCACCTCCTCCTTGTTCTTGTGGATGGCAGGAGCGATAATGTGGGAAGGCAGTTCGTCCGCCAGCTGGACAATGAACTCACCCAGATCAGTCTCCCATACCTCGATGCCTTTCGCGGCGAGGGCCCTGTTCAGACCAATTTCCTCGGTCATCATGGATTTGCCCTTCACTACCGTTTTTACTCCATACTGATCTGCCAGACCCAGGATCAGGGCACGCGCATCCGATGCGTCCCTTGCCCAGTGTACAACCCCCCCCGCATCAGTGACCCTTCTTTCCAGAAGCCTCAACAGCTTCGGCAGATTGGCGAGGCACCGATCTTTTACCTGCCGGCCCCGGGCTCTCAGGCCGTCGGGATCTTCCAACTGGGAAAAGCCCGCCTCTCTCAAAGCGACAAATCGGTCTCCGGCGCTGGACAGCGTCTGGTGCAGGACCTCATTCAGGGCGGCCTCCACTGCTGTTTTCTTGATCTCTTCCACCCTCAATTCCATGGTTCACCCGCCTGATGCGCCAGGATCTCGGCAATGTGAAGGGCCTTTACGCGTTCGCCCGTTTTTTCAAGATATCCCCCGATATTCAGCAGGCAGCTCGGCTCCGCGCTGATCACGAACCCGGCCCCGCTCTTCACCACGGCTGCGGCCTTATCACCCGTCATCTTTTCCGAAACCGCCGGAAACTCCAGGCTGAACACTCCTCCGAATCCACAGCATGTTTCCTGGTGCTCCATGTCCACCATTTCCAAACCCCGTACCCTGGAAAGGAGCATCCTCGGCTGTTCTCTGACCCCGAGGAGACGCGAAACCTGACAGGAATCGTGGTACACACCCTTCCCGGGCCACTCTGCTCCCAACTCGACAATGCCCAGCGCGTCAACCAGGAATTCCGTGAGCTCAAAGGTCCTCCGCCCCAATGCCTCAGCCCGCGAGAGCCACGATGCATCATCCCGGAACAATGTCCGGTAGTGGTGCCGCACCATTCCCACGCAGGACCCCGAAGGAGCGACAACCGCTTCGGAGTCTCCGAAAACCCGGAGAAAATGGCGAGCCATCTTCCGCGCTTCCCGGTGATACCCTGTCTTGAACTGCATCTGCCCGCAACAGGTCTGTCTTTCCGGATACTGGACTTCCACCCCTGCCCGTTCCAGGACCCTGGCCGTTGCCTCTCCCACCTGGGGGAAAAAGTGTTCCACCAGACAGGGGATAAAAAGACTGACTTTCCGCGGTGGTTTCTTGCCTTGCATGTGGTTCCTTTCTTGAAATGGACTCGGGCCATTCATAAATGGATGGACACCACCTCGCAAAAAGGTAAAATATGGTTCATCCGTCTTAAGCGTACTTTAAGCGAATGTGAGGCGAAGGAATACAGGCTATGGCCATTTTTCTTCGGCTCCAAGCCTCCCGGAGAAAAAGGCTCACCGCCCCTCCAGGTACAGCCGTTTCCAGGATCAGGAGTTACGTTTGCCATGCAATTCTGTGATCATCATTGCCGCTTTGCCACGTGGCCGGAAAAGGACGCACTGGACGGCTCCGGGAGTTGCAGGACATTTCAGGCCGTGTACTGCAGCAAAAAGAACAGGCCGATGCACAAGAACATGCCCTGCCCTGAAAAGGAATCCAGGGACGATCCGTCCCGGAACAGTGCATCTCCTTCCGGAGAGCGAGAGGCGCCATGAAGTACTCCCAAAGGAGCTCAGGGAGGAAGTCATTTCTCCCTGAGCAACAGGCCCTTCCCGCCGCCGGATCGGGGAAACCTATCCGGGTCCTTCACCAGAGGTGGAAAATTTCAGCAAAACTACGGCGTCACGGTATCAAGATAGCGGGTAATGGCCCCATCGTATTCATGCGTCAACCGGAAGACCTTCTTCGCCAGGCGGAAACGGGTCTCGAGGGTCGTCTCTCCGCTGTTCTGCTCCATCTCCCTGAGCACCGCCGCGTAGTCCGCCGGATCCACGACAACCGTCACGTCCCGGTAGTTCTTGGCCGAAGAGCGGAGCATGGCCGGCCCGCCGATGTCGATATTCTCGATGGCTTCCTCAAGGGAAACCCCTTCCTTCGCCACAGTCTTTTCGAACTGGTAGAGGTTGACCACTACCAGGTCGATTGGTTTGATCCCGTATTTCTCCATCATTTCCCTGTGTTCGGGGTTGTCCCGCAGGCCGAGGAGTCCTCCGTGGACCTTCGGGTGCAGCGTCTTCACCCGGCCATCCATCATTTCCGGAAATCCGGTGTAATCTGAAATGTCCGTCACGGGAACTCCCCCGTCACGGATGGTTCTTGCTGTTCCCCCGGTTGAAAGAATTTTTACTCCAAACCCGTGAACAGCTTTCGCGAATGATACAATCCCGTCCTTGTCGGTCACACTGATGAGTGCCAGTTCAATCTTGCCCATGACATGTTCCTCCCCTCGTAATGCTCAGGTTCACGGCTTGCCATTTTCCTGGTTGCACACCCCAAATCCACCGTCTAATTCCCGCAATGCTAATAATCTTGCGGGTTGATTTACCGAAAGTCCTGATCATCAGCAAGGTGTCAGATGCAAGTCGAAAATCCCGTCCCCGGCCGGGACGCCGCATCGCAGATCCCGTGTTGCGTGCGGGAGGAGCGACGACTGGGGCGCATGACCAATACGCCGCAAAGAGGAGCGACCGAAGGCAACAAAGCAGATGATCCCTCGATGGTGGATCAGGGACGCAAACGTTGCTTGATCTATAGTCCAAAAAGAGATATTAATCAACCTCCGGATGGACACGCCATATCCGCTAAAAGATGAAAGGAGAATCAGCTCTCATGCCGTCCCGGAAGATCGAATTTGAAGACAACCGCCTCATGGTCCCCGACAACCCGGTCATCCCGTTCATTGAAGGGGACGGCATCGGTCCCGACATCTGGCGGGCAGCATCGCGGGTTATCGACCGTGCCGTCGCTCTCTGCCAAGGCCCGCGGCGACAGATCCACTGGAAGGAGGTCCTTGCCGGGGAAAAAGCCTACAGGGAAACCGGAAAATGGCTGCCCGAGGAGACACTCCAGGCACTCCGCACATTCCGTATTGGAATCAAAGGCCCGCTGACCACGCCGGTTGGAGGCGGCATCCGAAGCCTGAACGTTGCCCTGCGGCAGCAACTGGACCTCTATGCCTGCGTGAGGCCGGTCCGCCATTTCGTCGGGGTTCCCAGCCCGGTGAAAGAACCCCAGAAGGTAAACATGGTGGTTTTCCGGGAAAACACCGAGGATGTGTACGCCGGTTTCGAACTGGAATCCGCCGGGAAGGAGGCCCGCCGTCTCATCGCGTACCTGGCTGAAACCCTGGGCTGGGACATTCGTCGCGACGCTGGCATCGGGATCAAACCCGTCAGCAAATTCGCGAGCCTGCGCCTCCTCAGGTCGGCTTTCACATACGCCCTGCATCACGGTCGAAAGAGCATCACCATGGTGCACAAAGGGAACATCCAGAAATTTACGGAAGGCGCTTTCAGAAACTGGGGATATGAACTGGCCCAGGATGAATATGCGGAATCCCTGATTTCCCGGGATGCCTGCGACGGCACCCCGCCGGAAGGGAAGATCCTGATTAAGGACACCATTGCTGACATTTTCTTTCAGCAGGCGCTCACGAGGCCTGAAGAATTTGACGTCATCGCCACGACAAATCTGAACGGTGACTATATTTCCGATGCCTTGGCCGCCCAGGTTGGGGGCGTGGGTATGGCGCCCGGAGCCAACATCAATTACCAGGAAGGCTATGCCGTGTTCGAGGCAACCCATGGGACAGCACCCAAATATGCGGGCCAGGATAAGGTCAACCCCGCTTCCCTTATCCTGAGCGGGGCCATGATGCTGGAGCATATGGGATGGTCGGAGGCATCGCGCAGGATAGAGTCGGGGCTCGGAAAGGCCCTGGTCTCAGGGCAGGTGACCTATGACCTGGCCCGTCTTCTGCCGGATGCGAAAGAAATCTCCTGTTCCGCCTTCGCCGACCGGGTATGCGATTTCATGGTGTGAGGCAGTACCGTGATCCGGATACTGATCATCTATCATTCACAGGCGGGACATACCAGGGCCATGGCGGAACGTGTGGCCCGCGGCGCCGGTTCCGTTCCGGGAGTTGCGGTCATCCTGAAAAAGGCCGGGGAAGCCACTCTCAAGGACCTCCTGGAGTGCGACGGGCTTGCCGTGGGCTCTCCGGAATACTTTGGATACATGGCGGGGATGATAAAGGATTTTTTTGACAGGACGTATGAACCTGCCCGGAAGGACAAACGCATTTTCAAAAAGCCCTACGTGGTCTTCATCAGCGCGGGAAATGACGGAAGCGGCGCCCTGAACCAGATAGAGAGGATATGCCTGGGATACCCCCTGAAAAAGGTCTATGCCCCGGTGGTAGCAAAGGGGGAACTGGACCAGGCCGTCCTGGAAAAATGTGAAGACCTGGGAAAGACCATTGCGGCGGGCTGCGAGGCGGGGATCTACTAGTTTTTCTTTTTCGAGTCGCTCTCAGAAACGGGGAGCTTGAAAAATTCGACTCCTTCTTCCTTCAGCAATTTCTCTTCATGTTCCGTTGCGGACCCCCTGATATTGCGCCTTTCCTCAACGCCGTAATGCATTTTCAAAGCCTCGGAAGTAAATTGCGTCCCCACATCCTCAAAATTCTGGTGCACATACTCCACCACTTCCCTCGCGAGACGCTTGTAATCAATGTGGGCCTGCGACGGTCCCAGGGAGACATCGCTGTTCTTTTTCAGTGCCACAGGAGAAAGGACCTTCTTCACATCCGCATCATCACAGTAGGGACAACTGACCAATCCTCCGGCATGCTGCTCTTCATATGCTTCCAGGCTTTCAAACCACCCTTCAAAAACATGGCCTCGGCTGCATTCGAGATCAAAAACAATCACGCGCATCACCTCTCGGCAAAAAGCACGGCAAGGATCCTGGTGGCTTCTTCCCCGTGACATTTCACCAGGTGGGGAACGGTGGAATCATAATAGATGGAATCTCCCGGGTACAGGAGGTGCACCTTCTCTCCCAGACGGACCTCCATGGTTCCCTCCATTACGTAAATGAACTCCTGGCCGTCATGCGAAGAACGCTCTTCTTCGGTTTTCGCGGGTTCCAGCGTGACCATGAACGGCTCCATGTGGCGATCCTTCTTATGGGGGGCCAGGGATTCATAGTGATATCCGTACTTCTGTCCCTTCCCGGAATCATAACGGGAAATAACCTTCCTGTCATCGTGCCTGACGATCGTAAAGGGACGCGTCTCTTCTCCGGAAATAAAATATCCCATTTTCATTTCCAGGGCCTTTGCCAGTTTGATGACCGTACCCAGCGGGGGGTCCACGTCCCCGTTTTCTATCTCCTCCAGGGTCGATTCCGCAATGCCGGTACGCTGGGAAATATCAGTGAGGTTCAGCCCCTTTTTTCCTCGCACTTTCCGCACTCTTTCTCCCACAAGCGCGGGAGTTTCCTTATTCTCAGGACTCCGGCCGATAGTATTCAGGAAGTCCTTTTCTTCGTCTTTACTGGCAAACTGATCGCTGATATCACTGAGAAAATCCGAGTAGGGGTCTCGCTTTTCGTCGTTCTGACTGCGCTTTTCATTCATGACATGTACCTCTCATTCCCGAACGTATATGGATTGATTTTATCACCGCCCGATACCACCGGTCAAGTGCAGGCTTTCACAAACCCGGCTCGGCAACTCCGTACGTGGGGAATACCCCGCCACCTTTCCATCAGGTTTCAAGGACAAAAATGACTTCCATCCTGACCCGGTATTCAATGATCTTCCCATCTTCAACCGCCACCCGCTGTTCTAAAACGCGCAGGCCCGTAATGCCTCTCAGGGTCCGATTGGCTCGTTCAAACCCCGCCTTAATTGCCTCCTCAAAACTAATGGGAGAGGCCGCAATAATCTCCGAAATCCGCGCTACGCGCTCCATAATCATTTCCTCCTGGTATGACCACAAAACAAATTCCTCCACAAAGCCGGGATTGGATGGAAACCACTTCCCTATCTCTTGACAGGGAAATCGGACATGGTATATCTATGAAGACTCCCCATCACCCAGGCAGGCCAACCAGACGAAATCAATCGCGTGATCACCTGGCACTGCCCTGGTCCGGGGATGCGAAGCTACTCCCTGCTATGCCGGAAAGTTTTTATGATACCTCTTTAGCAACGAAATAACAAGGCTCAAAAATCAATGATTATTTCCTGATACGGCCACTGTGCAAGGCCGTGGGACCTGGAAAGGAGCAAACATGCCCGAAAATCAGTACCTGGTTGATGAACTCACCCTGACGGATTCGTGGCGTATGTTCCGCATCATGGCGGAATTTGTTGAAGGATTCGAGGTCATGCCCGAAGTTTATCCCGCTGTGACCATCTTTGGTTCTGCCAGGGCAAAACCCGACAGCGATGATTATCTGAAAACCGTGCAGGTCTCCCGGCTGCTGGTCGAACATGGATTCAATGTCATATCCGGAGGCGGGCCGGGTATCATGGAGGCCGCGAATAAAGGAGCGGCCGAAGCCGGGGGAAAGTCGGTGGGACTCCATATTCATCTCCCCAAAGAACAGGAAGCCAACCCTTTTGCTAACGTCCGCCTGGATTTCAAATATTTCTTCATCAGAAAAGTGATGTTCGTGAAGTATGCCGTCGCTTACATCATCATGCCCGGCGGCTTCGGGACTATGGACGAACTCTTTGAGGCCGTGACGCTCATTCAAACAAAGAGGATCAGGTCTTTTCCCGTCATCCTGGTTGATTCCGGATTCTGGAAAGGACTCGTGGACTGGTGCAGGGACACTCTCCTGACCTACGGAACCATATCGGAATCGGACTTTGAACTTCTCCACATCGTGGATACACCTGAAGATGCGGTAAACATCGTAAAGCAAACGGTGGTAGTGTAGGGTTGACCGCAACGCCCTTCGATGACTTCAGTACATGGGCCCGGGACCTCAGTATTTCCCTGTCCCGCGCCCAGAGTGAAAAACTCGCACTGTTTGTCACGGAACTGTGGACCTGGCAGGGGAAAATGAACCTTGTCGGCGTCTCTACACAGGACCGGTTGATCCGAGAACTCCTCCTGGACTCCCTTGTTCCCGCCCCCCATATCCCCCGGACCGGCACGCTCCTGGACCTGGGATCAGGAGCGGGCTTTCCCGCAATTCCCTTGAAGATATGCATGCCCCGCGTCCGATTTGATCTGCTGGAATCCAACGCCAAAAAGGCTGCTTTCCTGAATGAGATGATCAGGATCCTTGAACTGGAAAGGATCAGAGTCATCCACGCGAGAATCGAGGAAAGCAAGAAAATGCTGGACCCGCAAGGATACGGGACCATTACCGCCCGTGCAGCAGCATCTCTCCGGCAGACGCTCGAATGGTGCGGGCCGCACCTGGAACGGAACGGCCTGCTGATCAGTTTTCAGGGGAAGTCGTGGAGGAAGGCCCTGGATCAAGGTCACCATGTCATGAAAAAACAGGGATTGGTTCTTTCCCGAACGCTGGTCTACACGCTGCCGGGAACATCCGCGGAAAGGGTCATTCTATGCTTTTCAAAAAGCGGCGCGCCATAACGTTTCGCGGCTTCCGGACTGCAGGGAGCCTTCAGCCGCATGGCGCTGCAAGACAGGGTTACTTTTTCAGGGAATCCATAATAGCCCCGAGCTGGAGGTCAATGTATTTATCGAGGGTTAATCGCTTCCTGAAATGCCAGCCTTTCAGGATCCACATGTGGGCCATCATAATGATGTTATATGCCATGAGGTCCACATCCACTCGTTTGAAGACCCCCTGATCTATTCCCTCCCTGATAATCTCACCAAAGATATTGCTCACGTCCACTTCAAGCTGCATGACCCGGGCCTTGGACGCCTTTTCCAGAGAATTGGATTTCTGGTAGATCAACAGCGCTTTTTCTTTTTGTTGATCCACAACGCGGAAGTAGAGCCCCAGCGCTATCGCCAGTTTTTCCAACGGATCATCAATGCCCTTAATCTGTGCAGTGAGGTTATCCTGGAACATGTTCAATACATCTTCCATGATCATCCGCATGATTTCCGATTTTTT
Source organism: uncultured Desulfobacteraceae bacterium (assembly GCA_964633015.1). GTDB lineage: Bacteria > Desulfobacterota > DSM-4660 > Desulfatiglandales > Desulfatiglandaceae > B46-G9. Next base: position 8,520 of record CAZWEV010000053.1, on the reverse strand, counting down.
CTTCACATAGTGATATGTTACCGGCAGTGACACGCCTGCCTTCTCGGAAATCTCCTGGATGGATGTGGCGGTAAACCCTTTCCTGGCATACAGGGCGCTCGCCACATCGATGATCTTCTTCCTCACCTTGTCGGAGGCCGTGATTTGATCAAGGACGGTCAGTTTCTTCATCGGATGGTCCATCTTCATTTCCCCTTCTCAGGAATACGGTGCACGGAGGGTTCCAGTCAGGAGGTCTTCGTTTGAATCTTACTTCTGATACTTGAAGGAAACATTAAGCCTCGCCCGGTAGGAGGTGACTTTACCGTTTTCAATGGTCACATCCAGTTTCGTGACTTCGGCGATTCTCAAATCCTTCACGCTTGAAGCCGCTGTTTCCAAGGCCGTCTTTGCAGCCTCTTCCCATGATTGGTCACTTGTCCCCACCAGTTCGATAATTTTGTATGTGCTTCCAGCCATGTTCACCCTCCTTCTTTTTCGTTGTGGGTTGACGGCAACACCTGCACCTTCCTTGAATCTTCACCTCCTTTCCATTAAAGATATTTTTCACCAGCCACATTCATCAGCACTTTGTGAAAACACCTCATATTTCATTCAATTATATTCTTGGGGAATTTCAAGTCAAGTCATAACTGGTTCTGTCCGTTCACAATGTTCCAGGCGGCGAGCTGTTTCAGCATTCTTTCCCGATGACTACCCGGCCAGAAATACCGACCGCAGGACCTGCAGATCTTTATTTTTCCCAGGCTCGCATAAAAGACGTATTCAGGCACCCTCTCCCGTGCTTCTTCTCTGCCGGCCGTCTCCAGGACGGTGTTACACCGAAGACAGCGCGTAAACCATCTGGAGGGATCAGGCTGGAGATGCACCAGATTCAGGAGTTCCTCCAGTTGTTCACCCACAAGATCGGAATGGACGAAAACCGAATCAGGAGAGCGCGTCCACCTGGCTCTATCGCGGGTCACCAGGCGGCGATGCTGCAGCATGAGATTCGACAGCACTCCACCGGGATAACAGGATTGATAGTGCGTGTCATATCCCAGAATCCGAAGCCACGTGGCCAGCCGGCCCAGCATGGAGTCCACGACGAATTTCATGGAAAATCGCCTTCCTGTCCTGTTGACGGTACTGAATAAATAGTATAGTAACTATTCAGGTCGTTTTGACTGTAGGCTGTTCGTTCTTGCTTGTTGGCAGGGCGCCTCGGTAATGAAATCCCAACAAACGGAAGTAATTTCAAGGAACCTGGGATATCCTGCCTGAGCTTTCAGTAATCACGGATCGTTCTGTTTGCGATACTACAGCCTGAATGCCTGCAGCCTGACTACCTGTACAATTATAAACCAAAAGCGCACGGATGGGGAATGCTTTTCTCCGGGCGCAGGAGACTGACATGGATAAGATAGTGATCGAGGGTGGATATCCCCTCAAGGGAAAGGTAAGCGTGAGCGGTGCCAAGAACGCCGCTCTCCCCATTATTACCGCGTGTCTGCTTACCGGTGGATGGCACCAGCTTGAAAATATCCCCCATCTGAGGGACATAAACACAATCATTCAGATCCTCTCAAAACTCGGCATCGCTTTTGAGTTCAATCAGCACAGCCTGCGGGTCAACGCGGATGAGTTAATTGGATATGAGGCGCCGTATGAACTGGTGAAAACCATGCGGGCCTCCATCCTCATCCTTGGCCCGCTTCTGGCCCGCTATGGCCGTGCGAAAATTTCCCTCCCCGGAGGCTGTGCAATCGGGGCACGGCCGATCAATCTCCATCTCAAGGCCCTGGCCGCCATGGGCGTGGACATGTCCCTGGACCAGGGCTACATAAACGCCAGGGTTACCGCTTTGAAAGGCGCCGAGATCTTTTTCGATACACCCACCGTCACGGGGACAGAGAACATCATGATGGCCGCAGTACTGGCGGAGGGAGAGACAATCTTGAGGAATGCGGCCCGCGAGCCCGAGATCCAGGATCTGGCCGCCATGCTCAGGGACATGGGCGCGGATATTGAGGGGGACGGGACCCACACAATCACGATCCGAGGAGTCAAAGAACTGAAACCGGTGCAGCATACGGTCATTCCGGACAGGATTGAAGCGGGGACATTCATGATAGCCGCAGCCATGACGCGCGGGGATGTCCGGATTCTCGGGTGCAGACTCGACCACCTTCCGGCCGTTATAGAGAAGCTGGAAGCCGCAGGGGCTCAAATCCGGACGATTGAAGGGGGCGTGTCCATAAAAGGGCCGGACACAATCAACAGTGTGGATGTGAAAACCATGCCGTTTCCAGGATTCCCCACTGACCTCCAGGCCCAGTTCATGGCAGCCATGTGTATCGCTGAGGGCTGGAGTATGATCCGGGAAACCGTTTTTGAAAATCGTTTTATCCACGTGAGCGAACTGGAAAGGATGGGCGCAAACATAGAAATTAACGGTGGCCAGGCCCTTGTGCGCGGCCGCGATCATCTCCTGGCAGCGCCCGTCATGGCAACGGACCTCAGGGCCAGCGCATCCCTGATCCTCGCGGGCCTTGCAGCTGAAGGAGGCAAGACCGAGGTTCACCGCATCTATCACCTGGACCGGGGGTATGAAGCCCTTGAGGAGAAATTCGCCCGCCTGGGTGCGAAGATCCGGCGGCAGAGCGAATGAGGGATGCTGAGTCGGCCCCTCATACCCCTTCTCCTGACGTTCATGGCCGGTATCTATGCCGGCCAGGCATTCCTGGAGGGCGGCAGGGCCTGTTTTCTTCCCCTGCTTTTCACCATCATCCCGCTCCTTCTCTTCTATCTCTTCCTGCCCGGCAGGCTCAAGGCAGTCTGCATTTTGCTTCTTTTTTTCCTGTGCGGCATGCTTCTCCAGGTCAACTCCCGGAGGCCTTCCGAAATTCTTCCCCTCGCCCAGCAGCATCAAAGGGTGATTGTGGAAGGGACAATACTGGAACCTGCGCAGGTCCTCGATAAAACAGCCAGGCTGCATGTCATGGTTCAAGCGGTGTTTCTTCATGAAACAGGTATTCCCGTCCGTGAAAAAATACTGGTTACCATCTACCGGCACATGCCGAATGGTCTTCTGCCCGGCACTAAAATACGGTTTCCGGCCGGACTTCGACCTTTCAATAACTTCAAAAACCCCGGCGCATACGACTATGTAACAGCCATGCAGATAAAGGGATTTTCCTGCTCCGCCGCGGTTTCAGACGGCCGTTTCATTGTGACCATGGGCAAAAAAGGGCCCTTGCCGTTTCCTTACGGATACCTGGAAAAGGTCCGGCAGCCGCTCAGGCAGTTCTTTCACCGGCATCTTTCGCCGGAAGACAATACACTTTTCAGAGCCCTGATCCTGGGCGAACGCCGCAACATGAGTCCGGCCCTGCGGGAACCGTTCGTCCGAACCGGCCTTGGTCACGTACTGGCCGTGTCGGGCCTGCACATCGGGCTGGTTGCATGGGTGGCCTTCTTTTTCTTCAAGTGGCTGCTGACGAGGTCTTACCGCCTGACCCTGGCAGTCAATGTTCGAAAAGGGGCCGCCCTTCTGTCGTGTGTGCCGGTGGTGGCGTACGCCTCCCTTGCCGGGCTCCAGGTCTCCTCTCAGCGGGCCATGATCATGGCACTGGTCTTTTTCGGTTCCATTCTGCTGGATCGGGAAAAGGAAATCTGGTCCACCCTGGCCCTTGCCGCGCTCATCATCCTGGCCATGGAACCCATGGCCCTTTTCAGCATCGGTTTTCAGCTTTCATTCGGCGCGGTCGCGGGTATACTCTGGTTGTCCTCGCCCTTCCTGGCAAAAAAGGATGCGCCGGTCACAAACCACCCGGGGCCGAAACGCCTTTTCATTCGCCTGGGACGCAACCTCACGGGACTTATTGTCATCTGCCTTGCCGCCCAGATCTTTCTCCTGCCGCTGATTGTGTATTATTTCCATCGAGTATCTCCCGTAGGCCTTTTTGCGAATATCACCACAGTCTCCCTGCTCGGCTTCTGGATCATCCCCGCAGGGCTCCTGGCCGCAGTGCTGGTCCCCCTGAGCTCCTCTCTCGCCGCCCTGCTTTTGCACATCGGAGCGGCAGGGCTCCACGGGATGATGGCGATTATCAGGTTCTGGGCGCAATTGCCTTTTGCCAGCTTCTGGGTCGTCACGCCGAATGCTCTTGAGACAGGCCTCTTCTATGCCCTGGTCTTCTGCATCTTTTTCCTGAAGAGATGGCATTGGCCGAGGACGGCCCTGGTTCTCGTCTGTGCGGCGGTCCTCCTGGATACAGGGTACTGGGTCTACACCACCACCTTCCGACACCAGCTCCGTGTTACCTTCCTGGACGTGGGACAGGGGAATGCCGCCCTGGTGGAATTCCCGGGCGGCAAACGAATGATCATTGACGGGGGTGGGTTTCCCGGGTCGGGTTTCGATGTGGGTCGAAATGTTGTTGCACCGTTTCTCTGGCATGAAAAAATCATGTCTGTGGACTACCTGGTCCTGAGTCATCCCCAGGCAGATCACATGAATGGCCTGATCTTCCTGGCAGAGAACTTCCATCCGAAGGAATTCTGGTACAATGGGGATCATTCCCGCGATGCCGTGTTTGCTGAACTCGTGAAAGTCCTATCATCCCGGAGGATGGATATCCTGGTCCCTGCTTCCCTCCCGTCCGCCCGGGACATCTCCGGAGTAAAGATAGAGGTCCTGCACCCTGACCGCCCTGCCCGTTCACCACGATTCACCGGGAAACGCGAGTCCCTCAACGATCGCTCGCTGGTGCTGCGGATCTCCTATCACGGCAGGTCATTCCTTTTTCCCGGTGATATCGAAAGCCGGGGGGAAGACACATTGCTCAAACGAATGCACAACAACATAAAAAGCCAGGTGCTTCTTTCTCCTCACCACGGGAGCAGCACCTCCAACTCAGACGAATTTCTCTCGGCAGTGGCGCCTGAGATATGTGTCATATCCTGCGGTGAGAAAAACCGCTTTGGGTTTCCTCATTTTTCAACCCTGGAAAGACTCAGGATGCGGAAATGCCGTATTTTCAGAACGGATCGGGATGGTGCCATACAGGTCAGCGTGTCCGGAAACGGCGAAAAAGGTCAGCTCAGGACCTACCGGAGTCACTGGAAACCCGCGCAACTCTGGTCAGGCCCATAAAACAGAAAGGGATGGTGTTTTTACACCATCCCTTTCTGAGGACCCAGGGATCATTTTCCCTGGAAGGGCTCACCGCTCACGCAGTTCTCATGAATTCAGCGTTCCTGATTTCCTGCTATTCTGCGGTCACCCCCTGGGGAGGCGAGGGGGGCGTTCTATCGGCCGCAACCCAGGAGATCTCATTGGAATCTCCACTTTCCCCCGCCCCATTATACGCTCTCACAACAAAATAATACGTCCTGCTTTCCTCCAGCGGCAAACTGCTCATGGGATATTCAGTGACATTGCCGACGCTCTGGCTGGTCGGATGACTGCCCGCGGACAGACCATAGTACACTCGATAGCCGGTCACATCACCACTGCTCGCGTCCCACACCAGTTTCGGATCGGCGGAAACCGCACCCGGCGCCAGCCAGGCGAGGATAGCAAGAGCCGAAAGAATGGTGATGATTTTTCGATTCATAGGGGCACCTCCCGTTTTCAAATGTGCCGTTCTGCTCATCCAGGCACTCCTGAGCACTTAGAGATAGCACATTCCGTGCCAAAGCGGCCCTCTTCCAGTTGTGATGTTATTTTGTGCATTTTGATGGCCACCGGCGCCGCTGAATGCCTTGTCCGGTATAGAAAAACTGACACCGTGAAGATTTAGATACGCTTTTTTCCGGTGGATTCCTCTTCCTGCCATCCTGCTTTCGACCCTTTAGCCTGTGTCTTCACCGCCACACTCTCCTGAAAAAGATTGTCGTTTCCTCTCTGCAACCCCTTTTCGCACAATCCTTGCATCACATATCAGTGAACCGCCAAAGAGGCTGCTTTCAGGCCAAACCCGATCGATGGTAAACGTCCACAAGAATGGCCCCTGAATCGGTTATCCATTCCGAGAAAGCTTTGACTATTTCGGAATAAAAGGATAAAAGGCTGGCATGGACTGATATCCGACAACATATATCCTGGACGATTTTCATAAGGAGATTGTCTTGGTAACCGATCCCCGGCAGTCCTGCGAAACCACCTTGCCAAAATTGAGGAGGAAAACGATGACTGCTCATCACATCAGCCCTCGGGTTTGCATCTTTTTCATTCTTTTCGCTTCCCTGCTTCCTTTTCACGTATTTCCTGATACCGCAGAGGGCCAGGATGCCCGCCATGACCCGAAAGGAGGAAATATAAGGACCGTGGCCGTTGATCCGGTGAACCCGGATACTGTCTATGCGGGCACTTATCGGGGTGTTTTCAAAAGCATCGATGGTGGAGCAAACTGGCGTTCCATCAATATAGGATTAACCGAAAGGGATATCCTGACATTAGCCATCGACCCCGCGGATTCGAACACGGTTTACGCAGGCTCGTACGGTGGAGTCTTCAGGAGTAAAAACGGCGGGTTGGAGTGGGAAGCCGCCAATGCCGGCTTGGAAGACACCAGGGTCAATAAGCTGATCATTGACCCCGTCGATCCGGATATCCTTTACGCAGGCACCTATGGAGATATTTTCAAAAGCCGGAACGGAGGCCGCCACTGGTCACCAGTGGCGCGGGGGCTGGTAGATACGGACATAAAATCCATGGCCCTGGATCCGAACAATCCAAAGACGATCTACGCAGGGGCGTTTGGAGGGATATTCAAGAGCACGGACGGCGGGACCTCATGGCGTCCCATAAACAAAGGCGTGACGCACACGAACATCAGGTCCCTGGCCCTGGACACACTCAATACCGGAACGATCTACGCCGGAGCTTATGGCGGCGTGATGAAGAGTACCGACGGCGGCAAGGAATGGGTTCCCCTCGCAGGGCTCGACCTGACAAATATCAGGTCCCTGGCCCTCGATCCTGTGAAGCCCTCCACGATCTATGCCGGAGCTTATGGGGGTATTTTAAAGAGTATAAATGGAGGGGAAACCTGGTTTCTCATCAACGCAGGCATTACCGATACGGATATCAGGAAAGTGGTCGTTGATCCGAAAAATACCCGCATACTCTATGCGGGGGCCTTCGGGGGAATTTTCAAAAGCATTGACGGGGGTGCAAGCTGGTTCGCGGTCAACAAGGGGCTTACCCTGCCCGATCCCACCTATTCGGAAAGTCAATAGGTCACAAGGCTTCCTCGGCCCAGCAGCCTCTTATTTCTTCCCGGTTGGCCCCAGTTCGGGGAGCACTTCCACAAGCATGCCGTACTCGGCCCGATGCCGTTTTGCCATGGCTGAAACGCCCGCAGATACCCTATTAACCCAGCTTCGACCCCTGCGTTTGATCTCGTCCCAGGCGAGCAGCAGATCTCCAGGACGCTCATCTGCCAGCACTGAAAACACTTGCGCAGCCTGCATAAGGTCTTTCTCAATCTTATCGTGCATGGGCACCCCCCGCTCTCCGGAGACAATCAGTTTGTGGAACGCATATCTTGCAGGGGTCGGCACATTCACCAAAACGCCTCCCCCGTTGACTACAGCCCCTTTTTCCGGATTTTCAATCAGGTAGTCAAGAAAAGGAAGAGGTTGCGCTGCGACATTGAAGGCAGGTATGAACTTAGGGCTCCCGTCGGTTGCATCGACTTCCGGTGTGAGAATATCCACACGAAGCGCCTTGCCTCGTACCTTGAAGGAAGTTGATGGATTCTTTGGATCGAGCTGCGGAACGGGAAGAAAGCCCATCTTGAGTCGTTCCAGTATTCCAGGAAGATCGGCCTTGATATTAGGAATCGCAACGCTCATCTTCGGCGCGCCTGCGATATCGATATCATGGGTCTTTGTTGCTGCCCCCTTCCATCGCACTCCGAGAACATTACCCAAAACTGCAAAGGCATACGTGCCCACCAGAACACCATGTAAATGAAATATCCCGCTCTCCGCAAATGCCTTTAGAACCCTCGCTGAGGCCGTATCCGTAATGAGTACACCGCCCATTCGCAGCTGGGCACAAAGTCGTTGAATACGTACCTTGTCTTCCTTGAATGTTTCACGTTCGATCAGAAACCGCTCAACTACCCGCTCAAGGCCAGCTGCCTTCTTTCCGATGTAGGCTTGTCTCAGGGTGCCGCCAGGATCAGAATATTGATAGTAATAATATGTCTCACTCTTCACTACCTTCGTCGTAAAGCACCCGGGGATGGTTCCAATGGACCGGTGCGTCTCCACGGCCAATAGCTGCTCCATGAGTTCGGCATAAAGAGTCAGTGTCTCTAATGGAAATTTTTCCATTGCCACCTTTTCACGCTGCCCCAGTTATACGTAGATTAGCATAATGCTACGTATAAGTAAACTACCAAAACCCTTTCCTTTTTCTTTATTTGCCCTTTTCATGCCTCCTATATCCTCGAAAATCAATAGGTTGTTCAAGGGGCCAAACCGATATTTTCTCATGAACGTCCGATTTCAGAAGCGTTCCAA
>CAZWEV010000052.1:0-27705 GCA_964633015.1 uncultured Desulfobacteraceae bacterium | reverse complement strand
ATCCTGGATGCCAGCGGTTTCGGCGACACGGAGCATCACGAGACGGCGCAGTTGGCGGAGACCATCGAGAAGGCCGATGGTTTCGCCCAGGTGTTCCCCGAACACAAGTTCCACATTGTAGACGTCTTGCAGCAACGCGGCCACATCGTCGGCATGACGGGTGACGGGGTGAACGACGCCCCCGCGCTGAAGAAGGCCGACTGCGGCATCGCCGTTTCGGGCGCGACGGACGCGGCGCGCGCGGCGGCGTCCATCGTGCTGATGACGCCCGGCCTGTCGGTGATCATCGACGCCATCAAGGAGAGCCGGAAAATCTTCCAGCGGATGAACAGCTACGCGATCTACCGCATTGCCGAGACGCTGCGCGTGCTGTTGTTCATGACGCTGGCCATCCTGATCTTCAACTTTTATCCATTGACGGCGGTGATGATCGTGATGCTGGCGTTGCTCAACGACGGCGCCATCCTGTCCATTGCCTATGACAACGTTCATTACAAGGATCAGCCCGAGGCATGGAACATGCGCCTGGTGCTGGGGATCGCCACGGTGCTGGGCATCATGGGACCCGTGGCTGCGTTTGGCCTGTTTTACCTTGGCGACCGCGTCTATCACCTCGACCGGCCACATCTCCAGACGCTGATGTACCTTATGCTGTCCGTGGCCGGACAAATGACAATTTTCCTGACGCGCACGCGCGGCCCGTTCTGGTCCATACGCCCCGCGCGGATTTTATTGGGTGTTGTGCTGTGTGCACAAATCATGGCGATTCTGATTGCGGTTTATGGGCTGTTTATGGCACCCCTCGGCTGGGGTTGGGCGCTGTTCGTTTGGGGCTATGCTCTGGCTTGGTTTCTCGTGAGCGACCGCGTGAAATTGCTGGCGTATCGGGTGTTCGATCCAACTGCCGCGCCTCTATTGGCCAAAATACCTGTCGATGTGACACCGCAGATCGCCAAGCGAGCCCATGAACTCTACGAGCAGCGAGGCCGCCAGGAAGGCCAAGCAGGTCGAGACTGGTTTGAGGCGGAACAGGAGATCCGGAAAGATGAACCCCATAAATGAACCGATGCGAACCGCGCGGTGATTACCATCGTCGATGGCATCCCCAGTCGGTGTTGTATCAAGGCCAATGCGCATGCGTTAGCTCGCTATGCCGCCTTGTGTCAGGAAGCCGGTCTGGTTCCCATCGTCGAGCCTGAAGTGCTCATGGAAATTGCGAAAAAGGAGGTAGAAGGTAAATGAAAACTCAAAAATTAGGAAAGGCTTATCTAGCGTTCACCATGGCTGTCTTTTTCGCGATGGGGGCGGTTTCCTTCGCGGCACAAACGTCGAGAAATGAGACGGGGACGAAAGATGTCAAGGAGAAGGTGTCGGAAACTGCCCAGGCAATCGAGAAGTATTTCGTGGATCAGCGAGATGAAGCCGTTAGGAAGGCAAAGGCTGCCCTGGATGATCTCGATGCCCACATCGACAGTCTGGAATCCCGGCTTAATAAGAAATGGGAGATGGATCAGTTCACTCGCAAGAAAGCGAGGGCTGCCTTGAGGACGCTCAGGGAAGAGCGCAATGGGGTCGCCGAGTGGTATGCGGCTCGGAGCATAGCTCCAGCCTCTAAGTCCACTTTTCGGGGTGCGCTCCAAAGGCCCGGATTCGCTGCGGCCTTTGTGGAACACCGCCTGGAGTGTGGGACATTTGCAACCGGTCGATCCCGATGATGATTCGTTCTTTCTGTTTTCAGGAGGGGCATGCAGGCGCCTTGCCAAAACAATATTAAAAATCCCGCAGCGGAGAGGAGGTTTTACTATGGCTATTGTGAAGTGGGACCCGTTTAGTGAAATGGAAGCCATGTTCGATCGGTATACCAGAGCCGTCGGATGGCCTCGGCGGGGAAGCCAGGAACTGATGGCAACCCGTGACTGGGCGCCGCTTGTGGACATTGCCGAAACCGACCATGAATTTTTCATCAAAGCGGAGATCCCCGAGGTTAATAAAGAGGATGTTAAAGTGACCGTCGATAACAATGTCCTCACCATCCGTGGAGAAAGAAAGCAGGAAAAGGAAGAGAAGGGCAAGAAGTTTCACAGAGTTGAGCGTTATTACGGCACTTTCGCCCGCAGTTTTACCCTGCCGGAAAACGTCGACCAGGCAAAAATTGAGGCGTCGTTCAAGGACGGGATGCTAAATCTTAGATTGCCTAAAACCGAGAAGGTTAGGGCCAAAGAAATTGAGGTAAAGGTTAAATAGACGAACCGGCCAGCTTGCATTCCACGCTTTCCACTCTTTTGTGAGGATAGGTTCTGATATTAAAAAAACAAATTAACAAAAAAAGCTTGACTTATTTTGATAATAAACTTAAAATTTATTATAATTTTAAAATATAGAAAAAGATAACTGTTTTAAATAATGATAAAAAGTATTTGGCGATAATGACCGCCCTGCTTCAACACACAATAATAAACCATGCGATGGATTAAGACGCCTCCGAAGGTTATATTTGAGAAAAAGGGAGTATCAGGCGGCATTTAAATGGCTTCTCGGGTGTGCGTGAATCTTTTCTTCGGGACATCCTCAACACACAAGAGTAGGAGATTAGCGCCGGAGATAATAACGGCATGTTGGGAAGCCATTACATAAACAGTTCTGTTGGGTGCTTTTCTAATAGCTTACGGGTGCAAGAAAGAGAATTTTATTTTTCTCCCTTCCTGTGATAGAATTTACTCATCTCTTTATGTGCTTATGTTTCAGCCGCATCTTAAGATCCGATCACCCTCTATTTTATCCAATGGCAGCAGTACTACTAATAATTTTTGGAAAAAAATGGCTTTCGTTTTCGGAAACGGTCCCTGTTTTACGCAGTATGGACGCTTACCATGGGTAACTCTTTCAAAAAGAGTGAATTGTCAAGAACATATAAAAAAGAAAAGGAGAAATGAGGAATAATGAACGACGGCACACGGAATCAATTAGAGCTAAAACTTAAGAAGATGCTTAATCATCTTGACCAAGCCAAAGATAGACAAGAGAAGGCAATATCTCAACTAGGTACCGGCAATATTATTCGCCGGAGGAAAGGTGAAAAAGATAAGCGTTTTTCTATCTGCAGAGAACCCGGATTGTGTGCAGAAGCGGCGAGATGACGAAGCGCGGAACCCCATCGCGAAACGGAAGATCCAATGTGGCGGGTTTCCATAATATTTTCTATGACTAGAAGGAGATCAGAATGAATATCTACGTAGGCAATTTATCGTATGAAGTGACCGAAGAGGATTTAAAAGAGGCTTTTGGGGCTTTTGGGACAGTCGAAACCGTCAGGGTTCTAACAGACAATTACACGGGCAGATCAAAAGGATTCGGATTCGTGGAGATGCCTAATAATGCTGAGGCGCAGTCGGCGATTGACGGCCTGAACGATAAGGAGCTTAAAGGACGAGCGCTAAAAGTCAATACAGCGCGCCCTCGAACTGAAAATCGCCGTGGCAGAGGAGGACCCGGCGGCGGGAGAAGAGGCGGAAGACAAGGCGGGGGGCGGCGCTTTTAATAAGTCCGATCGAACGTCAAGCCTGATATGTCTCGATTGATCGGTATTATTGAAATGAGTATTGAGAGGATTCTCATCAGGAATCAACATGGAAGAACGGAATTCCGGTTGACCGAGAGGAAAATGATATGAGTGTGACTGAACCACCACAAAACAGGCTTGCTGTCCTCATTGACGCAGATAATGCCCAACCCTTGATCACGGAAGGGCTTCTGTCAGAAGTGGCCAAGTACGGTGTTGCCAGCGTAAAACGCATATATGGTGACTGGACGACACCATCGCTGAGCGGATGGAAATCCGTACTGCTGGAACATTCTATCCAGCCGGTTCAACAATTTCGCTATACCGTGGGGAAGAATGCAACAGACAGCGCCATGATCATAGACGCAATGGATTTGCTCTATGCTAAACGCTTTGACGGCTTTTGCCTGGTATCCAGTGATAGTGACTTCACTCGTTTGGCCTCACGGATCAGAGAGGAAGGTCTGCTCGTATATGGCTTCGGGGAAAAGAAGACCCCAAAGGCTTTTGTATCCGCGTGCGACAAGTTCATTTTCACTGAAGTTCTTCGGTCCCAGGAAGATGCTGGGCCGGCCGTCAAACGAAAAACCGCAAATGAGTTGAAAGGAGATGCCAAACTGGTGGGTCTCCTTCGCAGTGCTCTTGATGCGGCTTCAGACGAAAGTGGATGGGCGCATTTGGGTGCTGTGGGCAGTAATATTGCCAAACAGGCCCCGGAGTTTGATCCCCGGAACTATGGCTACAGTAAACTTGGGGAACTCGCTGCGGCCACCAAGCTGTTTGATGTGGATGAAAGAGTCCAGGTTGACGGTCATTCCAAATCAATCTACCTTCGCGACAAGCGCAAGAAGCCCAAGAAATAGAATTCCACATGGCTCAATTTTTTTCAAGTTTTCGGCTGGGGCAATGCTGTCTTGGCTGCATTGAAAGAGTGGCTGGCAGTCCTGCGGGTAATCGGGTATACTGAGGTGGTGATGAAATATCGCGACACCCGGTACCGAGGACCTGGTTATGGGAGTGCGGCACATCATTCATCTGGACATGGATGCCTTTTATCCGGCCGTTGAAATCCTTGACAACCCGGAGTTAAAAGGCAGGCCGGTCATTGTGGGCGGAATCAGCGACCGGGGGGTGGTCTCCTCCGCCTCGTACGAGGCCCGGACGTTCGAGGTCCATTCGGCCCAGCCCATGATAACCGCCAGGCGCCTGTGCCCTCACGGGATATTCCTCCCGGTGAGAATGAACAGGTACCGGGAGGTGTCAGAGCAGGTCTTTGAGATATTCCATCTCTTCACCCCGCTGGTTGAACCCCTGTCCATTGATGAAGCCTTCCTTGATGTCACTTCATCGACCCGCCTGTTCGGGCGGCCGGAGACGATCGCCCGGAAGATCAAGGCCCTGATCTTGGACAAAACCGGGCTGACCGCATCGGCAGGAGTTGCCCCTTCAAAATTTGTTGCCAAGATCGCTTCCGACATGGATAAACCGGACGGCCTGACCGTCGTTTGCCCTGAAAACGTTCTGGAGTTTCTCGATCCCCTGCCCATAGAAAAAATGTGGGGAGTGGGAAAGGTGACCGGGGAGTCCCTGGGCCGCCTGGGAGTGCGGACCTTCAGGGATTTGCGCCGGATGCCGCTCAGGGTCCTTGAACGAAGGTTCGGGAAGCAGGGGTTCGTGATGCATCAGCTCTCCCAGGGCGTGGACGAAAGATCGGTGGTCCCGCACCGGGAGATCAAGTCGGTTGGTCACGAGGAGACGTTCGCGCGCGACATCACGCAGGTTCAAGAGGCCAGGCGGGAAATCCTGGCACTTGCCGACAGGGTGGCCCACCGGATGCGCCGGAAGGGGATGCGCGGAAAGACGGTCACGCTCAAGGTGAAATACGGCGATTTCGTCCAGGTAACCCGGTCTGAGACCCTTCGCCACGCTACCGACGACGGTGCTGAAATATTCTCCACCGTCTCCCGTCTTCTCCTGACTACGGAGGCAGGAAAACGGCCGGTCAGGCTCCTGGGTGTGTCCCTGTCACAGCTTGAACCTCTCCACGGAGAAAAACAATTGCAGCTTTTCCAGGAGGAAGCCTCTCCCCGGAAGAAGAGAAACCTGAACGCCGCACTTGATTCCCTCCTGGAAAAACACGGAGAAGGGACCGTCCGTCCCGGATCTCTCCTCGACCAGTGACCGTGCGAATGCCCCGGCACCGCTTTCCAAATGGAAAAACGTGCCTATATTATGGGAAGCGGGGATCGGCCTGTTCCGGACAAACCCTCCCGGCAATGGAAAGGAGCACTCATGGACAACAGAAAGTCAAACCGCCTGATCCGGGAACAAAGCCCGTATTTGCTGCAGCACGCGTACAATCCCGTGGACTGGTATCCCTGGGGCACAGAGGCATTTGAAAAAGCAGAGAAGGAAGATAAACCTGTGTTCCTTTCCATCGGGTATTCCACCTGTCACTGGTGCCACGTGATGGAACGGGAATCTTTTGAAGACCCTGAAGTGGCGGGAGTGATGAATGAGGCCTTTGTGTCCATCAAGGTGGACCGTGAAGAGCGGCCGGACCTCGATCACATATACATGACGGTCTGTCAGATACTGACCAAGAGCGGCGGCTGGCCCCTCACCATCATCATGACCCCGGAAAAGAAGCCTTTTTTCGCTGGCACCTACCTTCCAAAGGAAACCCGTTTCGGACGCCTGGGCCTGATGGAGCTTATTCCCCGCATCAGGTCCGTGTGGGACACAAGACGACAAGAGGTCCTTCAGTCCGCGGAAAATATCATGGGCGCCCTGGAGAGCACGGAGCAGCAGACCGCCGGGCCGCAGACAGATGTCTCCATCCTCAAAAGGGCATCCCGGGAGCTTGCAGAGCGCTATGACGGACAATTCGGGGGCTTCGGCACTGCTCCCAAGTTCCCCACCCCGCACCAGCTTTTTTTCCTGCTGCGCTACTGGAAAAGGCAAGGCGATTCCCCTGCCCTTGAGATGACGGAAAAGAGCCTCCAGGCCATGCGGCTGGGAGGGTTGTACGACCACGTCGGCTACGGGTTTCACCGCTACTCAACGGACCGTGAGTGGCTGGTTCCCCACTTTGAGAAGATGCTCTATGACCAGGCCATGCTGGCCCTGGCCTACCTGGAAGCCTACCAGGCGAGCGGAAAGGAGACGTACGCGGATACGGCAAGGGAAATTTTCACGTATGTTCTCCGGGACATGACCGGTCCTGAAGGGGGGTTTTATTCAGCAGAGGACGCGGACAGCGAAGGGGTCGAAGGGAAATTCTATGTATGGAGAGAAGAGGAAATCCGCCGGGTCCTCGGGAAGGATGCCGACCTGTTTATCCAGGTGTTCGGCGTCAAGAAACAGGGTAATTTTCAGGAGGAGGCGACCGGAGAAGCAACCGGAACCAATATCCTGCATATGAAAAAACCCCTTCAGGACCTGGCCGGCGATCTGCACCTGTCTGTTGATATCCTGAAGAAACGCATTGAAGAGATGAGAAACCGGCTTTTCCAGATCAGGGAAGAGCGCGTGCGCCCCCACCGGGATGATAAGATCCTCACCGACTGGAACGGGCTCATGATCGCGGCCCTCGCCAGGGGAGCACGGGTGCTGGGACAGGATGAGTACGCCCTGGCGGCAAAGAAGGCTGCGGCGTTTATCTTCCAGACCATGCGCGGAGAAGAGGGGCGTCTCCTCCACCGTTACCGGGAGGGGCAGGCGGGGATCCTCGCCAATCTGGATGACTATGCATTTCTCACCTGGGGGCTCATTGAACTCTATGAAGCCTCCTATGAACCTCAACACCTTGAAAATGCTATGGAAGTCTTGGCCGAAGCATTCAAGCATTTCTGGGACCAGCAGCAAGGGGGATTCTTTTTCGCACCGGATGACAGTGACGACCTCATCCTCCGGAAAAAAGAGGTCTATGACGGGGCCATCCCTTCCGGTAATTCCGTGGCCCTTCTCAATCTTCTGCGGCTGGCACACCTCACGGGCAGGTCCGACCTGGAAGACCGGGCCGCCCAGCTTGATCGCGCCTTTTCTTCCCAGATCAGCCAGATTCCCTCGGGCTACACACAGTTCCTGGTTGCCGCGGATTTCGGCATCGGCCCTGCCAACGAGGTGGTGGTCGTAGGAGACACGCACGCGGAAGATACGGCCGGGATGCTGCAGGCCCTGCACACTCATTTTCTGCCCAACACGGTCACCCTGTTCCGGCCGGCAGACCTGGATGATCCTCCCGTGGACCGGATAGCCCCTTTTGTGAAGACCCATGAAAAAAGGGAGGGGAAGGCCACGGCGTATGTGTGCACCAACACGGCCTGCACAGCACCCGTCACAGAGCCAGGGGCCATGCTTGAGCTGCTGCGGTGAGAGGTTTTTCATGAACGAGAAGCAAGAAAGCGGCGTGCCGATGAGCGGTCTTGTGGATACCCACGCGCACCTGAGCGACACTTCCTTTGATGGGGACCTGGTCGCGGTCCTGGCGCGGGCGCGGGGAGCGGGTGTTTCGTCGATCGTCGCCGTGGGGGAAACGCTCGAGGACGGCAAAAAAAACCTGGCGCTGGCAGGGAAATATCCCCAGGTGCTCCCGGCGGCAGGTCTCTATCCGACGCACCTTGATGTATCGGCAGCGCAGGAAATGGTGCGGTTCATCGAGCGGGAACAGGATCGTCTGGTTGCAATCGGGGAAGTGGGACTGGATTTCTGGGCGGTGAAGGATGAGCCGGAAAAAGAGGTTCAGCGCGACATCTTTATCCTGTTCATCGCGCTGGGGAAAAAACTCGGCCTTCCCCTGAACGTCCATTCCCGTTCCGCCGGACGCCACGTGGTCCGCCTGCTCCTGGAAATGGACGCCGCAAAAGTTCAGCTGCATGCCTTTGACGGCAAGGCAAGCACCGCATTCCCGGCCGTGGAAGCAGGATATTTCTTTTCTATCCCGCCCTCCATTCTGCGCTCCCGCCAGAAGCAGAAGCTCGTAAAACAACTTCCCCTTTCCTCCCTGCTCCTTGAAACCGACAGCCCTGTCCTCGGGCCGGCGCCGGGAGAGCGCAATGAACCTGCCAACGCGGTCCTCTCTCTTGGTGCCATAGCCGAAATCAAAGATGTGAGCCGGGAGGAGATCATGGAGGCGGTGACCGAAAACACCCGCCGTCTGTATGGACATCCACAACCCGGATCAACCGAAAATGACAAATGTCAAAGCCCAAATGTCAAGTGAAATCCCAATGGGTCAATGCCAAAGCATATCTTGCACACCTGTCTCTCGGGGCTATGGAGGGGGCACACCCATATCAGTGCATTTTTTGCTCGATTTGGGCATTTGATATTTGACCTTGAATTGACACTCGGAGTTTGGTGTCTGGAATTAAGGGGGAGTATACAAAAGGGTTCCGGGCCCTCTTTAGTTCGAATCTGATTTCAGGGCACCGGTTCTGAGACGCTCGACTATTTTCGGGAGGACATCTCCTGCCTTTCCTCTGACCAGGACATCACATATCCGGTCACAGGGAGTATCAGATAGATTGACGATGGCCAGGAACGCACCGGCTTCCTTGGCATACGTCGGCATGGAGGCGGCAGGATGAACCAGGAGGGTCGATCCCACCACCAGGAAAAAATCAGCATTGTGTGACAGGGCGACCGACTTTTCCACCTCCCGCTGCGGCATGGCCTGGCCGAACGAGATCGTATCGGGCTTCAGGTATCCGCCGCATTCGCATTCAGGGGCCGGGTCTCCTGCTTCAACGCGAGTATGTGCCTCTTCAATGGATGATATCCTGCCACAGCTCATACAGCGTACGCGCCGGTTGCTTCCATGAAGCTCTATGACTCTTTCATCCGGGATACCCGATGCCTGGTGGAGCCCGTCTATGTTCTGGGTTATGACCGCTTCCAGCAGACCCATGTCGTAAAGCGTCGCAACAGCCAGGTGGGCCCGGTTGGGTTCTGCATTCATCAGATCGTGATAAAGCTCGGATTTCTCCCGCCAGTATTCAACGCGGGCTTCCCGTGATTTCATGAATTCATCAAAATAGATGGGACGGTACCGGTCCCAGATGCCTCCCTTGCTCCGGAAATCCGGTATACCGCTTTCCGTTGATATTCCCGCACCGGTGAAAACGACATTCCTTCCCCCTTTTCCGATTTCCCCCGCAATGAGGGCTATTCCTTTCTCAATGTCCATGCGGCGATCCTCCCTGACAATGCCGGCATTCATTGTGATTCAGGATTATACAGGATATTCCCGTGTCATGGCAACCCCTGCAAAATTTAGACGGTGCGTGCGTAATCCCTTGCCAGAACCGGCGGTTTTTGAGATGATGCATGCCGTATCCCGATGTTTATTGAAATGGCCATGACAGGAACAAACACTTTTCATTCCATTTTGCATTCAAGATGTTACCAAGGCGGCGAGGAGCGGGCGACGGAGGCGTACATGGACAGTACGTCGAGGAGTCCGCGACGCAGCCAACGCCGGTAGCGCTTGAATGCGAATTGGAATGAGCAGAGATCAGGAGGTTGAAATGAAATTGCCTCAAAGAGTGTGGATGGTCGGCATGCTTGTTCTGCTTTTTTCATCGGCAGCCGCAGCAGGTGATTTTGACTGGTTCAAAGATTTCAACATCAGGGCCGAGTTGGATCCATCAGGCTTTAAGGCACGGCTCGCGACCCGCTTCCAGGTGGGTGCTCTGGAAATCAACACGGTGCTGAGCAATGTGGACAGACCCTCGGATGCCTACATGGTACTCCGGCTCGGAGAAATGTCAAGACAACCCGTAAACCAGGTCATGGAACGATACACGGCCGAAAAACGAAAAGGCTGGGGCGTGCTCGCCAGGAGCCTGGGCATAAAACCGGGATCGAGAGAGTTCCACGCCCTGAAGCGCGGCCAGGACCTTTATTCCGACCGCCAGGGAGGAAAGAGCAAGGGTAAAGGAAAGCGGAAGGGTAAGGGCCGCAACTAGGGATAATCACATGGGAGGAGAAAAAAATGGTCCATGAGTTGGCAGGAAAACCGGCCCCCAGATCGTTGCTTCCGAATATTCCCAGGCTCGTGTCCGCCTATTTTACCCAAAGGCCGGATGCCTCCAATCCGGATCACCGGGTCGCTTTCGGGACATCCGGGCACCGGGGTTCATCCTTGAGAAACAGCTTCAACCAAGACCATATCCTGGCCATCAGCCAGGCTATCTGTGAATACAGGACATCGAAGCACATCACCGGTCCCCTGTTCATCGGCATGGACACCCACGCCCTTTCAGAGCCGGCCCTTGCGAGCGCAGTGGAAGTCCTTGCAGCCAACCAGGTTACCGTCATGATTCAGAGAGGCCGCCGGTATACGCCCACACCGGTCATCTCTCATGCTATCCTGACCTTTAACCGGGACCATCACCAGGGCCGTGCCGACGGTATCGTTATCACCCCTTCCCATAATCCACCCGAGGACGGCGGATTCAAATACAATCCTCCCGAGGGCGGGCCCGCAGCCCCGGAGACAACAAGACGCATTGAGGATAGGGCGAACGAAATTCTCGGCAACGGATTGCGGGACGTAAAGCGAATTCCTTTTGAAAAAGCCATGAAAAAGGAGACCACAAGGGAACATGATTATATCAGGCCCTACGTGGATGATCTTGCGAACATCATTGACACGGAAGCCATCGCCCGGGCCGGTATCAGGATCGGCGTGGACCCCCTGGGCGGCGCAGCCGTTGATTTCTGGGACCCCATTGCCGAGCGGTACGGGCTGTCGATTGAGGTAGTCAATCGCATTGTCGATCCGACCTTCTTTTTCATGACCGTGGATAAGGACGGAAAAATCCGCATGGATTGTTCTTCTCCCTATGCCATGGCGGGGCTGATCAATCTGAAGGACTCCTTTGACATCGCCTTCGGCAATGACACGGATGTGGACCGTCACGGCATTGTCACGAAAAGCGACGGGCTCATGAATCCCAACCACTATCTCGCAAGCGCCATATGGTACCTGTTCCGGAACAGGCCCGGCTGGAAAAAGGATGCCGCGGTCGGGAAAACCCTCGTGTCAAGCTCCATGATTGACCGGGTAAGCGCTCACCTGGGACGGAAACTTTCGGAGGTGCCCGTGGGGTTCAAGTGGTTCGTAGACGGACTCCTGGACGGTTCCTACGGGTTCGGAGGAGAAGAGAGTGCCGGTGCCGCTTTTCTGCGGAAGGACGGCACCGTCTGGACCACCGACAAGGACGGCATCATCATGGACCTGCTCGCCTGCGAAATCACTGCAAAGACAGGCAGGGACCCGGCCGAACTCTATGCCGAGCTCACGGAAAAATTCGGAAACCCGATGTATGAACGTATGGACTCCCCTGCCACACCGGAGCAGAAGGCGGTCCTGAAAGCCCTTTCCCCGGAGATGGTGCCGTCCCAGGAACTGGGGGGGGAACCTATCATCGCGAAACTCACCCGCGCGCCGGGAAACGACGCCCCTATCGGCGGATTGAAGGTGGTGACGGAAAATGGATGGTTCGCGGCCAGGCCGTCGGGAACCGAGGAAATCTACAAAATCTACGCGGAGAGCTTCAAAGGAGAAAGCCATCTGCGGAAAATCCAGAAGGAAGCCCGAAATATTGTCAGTGCTCTGTTCCAGGGAGCAGGGCTCGCATGAAAGTATGAGGCATGAAGAGAGGTGAGTCGTGGACGAAAAGATAAAGAGGCTTGCTGAAGCGCTTGAAAAGCACTGCCGTTTTACCACAACGCCGGTGGGCGTCAAGGTAGCCGGGCAGGGTGAAACCCCGCCGGAAAAGGCCAGATATCCTCTCAACAATCTGGGCAACAGGCTTTCCCTCTGCCAGGGAATGTCCATTGCACGGACCTTCGGCTGGACCATGGCTTTCCGGGATGAGGACCATGCCTGCCCCCTCCCGCGAATCTTCATGGGGCACAGAAAGCCGGATACATTCCTCGAAGGCACCCTTGGGGAATATTACCAGGGCGATGTCGCCTGCATGAAGGAGATGGAGGGGTCCTATCCCCGCTGGCCCCTCGGCCGTTTCGAGGAGATATGGGTATCGCCGCTCAATAGATGTCAGTTTGTGCCTGACCTGGTTGTGGCGTATGGGAACCCGGCGCAGATATTGACGCTCATCCAGGGGGCCAATTTTCGACGCGGACCCGGGATTCAGTCGACGAGTACCGGCCGATACGGATGTTCCGCCTGGGTCGCAGGGGTCATTCAGGCGGGCGAGTGCACCTATATGGTACCCGGTCCCGGAGAAAGGGTATTTGCGGGGACCCAGGATCACGAGATGTCCTTTGCTATTCCGTGTTCCAGGATCGACAACCTGGTTGACGGTCTGGATTATGTTCGCAGCAAGGGCGCCTTCAGGTATCCGGTGCCGAATCTGAGTTTTCTCTCGGAACCCCGTATTCCGGATAAATATCATGAGATTATCGGGGAAAATTAAACGTTTCGATCCTTGATCGAGGGGCGAGGACAGGCTTCGCGGGAATAAGCGCAACGTGGTAACCAACGGAGTATTCGGTCCCGCTGAGAAACAAAAAATTCCGGTTCATCCGGATATTCAATACGTTGACACTCAAAGATTGGTGAACAGACATGCAGGATATGGCCTTTTTTCTGAGCGACTGACGGGAGGGCTTCGTATTTTCGTGACGTATCTATGGGGGAAACCGCAGCCACGTCCTCAGGGAGCTTTTTCCTGAGGACTGGAATGCGGAGGGGGCAAGGCTCCCCCATGGATACGTCGCTGAAAATACCAGCCCGGGGGGGAGGCTCGGAGCCGAAGAAAAATGGCCATAGCCTGTATATTCCTTCACCTCACACTCGCTAGAAGTACGCTTTAAACGGATGAACCGGAATTTGTTTGTAACTCACCCTTGTTCCGCCGGATCTGACGCAACATACCGGAATGTGTCCACATCGAAGAGGCCCCGGTCGGTCAATTTCAGGTGAGGGATGACCTCCAGGGCCATGAATGAGAGGGTGGCATGGGCGTGAGACAGGAGGCTTCCCAGCGCCCGGGTGCGCCGGGACAGTTCTTCCAGGTCCGCGGCCAGCTTCTGCGGTTTTTCCGCCGAAACGATGCCTCCAACCGGAAGGGGAACCGTGAATACATCCACCCCGTCCGTTACCGATACCCCCCCGTGTTGCCGGATCACTGCCTCCACGGCCTTACGGATAGCGCCGTCATCAACGCCCAGTGCGACAATATTATGGCAGTCATGGGCCAGGGAAGAGGCAATGGCACCGTGCTTCAGTCCGAAACCGTGGATACGGCAGGCGGCACGGTTTCCATGGCCGTAGCGCTCCATCACCACCAGCTTTAACAGGTCTTTTTCCGGGCTGAACTCCGGGAGAGCGGCATCGACCGTCATTTTTCCGGTAATGAGAGAGCCGTCCGTGACATGGACGGCCAGGCCCCGCACCTCGTCCGGGATCGCCGGGACCTCTACCGGCAGGGACAGGCGGATGGAGTCCGCCAGAAACGGCGGAACACTGGATTCCGCACCGGAAATGTCCCGAAGTACCCGGCCCCGCACAAAAACCTCCCTGACCCTGAAATGGACGGCACTGTCAAACAGGACCAGATCAGCCCAATATCCCGGCCGGATTTCACCGCTTCCGGGAATTCCGTAATAGGCCGGCCCGTTGAAACAGGCGGCCCGAAGCAGGTTCAGTGGATCAACGCCCAGACGGGCGGCTTTCCGCAGGTGATAGTTGATGTGCCCGGTGGCCTGGATGTCGTGGAGTGCTTTGTCATCCGTGCAGAACAGGACCCGGTCCGGGTCCTCGTCAATGACGCGGTACGCGCCATCTTCGGTATGCTCGGCCGAGCCCTCCCGCAGAAACACGTGAAGCCCCAGCGCCAGGCGCTCTTTCAATTCTTCATAGGTACTGGTTTCGTGGTCGTCTTCGATGCCGGCGGCAAAATATTCCCGCAACCGCTTCCCTGTGAGACCCGGAGCGTGACCATTGACCCGTTTCCCTCTCTCTTTCGCCAGTGCCACCATCCCCATGATATTTTCATCCCGGTTGAGGACACCGGGGACGTTCATCAGTTCCCCCAGCGATACCACCCGGTGGTCATCCAGAAGCTCTGCCACCTCTGAAAGCCCCAAGGCGCCCCCGGAAGTGGCAAAAGGGGTGGCAGGAACAGAGGAAGGAACCGCAAAATAGATATGCATTGGAGCAGTGTCCGCGTCGTCCATGAACCAGCGAAGCCCTTCCATTCCCGCCACATTGGCGATTTCATGGCAGTCTGCTGCAACGTGGAGCGTACCGTGACGGGCCACCGTCTCCCCGAACCGGACGGGCGTCAGCAGGGCGCTCTCAATGTGCACGTGGGCATCCATCAACCCCGGCGTCAGCAACCCGTTTTGCCCTTCTACCACCGTGGGTGCAGCAATAGGGGCATCGGACACCACGGCGATCCGCCCGTTTTCAATCCCCACGTGGCATTGAACCATTCGATTCTTCCGGAAATCCGGAACCTGCACGTTCTCAATAGCAAGATCCATTTCAGCAACCTCGTACCTTGTTCCATCAAGGGTGGGAGAAGGAAACGGGAACCTGTTTATTCCATTTTGCATTCAAGATGATACCGAGGCGGCAAGGAGCGGGCGACGGAGGCGTACCTGAACGGCAGTACGTCGAGGAGCCCGCGACGCAGCCAACGCCGGTAGCGCTTGAATGCAAAATGGGAATTATAGGAGCTCGGAATCGATAAAGTCTAGATTCAATTTCTTCAGGATGCGGACGATATTATTCAACTGGACTTCCACCGTGCCTTCATACATTTCAATAATGCGGTTGTCCCGGTATCTTCTTTCCACATCCTGATCCCGGAAATACCCGTACCCCCCGAATACCGTGATTGCATCATCAATAATGTCCTTGGCGGTTTCGGGAACGTGATGTTTTACTATGGAGGTGAAGAGGGGTACGGTGCCGGACATTTTTTTCGGGCCGTGGTCGCATAACCACGCACCGTAGTAGTTGATCCACTTGAGGGTTTGAATTCTGCTCCACATCCTTGCCAGCTTATGACCGATCGCCTGGAAATCAATAATGGACTTTTTGAACTGCTGCCGTTCCCTGGCATGATGCAGGGCCTTTAGAAATGCCCCTTCACAGTTCCCCAATGCCTGGGCCCCTATCTCGATCCGGCTCTCATCCAGGAACTCCAGAACATTCAGAAGGCCCCTGCCCCTCTGTCCCAGGATATTTTCCTTGGAAATCTTCAGGTCCTGAAACACCAGTTCGCTGCTGGAGGTCATCTTCAGACCCATCTTGTCCGGGATATCATTTATCTCCATTCTGCCGCCGAGGCAGGTAGCTGGATCCTTTTCTACCAGGATGGTGGTCATTCCCTTTCCGGGACCGGCATCAGGATCTTCCTGCGCCAGCACAATAAAAAAATCCGCATACGCACCGTTGGTGGTGAAGACCTTTGCGCCGTTCAGGACAAAGCCGTCCTCCTGTTCAGCCAGGGTGGTGTTCATACGTGTCAGATCACTGCCGTGATCCGGCTCCGTGAACGAGACGGCCGAAACCCAGTCACCCTTGACCAGGGGCGCCAGGAATTTCTGATGCTGTTCCCTGGTGCCGAAAATCTTGACAATCTTTGCCGGCAGATAGGCAAGGTGTATTGCCATTCCCATGCCTGAATCGGCCTTGCAAAACTCTTCAATGACAAGGACGTTCTCCAAGACCCCCAAATCTCCTCCGCCCACGTCTTCCGAATAATCCAGGCCGATAAAACCCAATTCCCCTGCCTTCTTGTAGACTTCCCTGGGAAACCGGTGGTTGGATTCACATTCCAGGACCAGTTCCGGGAGAAATTCGCCCCTGGCAAAATCCGCAGCGGCCTTCTTGATATCTTTCTGTTCATGTGTCAAAGAGAAATCCATTTTCTGCGTCCTCCTCACTCCCTGCTTATCTCTCTTCCGATAATCATTTTCTGAATTTGATTGGCCCCTTCAAAAATCTGTGTCAGTTTTGCGTCCCGGAACATTCTTTCAATGGGGTAGTCCTTGATATACCCGTATCCTCCCAGGATCTGAACCATATCTGTTGTAATCTTCATGGCGGCATCACTGCAGAAGTACTTTGCCATGGATGCT
This sequence comes from uncultured Desulfobacteraceae bacterium, assembly GCA_964633015.1. Classification (GTDB taxonomy): domain Bacteria; phylum Desulfobacterota; class DSM-4660; order Desulfatiglandales; family Desulfatiglandaceae; genus B46-G9. Next base: position 11,018 of record CAZWEV010000052.1, on the reverse strand, counting down.
ATTTTTGTATTTCTATTGCCTGAATCAAAGGCGCGGGCGGCGCGTTCCATAAGCCCCCTGCTGGCCTCAATCAACGTGCTTGCCTCTGCGATGATGAATTGAATCGCCTGATGTTGTATCAAGGGCTGTCCAAATGTGCTCCGTTCCCTGGCGTACTTAATGGTATAGTCCAGCGCCCCCTCGGCAATACCCAGTGCCAGGGCGGCAACCGTAGGCCGGGACATGTCAAAATCACTCATGGCAATCCTGAAGCCCTCTCCGGGCTTTCCCAGAAGGTTTTCCCTGGGTACCGCCACATCTTCAAGGATGACCTCTGCAGTGTTGCTGCCGCGAAAGCCGCATTTGTCTTCGATCCTGCCGATGCTGATTCCATCAAGGTCTCTTTCGACAATAAAAAAGGAGAGTTCCTTTTCCCCTGTTTTTGCGAGCACGGAATAGATACCGGCAACACCCCCGTTGGTGGCGAACACCTTCCTCCCGTTCAGGACATAGTGCCCGCCGGAAAGGCTGGCGCTGGACAGAATAGCGTGCACGTCCGACCCTGCACCCGGTTCCGTCACCAGATACCCCATCAGTTTCCTTTGATCCGAGATCATGGGGAAGTAGTTGTCCTTTTGTGCATCATTTCCCGCATGGATCAGCGGGAAACTGCCGACCGCCTGGATGATCAGCAGCAAGGCCGAGGACGCGCACGCCTTTGCGATTTCCTCGATTGAAAGGCAGAGGGTATGGGAACGATCCTGTGGCCAGCCCCCGTATTCCTCAGGAAGCATGATCTGTAGGAGCCCCAGGTCCCAGAAAAGGGAGACCACGTCCCAGTTGAAATTCCCCGTCTTGTCCGTTTCAGCGGCGGCCGGCGCCACCTTCTCCCTGACAACCCGCTTCAGGTTGTCCAACAGTATTTTCTGTTCATCTGAAAGCTCAAACATGGAAAAACCTCGTTGTGAAATAATAGTTCACGCCACCCACTCGGCGCTGCTCTGCCCCTGCAGTTCAGTGCTCAATTCCTGCGCCAGCTCCTTGCTCCATTTGCCAATCATCTTACGCTTGCGGGCGTTCATCCGGAAAGAAGGAACTGCTGCGCCGAGGCATGCAACGACCTTTCCCTCCTTATCGTACACCGGCGCGGAGATTCGTACGACACCTATCCGCATTTCCTCGTCATCCGATGCATACCCGTTTCCCCTCACTGTCTTGAGTTCCTTTTCCAGCACCTGGAAATCCGTGATCGTGTAGTCGGTAATCCTGGGCAGTCCCAGCCGGTCCATCACCCCTTTCAGCTTTTCCTTTCCCATATGTGCCAGATAGACCTTGCCCGGCGCAGTGGCGTGGAAATAGGGATAGGCGCTGCCGATTCTTGAAAAAAGCCTCACGGCCTCGGGACCTTCCACCTGCTCGATCAGGATGAGCTGATCCTTCACCCGGGCTGACAATTCCGCGGTTTCGCCGCTCCATTCAGTCAGTTTTTTTAAATATCCCCTCGCCTGGGACCGGAAACCCATTCGACTCATGAACACATTCCCCAGGTAAAGGAATTTAAACCCAAGCCTGTATGTCCTTCTGTCCTCATCAAAGAGCAGATACCCATTTTCCCTGAGAACGCCGAGTATCCGCCAGAGGGAAGGAACAGGGATCCTCAGCCTTTCAGCAATGGACTTCAGGCTCAGTTCGGATTCTTCCTCTGCCAATAATTCGAGGACCTTCAGTCCCCTGGTCAAGGCCGGGGCTCTTTTATTTGCACTATCAATTTTCATATTTGAAATTATTTATTTCATATACGATAACTTAAACCGAGATCAATGTCAACAACATTTTTCATTGACAAAAAAACCCGAAGGAGACGGAATCTCCTTCGGGTTACATCGAACACCGGCCGCACACCGTTCCGAAGAAGGTTGTGCAGCTCTTTGGTATCTTTTGAAAAATCAGATCATGGTGCCGAAGGCGGGACTTGAACCCGCACGGGCGTGGCCCACTACCCCCTCAAGATAGCGTGTCTACCAGTTTCCACCACTTCGGCACAGTGTTGTTCTCTACTTTTTCTCCTGCTGGGCGGGAGGTGCGGCCGGTGCGCTCGTCTGCGCCGCCGGAGCCTTGGCCGGATTCACGCCTTCCATAATGGAAGACCTTCCTCCTCTCCCTGAAAGAATCGTGAGTCCCAGAGAGGTCAGCATGAACACGATAGCGACAATGGTCGTTGTTTTGGTCAGGAATGACATAGCGCCGGTACTTCCGAACACGGCCTGACTGGACCCCCCGAACGCGGCCCCCATGTCCGCGCCCTTCCCTTTTTGAAGCAGGACTATTAAGATCAGCGTGACACAAACAATAGTGTGTACGGCAATGAGAATGAGTTTCATATATGGACCCCGTTTCTTCTTATTCCATTTTGCATTCAAGCGCTACCGGCATTGGCTGCGTCGCGGACTCCTCGACGTACTGTTCATGTACGCCTCCGTCGCCCGCTCCTTGCCGCCTAGGTATCATCTTGAATGCAAAATGGAATTATAATCCCTCGCGGAATTGCAAACACAATCTTTTATTTTATTCAACAAAATTATTTTTTCAATAAAAAACTGAATCAGGCCCCGCTCTTCGCGGCGTAATGAATAATGCCGGCAAATTGATCTGCATGCAGACTCGCCCCGCCAACAAGAACCCCGTCAATATCAGGCATGGACATGAGTTCCGCAATGTTCGACGGCTTCACGCTTCCGCCGTAGAGGACCCTGATCTCATTTGCCGAAGCAGGGCCGAACGTTTTTTCAATCCATCCCCTGACGTACGCGTGAACCTCCTGGGCCTGCTCCGGGGTTGCAGTCTTTCCGGTTCCAATGGCCCATATGGGCTCGTACGCCAGAACCGTGGATGCGGGCATCAGCTCGTCCGCTCGGAAATTCTGAAGGGATGCATTCAACTGATCTTCCAGCACCGCAAAAGTCCGGTCACTCTCCCGCTCTTCCAGGCTTTCTCCAATACAGACAATAGGAATGAGACCAAGAAGCACTGCCGATTTGACTTTGAGATCGATCATCCTGCTGGTCTCTCCGAAGAGCGTCCTTCTTTCTGAGTGACCGAGGATCACATGGGTACAACCGGCCTGCTGCAGCATCCGGCCGGAGATCTCACCCGTGAATGCGCCCTTCATCTCCCAGTGCATATTCTGGCCGGCCAGGAATATTTTCCTGCCTCCAATGGCATCTTTTACCGCAGGCAGGCTGGTAAACGGGGGCGCGACCAGGACATCCCTGTCCGTCATATCTTCCAGGCCGGCGGCAATGCTCTGTACCAGGCTCACGGCATCCCCGATATTCAGATTCATTTTCCAGTTCCCTGCTATAAGGGGTTTTCTCTCTCCCATTCCGGATCTCCTCTCATCAGCTCCGCGCGCGGTCCCTTTGATTTTCTCCGCCCATCACATGGATGCCATGTGCAGCGCGAGATCAACCATCCGGTTCGAATATCCGAACTCATTGTCATACCAGGAAAGGACCTTCACCATGTCACCGATCACCATGGTAGAAAGGGCATCCACGGTTGATGAAACCCTGGTCCCGTTAAAATCAGCGGAAACCAGGGGCTTGTCGCAGAAATCCAGGATCCCTTTCAGATATGTCTCTGATGCCTCTTTGAACGCGTTGTTCACCTCTTCCACTGTTGCGGTCTTCGCCGTCTGCACCACCAGGTCCACGACCGAGACATTCGGCGTCGGCACCCGAATCGCCATACCATTCAGTTTTCCCTGCAGTTGGGGCAGCACGAGGGCAACCGCTTTGGCAGCCCCGGTGGTAGTGGGAATCATGGAAAGCCCGGCCGCCCGTGCCCTCCGCAAGTCACGGTGAGGGAAATCCAGCAGACGCTGATCGCCGGTGTATGCATGCGTGGTAGTCATCAGGCCCTTCTCGATCCCGAAACAGTCCAGCAGCACCTTGCACACCGGGGCCAGGCAATTTGTGGTGCAGGATGCGTTCGAAACCACGTGATGCCGCTGGGGATCATAGTCATGGTGGTTCACTCCAATGACCAGCGTGACATCGGGTTCTTTGGCCGGCGCCGAAATGATCACCTTTCTGGCCCCGCTTTCAAGGTGTCTTGATGCCTTTTCCCGGTCTCTGAACAGCCCGGTACACTCAAAAACGGTCTCCACGCCCGTATCAGCCCATGGAATCCGGGCAGGGTCCTTTTCAGAGTAAATCTCTATTTCCTTCCCGTTTACCAGAAGGGAATGCTCCGTACTGGAAATCTCCGCATCAAGAACCCCGTGCACCGAATCATACTTCAACAGGTGGGCAAGGGTGGCCGGGTCCGTCAGATCGTTTATGGCCACGAACTCTATCTGCTCATTCCGGTACCCGGCCCGAAACACCATCCTCCCAATACGTCCAAAACCATTTATTCCAACTTTCAAAGGCATTCTCCCCTCCTTGTGGTTCTTCCTCCATTATTCCCATTACCTGCAAACCGGAATGAGTAGTTCCAATTATGTCCTTAAAGGAAAGGCATATTCTCCGGGGCGCGGACCCGCGTCACCGGAGGGCTTGAGCTGCAGGGCCATCAGGATAGCATCCTCGCCCGTGTCCCGGTAGTATCTCGTCCTTCGACCGATTTCGTGAAATCCCGCCTTCTTATACAACGCCCTGGCGGGCGTATTTGAGGGCCGCACCTCCAGCAGGGCGCATTCGGCGCCCTCGCGGATACCCGTTATAATCATCTTCTCCAGGAGCGTTCTGCCGAGGCCCTCCCTCCGCCTTTCGGGGTGCACCGCTATATTCATGAGATGCAGCTCTCCCGCCATGGACCAGAAACAGATATACCCTCTCACTTCTTCCTTATCCAGAAAAACCCAGAGGGAAGAAAAGGACCTTTGCACCTCTTCGCGAAATGCTTCGGACGTCCACGGGGAAGGAAAAGAAACCTTCTCTATTGCAAGGATCCTTCGCTCAAGACGATCAAAATTTTCGGCCGTAACCCTGACCAGAGAACTCATTCTGCCTGCAGCAATTGTCCCGCAAGAGCGATGCTTCTTTTCCCCGCTTCCTTTGCCCTCTCACCCAGATCATCCAGGCCGAACTGCCGGCGATCCTGGGCGGCTGAAATAACCATGGGCAGATTCACACCCGTTAAAACCTCAACTTTCTCATCACCCAGGAATGAGAGGCTGAGATTAGAGGGAGTGCCACCGAACATATCGGTGAGGATAAGAACCCCATCGCCCTCATTCATGGTGTTAATCTTTTCAGAGATGACCTCTATCATTTCCTGGCTGCCGGATGTCTGGGTTATGGCAATGCTGTCCGCATTCTCCAGACGTCCCATGATAAGTTCAGCGGCCTTGAGCAGTTCCTTCCCCAGATCACAGTGACAAATAATGAGCAGTCCTATCATGCCTTTCCTTTAACCACGGTTTCAGATCCCGTTCTCTTCTTCATCCGTCTTGATAATGGCCTCGTAAATCTCCTCGCGCGTCTTGGCTTCCATCAATTTCTTGCGGAACTTTCTGCTCTTCAGAACTTTTGCAAGCTTCGCAAGGGTTTTCAGATGAAGCCCTGCCGAATTTTCCGGCGCTACCAGCAGGAAAAAAAGATAGGCAGGCTGGGCATCCATCGAATCAAAGTCCAGTCCTCTCTTGCACCGTCCGAAGGATATCATGGGCTGACTCAGGTTGTGAATCTTACCGTGGGGAATGGCAACCCCTTCACCAATGCCGGTACTCCCCAGTTTTTCCCGCTCAAGGAGAACTCTCACCAGATCTGCTTTATCAACAGAAGGGGCATGGTTGCAAATGGCCTGGGCCAGCTCTTCAAGCACGCCTTTTTTATCTCTGGCTGTCAGTTCAGGGATAATATTGTTTTCTGACAAGATATCTGAAAATTTCATCGCACCATCACATTAACTTGCCGGTTCAATAAGACCAAGATTGCCGTCCCGGCGCTTATAAATAACGTTGATTTCCAATGATCTTGCATTTCTGAATACCAGAAATTCCTTTCCCGTCACCTGGAGCTGCATGGCGGCTTCTTCCGCATCCATGGGTTTCGCTACCATCTGTTCAATTTCTATGGAGGGTTCGTCCAGGACCGCACTATTTGCTTCCTCGGAAGCAAGGGCATCTTCACCCTTGATATTGTCGGACCGTCGTGATCTGATCTTGGACAGATGCCGCTTGATCTGCTTTTCGATCTTGTCCATGACCTGATCGATGGCAGAATACATGTCTCCCGTCTCTTCAACTCCCTTTAATCTTGTACCGTTCACACTGATCGTCACATCAGCCTGATGGCGGAATTTTTCCACAGTCAGCACCACGTGGGCTTCCATTGGGTAATCCAGGTATTTTTTCAGCTTGGACACCTTTTCCTCTGCATAGGCCTTCAGGCTTTCCATGGGTTCTGTGTGTCTGAAAGTCACGGTAATATCCATACTTACTCCTCCTGCCTGTAATGGCGTTGTTACGTTCCTTATCCTATATTTCCGTACGGCTGCCTTCGTTTTCTTGAAGGCAGTATGCCCATGCTTTCTCTGTATTTCGCGACCGTCCTGCGGGCAACACGAATATTCAACTTCTTGAGGATACTTGAAATCTCCTGATCGCTGTACGGTTTTGCTGCATTCTCTCTTTTCACGATGTTTCTGATGTGTTCTTTTACACTCTCGGATGCAACCGCATCTCCCTCGATACTGTTTATCGCACTGTTAAAAAAGAATTTCAGTTCAAAGAGCCCCTGCGGCGTATAGGCGAATTTATTGGTCGTTACCCGGCTGATGGTGGATTCGTGCATCTGGATATCTTCAGCCACATCCCTCAGCACGAGCGGCTTGAGGTGGGTAATGCCGTCTTCAAGAAATTCTCTCTGGAAACGGACGATGCTTTCCGTGACCCGGTAAATGGTTCTCTGGCGTTGATGAATGCTCCGTATAAGCCAGGCCGCGGATTTGAGTTTATCCTGGATATATGCCTTGGCGTTATCCGGTAACGAGTCCTTGCTGGAAAGCACATCCTTGTAATAGGTATTGACCCGGAGCTTGGGCAACCCGTCTTCATTCAAGGCTATTTCATACTCATCACCCACCTTGAAAACGTAGATGTCCGGGCTCACATAGATAGTCTCGTCGTCGGTCAAAATCCTCCCGGGTTTGGGCTCCAGGCTCTGGATGACAGACACGGCGGAAAGTACTTCCTGAAGGGAAACGGAGAGACCTTTTGCTATACGATCATATTTCCTGTCTTCCAGGTTCCGCATATGATTCGTGATGATTTCTTCTACAATCGTCCCTCCCAGATTTTGAAACCTGATCTGGATCAGCAAGCATTCCCTTGTATCCCTGGCCGCAACCCCCACGGGATCAAAATTCTGGATGAGGTCCAGGGTCTCTTTCACCCGATCCAGGGGATATCCGGCAGCGTCCGCAATTTCTTCCAGGGAAGCCTTCAGATACCCGTCATCATCCAGGTTGCCGATTATGTGGGTCCCGATTTCTCTTCCTATTTCATCCACGCGGCTCATATTGAGCTGCCACATGAGATGGTCAGACAGGTTGGTCTTACTGGAGGTAAGGTTTTCCAACGGAGGAAGATCTCTGACCTCATGAGGCACCTCGGCCCATGCGGTGTTATACTCCGTCAGGTAGTTTTCCCAATCCACGTCATCACGAGCCCGTTCCTCGACTCGTACCTCCTCCACGTCCTCCGCCTTGGAAACGCCCTCTTCGGGGTGGTCCTGTCCCTCCTCGGGCCGGCTTTCCTCATCGGATTCTCCCGAGAGCTGTTCTTCCAGCACTGGGTTAACTTCAAGCTCCTGCTGAATCGTGTCCAGTAGTTCAAGCCTCGAGAGCTGCAGGAGCTTGATAGCCTGCTGCAGCTGCGGCGTCATGATGAGCTGCTGGGTCAGACTTAGAGATTGTCTCAGTTCTAATGCCATACTGTCTTCAGCCGGTTCCGATCCGACAAATCGTGCGAAAAGAATTACATGGTAAAGTCGTCGCCCAGGTAGGCCCCTCGTGCCACCTTGCTCTCGACGATCTTTTCAGGTCCACCGTACTCAAGGATACTTCCTTCACTTATAATATAGGCCACATCACATACGTTCAGAGTTTCTCTCACGTTGTGATCGGAAATAATAATTCCCAATCCCCTGCTTTTCAACTGTCGGATGATCTTCTGTATATCACTTACCGCCAGCGGGTCAATGCCGGCAAAGGGCTCATCAAGAAGCATAAACCTTGGTTCCGTCACCAGGGCCCTTGTTATTTCAAGACGCCGCCGCTCTCCGCCGGAAAGAGATAACGCCTTCTGCCTGGCGAGATGTCCGATGTTCAACTCATCCAGGAGTTCTTTGATTCGTTCCCTCCTCCTGTCCCGGGGTATGCCGAGCTGCTCCATGATGGCCAGCAAATTCTCCTCAACCGTGAGTTTCCGGAACACAGACGGCTCCTGGGCCAGGTAATTGATCCCCTTTCGCGCCCGTATGTACATGGGATCAGAAGTAATATCCTTCTCGTCAAGGAAAACCTTCCCTTTATCGGGCCGCGTCAGGCCGACAATCATGTAAAAGGTGGTCGTCTTGCCGGCGCCGTTGGGTCCCAGAAGCCCTACGATCTCCTCACGTTTGAGATTGAGGGTCACCTCATCAACAACCCGCTTCCCGTTGTAGATTTTTACCAATCCCTCTGTCCGAAGTATTTTGCCTCCCAATGTCAAGGGGTTTCCCTCTTTTGCGCTTTGGGAAAAATAATGGCCTGGGCCCTCTCTTTCCCGCCGCTCTCTACAATGCTCCTGTTCTCCTTGAGAAAGATAGTAATCCGGTCGCCCTTGACCAGATCTTTTCCCTGCTGCACGGACGGATGACCGGTAAGGACAAGTTTATCGCCCTCCTGATAGTAGACTGCCTTGTCGGCGGTGGCCACGCCTCCTTCCGTTCTGGTAATCCTGACCTTTCCAGTGGCAACGATCCGGTCGATGCCCTGTGCCAATGCGTCCTTTTTTTCTTCATCGGGCGAAGATCGGTAATAGACCAGCATTTTCTGACAATCCACTACAAAATCGTCTTTTTTCGCGTGCACCTCTCCGGTAAAGGTGACGATCTTTTTCACATTATCCACTTCCAGGCTGTTTGACTTGATGACGACAGGTCCCGGGGCTGCAGCCTTGTCGTTGCTCTTCTTTGCCTCGGCACGACAGGAAACCGGCGAAACGAATCCCGGGACGATCAATAAGAACATCAGGAAACAAAATGTCTTCGGACGTATCATCTCGTGGATGCCCTTTCCCGCACCGTGGTCGTCACCTTCGAAAGGATCTTCATCCTCTCTTTCCTGAGATCCACAAACATGCCTGTCCCCGATACAGAAAAAAAAGAGCCGAACAGTTGGACCGGCTTGTCATTCATTAACACCCCTTTTTTCTCATCAAACAACATGCGTTCCGTCACTATCCTATATCCATCCTCCGACCGTCCCTCCAAGTGTCCCCAGAGTGTTGCTTCCCCGGTAGCCCTTGAATATTCGCCGTTATCCCCCGTCAGCTGAAAAGCCGGTCTCTCTGAAGGAAGAACTTTCAGATGAAAACCGTGAAAAAAGACAGTCTGCCTGTCTTCGGAAAAATGCACTTCGTCGGCGTCAAGCACCCACCTCATGCCTTTTGCAGGATCTTCCTGGGTATAATGGATGTCTTTCAGTTTAATTCCTTTCCCGGAGACCACCTCTTCCAGGGCGGAACCCTGAAGCAGCTCCTTGCCGGACCTGAGTACATATATCCCCACCAGCACCAGCAGGAGGCCTACACCAATGAGAGGCCACTGTCTTCTGAAAAACCTCGCCATGGACATGGATGATTATATCAAGGCCTCATTTGGTATGTAAAGAGTATTTTGCCCCAGGTTTGTCCGCGTTTCACTCGGACTCCCCACCCTTCGGGAAGGGCCATTTCCCCTGCAGTTTCAGTATCCACTCGCAGACTTCCCGCACCGCGCCATGACCACCCGGTCTGTCGGTAATCACATCAGCCATTTCCAGGACCTCTCCGGCAGCATCGGCAACCGCGATGCGAATTCCGGAAAAGTCGAAAAGAGCCAGGTCCGGCAAGTCGTCACCAATGCCGGCAACCGATGATTTTTTGAGCCCTTTCGTCGCCAATATTTCCCGGCAAACAACTCTCTTATCCTGTACTCCCTGAAACACCAGCCTGATCCCGAGTTCTTTCGCCCGGTGTTCAACGGCCCCGGACATCCGGCCGGAAACGAGCGCTACCTCGATACCGCTTTCCATCAAGAGTTTCATGCCATGACCGTCCCTGACGTGAAAAGATTTGGTCTCGTCTCCGACTGAGGACAGAAGGATTGTCCCATCCGTCAGTACGCCGTCCACATCAAGGAGCAGCAGCTGTACTCCTTTTGCCCGTTCTTCTGTTTCCGGATGTCTGATTTCCTTCATACCCCGGGATCCCCTTAGTTCGCTTGCATTGGTTCACTCATCCGGCATCGGCCCGCTCTCGGACCGATGTCCCTTTATCAACATACGGGTAATACCAAACACCGAAATTGACGGTCTCGCAAAAAGTCCCCTGACCACTCACCATACCATAGACGACCAGATTCCCGCTTCCGCGGGAATGACTCAAAGTGGGGAAATCCAGGTCTTCAAGACCGTACCGTCTGATAAATGGCTTTCAAAACCCGCAGGGTTTCACGAACATCGCTGAGCGGCAAGGAATTCGGCCCATCGCAAAGGGCCGAATCAGGGGAAGGATGTACTTCCATAAAGACACCGTCCGCTCCGGCAGCCACGGCAGCTCTTGCCAGATTTCCCACATACTCTCTCTGCCCGCTCGAGCAATGGCCACCGCCACCGGGGAGCTGAACACTGTGCGTCGCATCAAAAACAACAGGAAATCCAAAGCCCTTGAGAACGGCGATGGATCTCATATCCACTACCAGGTTGTTGTAACCGAATGCGGATCCCCGCTCCGTCAAGAGAAGGCGATGGTTGCCCGTAGAACGCACTTTCTCCACTGCCGGCGCCAT
>CAZWEV010000051.1:0-28019 GCA_964633015.1 uncultured Desulfobacteraceae bacterium | reverse complement strand
TGAAAGGTCTGGGCGAAAAGACCATGATTGTGATTCCAGCCAGCTGCTGGGGTGTCATCATCGGGGCATACCCCTATTCGACTTTGCAGGTCCCGGTGATACACGTACCCTTTGAAACGGCGGCTGTGGTTGCATCCGGGATCAGGGCAGCCCTGGACGTACGCGGCGAGCCGGACATAACGGTCATGGCATGGGCGGGAGACGGAGGTACGTATGATATCGGGCTCCAGTCCCTTTCAGGAGCGGCTGAGCGGAACGATGATATCCTGTACGTGTGTTATGATAATGAGGCATACATGAACACGGGAATCCAGCGGTCAAGCGCCACTCCCCCCGGTGCGTGGACAACCACCACGCCTGCAGGCGCGGTCAAGGAGGAGCCGAAAAAGGACATGGAAATGATCATGCTTGCCCACGGCATCCCGTACGTGGCTTCGGCATCGGTGGCGTATCCCGACGACCTGGTGAGGAAGTTCGAAAAAGCAAGAAGTATTAAGGGAACCAGGTTCATCCATCTCCTGTCACCATGCCCCCCGGGATGGAGGATTGATTCAGCCGTGTCAATCAAGATCACCCGCATGGCGACCAAGTCCTGTGTATTTCCAATCTTTGAAGTACAGGATGGAAACTACACGGTCAATATCCTTCCGGAAGATAAAATTCCGGTGGAAGACTACCTGCAGGCCCAGGGCCGGTTTCGAGAGATGGGAAGCGAAATGATTCAGGCGGTCCAGAAGCAGGTTGACCGGCGGTGGCAGGAATTACTGGCCCGGGCCGATACCGGGAAAAACTAGCTTAATTTTGATTACATCCTCCACGCCTGGAAGGCGTGTCCCTCACTGCGCCCCTGGGGACGCTCCCTGATGCCCCCGCTTTGGGGAAGCAGACTCACTCTTCCACTGTTATTTATTGACAGTGCATGTCTGAACATGGAGAATTAACGATATCTATCGGAGGTGATGCGATGTTCCATGTGCCGGAAATACGAAAAATACTCTATACCACGGACCTTTCGAAAAACGCGCGCTACGCGTTCAGCCATGCGGCGAGCATTGCGAATCATTACGGTGCCGGCGTCACAATCCTGCACATTCTGGAAGAACCGTCCCAGGGTGCCCTTGCCATGGTTACCGGTTTCGTCGGCGAGGATCGTTGGAAGGCGATGCGGGAGGAGAAGCAGCATATACTGATTCAAACGCTCCATTCGCGTCTCCAGGACTTCTGTGATGAGGTGAGCGAGGAACTCCCGTCGTGTCCTTTTATAGTGGATGACATCCTGGTGAAGGCAGGGAATCCCGTGGATTTGATCCTGAAAGAGACGGAAGAGACTGATTACGATCTCGTGGTCATGGGATCGAGGGGACGGGGAGTTATGAGCGGCGCAGTGCTGGGAAGCACGTCAAACCGGGTACTTCGCCGGTGCAAAAAACCCGTGCTGGTGATCCGGTTGCCCGAAGGAGAAGGGGGATAGAACGCTCTTTCATGATCGGGATTTGTTCTTGTCGAGGAGCCGCAGGAGTTTGAGGCCGGTTTTCGGGTCCGCCATCCGCAGCGCGTTGATTCCTCTCATTTCTATGACGGTTACCTCCTGAATCAGGTATACGGACACGCCGCCCCTGGCGCATCCCACCAGTGTTTTATCGTCCCGTCCTACCCCCACGTGGAGGTGCAAACGCGGCTGTTCGTCATCCTGAAAAAGGGTCCCAACCCCGAAGAGCTCTCGTGCGTCATCGAATTCCTGATAGATTGGCTCCAGTTTCCCGTGGGGATCCTTCACACCGGTGACCAGCTTCCCCCGTCGTATCCCTCCCATGCAGAGAACCAGCGCAGAACTGATCCGTTCTTTCCGGGCGAGATCCTCTATGCAGGGATACACCTCTTCTCCCTCAGTGAGGGTCACAACAAAAATCCTTCCGATGTGTCCCTGAACGTATTCCATCACACTCCCTTTCAACGGTACGAACTAAATTATTGGTACGATCACTCTAAGAAATGTTCTATAATTGAAACGAATGGAGATGTCGAGAAAAAGAGAAAATGTGTTGACAGGGAATGCGCCGCATAGTAAAGAAAGCGGTACTGAATTGTAGACAATAGACAATATTCGGGTTGCCGTATGAACATAGAATCTATCGCAGACCTCGCCAGTCGGCATGTGCGCGACTGGATCATCACGGGGGAGTTTCAGCCGGGCCAGCAGATCAAGGAGGAGGAGGTTTCGCATCGCCTGCATATCAGTCGGCCGCCCGTTCGGGAAGCCCTGAAGATGCTGGAGATTGCCGGCTTGGTCGTTCGAAAACCGCGCCGGGGGGTATTTGTCCCTGAAATGACAGATAGAGACATGTGGGAGGTGTATACACTGAAAGCCACCCTGTATGAGATGGCGACCGACTTGGCAATGGATGTCATTACTGCAAAGGAAATAAAGAAACTGGAATCCTTCCTGGTGAAGATGGAGACGTGCGTGGAAAAGACACCCTTGGATGTGTTGCGCTATCAATCGTTACACAGGGATTTTCATGAGACCATTATGGTGCTTGCGGGAAATGAGCGTCTCAGGGCATTTGCTTCAAACCTCGACAGTCAGGTGAGTCGATTCAGTTTTTCTTCACTGCAAGACAGTGATCACGTGCATTCCTCCGTCCGGTACCACCGGCAAATCGTGAATGCCATAAAGGGAAAGAATAAGTCTCTGGCCTGCAGATTGATGCGCGAACATGTTCTCAACGCACTGAAAGTTCTGATCAATATGCCCGATCTCAAGGCTGGAGCAACAGATCACCTGCGGATATGTTCTCGCGAAGAAGAATCTGTTTGAGGATATTATGTATTGTGGAAATCTTGATAGGAAGAGAGGGAGGTGAACAGGAAGGAGAGAGTAAAGAGGGATATTTCCCAATATGACTATGAAACGCAAATCACAGGAAGGCCCCAACACACGGTTTGGATGAACTCCCGGTCCAAAAGGAGATGTAACGATGATGAAGAATGTATGCAGGATTTTTTTGGTGGTTGGATTGTGCACTGTCTTTTTCATGCCGTCCAGCGCTCTTGCAGAATCAAAAATGCACATAAGATTCAGCACCTGGCATCCGCCTGTGAGCAGGGAAGTGAAAACAGTATTCATACCCATGCTCGAAAAGCTGAAGGCGGAGACCAACGGCAGAATAACCTACACCATGTACGCAGGTGGTGCCCTTGGCAAGGGCCCGGAACACTACGATATAGCGAGAAAGGGGCTTTCGGATATGGGCTATTTCACCGCCACCTGGACCCCGGGACGCTTTCCCCTCAGTGATGTGCTGTCGCTGGCATCTGCTGTTGAAGGGAAAGATGTGGGGGTTGACATCGGCAATGCCATGTACGACCGTATCCTGAAACGGGAGTTTCCCGGCGTAAAGATGATTGAATTAAACGGATGTATCTCAGCGTACCTGTGGACCACAAAACCGGTGAGAAGCCTGGAGGACTGTAAAGGACTCAGGTTGCGGTCACCAGGCGGCCATCAGACCAACTACATCAAGGCGATCGGCGCCGAGCCTGTTTTCATGCCCCTTGGCGATGTCTACCTGGCTATGGAAACCGGCACGATTGACGGACTGGTAACATGTCCTCCGCTGGTCCTTGCTTTTAAACTCTATGAGGTTGCCAAATACGGGACGCTGTGCACCTTCGGTTGTGTCACGGAAGGTGTTATCATGAATGAAAAAAGCTGGAACCGGATACCGGATGACCTGAAACCAGCTATAATGCGTGTATGCCACAATCCATTCCGCACTTCGGGTGGGCTGACTCGTGACGTGTACAAGGGTATGATGCAGGAAATCGCCAGGAAAGGCGTCAAGCTTTATAACCTGCCCGAAGAAGAGGCAAATCGTTGGTATGCAGGGTTTCAAGGCGAAACGAGAAAATGGGTGCAAAGCTTGGAGGCCAAAGGACTGCCCGCAAAAGAAACCGTGATCATGTACAATGAAGAATGCGGGAAAAGAGGTGTGAAGTGCGTTGCATTTCCGCCCGAATGGAAGTAATGAGGAGACGAGCGGGGTGAAGTCGTACACCGTTGAATCAGGGCGGCAATCCTGAAGTTTCCCAACGGGATTGGAAACAAGAGATTATGGAATCATTACAGACCCTCCGCAAACTGATACAGCAGACGACGCGTATTCTGTGCTATGTCGGCATGTTTCTGCTTATTCCCATGATGCTGATCACGGCCGGCGATGTCATAGGGCGTAGGTTCTGGGCTAAGTCGATTCCCGGGACAGTTGAACTTTCCAGTTACATGCTGGCCGTTTTTATACTCCTGGGAGTCGCATACACACACCAGGTGAAAGGGCACGTGAAGGTATCCATGCTGGTTTCGCGCCTTCCTGACTGGGCGGGAAATATTGCAGACATTATCACCACGCTCCTGAGCCTGTTCATTATTGCGATATTGGCATGGCAGGGCTTGGTGGTCGGGATCGAGGAGCGAACCGTTTCAGATATGCTCAGAATACCTCAGCTTCCTTTCAGACTGTTGGTTTCAGTGGCGGGTCTTTTTCTTTGGTTGGAACTCTTTATGGACCTCGCTGAATCCGTCGGGAGACTTGTGAGGAGATAATATTGGATCCTGTGTCTGTCGGTATACTGGGCACCATCCTTGTTTTCCTTTTGCTGTTTATTGGAATGCCCATTGCGTTTGCGCTCATGCTTGTGGGCTTTGCCGGTATAAGCTATCTCGCAGGCGTAGAAGCTGCGCTTCCTGTTGCTGCGAGGACGGTGTATGAGGTTTCGGCATACTACCCGTACACGGTAATTCCGCTTTTTATCGTCATGGGGGGATTTGCCGGTAGCTCCGGAATGACCAAGGATCTGTACAGCGCATTCGACAAATGGTTTCGAAAATTACCGGGAGGGCTGAGCATTGCGACGATTGGAGCCTGCGCGGGATTTGCGGCCGTTTCCGGGTCTTCAGTGGCCACCGCCGCCACCATGGGGACGGTCGCTTTTCCTGAAATGAAACGATTCGGATATCACCCGCGCCTGGCAACAGGGAGTATTGCTGCCGGCGGCACACTGGGTTTCTTAATTCCCCCAAGTATCGGGTTTATCGTTTATGGAATGCTCACCGAGCAATCCATCGGAAAACTTCTGGTAGCGGGTATACTCCCGGGATTGGTATTGGCTCTGGGCTACATCGGGATTGTCGTGGCGATGGTGAAAATCAATCCGAGCTTGGCACCGGCCAGTCCGGAATCGACGAGCTGGAGACAGAAATTTTCCTCTCTCCTGAGTGTTTGGGAGCCGCTGGCTGTGTTCTTGCTGGTGATGGGGGGCATCTATGCGGGCTTTTTTACCCCGACCGAAGCCGGAGCAATCGGAGCGACAGTGCTTTTCCTGCTGTCGATCATCAAGCGGAAACTGAACAGAAGAAATCTGGTGGAGGCCCTTCTGGAGGCTGTCCGTATTTCAGTGATGGTTTTGTTTCTGGTGGCGGGAGCGAACGTATTCAGCTATTTTCTCGCATTGTCCACGATACCAATGCAGGTTGCGAACTGGGCGGCGGGCCTTGCAGTATCGCGGTATCTGATTTACGCTATTATTGTGGTGATTTATCTCTTTCTCGGTTGTTTCCTGGATGCCATATCCATGATGGTGCTGACCATGCCGGTCATATTTCAGGTCATTCTGGCCCTCAACTTCGATGCGGTTTGGTTCGGCGTCATTGCAGTATTGATGATGGAGGCAGGACTGATTACCCCGCCAATGGGACTGAACATATTCACTGTTGCGGGCGTGGCAAAGGACACACCTGTTGAAACTATTTTCCGGGGAGTCGCCCCTTTTCTTTTGTCAATATTTGCCATTGTCATTCTCATTACAATATTTCCGGCGCTTGCCCTTTTTCTGCCGAACATGATGATGAGGTGATTCAGGAACCATACCCGATCTGTTTTTGATCTCCGACTGCCGCCCGGGGTGGAAAGAGAAAAATCAAATCCTTTGCGAACCTTGCAGCTTTGCGGTGACAAGAACTCATCCGACCCCGACACGATTTCGTATGTGGGGACACAAGTAATTTGTGTTCAAGAGAAGAGGGGAAATGAATATGGTGATGAAGCCGTGGGCGGCTCGATAAGAGGAAGATGAACTCTCTTGTTCCGGGTTGTCCGAGCTAACGATGAAGAAACGGGCATGAGAACAGCAGTGATAATCGTGCCGGCACTCATGCGAGGGGGGGGATTTGTGAAGGACTCCGAAAACATATCTTTGGCAGGGGAAAAAGCCGGGGTGATCGTGGTGGATGTGCAGGGGGATTTTACCGTGTGGAAGCAAGGATCGCTTGCCGTGCCGGGAACGGATCAGGCCTTTGTAACGAAGGTTGAGAACGCGACAAAGGAACTGGCCCGAAAAGGAATCCTTGTGTTCGCAACCCAGGATTGGCACCCATCCGATCACGTATCATTCCATACCAATCATTCCGGGAAAGAGCCTTTTCAAACCATCGAGATCGACGGAAGAACCCAAATACTCTGGCCGCCTCATTGCGTCCAGGGCACCCGGAACGCCAGGGTACTCGTGGATAATGACCTCTTCCTGGCTATCGTGAAAAAGGGAAAGAATCCAAAATATGACAGCTATTCCGGGTTCCAGGACGATGGCGGTGCCAAGACCGAAATGGACCGGATCATCAAGCGAAACGGCATCAAGAAGGTTATCGTCTACGGCATAGCAACGGATTATTGTGTAAAAGCGACCGCTGTGGATGCCGCTGATGCCGGATACGAGGTGGTCGTGGTGGAGGGATTGTGTAAGGGAGTTGCCCCCGATACCACAAAGGCCGCGTTGCAGGAAATGAAGGAGAAGGGAATCAGGATTGTCGAGGAACTCGAAGAGGTGTCTCTCTAAAGCGGAAAAGAACCAGAATTTATGTCCTTCCACAGACGAATCGATACCATGATTTCGAAGCTAGGTGCTGAGGGTCTCGCCCGGGGGCTTTTTCAGGAGCCGGGTCAGGCAGGTCGTTCTCCTCCTCACAGAGCAGACCCGTGAGAAACGCGCCTGCCTATTGACGCCAATGCCATCTTCCTGGTAATAAGAGATAGTGAAGATTGTACGAGAAAAGACTCCGGCGCAATGACCGGACGGGCGTATCCATGGGCTGGTGGGTAATCCCCCCCCAAACCAGGTGTTCTGTATGGCCCATGATATTTTTATTTCTTACTCTGCCAGAGACAAAACCACGGCTGACGCAGTTTGTGCCAACCTGGAAGCGGTTGGCATTAAATGCTGGATCGCACCGCGGGATGTTCTCCCGGGTATCGATTGGAGCGCAGCAATAGTGAACGCTATTTCCAACTGCCGGGCAATGGTCCTGGTCTTTTCCTCTTCCGCGAATGCATCGACGCAGATAAAGAGGGAAGTGGAACGCGCTGTTCACAAGGGCAAGGTGATTATCCCTTTCAGGATTGAAGACGTTGAACCTTCAGGTGCCCTTGAGTATTTTATCAGTACCCCACACTGGCTCGATGCCATCACACCGCCCATGGAAAAGCATATCAGCCGTCTCGTCGGGACCGTCAGGTCACTGCTGGACGGGTCTGAAGAGATGCCCGGTGTGCAGGAAGCCATCTCGCCTCCCAGGGAGAGTGGATTAATCTCCTCCCCTCGAAAAATGCCGAGACGCATTTCGTGGACGTTTTTACTTGCAATTGCCTCCACGGGAGTGCTGTTAGCGGCTGCAGCCCTTTTTTTTATTGACCGACAGGAAAAACGCGCCGCCGAAAGCATTTCGGTGATCCTGCCGATGGAAACAGCGCAGCGTGAGCTGTCAAAGGCAGCCCCGGATTCTTGGGCCGCAACAGTAACCGAGGCCCGCAGATACCGCTCAGAGGGAAAGACCGGTGAGGCCCTCGCAGCCTTTTCGAAATACGAAGATCTGTTCGGAGAAAAATACCCCTCAACCAAACAATACGTCAGGACCGCCCAGGCGTTCACCCTTCAATGCGGGACGCTGGGGATTGCCGGTGGTGCCTATATCTACGAATGTTCGCCGAAGGGTGAAGGGGCAAAGGCAGGCCTTGCCGTAGGGGATATTATTGTAGGCTACGGCGGATATTCTGTCCGCGGCGCTAAATCATACGTGGAATCCTGGGAAAAGATGAAAGGGGCGAAGACGGTTGCCGTGGAGTTCCTGAGATTTGACGGGGCAGGCCATTTTGAAAGGAAATCGATCACGGCGGACTATGGGCTCTTGGGAATAAGGCTCATGGATATTTAGCTCATGAGAGACCAGATAGTTCGGGAGATGAATATGACAATTGCCAATTTCAAGAGAACGATCTGGATCGTGATCCTGGTGATCTCGTGCCTGCTGGTTTCCACAAATCTCAGGGCTGAAGTTCCCATTCCGAGCCGCTGGCAGGGTGAAATAGTCGGCCGGGTTTACAATAAGACATTCAGACTTCCGGTCACCATCGAAATCAGCAGACAGCTCCCCTTTGAAAGGAATCCGTTTCATCTGTTCCTCGGGGCCGGGAACCCGAAAAATGTCGGGCATGTCTATCTGTCCAGTGCCATGAGATTCAATACTTCTCGCGGGCCTGCAACGCTTCGCTATCTCGCCATATCCCTCCGGGGAAACCAGTTACGGGCAAGATTGACGGAGACCCATGGTGCGGAGGCCGCCAAGGTAAATGGCTTCAGCGGCCCTGCTGTTTCGGCTGCGCAGGCATCGCCACTGATGAGAGATGTTCTTCGCAACGCCTGGGGATCCACGGAGATGTTCTGCTTCAGCAGGGGGACAGTGCTAATGTTGCGCTTTCAGGGGAATCAATTGTCCGGGACCGTGCAGGGGGCCGGAAACAGCTATACCGGTACCTCTTCATCTGTTGCGTACCAGGCAAGAATGGTGGCCAGGAGGGCCAGATAATTTCCTTTTCCACAATGAGCGGATTTTTCAGATGAAGAATAAGGATCTTTCACACAGGCTGAAGGAGGAGGGTCCGAAACGCATCCTCGCACTCGACGGAGGTGGTATCCGAGGGCTGGTAACCATCGGGTATCTTGCGCGGATCGAGAGTATCCTGCGCCACCGCTACCAGAAACCAGACCTTGTCCTGAGCGACTATTTTGATCTGGTGGGGGGAACAAGCACGGGCGCAATCCTGGCCACATTACTGGCCTTGGGTCGGTCTGTGGACGAAATCAGGAAGATGTATCTTACCCTCGGCCGCGAAGCATTCAGGCCGAGAAAAAACTGGTTCGGGCCGCTAGGCAGGGTCATCGGGGCAAAATTCGATGAGAAGCCTCTTGAAAATCTGCTCAAGAAACACTTGGGGCAAGAAACCCTTGATTCCCCTGAGCTGAAGGTGGGTTTGGGCATAATAATCAAGCGGGCCGATACAGGGTCGGTCTGGGTGGTGCTGAATGTCCCCGGCCATCGGTTTTATGAGATGAATCGCAAGATGCTTCTTTGGGAGATCGTACGTTCATCCACCGCGGCGCCCATATTCTTCAGACCGAAATTCGTTTCCGACGTTGGGGAGAGAGAGGAAGCCGTATTCGTGGATGGGGCTGTCAGTATGCACAACAACCCTGCTCTCCAGCTCCTCATGGTGGCAACATTGCAAGGATATGCAGTTCGGTGGCCCTTGGGTGAAGACAAGCTTTTCCTCTGTTCCATCGGGACGGGAAGCTTTACCCGTCTTGCCGACAAGGATGCCATCAAACGGTTCAGCAACTTGCACTGGCTGGCAATGCTGGCAACTCAACTCATGAAGGATTCCTGTGAATTGAACGAGATTATCCTGCAATGGATCTCCAGCAGCCCCACTGCCAGAACCATAGACAGACAGATCGGAACCCTGTCGGAAGACCATTTTGGCGGACCGCCCCTTATCTCCTATCTTCGGTATAATATCGAACTCGAACAATCATCTCTCGATAAAATCGGTCTACAATATGATGAAAGGGAGGTGGAAAAGCTCAAGAATATGAGTGACGTGGAAAATATATCTGAACTTGACAGAATAGGCTGTGTGGCCGCAGAAAAACAGGTACTTGAAGAACACTTTCCCCGCATTTTTGACCGGCCCGTAGAAATTTGAGGCATGGTAATTGGCGACAAAGGCAGGTTATTCTGCACTCCGGACGGGAGAATTTTTGGGGCTAGGGGTAACCGGACACCGCCTGGACGGACTCAGGAACGCAGATTGGGAACTTCTGCGATCCCGTATCAGGGGAATTCTTGCTCTAACGCGACAGGTGACCGGGGGAAGAAGGGCCGGCCCGCTGAAGGGTGACGATCTGTGCGGCTTGCCGGTGTACGTCATTTCGCCCTTGGCGGAGGGTGCGGATCAGCTCGTCGCAGAAGAAGGACTCTCTGCAGGCTGTGAACTCCATGCCCCTTTGCCTTTTCAACAGGAAGAATATGAAAAGGACTTCTTGACGCCGGAGTCGCTTGACAGGTTCAGGTATCTTGTGGCACGGGCTTCCTCAATAGATGTGCTTGGAGGAAAGAGCGGGTCAAACGCAGAACGGGATGCCTCGTACGCAGCCGTGGGCCTGGAAGTCTTGCATCTGAGCCATGTTCTTCTTGCGGTCTGGAATGGATCCCCGGCTGAAGGGATCGGAGGAACCGCTGAGGTAGTTCAACAGGCCAGGGCAGCAGGTATCCCCGTGGTATGGGTCCGATCGCAGGTACCCCATTCGGTACAGGTCCTCCTTCCGCAGGGTCCGTGGAAAAATGTGACCAATCGGGGCGTTGTAAAAGAACTGATAAAATGTCTTTCGGCAAAGGCAAGCGGAGAAAAGCCTTTATCTTTTTGAGGATATTCTTGTAAAGTTGTCCGGGAAAGGAGAAGTCAGAACAAATGAAGATCGGTTGGATTGGAACAGGGGTAATGGGTGCTGCCATGGCCGGTCATCTACAGAGTGCTGGTCATGAGCTGTTCGTCTATAACCGAACCCGTGAAAAAGCTGAAGGCCTGATCGGGAAAGGGGCGCATTGGACTTCCTCGCCTGCTGAAGCAGCCGCTCATTGTGAAATGCTGTTTACGATTGTAGGTTTTCCGAGAGATGTGGAAGAGGTGTATCTGGGAGAGCAGGGGATTTTTGCGGCACAGGGCTCCTGTAGAATCGTGGTGGATATGACCACCAGCACGCCGAGTCTTGCAAAAACCCTTGAAGCGGCGGCGAAAAAGCGGAGTATGGACAGCCTCGACGCGCCTGTTTCGGGAGGTGATATCGGCGCAAGAGAGGGAAACCTGGCAATTATGGTCGGGGGCAGGAAACAGGTTTTCAAGAAGGTACTGCCGCTCCTGGAGGTTTTCGGCAGCAGGATTTCCTATATGGGAGATGCAGGGGCCGGCCAGCATACCAAGATGGCGAACCAGATACTCATCGCCGGTACCATGATCGGTGTTTGCGAATCTCTCCTCTATGCGGAGAGGCAGGGATTGGATCAGCAGGCCGTGATCGATATCATCGGGAAGGGGGCCGCCGGTTCCTGGTCCATCAACAATCTAGGTCCTCGTATCGTGCGGGGAGACTATAAGAGCGGATTCTTTGTGGAGCATTTCGTCAAAGATATGGGTATTGCCCTCCAGGAAGCCGCTGGTTTAAATCTCTCTCTGCCGGGACTGGCGCTGGTTCATCAGCTCTATCTGGCGGTGAAGGCCCATGGACACGGACGTTCCGCCACCCAGGCGCTTATCCTGGCATTGAAGGCCCTGAACGGAGCGTAAGATGCTTTCCAAGACCCTTGATTTTGCAAAGAGAGACATCTGGAGAATTCAGGCCAAGGATCTTCCCCGGGGCAAGTTTTATCTCCTGCAGCTTCTCCGGATCACTATCCTGACACTTCGGGGGCTGTCCCAGGACAAGATTCAGCTCAGAGCGTCTGCCCTTACGTTCTATTCTTTGATATCGGTCGTCCCCGTGGCAGCGATGACCCTTGCCTTTGCGAAAGGTTTCGGATTCCAGCGGACGCTCGAAAGGGAAGTGATGAAGAGATTGCCGGGTCAGGAAGAGGTTGCGACGAAAATCATCGATTTCGCCCAGCATTTCCTGGCCAATGTGCAGAGCGGTCTCGTTGCGGGCGTGGGATTTGCGATCCTGTTCTGGGCAATCATGCGGGTGCTGGGGAACATAGAGGCATCGTTCAATGACATCTGGGGGGTCAAGAAGGGAAGGCCGATAGGGAGGAAGATAACGGATTATCTGGCGATCAGCCTTATCTATCCAATCCTCTTCGTGTCTTCCAGCGCCATGACCGTGGTCGCCACGAGCCAGGTGAGCGCCTATGTGCATAAGATATCAGTTCTGGCAGCCATCGGCCCGGTTATCTTCTTTTTGCTCAGGCTGGTCCCCTATGGAATTATCTTTTGTCTTCTGGCGTTCATCTATATCTTTTTGCCCAACACAAAAGTGCGTGTCCGTTCCGGACTTCTGGCAGGACTCATCGCGGGTATCCTGTATCAGGCATTCCAGTTCGGATACATCAATTTTCAGATCGGCGTCTCGAAGTATAATGCCATCTACGGGAGCTTCGCGGCATTACCTCTTTTTCTGGTCTGGCTTCAGGTGAGCTGGCTCATCGTGTTCCTCGGGGCCGAGATAGCCTTTGCTTACCAGAATGTTCAGACGTATGAATTCGAACCGGATTGCCTCTTGGCGAGCCATTCTTTCAAGAGGCTGGTATCCCTCGCAATCGTTCATTTACTGGTCAAAAATTTTTCCGGAGGGAAAGAGGCACTGGATGGAGATCAGATAGCACACCGGCTGGAGATTCCCATCCGGTTGGTGCGCCAGATCCTCTTCGAGCTCATGGAGGCAAAGATCATCAGTCCAGTGCAAAGGGAAAGCGAAAAGGACCCAGCCTACCAGCCGGCAGTGAGCCCCGATTCCCTCACGATAAAGAAAGTCATTGACGCACTGGATGAGAGAGGCACGGATGATATCCCTGTTGCAAGAACCGAGGTAGTGGAAACCCTTTCGGATTGTCTGAAAAAGCTTGGGGATGCCCTGGAAAACCTGCCTGAGAACAGGAAGCTCGTCAGCATTTAAAATAACCTTTGACATTGACATCGGACATCGAATTTGGAACACTTGCGCGCATGGAATTAATCAGACGACTTGGAGCTTTTGTCCTCCTTCGTTTATACCGTATGGGTGTCATGGGCCTGTTTCTGGTGAAGGCCTTCTTCTATGCGGTGGTACCTCCCGTCAAAATTCGACGGGTGATTAAGCAGGTCCACTTCATAGGATTTCAATCAACGATTGTCATCCTTCTCACCGGCTGTTTTTCAGGAATGGTGCTCGGTTTCCAGGGGTATTACAGTTTGAGCCGTTTTGGTTCCGATGCCTTTCTGGGTCCGATGATAGGCCTTTCCCTCATTAAGGAACTGGGACCGGTCCTGACAGCCCTGATGGTCACCGGCCGGGCAGGCTCCGCTATTACCGCTGAAATAGGGATCATGCGCATCAGTGAACAGATTGATGCCCTTGAGCTCATGGGACTGAACCCCTATCGCTATCTTGTGGTCCCGAATTTCCTGGCGGGCTTGATTTCCCTGCCGCTCCTCACCGCCATATTTGATGTGGTCGGGATCTTTGGAGGATACCTGATAGGAGTCAAGCTGCTGGGAGTGGGTGTGGGGACCTATTTCGGCGAGATGTCCAGCTACGTGGGCATGAAGGATGTTCTGGAGGGATTGTACAAATCCCTGAGTTTCGGAATATTGATTAACTGGGTCTGCTGTTACAAAGGATATTACACCTCCATTTTTACCGGTTTTGGGGCCGAGGGAGTCAGTAAGGCTACCACCCAGGCAGTGGTTCTTTCCTCGGTATTGATCCTGGTATGGGACTATTTCATGACCGGCCTGCTGTATTAGAGGGTGATAGGCTGTAGGCATTTAGGCTCAAGTGCCGAACAGCCTTCAGCCTACAGGCTAAAAACCTGATCCTGTCAAAGGATAAGTGAGTAGCAGAAAAATGATAAGGATTGAGGATCTCCACAAATCATTCAATGGGAATACGGTGCTCAAAGGCGTCTCGCTTGAGATCAGGGAGGGAGAGGTGATTGCCCTGATCGGAGGAAGCGGAGAAGGCAAGAGTGTTCTCCTGAAACATGTTGCGGGGCTGATGAAACCGGATAGGGGACGCGTTCTGGTGAACGGGAATGATATAGCCTCTTCCAGGGGCGGATATCTCAATGCCTTGAGATCAAAGCTCGGATTCCTTTTTCAGGGAGGTGCCCTCTTTGATTCCATGACTGTTTTTGAAAATGTGGCCTTCCCTCTGAAAGAAAGGACCAGGACCGGCCGGAAAGAGATCCGGGATCGGGTCTTAAAAGAACTCTCTAATGTTGGTCTGTCAGGATCGGAAGACAAGTTTCCGTCCCAGATCAGCGGAGGGATGGTGAAACGGGCCGCCCTTGCCCGCGCCCTCGTGGGAAATCCGGAAATCATGCTGTTTGACGAGCCCACGACCGGCCTGGATCCCCTGATCGGCCTTTCGATCCTCAAGTTAATCGACGCGATCCACAAGGGACTCGGTTTTACGGGAGTCATTGTGACCCATGAGGTTCCGAGGGTGTTTGATATCGTGGATCGCGTGGCTTTTCTGAAGGAGGGGAAAGTATTCGCCTATTGCGAGCCTGAGGAGTTCATGACGTCGACGAAGCCGGAAGTGAAGGAATTTCTGGCAGGTTCTTTGGGAAGGCCCCATCCCGAAGGACCGGCTCTTTTCAGGCCTTGCAATATGGACGAAGATGAATAGAGTTAAGAAGATTGCTGGAGAAAAAGACAGGAGTGTGCGAACCATGAAAAAATTTGATCTTGAGCTGGGTGTCGGGCTTTTCATGATCGCGGGGATTCTCGCGCTGGGGTACCTCTCTGTGCGGTTGGCGAAAATGGAGGTCATCGGCGAGAGAGGATATAGTCTTGAGGCGATATTTTCGAACAGCGGCGGCCTCAAAACAGGGGCCTCCGTAGTCATCGCGGGGGTCG
Source organism: uncultured Desulfobacteraceae bacterium (assembly GCA_964633015.1). Taxonomy (GTDB): domain Bacteria; phylum Desulfobacterota; class DSM-4660; order Desulfatiglandales; family Desulfatiglandaceae; genus B46-G9. The sequence continues at coordinate 13,023 of CAZWEV010000051.1, read as the reverse complement.
AAGTGGGCAGAGTAACATCTATCGAACTGGATGATTATCAGGCACGGATTTCTATCCATCTCCCCGCTGGACTGAAGATCCAGGAAGATGCCATCGCGGCCATAAAGACCAAAGGCCTCATCGGAGAAAAATACGTTGAATTATCACCCGGCGGTTCTGAACATATACTCAAGCCTGGTCAGAGAATCAGAGATACGCAACCGCCTGTGGATTTGGAACAGCTCATCAGCGGTTATGTATTCGGAAAGCTGTAGCCTTGAGTGGCTGAAAGAGCAGGCCCGCACACATGCAACAGAGCGCTAATGGTATGGAGGAAGATCAATGTATCGAAAAATGATGTGGCAATCCCTGGTGGGCATGATTTTGATTATGGCGTTTGCTGTCACAGCCTTTGCAGGTGATCCAACGGAGGTAATCAGGAAAACAACGGATAAGATCATTGCTATCGTGAAAAATCCCGCGCTGCAGGGACCTGAAAAAAAGAAAGAGAGAGACAGGCTGATCCGGGATGCGGCGGATGAAATATTCGACCGGGAAGAAATGTCCAGAAGAACCCTTGCTCAGCATTGGAGAAAGAGGACACCCGAGGAAAAAAAGGAATTCATGGATCTTTTCGAAGATCTCCTGGAGAAGACGTACATTGACAGGGTGGAAGGATATTCCGGAGAGAAAGTCCTCTACGAAGGAGAACGGATAGAGGGAAACTACGCCTTGGTGAAAGTGGAAATCATGACGAAGCAGGACGCCAAGATTCCGGTCCTGTACAGATTGAAAAAAACGAAGAGCGGGTGGCTTGTGTACGATCTGTCTATTGAAGGTGTGAGCCTGATAAACAATTACCGCACCCAGTTTAACAGTATTATCCTGGACTCTTCCTTCAAAGGGCTTATGAAGAAACTGAGGGAAAAGGTGGGAAAACAATAATACAGGGAGTTGAGAGCGGATGACCTCTGCCATGAAAAGAAATTTCTTGAGCGTCGGAAGAATCTGGTTCCTGGTGATGTTCTGCCTGATGTTTTGCCCGGATGCTCAGGCTCTTGCGTATTCGAAGTCCAATGCGATCCATCAGCCTGCGGTGTGGCACCTTTCAGACAGAATTCCGGGGCCTCCGGGTCTTTCTCCATTGCCCATAGTGAAGGAAAAGGACGCGGGAATCGAATTGGCAAGGATTTCCCGCTGTCAAATAGACAAAATGAGACGGCATGACCTGGTTGTCGCAATGCAAATGGGAGAAAAGCTGAACTTCTTCCCGGAATTATCATCCGGCTCTCAGGCGGCCGAAAACGCAGCCTCTGGGGCGAAGCAAGATTCTTTGAGAAGCTCAGGATTGGAAAACAGGATTCAAGTGTGCGCTGCATCCTTTGAAGATGAAAAGGTAGTGGAAGAACCCGAAGACTGGAATGAAGACAACCCAAGCGAAACTATCGCTGATCCGCTGGAGCCGGTAAACCGGGTGTTTTTCGCTTTTAACAACAAGTTCTATTTTTGGGTGCTGAAACCAGTGGCAAAGGGGTACCGATATGTGATCCCTGAACCCTTCCGCATCGGAATCCGGAACATGTTTACGAACATTGCCATGCCCATTCGGGCAATTAATTGCCTTCTCCAGGGAAAAGTCAGGGGGTTCGGGAGAGAGCTGCTTCGGTTTGTGGTCAACAGCACAGCGGGATTCCTGGGATTTGCAGATGTGGCAAGAATAGGCATGCACGTTGAGGCACAGGATGAAGATTTCGGGCAGACACTTGGTTTTTTTGGTGTGGGCCCGGGCATTTTCATAAACTGGCCGATTCTCGGGCCCTCGAGCATCAGGGATTCTGTCGGAATGGCCGGTGATTATTTTGTGTATCCTGTGAACTATTTGGTGCCCAAAACGGGGGAGAATATAGCCGTCAGGGGAGAGGACAGGGTGAACAGGACTTCTCTTTCCATTGGAGACTATGAGGCCCTCATAAAATCGGCACTCGATCCATACGTGGCGGTGAGAAATGCCTATTTCCAGTACCGCCGGGCAGAGATAGAAAAATAGGGATCTGAGGCGGATTACGAAAAGACTTTGGCCATCAGGGGAATGGCAACAAAGGTTCCCAGGGAACTCCCGAGATTTGTCAGTACCACTACCAGCAGAATTCTGGTGATTTTATTCCTCCAGAAACCTTTCAAAGATACGATATCTTCAGGAAGCGCCTCGAAATCCTTGACCTTTGGTTTTCCCAGGAATGCCTCCACCAGGCCTGAAACCCACCCGGCGGCCACCAGGGGATTAAGGGAAGTTAGTGGGGCGGCGACAATCGCAGAAATGATGGTAAGGGGGTGGGCCAAGGCCAGGGCGGCTCCCAGGCCCGCGAAGCCGGCATTGGCAAGAATCCACCATTTGAGCATGTGGGTGCCTCCTGCGGCGCCGGCCGTAAAGAATCCCGCCACGATCATGCCGATGATGGCAGCGGGTATCACCCACTTGAGGATTCGGAGAAAGCGTCCCCTGGGCGGCATTTGATCCAGAGCTTCCAGGTCAACCGGCTTCCCCCAGGAATTCCGGATTCCCGGTACATGGCCTGCTCCTACAATGGCCACAATGCGCTTTCCCGGCGCTGTGCGAATTTTTTCCATGAGGTATTGGTCACGTTCATCGATCAGGATGTTTCTGATTTCCGGCATGGATTGACCGATTTCAGAGAGGAGAGTTTCCAGGACATCCTTTTCCTTTAGCTTTTCGATTTCTTCTTGGGTGATTTCATCCGCCTGTCCCAGAGAAACGACGAACTGGGACAGCAACTTGATTTTTTTCCAGAAACTCATCAGGCGCCAGGTCCTGCCGAGGGTGATGCGGATATCACGGTCCGCGAGATGGATCTCGGCCCCTGCGTCTTTTGCTGATGCAATGGCCTGGAGGATTTCCTGTCCCGGCTGTATCCCCAGCTTTTTCCCGATCTTCTTCTGGAAAGACGCGAGCATGAGATTGGCCAGGAGAAGAAAGGCCTTTTTTTCCCGGACAACCTTGATCAGGTTGGTGTCCTGCCAGAGTTTCTTGCGGGTAAGAGATTGGTATCGGGATTCGCAGAGTTCTATGCAGACTGTTTCAGGCTTCTCTTCTTCGATGACGCGTTTTACGAGATCGATGCTGTCCCTGGACACGTGAGCGGTGCCCACGAGGGTAATTTCTTTGTCCTCGTGACGGAGGTGGTGTATATTAGGATTGTCGTTTATCGATGTCATGTGTCAGCTCACGATGAATGAACAGTGGCTATTAGCATAATTTGTGCTGGTTTCCAAGAACATTTCATTGGCCCTGATCACCATTAAGGTATCATCTGCTGGGTTGCCTTCGGTCGCTCCTCCTTGCGACGTATTGGTCATACGCCTCACTCGTCGCTCCTCCCGCACACAACACGGGATCTGCGATGGGGCGCTCCAGCTGGAAACGGGATCTTCGACTTGCATCTGACACTTTGCTGATGATCAGGACTTTCGCCAAATCAACCTACAAGATTACCATTGGGAATTTAGACGATGGATTTGGGATTGGACGCACCGTTAAAAGTTAACGATGCCGAAAAATAATATTTCCAGGAAAGCAGGGACATGCAACCTCTAAAAAGCGCAGATCTGGACATTCTCCTGAAGGAGGGGGTAACGGAGCGCGTGTATCCAGGTGCCGTGTTGCTGGTGATTCACCAAGGCGAAACGGTCTTTTTCAGAGCGGTCGGCCGTGCGGCACTCGAACCGCATCCCGTCTCCATGAAAAGGGAAACCATATTTGACCTGGCTTCCCTTACAAAGCCGCTGGCAACGACCCTGGCCATGATGAAGCTGGTGGATCAGGGCAGGGTAGACCTGGATGAGCCCATTGGGGAGTTTTTACCTGTGCAGATACCGGGAGATAAACAGGAGATCACTCCCCGGTTGCTCCTGTCCCACGCTTCCGGCCTGTCGGACTGGGAGCCATTTTATTCCAGACTGGAGGGGGTATCCCCGGATCTCAGAAAACAGCAGGTGAGAGATTGGATCATGGCTTCTCCGCTGGTTTCTTCTCCAGGGAACAAGGCGCTTTACAGTGATCTGGGGTTCATGCTGCTGGAATGGATCATTGAACAACAAGCAGGGATACCGCTTGATGAATTCTTGGAAAGGCACTTTTTCGGCCCTCTCGAATCCAGGACCCTGTTTCTGTATGATAAGGCTCACCCTTTCCATCTGAAAAAATCGGCATTTGCCGCTACCGAGTTCTGCTCCCGGCGCAACCGGCTCCTTCAGGGAGAGGTGCATGATGAAAACGCCTATGCCATGGGCGGGTACGCGGGACATGCCGGATTATTCGGCACTGCCCAGGACGTGAGCAGGATCGGAGACTTCCTGCTTCAGAGTTACCTTGGAACTGATCAGGAATGGCTGCAACCTGGTACTGTTCGTGCTTTTTTTGCCAGACAAAGGAATCCGGAGGATACCACCTGGGCACTTGGATGGGATACCCCCTCCCCCTCGGGATCGAGCAGTGGAATCTATTTTTCTGAAAAAAGTGTGGGTCACCTTGGATTTACAGGGACTTCCGTCTGGATCGACCTTGAAAAACAAGTGATTGTGGTTTTTCTCACGAATCGCGTCCATCCTTCACGCGAAAATGAGCGCATTAAGGCCTTCAGACCCAGGCTCCATGACGGTGTCATGGAGGCATGCGGCTTCCGGGGGCATGGAGGGGAAACTCATGGCTGAAATCAAAAGCACCCTTGACATTATCATGGAGAAGACTGAGGGGCTGACCCTTACCGAAGAGGAAAAAGCGGTCATCCATGACAAGGAGCTTGCAGGAAAAATCCGTAGGTTTTTTCAGAGATACCTGGACGGAGCGATCTCCATGGAAAAATTCAGGGAAGAATGGGATACCGTGCGGAAAGAACAGGAAAAGGCTTTGGGTATCCTGACGCGACTGTGCGTGGAACACATGGAGCCGGAAGGCGAGAACCGCTCCCTCCTCACGCTCCTGGATCAGGTGGCCGGAGTGGAGATAGGTTCCATCAGGGAAATACTGGAAAGGACCAAAGCTGAAATTGAAGCCGAGCGTTTTGAAGAGTTGGAACGGGTCCGCATGGCGCTGGCTGAAAAAGGGATCTCCGGATCAGCGGTACGGCCCAACCTTCATGCCGACCCCCAGTGGAAAGAGACGGTGTCCCGAGTCAGGCAACGGCTTCATGGAACATTGCTCTCTCTTGTACCCAAGTAATATTTCTCTCCATCCTGTCCGGTCACTCCGAAGGTCTGTAAAAAAATGGACAGGGACTGAGCAAATTTATTCCAATAAAGAGAAAAGAAATACGTATTTCCCGATGGTTTTTTGTCCTTTTTCCGGCCGAGCCCGAGAAAGTGCATGTAAGCGACTGAAATATAATGATAATTTAAGGTAGTCGTGGCTGGTACAACTCTTGCTCAAAACCCATCTGAATACTCTCATTTCATGGTGGGCTATGGACAAGAGAAAGAAGCAGGTTCAGGAAAATATCGACAGTTACAGCTCAAAAACATTCGCCATGATTCTGCTCATTATCCTGCTGAGCATAGCCGATGCGTATTTGACCCTGCACCTGGTCAATCGAGGTGCGATTGAACTGAATCCCATAATGGCCTTTTATCTTGATCGGGGTCCGCTTGCATTTTTCGGTATGAAGTATTTATTGACCTGTGCGGCTGTCATCCTGATTCTGAGTGCGATCAACGTTCCGCTCTTTGGAACCAGGATCCAGGGAAAAGCCATGTTTACCGTATCCCTTGCTGCCTTTGCCCTGGTTGTTCAGTATGAGCTGATCCTCGTGTTCATGACCCAAAAATAAGGTCCTTTGATTCTCCCAACCCGGTATCCACAAAAGTAAGAAGAGTATCCCCACGCACAGGGAGGAATCTTTTTGTTCGTTCCGAGTCTCCCGGGCTGGTATTTTTTGCGACTTATCCACAGGGGAGTCCTGCCCCCTCCGCATTCCACCCTTCGGGCTGGCTGCGGTTTCCCCCATAGATAAGTCGCAAAAATACGAAGCCCTCCCGCCAGTTACTCACAAAAAGCTTCCTCCCTGTGCGTGTCTTCGATGTGCTTCTTGATGCCTTTCCCTCCGCGGAAGGAAACTCATCCGGACTGGTTTCCCAGGGTTTTGCCGATCATGGCAATCTTATCGACCACTTCCCCGGGAGTCTTCCCCAGGATGCGTATGACGGGTTCTTTCCCCACCTCTCCTCGGTCATAAATTGCATCCGGTATCTGGCCGAAGTCCCTTATGGCACGCTGGGTGCCCCATTCCAGCGTAGAGCCCTCTCGTGCCTTCACGTCTTGGGGTTCATCACTCCGGTCGAAAGAGGCGACCTGGAGTCCCAGGTCCCGGCAAACCCTTACCAACTCTTCAGAATAGCGGATGTCCATGGCAGAACGCATTTCCGGGTCATATCTCATGGCGGCAAGGATGACCTTGGCAATGTGGCGTGACGCGCCGAAAGCGGGATCGCGGGAGATCAGGGGCCATTCTCCCACCTGAGAGATACGGCCCGGTATGGCGGCTATCTCATCAGGATCGAGCGCCCCCGGCAGGGCATATCCCAGGTTGGACCTGATTTCCGGGATTAACGCGCCAAGAGGCAGATGCACGATTTTTTCCACTGCGCTCTTCAGGTCCCGGAGCACCTGTTCCCGGTCCCTGAAACGAAGCACATGGGCATAGTGGTTGGTGGGGCCGTGCCCGGCGCCGAAATCCAACCCCAGGGCGATGGCGCGGGTAATGAATGCCTTGGCTTCCTGTACCGCGCGCGGCACGGGAAAATCCTGAGCCAGAAACGTGGCGATAGCGGCTGAAAAGGTGCATCCCGTTCCGTGGGTATTCCGGTTGCGCAGACGGGGGGCATCAAAAGTCAGGAACTCTTTTCCGTCAAAGAGGACATCTACCGCGTTGCCTTCCAGGTGGCCGCCTTTGACCAGGACATGACGCGGCCCGAGCTGGCGAATTTTCATTGCGGCCTGCTTCATGGTTTCAATATCCTCCACGGGAAATCCACAGAGCTCTGCCGCCTCGGGCAGGTTGGGCGTTACGACGGCGGCCAGGGGAAGGAGCACATCTCTCATGGTTGCCCTCGCATCCTGTGAAAGGAGTATATCGCCGCTCTTGGCCACCATGACAGGATCGACCACCAGGTGCCGAATATGGTACTTTTCTATCTCTTCAGCCGCCGCCTTGACGATCTCGGGAGTAGCAAGCATTCCGGTCTTGGCTGCATCGGCGCCATAGTCGGAAAGAACGGATTCTATCTGCATTGTAATGAAATCTACCGGGACCGGATGAACCCCCTGGACTCCCAGCGTGTTCTGAGCGGTGAGGGCGGTTATGACGCTCATGCCGTACCCCCCGAGTACCGTAATGGTCTTCAGATCCGCCTGGATTCCCGCGCCTCCACCGGAGTCGGAACCCGCTATGGTCAGTATTTTTTTCATTGTCTGCCTCCTTTATATCTATCCAAAATGGATTTTTGCAGGCGTAACCAAGCCCTCGACCTCTGTAGTTTGATGACTTTTACTCATCCGCCTGGCGTAGTTCGTGTCGAGAGCTGGATTACCCGGTCGCAGCGGTTCATCAGATCCTCCATTCCCTCCCGTTCTCTGGCTGAAAGGGGCCCGGGCCCTAACGTTTTTCCATAATATCCATTGACGATTGCCGTTTTTGCTGAACGGATCCAAGTAATCAGCCTTTGAACTTCTCCCGCGTGGAGGTAGAGGGAACAGTCGTTTATGAACAGGGCATCTGTTTTCCCGGCCAGGGCCTGCGCAAAGAGAGATTCGATACAACGGGCGTTTTCAACGGCGAGATGGAGAGTCTCCTGATTACTTTTCCCCTGGAGTCTCGGTGCGGAAAGGGGAGGGTGAAAATACCTGATGTTGCTGGTTTCCGGAACATGAAGTCCGCCGCCGATGCCCGCCTGTCTTCCCTTCAGGGCAGAAGGGGATATGTGGGGTGCCAGATCAACCACCACAACCGCATCACCCATGTGGACCCGGTAGCTGTCGAGAATCCTCTGGGTAAAGGTCGTTTTTCCGGTGTTCACCTCTCCGACGATCAGGGTAAACCGGTTGAGATACCGGGAGATGGAAATGGTGCTGTTGCCCACGTTCATATGATCCATCCTCTCTCCCATGCAAAAAACGCGGCCACAAGGCACAGGGCCAACCCCATGAGAACGTATTCTCCAAGAGAGATGCGGTATTCCCTGCGGAAAGATCGCCCGGTCCTGGCAAATCCCCTTGATTCCATGGCCATGGCCAGTTGCTCGGCGAGGATGAAGGCCTGCACCAGAAGGGGCACGAGCAGGGCCAGAAAGCGCGGCACGTTGCGAAGCCGCAGCCGCAGGTCAATACCCCGCGAGCGCTGGGCATCCATGATCAGGCGTATTTTCCTGCCGATCAAGGGGACATAGCGGAGGGAAGTGGTCAGAATGAAAGAGAATTCGTAGGGGAACCCCATTTTCCTGAAACTGTCTCCAAGCTCCGCCGGGTCCATGGTCTGAAAAAAGAGGGCCGAGAGGGCCAGGAGATTGAAAAGGCGGAGGGAGAGTCTCACCGCTGTTTCAGGGGGAAAAGAGATGATCCCGATAATAAAGACCAGCGCCACGAGGGGAAGTGTCAGCTTGAGCACGCCCGCCAGTCGCCCTGCCCGGAGGAAAACGAGGCCCGCCAGGATGAGGCACAGCTCCACCACGAGCGGTATCGTCTCCCGGGTGATCAGTACAGCGGCAATCCCAAGCATGCCCAGGGCAAGTCTCGTCCTTGGATCAAAACCCTTATCCCGCATTGTTCGCCGCTCCTCGTGTGAATACCGGCTCTCCCGGCCCGCGCAGCCCCATTTCTGCCAATACCGCATTCCCTGTGGGAGTGCCCGGGATCGCCATACCAGTCACTTTTCCTTTATCAAGAATGATCAGCCGGTCTGCAGTGGCCTGGGCAAAATCCAGGTCGTGGGTGACAATGACGATGGTAAGGCCTTTTTCCCTGAGTGAAACAAGGAGCCCCGCCAGGGTCTCAAGAAAATAGCCGTCCTGGCCGATCGTCGGTTCATCAAGGGCCAGCATTCTGGGTCTTGTGACCAGCACTGATGCAATGGCGACGCGTTTCTTTTGCCCCTCGCTCAGGCGGTACGGAGACAGGTCCAGGAGTCCGCGGAGATCAAAGAGGCAGCAGAGTTCATCCACCCATTCCTCGGCATCTTTCATTCCCGGCCGCACGCCCACCATGAGTTCGTCTCTCACCGTGTTCTTGAAAAACTGGTCATTGGCGTTCTGAAAAGAAATTCCCACATGGGCTGCCATCTCGGAAGGCGCCTTGCTCCGAATGTCCTCACCCCCATAGAGCACAGTGCCCTTTTCGGGACGAAACAGGGCGTTAAAGTGCTTGAGAAGAGTTGTTTTCCCTGCGCCGTTCTTCCCCACGACGGCGAGGATCTCACCCTGCTTTATTTCCAGCGACACGTCCCGGAGAACAGGGTTCCTGTCTATTGAGTGGCTGATCTGGGTAACCTGGAGGAGCGTTTCGCGGGATCTCAGGGGCACCGTCCTTCTTAATGGATAGCGGGGGACAAGGTGTTCCTGATCGAGCACAGGCCACGCCGCATCGGGTGGGCCGTCGAAGAAAATCTCTCCGTGACCCAGGATCACGCAACGGCTCGCATCGTCAAGAGTTCTGCTCATGCGTTGCTCAATGACCAGCAATGTTTTTCCCTTCCGGTGAAGATCACGAAGGACCTCCCGAATCCTTTTTGCACCCTCCCAGTCGAGGTGTGCCAGTGGTTCGTCAAGGACCATAACCGGAGGGTCCAGACAGAGGACCGAGGCAATGGCGACCAGGCGTTTTTCCCCTCCTGAAAGCGACATAGGAGAACGATCAAGGAGAGGAATGATCGCAAGATCTTCGGCTGTTTTTTCGATTTTTGCGGCAATTTTTCGGGGATCAAACCCCAGGCTTTCCAGGCCGAACGCCATCTCGCTTTCGACCGTGCTGTTGAAAAGCTGGGCGTCGGCGTTCTGGAATACCATGCCGACCGTTGACAGGAGATCTGCCACAGTGCGGTTCTTTGTATCCTGTCCGTGAATCGTAACAGTTCCTTCAAGGTGCCCTTCAAAAAAATGGGGGATAAGGCCGTTCAGGAGATACCCGAAGGTGGATTTCCCCGAACCGCTCCTGCCGCAGAGGAGGACGTACTCTCCCTCCCTGATGGTAAGATCGATACCCTGGAGCACCGCGGGAGCCGACGTCCCGGGGTAGCGGTAGTGAATATTTGAAAGACTGATCACGGTTTCCAGATTCCGGCCCGGCGCAGGATGTGGAGTGCAACGATGGCAATGGCGCTTCCGCCCAGGGTGCTGATGCTGAAAGCGATAATCAGGGTCCCAAGGGCCATTGCCTTCCCCATGAATACCGGTGCAACAATCCAGGCGCTTGCCAGGGCACCGAAGAAGCCCGTTCCGATCACCTCGCCCACTCCTGCCAGATACATGTTTTTGAATGCCTTGTACGCCAGCCCGGCAAGGAAGGCGCCGATCATTCCCCCGGGGAAGGCGAGCAGGGTTCCGATCCCCAGGATATTGCGAATAATCCCTGCAACGGCGGCGATGCAGACCGCGTACAGGGGACCCAGCATGACACCGGCCAGGACGTTCACCATATGCTGGGCCGGAAAACACTTGGCAATACCCACGGGGATGAATACCGGCGAAAACGCGACGGCAATTGCCGATAGAATGACCGCAAGCGCAACCCGTTTTGTTTTCATGCGCTTCCTCCTTTCTCGTCGTTCCGGAACCGCTGAGATCTGCCCAGAAGAGCCATGAGGATCAGATACAATACTCCCGCGGCAAGAAGACTCGGAATAGATGAACCCCAGGCTGTTTGCCGCTGCAGCAGGTGATAGAGTCCGAATCCTATTCCCCATGAGATAAATGCCCATGGATTAAATCCGCCGAGGTACCAGTACATGTTCGGACCGCCAAGTCCGGATGGAAAGTACCGCTGTTTTCGGAGAAAAAAATAGTCCGCAAGCACGACCCCGAATAAAGGACAGAACACGGAGCCGATGAGAAGCAGGAAGTTTTCATACGCGGTTGCCGGAAACAGCAGGGCCAGAAGTGTTCCCAGGATCCCGCATACGAGGCCTCCCCGGCGTTCGCCGAGCCGCGGCCAGATGTTGAGGGCCGATACGGCGGTGGAATAAATGTCCAGAAAGGTCGTGGTGAAGGTGGAAAAGAGCACAATGATGATGGCGGGAAGTACAAGTCCCAGACCCACCATCAGCTGGAGCACCATGCTGTCCGGTGTCAGGGATTTTGTGGCAAGGGCCGCTCCCAGGCCTATAATGTACATCCAGGAGCTCACGATAAAATAGCCGATCCAGGTTCCCCAGAAAGCGGAAGCCGTCCCTTTTCCATACCTGGAATAATCGCACACCAGAGGAAGCCAGGAAATGGGCATGGCAATGACAAGATCGAGTCCCAGCATAAAGGGCATGGATTCCTTTGATGAGAGGCTCATGAGATGGCTCAGCCCGTATTTCTGGAATACCGCGTAGCTCATGATGCAGCAAAGGGCTATGAGTGCCGTGACGGCGATCCTCTGCAGCCATTTCCAGTACCGGTGGCCGACGAGCGCCCAGATGGTTGTGACAATCCCGGCGATAAGTGTCCAGGCGCGAAATCCAAAGGTGGGGAAAGGCCATACGGCCTGGGCGGCCTGCCCGCCGATCCAGAGCATGACTCCGGTCCAGCCTACGAGCTGAACGAGATTGAGTATTGTTGGAAAATAGGAGCCGCGCACTCCGAAGGACGGCCTGACCGCCACCATGGTGGGAATGCCGGTCCTGCTCCCTATGATGCCCCCGAGGGCGAGGGGGGTATTCCCGACGATGTGCCCGATGATGATCACCATGAAGCCCGACAAGAAGCCGAGCGGGACCAGGAGCCCGCCGGCCCAGATCTCCGCGAGGGAAACTGCAGCCCCGGCCCAGAGGAAGAAAAAATCCATTCCATTCAGGTTCCGGCTCTCTTTCCCAATTGGTTCTATGCCTGTGTCACCTTCCATAGGTATCCTCCGTTATCGGGTTCCAGAAGAGCGCACTGCTCGGACAGGAATCCTTTTCCTTTCTGAGCTTGCCTTGAAAACCCTATGGCGCCTTCTGCTCTGGGAGAGAAGACTTGTTTGCAGGGATGGGGGTCCATCTTGAACCGTTCGGGCGGATCGGGGAACGGAGGAATACTAGTGGGAATCAAACATGCCGTGCACCAAAAAGGCCGCTTTTCCTCTCAGAAAGCGGCCCATGATGAGCACTGCGCGCAAACAGTGGAAAACCACTCCACAATTTCACCGCTTCCCTCCGCTGGTATTACCCAGTTCAGGTTCTAAGGGTTGCCGCACATTTCCGGCTCTCAGAAAGACCACCCCTAGCGATATAATATTTAAATGTTCGCTCCTGCTGCAATAAATGTCAAGAATTCTTTCCGCAAGCTCACCGGCGGGTTTCCGATGAGTGATCTGAGAAGCTTTTTTTCCAGCCCTTGCGAATTATTTTCTGTTCCTGTTGGGGTGTGAGGGGCGGCGAGGCCATAATTTGATCTAGTATTTGATTGAACTGGTCATCTTTGCCGGCCGCTGGAACATAGGTTTGTTTTCCCGGCTTAGTCAGGCTCTCACGAGGTTCCGAGGCGATGAATATCCACACTCGCCATTCTCCTGATTGATTTCGGAAAGCAACTCCCCGCGCAGCGTTTGTGCGGCCGTCTTTCCTTGACAATACTTCATACTCACGGCAGTAGCGGTCTGATTTGTCCAGAAAAATGGCAACTGGTGTCACTTGTATGGATTTGCCGTTGAGCGTGAAGGTGCGTCCGCTGAGCGTTGTTTCCAGCCCCCGGCTGAATGCTTCACCGGTGATCAGAGTCGGGAAATATTCATCCTGGGGTGAAATCAATCCGTGACCAAGATACCCCATTGCCGCCCGTGCCGGCATTGCCGGAAGCTCCAGC
>CAZWEV010000050.1:0-28497 GCA_964633015.1 uncultured Desulfobacteraceae bacterium | reverse complement strand
TTGAGAACCCTGCCGAGATCACTTCCCGGATTTCCGCGGCTGATATCATCCGCCAGTCTTGTTAACTGAGAGAGAGGTCTCGTAATATATCGAGAAAGGAACAACATGAGGAAAAAGCCCACAACAAGTAACGAGAACATGACCAGGATAATCTGCCTGTTCCTGAGTGAAGCGATCCTGTTTTCCAAGGGAGTCCAGCTCATTCCCACGGTGAGGGCTCCCAATATCTCTTTCCGGGAACCGTGACACCGGTAACAGGTGTTCTCGTTCGGAATGGGCATTGCATAATAAAGCACCCGCTCTCTGCCGAACATTTCCAGGCCCTTCACAACAGAACCCGTATGCAGTGCCTTTTCTGTGAGCCCGAGAGAGCAGGCCGCCCCCCTGTTTCCCGGCAATCCGCTGTACTTGATGACCCCGGCATCGTCGCAGAGATTAACCACCCTGATCCCCTTCAGCGTGTAGAGCCTCTCCAGAATAGCCTGGACATCATCCATCTTACCGTCGAACATGGAGTACTCGATGCTCCTCATGACCGTGTCGCTCAAGGTATGTGCCCATTGCTCCTGTTGCTCAAGATGGAACTTGGTCCGCGTCATCATGTCATACGAAGTGGAAAGACCCATCACAACAATCAAGATGATACTCATGCCGAGAATCAATTTCACGGACAGGGGCATGGCATTCAGCTGATCAATGTGCATTTTTTCGAAAAACTGTCTCATGTTCCCGGGTCTTTCACTGGCATACTATGCGCAACCTGACTTCCCCCCGAATGAAATTTTGCAACACCGATGCCAATAGCGGGTCAGCCCACTCCGGGGTCAAAGGTTTTGGTTGCACCTGGGAGAAACATGGAAATCAATACTGGTTTTGAGGACTTGAGATAATGGACCGGGAAACATTTGGCTGGAGATACTGTCAAGGATATGTTAACATGTTAAACAGGAACCTTAACATATCGTCAAAAGTTAACAGGAACAACCGGTGCCCGAATCGTATCGAAAAAAGTGCTTTTTTCTCCCAGGAAGAATCATTCAGCTTCTCGGCAGCGTCATTCTCGGGTTGCTCCTGCCCCAAGGGGCATTCGCGCAGACCTTCCATGCTCTTCAAGGCCGGGACATCACCGTCTATTATGGTGATGCGTTGCAGCCGGCCGCGGAAGAAGTCCTTCGCCTGTATCCACATGAATATCATGATTTGACGAAGATTTTTGGGTGGAAACTTGTACCGAGGCCTGCTGTCCTCCTGCTCTCTGACAGGGAACAGTTTCTGAGGATGGTGGAAAGCCCTCTTTCGATTGCCTTTGCAGTGCCCGAAAAAAATCTCATTGTCATAGACTATTCCCGGGTGGCGCTGCGTCCCTTTCGCCTTTCAGTCACTTTCAAACATGAACTCTGTCATCTTCTGCTCCACCAGCATATCCCTCTTTCTTCCCTTCCCCGGTGGCTTGACGAAGGCCTTTGTCAATGGGCAAGCGATGGGCTCGACGAGATCGTCATGGATCAGGAACAATCCATCCTGAACAGGGCTGCTCTTTCAAGGGACTTCATTTCTCTCCATATCCTCGAGCGCCGGTTCCCCCGTGATGAACGGGGACTTGTCCTGGCATACCAGGAGAGCAAAAGCTTCGTTACCTACCTTTTTGCCCGGTTCGGGACCGAGCAGGTTTTTTCCATGCTCAACTTCCTGGCAGATGGCGCGGACACAGGGACTGCCGTGCAAAAGGCGTTTTCCGCTTCCCTTGAAACCCTGGAAAAACAGTGGCAGCAGTCCCTCGCCCCCCGGACGGCCTGGCTCACCCAGATAAGCTATCACCTGTACGAAATCCTTTTCGCCTTTGCCGCCATCCTGTGCGCATATGCATTCGTGCGCATCCTGCTGCGGAAAAAGCTGTACAAGTCCAGTGATGATGGTGTAAACGAAGGGGGTCTTTGATAGACAAGACCTGGCCGCCCGGAAACGTCTTTTCAACTGCCCTGTTGTGTCAGGAGGCGTCCCATGCAGAGCCCCTTTCCATTTCACTCGATCCTCCTTTTCTGTTTTCTGGCTATTCTGTTGCTCGTGGGCGTATTCCTTCGGGCGAACGTCCCTTTTTTCCAGAGATTTCTTTTTCCCAGTTGCCTCATCGGTGGAGTTCTCGGTCTCATCCTCGTAAATGCCGGCTTGGTGAGCTTCGGTCCGCATCCTCTGGAAACCTTCGCCTACCACCTGTTCAATATTTCCTTCATTTCCGTGGGACTCACCCGGGGAAGAGAAGACCACACCCATCCCGGTCAAAAAAGGGAAATTTTCAAAGGGTCCCTGTGGATGGCCATCACCCAGGGCATCACCTTTCCTCTGCAGGCCGCCATCGGAGGACTGGCCGTCATTCTGTTTTCCTTTTTTGGTTCCAGACTCTTCCCCACCTTTGGATTTCTCGTCCCGTTAGGTTTCAATGAAGGCCCCGGCCAGGCCCTCTCTTTCGGGAAAGTGTGGGAGACGGTGGGATTCAATCATGCCGCCACCATCGGACTGGGCTTCGCGGCAATGGGGTATTTTTTCGCTTTTTTCGTGGGGGTTCCTCTGGTGAACAACTGGCTCAGAAAAGGCTCCTCATCGCGGGAAGCCGGGGGGCTGCCGCGAGACTTTCTGGTGGGCATTACCGCCCGGGGTCAAAAAAGGGAATCCGCCGGTGATCTGACCCTTCATTCGGGAAATATAGACACCCTTTCCTTCCAGGCGGCTCTCGTCGGTCTTGTCTATGTGCTGACCTATCTTTTTGTAACCTACCTCGGAAAAAGCCTCCCGCCTGACGCGGGCAAAATGCTGTGGGGATTTTTTTTCTTTTTCGGCCTCGGTGTGGCTCTCTGCGTCCGGTGGGTCATGAAAAAGATGGGGATCGACTACCTGCTCGATCCCGGGGTCCAGCGGCGAATAACGGGATGGTCGGTGGACTTTCTGATCGTTGCTACAGTGACTGCAATCCAGGTGCTGGTGGTGTGGCAATACATGGTTCCCTTTTTGACCGTCTCCCTGGCCAGCGGGGTGCTTACCACGCTCCTGGTTATCTTTCTGGGAGCAAGGCTCCCCTCCTACAACCTGGAAAGGACGGTGGCGATTTACGGCACGGTAACAGGGACGGTGTCCTGCGGCCTCCTGCTTCTCAGGATTGCGGACCCGGACTTCCGAACGCCGGTCGCCCTGGAGATAGCCCTTATGAACGTGTTTGCCGTTCCCATCGTGGGCGGGTGTACCGTCCTCGTAAACGGGCCCCTCTGGTGGCACTGGAGCGTTGCCTTCACCGTCCTGATCTTCGTCTCCATCATGGCCGCCGCCCTTGCCGCCCTCAAGGCCCTGGGCCTCTGCGGCCGGAAAAAGGCATGATTACCCCTTCACAATCGCCGGTCAAAACGCATCACACTGCCGCAATGACTTCGATTTCAACGTCCAGATCATCGCCTATCCCTGCCACGGCAACACAGTTGCGAGCCGGACGACTGGGATGCATCATTATTGTCCACGAGGCAGGATTTTCACAGCCGGATCCTGCGACCCTGAAACTTATCTGAGCAGCGCACGGACACCTTTTTCTATTCTCACGAGTGCTTCCCGGATGCTCTCAAGATCAACGGCAAACGATATACGCACATACCCATCTCCTCCCTTGCCGAAGACACTTCCGGGCACCACCGCGACCTTGTGTTCCCTGACGAGATACTTCGCAAACTCCCAGGACGTCAGGCCGCATTCCGTTATGTTCGGAAATGCATAGAAGGTGGATTCGGGCAGGATGCACGATATCCCGTCGATGGCGTTCAACCCCTCATAAATAACTTTTCGCCTCTTTTCATATTCTTTCACCATGGTGCGGACTGGGTCCTGAGGTCCCGTGATGGCGGCCAGTGCAGCCCGCTGGGATACCGCAGTAACGCCGGAGACCATATGCTCCATCAGTTTCTCCATCTCATCGATAAGTCCTTTTGGCGCAACCGCATATCCTACCCGCCAGCCTGTCATGGCGTACGATTTGGAGAGTGTGAAGGCGGAAATCGTTCGTTCCTTCATGCCTTCGAAAGATGCGATACTTACATGTCTTTTTCCGTCAAAAATAATATGCTCGTAGGGTTCGTCGGAGAGAACAATGATATTGTTTTTCTGCGCTATTTCAGCAAGTTCTCGTAATATGGTTTTGTCAAGAACTGCGCCGGTGGGATTGGAAGGCGTGTTGAGAATCAAGAGCTTGGTCTTTTCCGAAATTGCCGATTTGATGTCAGCGGGATCCACTTTGAAGAGATTCTTCTCAAAAGCCGGCACCGGCACCGGCACCCCGCCAAACAGCCTGATCTGTGAATAATAATCGTACCCCGGATCAATGAGCATCACCTCTTCTCCGGGTTCAATGAGATGCAGGATTGTATTAAAGATGACCTGCATGGCACCGACAGCGACGAAAATCTCCGTGTCCGGGTCGGCAACGATGTTGTTTTCTGTTTGCAGCTTCTTCGCGATTGCTTCTCTTACATCTTCAAAACCTTTTGCAGGCGGGTATCGCGTGTATCCGTCATCCAGGGCATTCTTGGCGGCCTCCCGGATAAAGGCCGGAGTATCGAAATCGGGTTGACCAATGCCGAGGTTGATCACACCCGGGATGTCATCGGCCAATGAAAACATAACCCGGATGCCTGACCATTCGACTGCCGTACTTCGACGGGCCACTGCCTTTTCCATTTCCATATCTGTCTTTCCTCACCTGTTCAGGGTCATGAAATCGAAGGAGGAGCCATATCCCATGACTATGCAGACACAGGCAACACAAGGTCTGCGGGTCCCTTCTCTGATGTCTTCAGCTCCGGTGCATGCCGCTCCACGATCTCCTGCACGATGGAAGCTATTTTCACCTTCTCTCGGATCAGTCCTTGATGCCATACTTCGGAAATCCAGGGCTTGTAAATGTCACCCTCTGAAGTGCCAGGCTCGAATTTGAAATAACAGGGCGATCCAATCCGTGCGATTTCAGGCGCCTCATACGCCCTGAACATTCCGCCGAAAGAGTCGACTATAATGATGTAGACATCCAATGGAATATCAACGGCTTTCCGGATGCCTCCAAGAATCGGCAAAGAGATGTCCGATGAAGGGTTCAGGGAATTGGCGCCCATGGATGCGGCCACCCGGGCCCCGGCTGCACTGCAATACCCGCCGAAAACGGAGAATTTGAAGATCGTTTCCGGTGGAATCAGACGTTCACCACGCATTTTATTCAAAATAGACAGGACCCCTTCATCATAGACCAGGAAGCCGCGATGGCCGGCTTCAATGCTTCGCATAATATCCGCGATGTGATACGAGATATGATCCGACCCGCGCAGCCTGAAGGCCTGCATGGCCCCTTCAGTGGTCGCGCCTTCCTTTGCCCCGGCATCCCAGCCCTTGCGATGGCCCACCGTCATGACTACTTCGATTTTTTCTTCAAGGGCCATTTGTGCCATTGCCTTGAGTTCCTCGAAGTCGCAATAGGTGGAACCGCCCACTGCCGCTATAACGCGATGGACGGTAAAATTCCGCTTTCGGGCTTCATCGATCAGGGCCTCCATGGTTGAAGCTCTTTCGACGCCGGCAATCTCGATCCGATAATTTGCACCGTCAGGGAACGTCTTCTTGGAAGTAGGCAGTTCATAGGCATCACGCCCGGGAATCCCTTCCTTCTCCATAAAATCTCGTATTTTATTTAATATCAAAGACATAGCTGATACTCCTTTGCTCAATTTGTTCACTCTATGCGATGCTCTGCTGCTATGGATGACAAGTATAAATCAGAAATAGCGGAAGCTGCCAAGGTTTTTTCCTTGCTGCTTCTCCGGATGCGTTCCGGACTCTTTCTTCTTGACAGAGATATAATCGTTTGCTATCAAATGTTCGCATGCAAACGTCTTTCCCAGAGCCAAGATATTTCATCTGTTCCGTGACCACCCTGGCCGCCAGAAAAATGGTTGCCTACTATAACCGGGTGCTTGCCCCCCTCGGGCTGACGGCCCAGCAGATGATGGCCCTCGGGGCCCTCTGGCGGGAGGAAAATGTCAGTCTCGGGAAATTCGCCCGGCGGGCGGGCATCGGCAAGGCGGCGGCGGTGACCATGATACGGCGGCTGGAACAGATGGGCCTGGTTTCCCGGAGGCCGGACCCGAGAGACGCGCGCCTGAATCTCCTCAGACTCACAGACAAGGCACGAAAACTCGCACCGCAGGTGGCTGAAAAGGTTGCGATTCTGGAAGAAGGTATTGAATCCGCAATCGGTCAGGAAAATACAAAAATACTCATCAAAGCCCTTTCGGTCATCCAGGATATGGAGCTGTAGCATTCCGGGCGACCGCAGGTTGATATAGAGAGGAACGCATGTTGCAATCCATGAAAGAGAGTCCGCTTTATCCCATCCTCAACCCCGCATCAATCGCCTTTTACGGGGCCTCCAACAATTTCACTGCCATGGGGACAACCCAGTTGAATAACCTCCGGAGCCTTGGTTTCAGGGGAGCACTCTATCCCATTCATCCCAAACTGGATGAAGTACAGGGGATCAAGGCCTACAGAAGCGTCCTTGCTCTCCCCGAAACGCCGGACCTGGCGGTCATGGTCCTTCCGACACACATCGTCCCGCAAATGGTGGAAGAGTGCGGCAGGAAAGGGATCAAACACGTCATCATTGTTTCGGGTGGATTTAATGAAGTGGGAGGTGAAGGGGTCGCTCTCCAGGGCCGGATTGTGGACATCGCCCGGCAGTATGACATGAGGTTCCTGGGCCCCAACTGCATCGGCGTGGTCAACCCGTCCCATAAACTGAACACCACCTTTTTCCCTTACACCATTTCACCGGGCTTTATTGGGATGGCATCCCAGAGTGGGAGCTTTGTGACCCAGATGTTCGACTACCTGGGAAGATTCGGACTTGGATTCAGTGCAGCCGTCAGCGTGGGCAATGAGGCGGACATGGATATTGTGGACTGCCTGGAATATCTGGCCGCCTGCCCGAACACCAGGGTCATTGCACTTTATATTGAAGCTATCCGACGCGGCCGGGCATTCCTGGAAACAGCCAGGGACATCACGCCTCACAAACCCATTGTGGCGTTTTACGTGGGTGGATCAGATGCGGGAAAGCGGGCGGGTTTTTCCCATACCGGGGCCATGGCCGGACCGGACCCTCTTTATGACGGCGTGTTCCGGCAGAGCGGCATCATACGGGCAAGATCCATAGAGGAATTATTCGATTTCTGCTGGGTGCTCGGGGCCTGCCCCGCACCCGATGGCAACCGTGTGATTATCCAGACCCATTCAGGAGGACCGGGGGCTGCTGCAGCAGATGCCTGTGGCCGTGCGGGCCTTGCATTGCCGTCCCTCTCAACCGCTACCCGGGAAAAACTTGCTCCTTTCATACCCCATACGGCGAGCATGAACAATCCCGTGGACCTGACGTTTACAAAAAACCCGTTGGATTACTTCCACGAGATCCCGAAAACCCTATTGGAAGCGCAGGAGACCGACGGTCTCATGATTTACTTCCTGGTGCCTACGAGGACGGTGCGCCTTGCCCTGGAAAGCATGGGTATAAAGGAAGATCAGGTTGCCCAACAGAGCGAGCAGATCATTGATCAACAGTCTTCGGCCGTATCTGCTTTGCCCGGTGAATATGGCAAACCTGTTATCGGATATTCCCTTCGCACCAGGGAGGATCTTTTTATTGCAAAAGTACAAGATAAGGGGATCCCCATCCTCGAAAGCCCCGAACGCGGAGCACGGGCCATGGGAGCGCTGGCACGATATGCCGGTTGGCGCAAGGAAGCCCGCTTTTTTGAAGCGCGGCAAAGCTGACTGAGCACATCCTCCGGTATTCGCCTGGAGTCTCTCTGCCGCCTTTCTTCAGGGAGCAGAACAAAAGAAAACCGCTTGACTTCCGAACCAAACGTATTAAATTATCTGGAAAATTTTCAATAAGACCCGGTACCGGAAACTCGTCCGGGCAATCGAACGGCTCCTCAAAAAAATCTCCCATACAACCGGCCGCGCGCCCATGAGGCCGGTGGAGCAAGGAAGTGTTTCGCCCCGTGAGACAGGAATGCAGAACCATGAAATGGCTGTTCACCCATATGTTCATCGCCGCACTCGTGACCATGGCCGGTTGCACCGTTCACACCCACCTCCGTTCGCCGGAATTTGCCGCTCCCCGCTCCTATACGGCTGCGCCCCTGCCCTCGCATACCGCAAGCGCACCTACCGGCTGCGGTGAAGCACAGTGCTTCACCTTTGTGGAAACCTTGCCCAGCCGGTGGTGGACCCTGTTTCGTTCGCCGGAGCTCAATGAGCTGATCAAGCAGGGACTGACGGGCAACCCCTCTCTCTCATCGGCCCAGGCGGCCCTTCGAGAGGCAGAGGAAAACCTGCGCGCCGCAAGCGGGCAATTGCTGTACCCGAATGTCAACGGAACCCTGCAGGCAACACGGCAGCGCAGCTCCGGTGCGGCGTACGGAGGGCCGAGCTCCATATTCAACCTGTATAATGCCTCTGTGAATGTATCTTACACCCTGGATCTTTTCGGGGCATCCCGGGGCCAGCTCGAGGCGCTGGCGGCTCTGGTGGATTATCAGCGGTACCAGTTCGAGGCGGCCTATCTCTCACTCACCGCAAACATCGTGACCGCTTCAATCACCGAAGCGTCTTTGCGGGCACAGATCCGAGCTACCCAGGATATTCTTGCTGCGGAGCAGGAACAGCTCAAGATGGTGAAGAGGCAGTTCGAGCTCGGCGCCGTACCCAAGACCTCAGTATTATCCCAGCAGACGGAACTGGCCAAAACGAGGGCGACCCTGCCGCCCCTCCAAAAACAGCTCGCATACACGAGACATGCCCTCTCAGCACTCATTGGGCGATTGCCGAGCGAGGGAAAGCTGCCGGAATTCCGTCTCAGCTCAATGAGTTTGCCGGTGGTTCTCCCGGTCACCCTGCCCTCTGAACTTGCACACCAGCGGCCCGACATCCGTGCGTCGGAAGCCCTGCTGCGTCAGGCCGCCGCGCAGGTCGGCGTCGCCACCGCAAACCTCTATCCCCACATCACTCTGAGCGGCGGCTACGGCCTTGAATCGGATAATACAGGCCATATATTCAAGGGGAGCAGTGTGATCTGGAACATCGGGGCCGGCCTCCTGCAACCGATTTTCAATGCCGGTGAACTCAGCGCGAAACGCCGGGCTGCAATCGCCGCCTATGATCAAGCAGCGGCCCAGTACAGGGGGACCGTACTCAAGGCTTTTCAAAACGTTGCTGACGTTCTGCGGGCGCTCGAAACCGATGCCCGGATGCTCCGGGCACAGGCAGAAGCCGAAGCCGCAGCCAAGGCGACCCTCGATTTAACCCAGAAACAGTTTGAACTGGGCGCAGTGAATTATCTGTCGCTCCTGGTAGCGCAGCGGGACTTCCAGGGGGCTCGGATCAGCTTGATCCAGGCACAGGCAGAACGCTTTTCCGACAGCGCTGCCCTTTTCCAGGCTCTTGGAGGCGGCTGGTGGAATCACGCCTCCACGTCCGCCGACGCCACGCCGGGGAAGAAAACGGATTGAGCGGGTCCCCCGGCGCCCCTTTTTTCAGTTAAAGAGGTTGAGAATGACCAAACGCATGGTGATTATGTTGATTCTCGTGGGTCTGCTGTTCACCGGGATTTTCGGCTTTCAGACCTTTAAGGCGCGCATGGTGAAGAAGTTTATAGCGGCCCAGGGAATGCCGACGGAAACCGTGTCGGCGATGAAAGCAGGCGTACAGCCCTGGCAGATGCGGATCGAAGCGGTCGGCTCACTCAGGGCCTTCCGGGGAGCGGACATCGCGCCGGAAGTCAATGGCATCGTCTCAGGTATCCACTTCAAGTCAGGACAAGAGGTAAAGGCGGGTGCTCTCCTCCTGGAGCTCAATGCCGACACCGACATCGCAAAGCTGAAATCGCTTCAGGCCATGGCGGAACTCGCCAGACAAACCTACCAGCGCGACCTCCAGCAGTTCAAGAACCAGTCCATCAGCCAGGCGACACTCGACTCCGACACGGCGAACCTGAAGAGCGCAGAGGCGCAAATTGCCGAACAACAGGCACTGATAGACAAAAAGCTTATCCGCGCACCCTTCGCCGGCCGTCTGGGTATCCGGGAGGTGGATCTCGGCCAGTATCTCAACGCCGGTACCAAGATTGTCACTTTGCAGGCCCTTGATCCCATCTACGACGATTTCTATCTGCCCCAGAAATCCATCAGGCAGGTTGCGATCGGCCAGAAAGTCTCGGCCAGAAGCGACGCGTTTCCCGGCCGCACTTTCGAAGGAGAGGTTACCGCGATCAATCCGAAAGTGGACATCAATACACGCAACGTGCAGATTCGCGCGAAGATTCCCAACCCCAAATCCCTTTTGCTGCCGGGCATGTTTGCGACAACGGAGATCGAGATAGGGGGGCCGAAACCCTATATCACGCTTCCCCAGACAGCCGTCACCTACAACCCTTACGGAAGCACCGTCTTCCTGGTAGAGACGCATGGGAAAGGTAAAGACGGCAAACCTCTTCTGGTTGCACAGGAAAAGTTCGTGAAGACTGGTCAGACTCGGGGCGATCAGGTAGCTATCCTCAGCGGGGTAAAACCGGGAGATACGGTGGTGACCACCGGCCAGATCAAGTTGCACAACGGCACGCCCGTGGTCATCAACAATACCATCCTGCCGACCGATGAGGCCGCTCCAAAGGTCAAAGACGAGTGAGCGGGGGAAATCGATGAAATTTACCGATATTTTCATTCGCCGCCCGGTGCTGGCGACCGTTGTGAGCCTTTTTGTGCTCGTGCTGGGTCTCCGCTCGATGGGGCTGCTCCCCGTATTGCAGTTTCCGCGCACGGAAAATGCCGTCGTGACCGTGACCACGGCCTATACGGGCGCCGACGCCAACCTGGTAGCAGGCTTCATCACCACGCCGCTGGAAAACTCCGTCGCCCAGGCGAACGGCATCGACTACCTGACATCAGCGAGCACCCAGGGGCTGAGCTCTATTACCGCCAATCTGCGGCTCAATTACGATTCCGACAAGGCACTGACCGAGATCAATACCAAAGTTAATGCCGTACTCAACAAACTCCCGCCCGATGCCCAACAGCCGGTGCTGAACATTAAAATCGGCCAGACAACCGACGCCATGTACATAGGTTTTTCCAGCAACGAGCTGACCGCCAATAAGATCACTGATTACCTGGTGCGAGTTGTGCAGCCGAAGCTGCAGGTGGTCCCCGGCGTCCAGACGGCAGAAATCCTGGGCGAAAAGCTGTTTGCCCTTCGGGCATGGCTCAATCCCCGGGAACTTGCCGCCTACGGACTTACGGCAGCAGACGTCTGGACTGCCCTCGCCAGCAACGACTATCTCTCCGCCGTGGGCAGCACCAAGGGGCAGATGGTCCAGGTGAACCTGACGGCGTCGACCAGCATGCATTCGCTCGATGAATTTCGCAATCTCATTGTCAAACATCAAAACGGAGCCAATGTTCGTCTCCAAGACGTGGCAACCGTGACACTGGGGTCGGAGGACTACGAATCTCAAGTGGCGTTCGACGGGGAGAAGGCGGTCTTTATCGGCATTCAGGTCGCGCCGACGGCAAATCTCCTCGAGGTGGTCAAGGGGGTGCGCAAGGTCTTTCCGGAGATCCAAATACAGCTTCCCAGTGGGATGCAAGGGCGAATTGTTTATGACTCCACGGAATTCGTGAACAGTTCCATCGACGAGGTCGTGTGGACTCTGGTGGAAGCCATACTCATCGTCACGCTGGTGGTGTTCGCCTTTCTCGGATCACTTCGATCCGTCCTGATTCCGAGCATTGCGATTCCCCTCTCGCTGATCGGCGCATTTACCATCATGCTGGTCTTCGGCTTTTCCATCAACCTTTTGACCCTGCTCGCCCTGGTTCTCGCCATCGGGCTGGTGGTGGATGATGCCATCATCATCGTCGAGAATGTGAGCCGCCATATGGAAAAAGGCCTGAAGCCGGTACGGGCAGCCCTTCTGGCTGCACGCGAATTGGCCAGCCCCATTGTGGTGATGACGGTGGTCCTGGTTGCCGTTTATGTTCCCATTGGTTTCATGGGCGGACTCACCGGAGCCCTGTTTACCGAGTTTGCTTTCACGCTCGTGGCCGCAGTAACCATATCAGCGCTCGTGGCCCTGACCCTCTCTCCCATGATGTGCTCGAAACTCCTTCGACCCCATGATCGATCGCAAAAGGGATGGCAAGTGAAATTCGCTCGCTTCCTGGACCGTCGATTCGAGGCATTGCACCGGAGATATGAGCGGCTGCTCCACGGTGCGCTCGACTACGTGCCGGTGACCATGGTGTTCGCAGTGATCATTCTTGCCAGCATTTACTTCCTGTATGCCGGTTCAAAGTCAGAACTCGCGCCGCAGGAAGATCAAGGAGTAATCATCACTTCATCGACCCCGGCTCCGGACGCGACGCTGCAACAGCGTGAACTTTATTCACACGCCGTTTTCAAGACCTTCGAGAAGCACCCTCAGACCGATCATGTGTTCCAGCTCGACATGCCCGGAACCTCTATCGCCGGCATGGTCTTGAAGCCCTGGAATGAGCGGCGGGAAACCTCGAACGAGCTGCAGCCGATCATCCAGAAAGAATTAAGCAATATTGCGGGCATTCAGGTGGTGGCGTTTCAGCCCCCTTCTCTCCCGGGCAGCAGGGGCCTGCCCATCGAATTTGTTATCCAGACGACGGATCCGTTCAGCCGCCTGAACGAGGTGGCCGGGAAGTTTCTGCAGGCCGCCAAGAGGAGCGGGATGTTCATGTTTATTGACAGCGATCTCAAATATGACCTGCCCCAGTCCACCGTGGTCATAGACCGCCAGATGACCGCTCAACTGGGGCTCTCCATGCGGGACGTGGGGAGCGCCCTCTCCGCGATGCTCGGCGGCGGCTATGTCAACTATTTCAGCCTGTCAGGCCGTTCGTACAAGGTCATTCCCCAGGTGCAGCAGCGTTTTCGGCTCAATACCGATCAGTTGATGCATTACTATATCAGCACTGCCGCCGGGGCAATGGTCCCCCTCTCCACCGTTGCACATATCGAGACCAAAACTGTGCCTGAATCCCTGAATCACTTTCAACAGCAGAACGCTGCGACCATATCCGGGGTCGCCTTTCCCGGGGTGACACAAGGCGACGCGCTGTCTTATCTCAGAAGCCTGGCTGAACGGACCTTACCGCAGGGCTATTCGATCGATTACGCCGGCCAGTCAAGGCAGTTTGTCCAGGAATCGAGTGCGCTCATCGTTACCTTCTTCCTGGCGCTCATTATCATTTTCCTGGCGCTTGCGGCCCAGTTCGAGAGTTTCCGCGATCCGGTGATCATCCTGATCACCGTGCCCATGTCCATCTGCGGTGCGCTGATCTTCATCAGCCTGGGCGTCGGGGGGGCCAGCCTGAACATCTACACCGAGGTCGGCCTCGTGACGCTGATCGGGCTCATCAGCAAGCACGGCATCCTGATCGTCGAGTTCGCGAACAACCTGCAGAAACAGGGGCACAGCAAGCGGGAGGCCATCGAAATGGCGGCAGGCATCCGGCTGCGACCCATTCTGATGACCACGGCGGCGATGGTGCTTGGCGTCGTTCCGCTGATCACGGCAAGCGGCGCAGGTGCGGTGAGTCGGTTCAACATGGGTCTCGTCATCGCAACGGGCCTTTCCATTGGAACGCTTTTCACGCTTTTCGTGGTTCCGGCAATGTACATGGCCCTTGCTGCGGAACACAAGAAACAGCCGGCCGACACAGATATGGACACTTCCCATTCTCAAATCCACCGTCCAGATTCCGCAATGTAAATGATTTGGCGAAAGTCCTGACCATCAGCAAGGGGTCAGATGCAAGTCGAAGGCCCCGTCCCAGGCGGGGCCGCCGCATCGGAGATTCCGTGTTGTGTGCGGGAGGAGCGACCGAAGGCAACGATGATACCTTGATGGCGGGACAGGGATTTTGACGCTGCATTGACACCTGGTCAGCCTCTCTGCTATTTTGCTTTGCAGAAGTGCGTTCCCGCAATCAACAAATTACAGGAGGATACAAAAATATGCCGGAAATTACTTTGATGCAAGTCATCGGCGCCGCGTATGGCGTATCGGAAAAAGGTCTGGCGCCTGTCGGTCCGCCGCCCAACCGCATGAACACCGCTCTCTTGCTCATTGATATCCAACAGTTGTCCACAGCCGATTACATGGCAAAGAGAGCCATCGATGCCGGACTACCCGTTGAAAATGTGCACGCAGCACTCGCTGATTATAAAAAGCGGTTTGAAGCCGCACTTTCCGTTTCACAGAAGCTTCTTACCGCAGCCCGGCAGTATGAGATTCCTCCGATCCATGTGCGGATTGCCGCACTTTCCGGAGATGCCAGAGATACGGGTATGGCTCACAGAATGCTGAACTGGTATTACCCCCCGGAGAGCGAAGGGGCGCAATTTCTTCCTGAATGTGCACCGCAGAAGGGTGAGATTACCCTGAGCAAAACCGTCAGCAGCGCCTTTACCGGGACCAGTCTTGATCGTATTCTTCGTCACATGGGAATACAGTATATTTTCCTCTGCGGTTTCGTTACCGATGAATGTGTGGAGACGGCCTTCAGAGATGCGATAGACCATGGCTATCTCGCTTCGATTGTCAGTGACGCTACGACAACGTATTTTGCCGAGTCCTATACAGGGGTGATGATGAAATGGGGCGGCTTCGGGCTCACGCCGCCGTCTCAGGACGTCATTGAAATATTTGCTTCGCTTCCTGAAAAATAGTGCCTGGCGGGGGAACGTATGACATCTTCGCAATTTAATAAAATCTGCTCGTTCATAGACGCACAGGACGAATTCATCATCGATGTAATGAAGAAGCTTCTGGAAGTTGATACAACGGTTCCTTCTCATGACACCTATTCTGCATTTGTTGCAATACTTGAGTCGTATTACCAACGGTGGGGTTTTGATTGTGAACGTGTGATTCTGCCCCCTGAAAAGGCAGCAGAAATCCGTCCGGAGGTGACGGGTGACAGGATCAACCTCGTTGCCTCCAGGAATACCGGAAAACCCCCGTGCTGCATCTACGCACACATGGATACCGTGCCTATCGGTTCAGGATGGAAACATGATCCCTTCGGTGAGGTTGCCGGCGACAGGGTCTACGGTCGCGGCGCGGTGGATATGAAAGGATCGATCGGCAGCCTTTTCCTGGCCCTTGAAACCATATCTCGCTTGAATGTGGATCTTCGCTGTGATGTGAGAGGAATGATGTGCTCGGATGAAGAGCTGGGTATATATCCCGGATCACGGTATCTGGCAGAACAGGGATATTTCGAGGGAGAGCTCGTTTGGCTCGAAGCAGGGATGCAGGCTCCCGTAAGGTTGCAGGGGTCAGTCGGTAACGTTGAGATTGCCGTAAAATCGATCGGCAAAGCCTCCCACTCGGGCATGAACTACCTGGGAGTCAACGCAGTGGAAGCCATGGTTCCCGTCATGGATGAACTCCTGAAGCTGAAAGAGATTGTGGAGCAGCGGCAGAGCAGCATGCCGGTACTGCCCGGCCCGGGGGTGGCACAGAAAAATATTCGTCCGACCCTTAATCTGGATATTATCCGGGGCGGCGAAAAAGCAAACGTCATCCCTGGAGAGTGCACGCTCGTCATCGATCGACGGTATATCCCGGAAGAACGGTTTGAGGATGTTGAGGCTGAGCTGCGAGAAGCAATTGAGCGCGGGGAAAAGCGCGGCAGAGCCCTTGGGTGGGAGATAGATATAGTGCATTGTTACGCACCTGCGAAGATTGATGTGGATGGCCCGTGTGCCCGGCGCATGTGCAGGGCCTTGCAAGCTGTCTATGGATATACGGATGATGATATCATTGTCGGCGGGCTCCAGGGATCGACGGATCTGGGCTTCGTCACGGCAATCACCGGCAATATTGATGTGGCGGGAACGGGCCCGTTCAGCATGGAAACTCTTGCAACTTTCCACCAACCGGACGAGTTTGCCTTGATAGCCGACCTCAAGAATCTGGCAAAAATGCTGGTATACTATTTGGCGGACTAGAAGATATAGGTCAGCCAGAGATAAATCTGATCGGCCGGTGCGACTTCAACCGTTTGTCCGGCCAAGTCCATGTCGAACCCACCGTATTCAGTGCCGGGTGCCCCCCAATAGAGGCTGGCGCCGGCAATCAACTGGATGTTGTCGGTCACGTCCCATGAGAGCCGGGGCTGCAGAATACTAGAAGGATCGGAGACATTGACGATCGTCGTCCAATAGGCATGCACCAGCGGGTGGAGTTCGAGCTCCAGTTGACCGGCGAAATAGGTCTTCCCCAGAGTGAAAAGCTCCCCCCGTTCGAGCCGCTGTCGAAGCGGGACATCCTCCAGGGCCTGCGCATACCTTCCGGCCCGGCCTAGTTCGTCGAAGTAGAACTCCACGAAGCCATAAAAATTCCGCCCGCCCCATTGCC
Source organism: uncultured Desulfobacteraceae bacterium (assembly GCA_964633015.1). Lineage (GTDB taxonomy): Bacteria > Desulfobacterota > DSM-4660 > Desulfatiglandales > Desulfatiglandaceae > B46-G9. The sequence continues at coordinate 11,963 of CAZWEV010000050.1, read as the reverse complement.
AGGCGTAATCCAGATTGGCCACCAACTGGAGGAAGCCGTGCTGTGCAGTATCCGAGGTCAAGAAGGTATAGACGGCATCCGCCCGCCATGCGGCCCCGCCCAAGACGCCCACGGCGCCCAGGCCGACAACATCGTCACCGTAATGAGGGGCCGCCATGAAATTCATTTCCAGCGATCCGGCTGCGGTAAGGTGAAACTTGGCGGCATACGAGGACTGATTCGATTCTACGTGACCGTCCGCAGGGTCGCGGCGAGGAACGTAGAGCAGCTGAAGGTCCCCCATATCGACGGGCCGCTGGAGGAACGCCATGTCATCGCCCACTTTGTAGTCCCGCAGGATTGTGGTGGGTGGGAAAGGGTTGAAGAGGTCCATGGGGTTAAAGATGAAACCGTCGCCCCACGTGAGGGCCTGGCGGCCGATGCGCACCGTGCCCCAGTCCGGCGTGTAGGTCAGATTCAGGCGGTCCAGGCGGTGATACACCACATAGCTGTCTCCCGCATCGAGGGTGTGGGTGAGATTGAACAGCCGCCGGTTATCATTGATGGGCGCGGTCCCTCTCACGGCCTCTACCGTTGAGACAGGCAGCAATCGTTCCAGCTCATGGGTCTTTTTCAGGGTGTCGCCGAACTGTCCTACCAGCTCATAGTGGGTTTCCGCGATCCACCGGGACCCTATGAATATTTGGTTTTTCAAACGGAATTCTGTCTGGGCGTCCGTATACGGTTCTGCGCCCAACAATCCATACATCGACTGGTCGTCCGGAAAGCTCACGGTGCCGATGCCGCGCAGATAGCCGCCCCATTGCGCCTCGATATTGGAGGCGGGAGAGAAAGCGGAGGTCCCGGTGTCCTGGGCCCAGACCGGAGGGACCCAGAGCCACACGAGCAACAAGCCGCACCGCATGAAACGCCTCCATAAGATCCCTGATGCAGCCATATGCTGTCCTCCACGGCAGACAACAAGCGCACCGGTCATGCCGCCTTGTCCTGATCTCCGACGATGGATCCGTCCCGGATGAGAATGAGGCGCCGGGCATAGTCCATGACCATGCGGTCATGGGTGGAAAAGATGAAGGTGACTTGGTGCGCCTGGTTCATCCGCAGCATGAGCTCCAGCAAGCCTTCCCCGGTCTTGGAGTCAAGATTGGCGGTGGGCTCATCGGCCAGGACGATGGAAGGACTGGAGACGATGGCCCGGGCCACGGCCACACGCTGCTGTTGACCGCCGGAGAGTTCCGCTGGCCGTCGGTCGTACTTGTCGGCCAGTCCCACATCGTCCAAAATCCGGCGGGCGCGCTGACGGCGTTCGGTCGCTGCAACGCCCTGCAGGAGCATCACGTATTCAACGTTTTCAATGGCGGACAGCACCGGAATGAGATTGTAGGCCTGGAAGACAAAGCCGATTCGTCGGAGACGCAGGTCCGCCAGCTCGGCGCTCCTCAGACGGCTGTAATCGCGGCCGTCGACCAGGATATCGCCAGCGTCAGGCCGATCCAGCCCCCCGATGAGATTGAGGAGGGTGGTTTTGCCCGAGCCCGAGGGGCCCGCCAGGGCCACGAATCCTCCTGCCGCCACGGACAGGCTCACGTTATTCAGTGCCCGGACCGTTACCTTGCCCTGTTGATAGGTCTTCGACAAGCCTTCACATTCGACGATTGCCATATTGCATCAACTCCTCTTCCCTGACTATTCCCGGAACCGGATCCTCCAGGGCAACCCGGTTTTCAGTAATGTTGCATGGCTTCAACCGGGGTAAAGCGGGCCGCCTTGATCGCCGGATAGAGGCTCACCAGCAGCCCCAGACCAAGAATTACCCCATTGGCGCTGAAAATGTCCCTGGGCAACACCAAGGGAAAGATAACCCGCGCCATGCCGGCATACTCTGCTCCCTGCGCCAGGGCCGACAAATCAATCCCTTTGAAGGACAACGCCCAGCAACTGAGCCATCCCAACAGATTGCCGACTGCCATTCCGCAGAGCAGGAGCAACAGCGCCTCGATGAGGATGCCCTTGACGATGCGCCGGGGCCGCATGCCCAGGGCCTTGAGCAGCCCGAATTCGCGCATCCGTTCAAACACTGCCATAAGGGTGGTATTGACGATGCCGAACCCCATGGCGATAAAGACCACCACAAACCAGATAAGGATGAAGTTGTCGTAGAGGTCCAGGTAGGCGGTCAGCAGCGGCAGGGCCTTTTGCCAGGGCCGGACGACCAGATCCTCTCCCGCAAGGCGGGCCTGAAGGGCCGCAGCAATCTGCCGCGCGTGCTTGTATTGCGGCAACACCACCGACACCTCGGAGACAGCTCCGTCCATCTTGAGCATTTGCTGGGCGGCCCGGCGCATAACAAAAACGAATTGTTTTTCGGTGGATTCCATCTCGGCACGAAAAATGCCGCTGATCCGAAATGCACGGGAGACGATCTGGCCCCGGGTATCCTGGGACATCAAAATCAGCTTTTGTCCCAGATGCGTTCCGAACTCCTCGGCCAGGGCCCGACCCACCAGGATGTCATTGCCCTCGCCCGCTTTGAGATATTTCCCGGAGGTGATACTGTGGCCGATGAACGAGACCCGGGCTTCCGAATCCGGATCGATGCCCACCAGAGTCACACCGCTGCTGTGTCTGGCGTTGGCGGCCACTGCATTGACGCGTACACGCATGGTCCAGTGGCTGCCGGATGGAAGTGCCTTTGGCAGGACCGCCGCTACGGTCTGCGGATCGCGGATGCTGTGCATCACGGAAGGATCGTCGGGATACCGCGTTTGCTGGATTTGTGTGTGTCCGGTCAGAGTGCTGATGCCGTTTTTCACCATGCCCGCCACAACGCCCCGCATCAGGGCACCCAGAAAGATCATGCTCCATACCCCCATAATCACCGCGATCAGGATCACGGTTGTACGCCGGGGGTTGCGCCAGATGTTGCGCCAGGCCAGTTGGAAGTCCATCATAATGGTCCGTACCTCTTCCGGTTCATGGAATCAGGCGTGCCCTATGGCCTCCACCGGCTGCAGCGAGCGGATGCGGAGGGCCGGGTAGAGAGCCGCCAGAATGGTAATCACAAAGACCGCTGCCGGACCTGCCGTTGCCGTCAGCGGTGTCAAATGGGGATAAAACACACTGGGTATCCCGAATTGACGCAGGATTTCAGATGAAGCGCCCAGGTTCAGGCCGTGGGCCATAAAATACCAGGTCAGCAGGCAACCCGCGATCACCCCTGTCAGGATGCCCACCAGGGTCATGCTCACCGATTCTGCCAGCACCAGCCGGGTCAGGCGTCCGGGTTTGGCACCCATAGCCATCATGATCCCGAATTCATGGGTGCGCTCGAGGATACTCATCAGGAACGTGTTCAGGATGCTGAAGGCGACCACCATGATCAGGATCAGATAGAAGACAGCGCCGCTGATGAGATCCATATGAATGGCCTGCTGCAGGCCGGGCATCAGCTGCGTCCAGTCGAGCACAACCAGGGGTGGGTCTGCGGGAATCCCGGGGAGCTTCCGGGCGATGGCGGCTTTGATGGCTGGCACTTCCGTCAGGCTTTCTCCCATGATCACTGCTTCGTGGACCGCCCCGGCCATGCTGAAGACCGATTGAAACGCCTTGAGCGGCATCTGGGTAGTGCTGCGGTCTATCGCATCCTGTCCCGAGGCAAAAATCCCCCGGACTTTCAAGACCGTGGCGGCGACTGAGCCGTCCCGGCCCTGACCCAGTACCGTGAGTTCATCGCCGACGGTGACCTTGAGATTGCGGGCAAGCAGCCGGCCGATCAGGGCCCCGGGCATGCCGTCTCCGGCCGGTTGATCCGACAGGTATCGACCCTGCTGAATGGTGTGCGCAAGTGTGGAGACCCGGGCTTCCCGATCCGGAATAATGCCGGTGATCATGACGCCGTACGTGCGTTCAGCCGAAGAGGCCAGGACAAAGGCGTTAGCACGAAAGGTATAGGCTTTGACTCCGTGGATCCGATCCAGCATGCGGCCCACGGCCTCAGGGTTCGGGACGACCAACTGGATCTTCCGGTTCTCCTGATAGCCCTGGGCCTGGATCTGCAGGTGCCCGGTACGAATCCTGACCGACGAGTTGATCATGGTGGCATAGCTGCCGAATTGGAACGAGAGCATAAAGATCAGCAGCACGCATGCGAAGGCGATGGCCAGGACCGTCAGCAGGGTACGGCGCGGATTGCGCCAGATATTGCGCCAGGCCATTTTCAAGTCGATACTCAACGGTTCACCTCCGGCGGGGGGTCCGCAGTTCGTTGAGGGTAAAGAGACGATCGGGCAGATCATCCAGGAAACGGAGCCGCTGGTAGCGCAACAGGGTGTATTGATTTTTGACGCCGGTTTCCTGCATCTTCCAGATCTTTGGAAACATGCGACCGCTGATCATCTGAATTTCGTCAACGGTCATGAGTTTGACCGGTTTGAAGTCTTGGTCAAAAAATTCCTCGGAGACAAGCACATGGTCGTCACGGATCTTGAGGACCTGCATCCCCCAAATCACCGGCGCCTGGGCCTTGGGCGTGCATTTGATCACATATACCGTGTGTCCCTGGCTGGCCTCCCGTCCGGTGACGGCATGGGTATAGTCGTTGAGAATGCTGTCCGATTTGGCCAAGTCGTTGTTGGAAAAATCGGATCCCATCCAGGACTGGGTCATCATGGAAGGTGGCAGTTTGATCACACGATTGACCTTGGGATTGTAAATCCACATCTCATACCCCTTCTTCAGCGTACCGTTGCCCGCGTCCTTTGCCGGGGCCGTGATGCGGATCAGGCTCTCGCTGGTTCCCTTGGTCCATGCGTCCATTTGCATGGTACGCTCCCAAGTGGGTCGATGGATGGTCATCTCCACCGTAGCTTCCGACGCCTTTCCCCGGTAGTTATCAAAGGCGGCCTTGACAATGGCACGACCGTCCTGGGCATCGACAACTCGGAAAGATCCGTTCAGAATGAGCAGCGTCGCTGCGAGGATAAAGGCAACGTATCTCATGATGGCTCCTTGTCATTGATCTTGTTTGTGCGAAGTCCGTTGAGCAGCACCTCCACAAACGCCCTGGAGGCGCTCAGAGGATCGAAACCCGGATCGAGCCAGGCCTGGAGCAGCAGCGCATCCCATGTGCCGATGAGCGCCGATGCCGTCTTGTGTACCTCGATGTCCCCTGTAAATTCACCGCTGGCCATGCCGTCCCGGAGCAGCGAGGCGATCACCCCGCGAAATCCATCATAGGCCTGCTGAAAGGAATCTCTGAACCGCTTGCGCAGGGACGAGACGGTGGCTGCGGACCAGAACTCCATGACCAAGGCATAACGATCAAGCTTGGGAAGCCATGCCGTGACCACGGCATCGGCCACCGCTTTCAAGCGCTCGGCCGCGGAACCACTCACTGCAGTGACGGTCCCGCTTATCTGACTGCCCGTATCCGCCATCATCTCTTCGAAGACCGCAAAAAAAAGGTCCTCTTTACTGCGAAAATACTCATAGATAGTTCCCTTGCCAACCCCGGCTGCTTCGGCTACCTCGATGATACGGGCGGCCGCATATCCCTTTCTGGCAAATACGTGGGTGGCCGCCTCCACAATCTGTCTCTTCTTATTTGGATCGGGCTTTCGCGCCATATTCAGTTTTCATCCATCCATGGCTATTTCTCATTGCCGGATTGGAAACACGATCGCACCGATATCTTATGTGCGGGTGAGCACTCACTGTCTCCTCATCCTAACAACTTCACAATTTCCAAAACCGACCGGTCGGTCAAAAAATAGCACTGCACTTGGTGCATGTCAACCTTTTTCTGTAGTTCAGACTTTCCCATGCGTCACGAAAGAAATCTCTCTGCTTAAAAGTTTATGGAGAGACCTGCATACGGCCCTTTGAATTCAATGTCACTGCTTACATTGCTGATGTCGTCGATCTTAAGCTTCATTATTCTGCAGCCGCCATGAATTGTCACAAGGGGAACAGGTGTGAAAGCCAACTCGGCCTGTGCATCATAAAACGTATTCCCGGAATAGGTGATTCCGGCACCTTTCAATCGAGCTTCCAGGATATCCGCGAGAACCCCTACATGCATTCCCAGTCCGAGCATGGGAACAGGGATCTTGAAGGTCTCCTTCTCATCGATCCCGAGACTCGGGGCCTGCAACCGGGCCTCTCCCGCGATATACTTCGCCTTGGCGAGAAACCCCAGGGAAAATCCGGCAACCGCGTTTTCAAGATTGATAAAATCGAACTGATATTCCAGATCGAGCATCTGGAACTTGAGATCCGATTCAACGAAGGTATTGAATGTATACGTCTGCCCTTTGAATACAATGTTCCTGTCTATACTATTTTCGCCGGAATAGTCAGCTTTTGTATACGAAAGGGTCAGATGATGATCTCCCTGTCCGAAGAAGATTTCAAGCGTCGGATAACTCTCGTCATCCATGCCCAGGTCATGTTCCGCATTTATTGTCGTCCCGACAATCGAATTTTCATCCACCCTGAACTCTCCCGAGAAGTTCGGACCCCAATAATACCCGCGTGCACCGAAATCAAAGCCGTAGGACGGGAGCGATCTGAGCAGCAAAAAGGCAAAAAAGACAAGCATGCTGACCACAGGGAAAAGTGTTTTCTTCACAATGTTTCCTCCGAATATTGATTATGTCAGGTGGACCTTCTTTCGATGAAACAGCAATGATTGTGCCAAAGAAGAATCAAATGCAAACACGATGAAACGACTTGACTTGTATGTGCGTCTTGGTTGATAATTTTATTGAACTTTTTCCAATATTCCTTCGCGATCCGCTCCGCCGCTGAGACCCATACCTTCCGAATCCATCTCCCCCGGAACTTTGATTGGAAGAAGTGTACCCATTTTCGACACTGAGAGCCGTCACACCAAACAGCCCGTGATACACGCCTAACGCAAGGAACTTTTCAGATCCCGGAGACCTAAAGATCTGAACAGCTCAGAGAGGAGGAATGGCCATGCCGATATTCATGATGTTCGGAAGGTATTCGTCAGAGTCATTAAAAGGAATCAGTGCGGAACGGACAGAAAAGGCCGTCAATCTGATCAAAGAACACGATGGAAAAGTGATATCCATGTACGCCGTGCTCGGGGAACATGACCTTGTTTTTACCATAGATTTCCCTGATGCAGAAAAAGCCATAACAGCTTCGGTTGCCCTGAAAAAACTGACGGGTATCTCTTTTACAACGTCGCCGGTAGTGGAAGTCGGAAAGTTTGACAGGTTGGTGGCTGAGGCAAAACATATCTAGAGTGACGTATCAATAATATCTTCACGATAAGTTTTTTTGATGGAGTGGTTATCGGCACCTGTTATGCCCGTCACCGCCATGGGAATTCCTGAATTTATTGCGCAGGATTGATCGGGAGACTGCGAAAGGGATGCACCTCCATCTAATTGTGGACAATTACGGGATCCACGAGCACCCCAATACCACTAAACGGCTGGAAAAGTACAAGCAGTTCTATCTCCACTTCACTCCGACCAGCAGTTCCTGGCTGAATCTCATCGAGCAATGGGTCGGAAAAATCATACACAAAAGAATCCACCGTGGCGTATTTCAAGTGCCCCGGAACTCATCACTGCAAAAGAAGAATATAATCGCTTGAACAATCAAAACCCCAACCCTTTCATATGGACCAAAAAGGCCAAAGAGATTTTAGAGAAGGCCAACCATTGTAAAGCGACCATGGAGACAATACACTAGTTTTGCCCGGTCTTTCCGGTATGATTCCCAAAGAAGCATTCTGAAAGCCCCCAAAGGAATCTCCCACAGTCTCTATCCTCAGTCCCTCTGGTCTTGAAATTTCGTGGACTCATTCTAGGCCTCGAAGAATTCTGTGCTTTATTGTACCGGAGAATGGTACTGGAAAGCAGACGTATCTTATGAAGAGGAGACTCCCAAGCGGCGATCAAACGGCACGGAGCTGTGCGCCATGGGGCGCAGGCTCTTCATTTAGAACGCAGCGAACAGTCTTGAGCATCTGGCTAATGTCATAAGGCTTGCAGATGTAATCGCAGGCCCCCATCTTGAGAGCCTCTTGGGCGTGTCCATCGGCGGAGTAACCGCTGGCAATAATCACCTTGGCCAAGGGATTGATTTTTAGCAGTTCCTCCAGACACTTCTTGCCCCCCATGCCGGGCATGATCAGGTCGAGGACCACCAGGTCGATCTTCATCTGACTTTCACGATAAAAGGACAATGCATTTTCGGCGTCGGAGGCGGTGATGACTTTGTAGCCGAACTCGGAAAGCATTTCATCTCCAAGCTCGAGTATTACTTCATCATCGTCCACCAGCAGCAAGGTTTCATTGCCTCCAGCCGGTACCGTTTCCTCTTTTATGTCCGGGGCTTCCGCCTGCTGTTCTATTGCGGGCAGATAAATCTTGAAAATGCTGCCTTCGAACGGCTCACTGTAACAGGTGATGGAGCCACCGTGGTTCTTGATAATGCCGTAGACCATGGCCAGTCCCAGACCTGTTCCCTTCCCGGTCTCCTTGGTAGTGAAAAAGGGTTCGAAGATGCTTGCCATGGTTTCTTTGTCCATGCCGTGGCCCGTGTCGGAAACAGAAATGAGAACGTACTCGCCCGGTTCCAGACCCAGGTGAGTCTTGCAATAGCGGTCGCTGAGGAGTGCATTCCGTGTCTCGATGATCAGTTTTCCGCCGTCCTGCATGGCGTCCCTGGCGTTGACCGCCAGATTCATCAGCACTTGCTCCACCTGCGCAGGGTCGGCATTGACGGTTCTTAAGCCTTCGCCAAGACGCAGCTCGATCTTGATCATCTTGGGGACGACCCTCTCAAGAAGCCTATATACCTGTCCCACCTCGTGGTTGAGATCGGTGGGCCTCAGTTTGCTTTCCACTTTCCTGCTGAAGGTAAGGAGCTGCTGAGCCAGTTCGGCGCCCCTTGCAGCAGCTTTCTTGATCTCGAAAATCTTTGCACGACCTGGGTCCCCTGCAGCTTGGTGAAGCAGGAGCAGATCGGAGTAACCCAGCACGGCCTGGAGCAGGTTGTTGAAATCATGGGCCACACCCCCCGCCAACGTGCCGATGGCCTCCATCTTTTGGGCCTGCTGGAGCTGGGCCTGAAGGCTTCGCTCTTCCGTCACATCCTTCAGAAGCCCTACCATTCCGGTTACGCTCCCATCCGGACCCAAGTTCGGCGCGCCGCTCAGACTGAACAGGCGGGGTGATCCGTCTTTATTGAGCAAAGTCCCGCTGATGTCCCGCAGGGTTTCTTTCCCGTCCCGAATCTGCTTGAAAAGCCTTACATATTTCTTGACTTCTTCTTCGGGGGAGAAATTTACGAAATATTTTCCTGCAACCTCATCGACCGAATGACCCAGGACTTTTTCCCATGCAGGATTCACATAGGTGAATGCCCCATCTTGTCCCAGGGTGTAGATGATTTCGGGCGAGTTCTCACCTAAACATCTAAACCGCTGTTCACTCTCTTTGAGGGCGGACTCGGCCTTTTTCCTTTCCACCACCTCCTGCTTCAGTTTCTTGTTGGTGTTCAACAGCTGCGCAGTTCTTTCGTCTACCCTTTTTTCCAATGCCCTGTTGGAGGCCTGGACCTTCTTCTGCTCCATTTCGAGAAGACGCGCGTGTATGAACTCCTTCCTTGAGGACAACTCGATGGAATAGCAGGCAAACATCCCGAGGATGTTTCCTCCCAAAAAAAAGAAGTTGTTGTTGATCAGGATGGGAAGCGGCGTTTTGCTGAGCCAGACGGCTCCCAGTTCATAAGCAGCCACGATCATCCATCCCGCAAGGGTTGCCCAAATAAATCTAAGCTTGAAAAAGGTGTAGCCGTACATGAACACGAGAATCAGACCCGCATAATACGAGTAGTTCCCCGGGTAGGGAGCAATCAATATCATGACAACAATGCCCAATCCCGCCAGTACAATGACTGCCGAAAGACATAGCTGCATGTATCTTTTGAACAGATGAGAAAAAGAAAAGAGAAAGACGCCGAATACGAAAGGCAGAAAAATGATATAACGGATGGCCCACAGTTCCTGCTTTACCGTGGGAACGAGCCAGGCATCGAGCACGCCGAAAATGCTGTAGAAAAAAATGGCGAGAAGCAGCGTCATCCTTACGTGCCAAATGGATTTTTGATAGTAGTCATCGAGGAACGTTCCCTCGAGATCCTCCCGGAAACAGAGGGTTAAGGGATTCTTGACGCTGTCTCCCAGTTGAGAGGAGACCGCCGACATGAGTTTGCCGGGCTTCTTGGAGGCGCGAAAACCTCTATGATATGGAATCGAGATATTCATGGTTTTTTTTCATGACCACCAGGGTCATATCGTCGTATTGCTCTGCCTGGAACGCCCGTACGTCGACGATGATTTTCTCCACAATTCTTCCCACAGGCAAATCCGCATATTGGTTGAGGGCATGTGCGAGTTTTGACTGCCCGTACATTTCACCTTTTTCATTTGTGGCTTCCGTGATCCCGTCTGTGAACAACAGGACCACGTCGCCCTCTTGGATCTGCACGGAAGTATCCTGCAGATGTTTCTCCAGGTTGTCGGCAATGCCCAGCCAGGTCCCCTTGGTTGGTATGATCTCTGTCTTATTTAAAGCGGATCGGTAGATAATAATATCCTGATGTTTCCCTGCAAGCGTCATATGCGAGTTGCTCAGACGGATTGCGGTCATGGTCATGTAGTGATCCGACCCAAGTCTGGAAACGTTCTCCCGGATAACGGTGTTCACCGATTGGAGGATTTCCGAGGGGCTGCGGTGGACGGCCAGATTCACCATGGAAAAAAGGCTCGTCTGCGCCATCATCATGAGCAGGCCGGAATCCACCCCGTGGCCCGAAACGTCGCCAATTGCGATCCATTTGTCTCCCTTGGGGGTTTCGATGATGTCGTAATAGTCTCCTCCTACCTCCTTGGCCGGAAGCATGATCGCGGAAATGTCGTACCCCTTCATTTTTTGCTTGTCGGGAAGGAGGGCGGTCTGTATGCGTTTGGCCACCTCCATCTCGCTCCAGAGGGCATCGCGGGCCTTTTTCAATTGAACGAGCAGAGAGAATTCCTTCTTTACAAGCCTGTGCTTAACATGGTTGATACTGATCGCTATGATCGCTGTAGCGCACAGAAAGAACAGGTTGCTGCTCAAGACGGTTGGATCATACGGTTGACCTGCAACAGCATTGAAAAGCACATACATAAGGATGATGAGAAGGCTGTTTGCGGCCGAGTGTATCGCCTTCCAGGGGAGAAGCAGGTTGACACCGATGATCACGAGATTAAGCCCGGCATAATAGCTGGAATTGAATCCGCCCAGATCCACGGTCATGAGACATATGATGCCGCCCACGTTGAGCGAGACAAGATACCCGTGGATATAGGAAAACCTGCTCGGCCGCGTATGGCGGACAATGAAGTACTGGATGAGGACAACGATGGTGGAGATCAGTCGATAGATCCCGAACCGCGGCAGAAGCTCTTTCGGCATGGTAAAATAATCAAGGATGAAAAAGATCGGAACAAGCGTGAAAGCCAGTGCCGTGAGAGTTCTCAGCCAGTCGTGGATGATGCCGTTGAGATAGTCGCCGAAAACGTCAACATCAAAAGGGAGCCGCTCCGTACCTTGTTGTTGGTCGGTTTTGGACATTTGAATACTGGAAAGCTCCTTGTCTATGAAGGCCGATCTCCATCACAACGGCCTGGCGTGTTCATCTTCAGGCTCACTGCTGCCGTGAGTCCTCTCGTTTTTTGATGTGGAGAAACATCTGGACCCCTGTGTCGTCAAAAAGAACCTGAGTATCTCCGGACCTGGCTTCCTGAAAGAGATCCATGAAATCTTGTTCGTTCCTGTAATAGAGAACCCAGTCGAGCCAGTATTCCATATACGTCCTGCTGGGATTGGAGACGTGAAAATTGCCTATCACCATCTCCCCTCCCGGCTTGAGCAACT
>CAZWEV010000049.1:0-29735 GCA_964633015.1 uncultured Desulfobacteraceae bacterium | reverse complement strand
GCGTTCGTGGAGATGAGATCAAGACCTAATTCATTGGTGAGACTATGTGCTTTGGCTATAGCCCGGATATCGGAAACACCACATCTGGGACCGAATCCCATGACCACCGACGCGCCCGATGATCCTTCACCATACGCGCCTGCATACCGTCCATCTGAGACCCCATACTGTTGGGTACAGGACATTGGACAACTGAAACAGGCTTTCTGCCGCACAGAGACCTCTGTTTTGAGACGCTTGGCATTAATTCCTTCAATGTCCTGAAAAAAGCCCTCTGTCCCGTTCCTGACCAGTACGCTGCCCTGCCTGTTCATGGCCTCCACAATAACTGCGGTCCCGTCCTTGCTGTAACGCTCAAAGTATGGCTCTCTCTTCAGTGCAGCAATGAAGTCAAGCGCAGCCTTTCTCAGCCGACCCACATGTGCAGCCCGTACTCCTCCCGATCCTTTCACCACTATCGCCTTGAGATTCTTGCTCCCCATGACCGCCCCCATCCCGCCCCTGCCCGCGCCGCGGAACCGGTCAAAGACAATAGTAGAAATGGGAACCAATTGTTCCCCTGCCTGTCCTATGCACGCGATACTGACCCCGCGGTACCCGTGTCGCCGCCTCAGGGTGGAAACCGTCTCTGCGGTACCGATGCCCCAAAGGTCCTCGCAGTTCACAAGTCTCACGTCGCCATCTTCAATGATCAAATAGGAAGGGCATCTGGCCTTCCCACGCAACACCACCATGTCATAGCCTGCCCGTTTCAATTGCACACTGAAAGAGGATCCGGTATTGCCTGATCCCAGCAGGGATGTCAGCGGAGACTTTGCACCGACGCTCCCTCGGCAGGAAGAAGGCACTATTGTTCCATTGCACGGGCCGGAAGCGAAGATGAGGAGGTTATCATCTGACAAGGGAGGAACACCCCGTGGAAGGTGTTCGTAAAGCCACTCGGAAACAAAACCGCGACCGCCGAGAAAGCGGCGCATCAAGATCTCATCGGGCGCCATACGTTCTTCTTTCCCCGAGCAGAGATCCACCTGAAGTATGGTTCCAACATATCCGTTCATGTTTTTTATCCAGAGATATCTAGTCGAGCAGGGGTGCTGCGAACCAATGTGGATCTTTCAACATTTTCGGGACGTTTGTCTCGTCCACAAATCGGATCGCATCGGCACTGCACAGTTCCGTGCATGCCTCGAATCCATCCTTGCAAAGACAAGTTTTGTTGTAGAGACCGAGAATATATGAACCAAGGTCCGGGTGAGCAAGCACCCTGATTAACGCCCGGTCAGGATTGTACTCCCTGCTTATGATCTGGGAACAGGACAGCTCACATAAACAGCAGCCCGTGCAGGCCTGAGGGCTGAAAAAAATATGCCTCTTCGATTTCATAAAAGCAGCACCATGTAAAACCTCAATGCACTCCGACCCGGAACGAACTTTATTCCTTCTTGACCATAGTTATCGCTGTTTCGGGACAAATGCTGGCGCATGTCTCACATCCCAGACACTGCGTCTCATCAATGACCGCTCTATTATTCATTATCTTTATTGCCCTTTCAGATAGACCACAATGGGCGGGCTTTGCACAGAGACCACAGCCGTTGCATTTCTCACGATCAACCCTCGCCACAACGTCAAAGACTCTGATTTCACCGGGCGCAAGGGCCACTTTATCTACGAAAAGGCCTCTGAACTCCGCTATGGAGTCATACCCCTTTTCTTCCATAAACCGTATGAGCCCTTCCTTCATCCTCCGGATAATTTCAAATCCCCGTATCACAAAAGCAGTACAAATTGAGGTAGCCGAAGCTCCGCACATTATTGCCTCAATAATGTGTCTCCATCCCATGATCCCGCCGCAGCCTAGTATTGGTGTTCTTACAGACTTCGCAGCCCTGATGATGTAAGCCTGTGAAAATCTTCTTAGCGCATTTCCCGTAAGACATAAGCTTAAGATTTTGTCCGCGCTCACAAAATCCCCCCGCATCTTATCCGGGTTATAGATGTCCATGATACCCGGCATCACACCCATCCCGGCATTGCCGATATCAATGATATCAACTTCGGCCTCCTCCATGGCACTGATCAGAGCGGGCACATTGATATTCTCGTACGCCACCTTTCCTAAAACAGGAACGTCTACAGCTTCCTTGACGGCCTTGATCGTTTCATATACGAACTGTGGGTATTTCCCCGCCATGTCCTCCGAAAAATATTCACCGGTCTCCTCCGAATCTCCAGTTTCACCGAAATGAACCGGCAAATTACCGGTGGTGTCCAATTCAATAAAATCAGCTCCCCTTCGGCACAACTTCCTGGCGGCGGCGGTGACAATTTCCTTTTCCTCTTCGGTGGGCAGCATAACGAAAATATTTGCCCCCACCGGGATTTTCACCTCCTTTTTTGCGTCCGAAATCAGGTTTTCAGCCTGCTCTAATCCCAACCTCCGGAATCCGGCCAATCCCTTCAGTCCGTTTTTCATAAGATCCACCCGAATACGCGATTTTCTCGTTAATCCGGAGGCACCCGGCATGGGGATGCATCCCTTCGTGATAAATGCCGCTGCTCCAAAATGTTCAGCTTCCTTTATTTGTCCGATATGACATCCAATGTCTCCCGAAGCCACCACAATAGGATTTTTTAATTCCAAATCAGCTATTTTTACTCGTATATCCAATATCGTGCTCTACTGCATATCTCGGCCGAAAGAACCTCGTTTCCGGATAAGCAAGTCGCCCGTGCCTGAAATGTGTTTGTAGCTGGCATCGCCTAAAAAATGCCGGGTTCCACCCATTCTCCAAAAACATCACGGAAGACATTCGCCATTTCGCCAACTGTCGCATAGTTCCTGCAGCAATCCACCAAGAACGGCATGACATTCTGTTCTTCTCTCGTTGCCTTTTCCAGGGCCTTCAAGGAATCCTTCACGGCCTTGCCATCCCTGATTTTTCTCAATTCTTTAAGGCGTTCTATCTGCAGATTGGCCCATTCCTCGTTATACTCGAAGAGTTCCACCTCCATATCAACCCCTTCGGTGTACTCGTTTACGCCCACCTTCTTGACCAATCCCTCCTGGAGTTTCTTTTCAAATTCATATGCCTGCCTTGCCACTTCCGCCTGGACATATCCCGAAGCGACGGCCTTGACCATGCCTCCCATTTTTTCAACTTTTTCCATCTCCTCCAGGATCTTTCCTTCCATCTCCTTGGTCAGGGTCTCGAGAAAATAGGACCCTGCCAGGGGATCCACCGTGTCCCTGAGTCCGATCTCGTCCATGAGGATCTGGAACGTCCTGAGAGAAAGGAGGGCGGCCCGTTCCGTGGGGATGGTGTAGGCCTCGTCAAAACTGCAAAGGGCCGTGGTCTGAGCGCCGGAAAGAGCCGCGGTCAGGGCATAGTACGCCCCGCGCATGATGTTGTTCTCCGGCTGCTGCTTGGTCATGCCTGAACCGCCACCGCCGAATATGCCCCGCAGGAAGAGTGCTTTCTTGTTTTGAACGTCATATTTCTCCCTCAGGAGCTTTGCCCAGAGCTTCCGGGCGGCCCTGAATTTTGCCACGTTTTCCCACAGGTTCCCGTAGATGTTCAGGTTGAAGGAGAACCTGCCCACGAAGTCTTCGGCCTTGTAGCCGCGGGCGACCACATTGTCGATGTAGGCAAAGGCAATCATGAAGGCGTAGGAGATCTCCTGGGCCGGGGTGCAGCCGGATTCGCGGATATGGTATCCCGCCACGGAAACGGGATTGCACCTGGGAAGTTCCTTCATTGCGTATTCGATGGTATCCCCGATGAGCCGGACGGCGGGCTCCACCGGGAAGATCCACGCGCCGCGTCCCACCATTTCCTTCAGAATATCATTTTGCGGGGTGGCCGATATTTCGGTCTTCTTATACCCGAATTTCTCGGCCATGGCCTGGTACATGGCAAGCATGATAGAAGCAACCGCGTTAATGGTGAGACCGGAGCCGATTCGGTTGAGCTGGATGTCCTTGAAAGCGATCTCGAAATCCCTGAGGGAATCGATTGCCATACCTACCCGGCCTACCTCGCCTTCGGCCATGGGGTCGTCTGAATCATACCCCATCTGTGAGGGCAGATCGAAGGCCACATTGAGCCCGGTCTGGCCGTTGGCGATCATAAGCTTAAAGCGCTCATTCGTCTGGTCAGGCGTCCCGAAACCGGTATACTGTCTGGTTGTCCAGTTCCGGCTGCGAAATCCCAGGGGGTGCAGGCTCCTTGTGAAAGGAAATTCACCCGGATCTCCCAGGTCCTTTTCATAGTCAAACCCGACTCTTTTCAGATCTTCCGGCGTATAGACGGGTTTCACTTTGATGCCGGACTGTAAAATAACCTCCTGTATCGCGTCCTTTTCGTTCTTGATATATGTGGCTACTCCCATACTATCCTCTCCTTTTCGTCCTAGGAGCTTGCCGGAAAACGCCCATGTGCTGCGTTATCCTCATCCCGCATCACTGCGGCGTACTTCTCGCTACGCCTCATTCCTCGGAATTTCGGATGCTCCCGAGACCGGGATTTCGCAAGCTTGACTTGCATATGAGTATTTTCCACCAACCTCAAAATTGACTGTACTTCGACAGGCTTCTAAAGGTCAATGCGCCCGATCACGCAGCGGTCTTTTCCTCTATAAATCGAACAATTTCATCAAAGTAAGCCCCTCCGGGAAATACCCCGTCCACACCCAGTTCTTTCAGCGGGGTGATGTCCCTGCTTGGGATGACACCGCCGACCACAACAAGCTTGTCATCGAGCTTCTCCTCTTTGATCATCTGCATCAATTTCCTGGAAATCGGGATGTGTGCTCCGGACATGATGGAAAGTCCGATTACATCCACATCCTCCTGAAGGGCCTGTTTCACAATGCTTGAAACGGTTTGGTGCAGCCCGGTATAGATCACTTCCATCCCTGCTTCCCGAAGGGCATGGGCAACGACTTTTGCCCCGCGATCATGCCCGTCCAGACCGGGTTTTGCCAAGAGTACGCGTATTTTTCTCTGTCCCATAACGTCCATGCCCCCTTTTTGAAGCCCGTCCGGATATTGGATTTCCGGACAGGCCCATTTCCATTGTCACTCATCACTCTTTAGGTTGTTTAGGCTGAAGGCTGTTCGCTTTTCCGGATGATCGGATCAGGGCGGTCGAGCCGATTCCATGTCATTGCGCACATTCCCTGAGTTATCATGGCCCAAAATGCCTACACCCTATCTCCCTACAGTCTATTCCCCTGTATCGCTCATCTTGAATTCATCATCAAATGCCTTCAGCACAATTTCCTGACCCCGGAGAATATGTTCCCTGACCAGTTTTTCCACCTTCTCCGCCTCGCGTTTCTTCATGTGCTCCAGCATGAGCAAATGATCTTCGTTACTCAACCGGGCCGTGTCTTCAACCTTCAGGATCACCTGTCTGAAACGAAAAATCAGGTCCCGCAATTCATTGATCATCTTCACCAGGCGAGGACTCTGGCTCAGGGCATAGAGCAGATCATGAAACTCGGTATTTATTTTTGGAAGGGCATCAAGTTGGCCGTTATCAAGATATTCCTGGTATTCCCGTATCTTCTTTTCGAGCGGGACGAGGTCGCTTTCCCGGTGTTTCAGGGCCGCAATTCTTGCGGCGTAGCTCTCGAGAATGCTTCTGATGCCGAACGTCTCTTCAACATCGGCCCGCGTCAGCCCAACCACGAAAAACCCGCCTGCCGGTAAACGCCGGATCAGATGCTCCCGTTCTAGTTTGTGAAATGCCTCCCTGAGCGGTGTCCGGCTGATCCCCAGGGCCTCGGCCAGGCGGCTTTCAACCATCCTGGTTCCGGGTACCATATCTCCGCTGACCACGGCGTGTTTCAAGGTGTCATAAACATACTGGCCCAGGGATGTCCGTTGAGGAGGTGATCCGAGTCTTTTCAAGCTCTCGGCAAGGGGGTCATATTCCCCGGCAACAGTCATGACGCTGCTCCTCGCTGATTAAATGCCGAATTGCCTCGCAATAGTTGTCTGCAGAACTTCGTGGGTTCCGCCGCCGTAGAGCAGAAAGCGGCTGTCCCGGTAGTATCGCTGGACCGCATATTCCATGGAATAGGCATAGGCGCCGTAAATCCTCGTGGCCTCGTCCGTTGCCTTACAGGCCGATTCCACCGTGAAATACTTGGCCATGGACGCTTCATTGAGGCAAGGGATCTTTTTGTCAATGAGATGCGTGACTTTGTATGACATGAGATGGCCTGCCTCCAGGTTGACCGCCATATTCGCAATCTTGGCCTGGATCAACTGGTATTTTCCGATAGGCTTGCCAAACTGTACGCGCTCTTTACAGTACCGGATAGAATCATCCATGGCGGCCCGGTGCAGCCCCAGGGCAAGGCAGGCGGTCATTACCCTGATCTCTGCAAGAATAGTAAGCAGGACATCAAGGCCCCTTCCCAATTCACCCAGCATATATTCCTTCGGCACATGACAGTTGTTGAAATAAATCTCAGAGAGGGCTGACGTCCTCGTGCCAAGTGTCTCGAATTTCTTGCTGTGGGAAAACCCTGGAGTGTCGGTGGGAATGAAAACGAACATGAGCCCTTTCAGTTTCTTAGTCGGATCGGTCTGGCAGAGGACCGTGTGGAAGTCTCCGTACGGACCGCTGGTGGACCAGGTCTTCATGCCGTTGATCACCCAGCCGTCATCCACTTTCGCAGCCGAGGTTCTCACGTTGCCGAGGTCTGAACCGGCTTCCGGTTCGGTCAATTGGAAGGCCCCGATTTTTTCGCCCCGTAACGCCGGACGGAGGTATCCTTCGTGCATTTCCCGGGTGCCGTAAAGATAGAGACCGTTTGTGGCCATGAGACACTGCATGGCTGTCACTGCGGCAAGACTCAGGAGTCCCCGTGCCAGTTCCTCCATGGCAATGCAATAAAGGGTGGTGTTCCCTCCGGACCCGCCGACCTTCTTGGGATAGCGTATTCCGAGAATCCCCATGTCAGCGAGTTTCTTAAACAGTTCCGATGGAAATTCCCCCTTTTCGTCCAGTTCTCTGGCCACGGGGATGACCTCCTCATCCACAAACCTGGCCATGATTTTCTTATGAAGCTTTTCTATGTCTGAACGCAGCATGTTGCCCCCTTATGTTCTGGATTGGAAACCGGCTCGTGCCCAAAATCCATCTGTGGATGGACACTCCCTATTTCTTCTTGCTTGCCCTGATTTGCTTTGTGAGCGCAGGAACAACCTCGTGAAGGTCACCCACGATACCCCAGTCCGCAACCTCGAAAATAGGAGCGCGCTCGTCCTTATTGATAGCAATTACGTACCGGGAACCCAGCATGCCGGCCCGATGCTGGATCGCACCTGAAATACCACAGGCGATATAGAGTTCCGGCCTGACGGTCTGTCCTGTCTGTCCCACCTGTCGCTCAGCCGGCAGCCATCCTTCTTCAACAATGATCCTGGTACCCGCAACCTCACCTCCCACTGCGTCCGCCAGGGAAAAAAGCGCTTTCATCCCTTCCCGGGATCCAATGCCCCTTCCCCCTGCCACGATCACCTTTGCCTGATCGAGTTTCACTCCCTTCTTTTTCTCCCGCGCCGTTTCCAGAACCTTGGTCTTTATTTCCTTTTCAGTGAGGGAAATCTTGTGGGTAATAATTTTCGCCTTTTTTCCGGTTGGTCCGCCTGCCTCCATCACGCCCGGCCGAACCGTCGCCATCTGGGGACGTGAATAACGATTTGCAATGGTAGCCATGACATTTCCGCCGAACGCGGGCCTGGTCTGGAGAAGGATTTTCTCTTCAGGTTCGATGGACAACTCCGTGCAGTCCGCGGTCAGTCCAACGCCGACCCTCCTGGAAACGCGGGGAGCCAAATCCCTCCCAATGTGTGTGGCGCCCATGAGCAGGATATTCGGCTTGAAACGCGTTACCAGTTCTTCCAAAGCCTTGGCATAGGCTGTCGTCCGGTACTCCTTCAGGGCACGGTGCTCCACCAGGTAGACATTGTCAGCGCCGTGCTCTCCGAGCGTCTCACACAGACCGGATACCTTGTATCCCAGGAGCACCGCCGAGACATCCTGACCGAGATCACCCGCCAGTTCCCGGGCCTTGCCGAGCAATTCCAGAGAAACCGGTGTCAGGATGCCGTCCCGCTGTTCGGCAAATACCCAAACACCTTTTCTGTCGCTGAAATCGGGGATTTTCCTTGGTTCGACATCGGTCTGAATGGCAACCTGCTTACAGACCTGAATACAGGCGCCGCAGGAGGTACAGTTATCCAGGATGCGCGCCTTCCCTTCGGTCACTTCCACGGCCCCATAGGGGCATGTCTTCACACAGCGTTTACAGCCGTTGCAGAGATCCACCTCAACCCAAACAGTCATGTTTCATCTCCCTGGTTTCCATCCATACATGGCTCTTTCTGGATCGGAAACTCGTTTGTGCCCAAAATCCGTTTGTGAATGATCACTCCCTAATTGTGGTGAAATGCGGCGATACGGAAGGTCAACAGGGCTGCCTTCCGAATTCTCAGATAAGCATGTTGTCCTTGAGTCTCCCGACCAGTTCCTCCACCACCGTTTCCGTATTACCCTGGAGCATCTCTCCCTGCCGTTGGAACTTGGGGGCAAAGGTCTTGATCACGTGCGTCAGGGATCCTTCCAACCCCACCTCGCGGGTCTGCACGCCGATATCAGCAGCGTTCCAGACCTTTATTTTCGCCTTTTCCAGGCAGGCATCGATCAGCCGTGCCACATGGGAATACCGCGGTTTGTTCATATCTCCGATCACCGTCAAGAGCGCAGGGAGGGCGCACTGGATTCTCTCGAAACCATCTTCCAACCGCCTCTTCACCACCATGTTTTTCTTGCCCACTTCTTCGATGTCGTACACGTAGCTGACCTGCGGCAGGCCCAGATATTCAGCCACCTGCGGTCCTATCTGAGCGGTATCCCCATCTATGGCCTGCCTGCCGCACAGAACAAGGTCATAGTTCCCCACCTTTTCTATGGCCCTGCCGAGAGTGGTAGAAGTAGCCCAGGTGTCGGCGCCTGCAAATGCGCTGTCAGAGAGAAGGATGCCCTCATCCGCACCCATGCCGATCGCCTCCGATATGGCATCTATTGCCTGAGGAGGACCCATGGAAAGGGCCGTAATCTTTCCACCCAGGCTTTCCTTCAGGCGTACGGCCGCCTCAAGTGCATGGGCATCATCGGGATTGATAATGCTCTCAATACCCTCTCTGATAAGGTTTCCCGTCTTGGGATCAAGCTTGACGTCTGTCGTATCAGGGACCTGTTTCACCAACACAATGATATTCATAATACCTCCACTACTACGTGCGAAGTGCTGAGTTCACAATGCGGAAGGCCGAATTTTGCCTCGATTCCTTCCTCTTCAAATTACTCCCTTCTCCTTCAGTCGGCCGAGCTCATCACTGGAATACCCAAGATTTCCGTACAGCTCCTCGTTATGTTCCCCAAAGCGGGGAGGGAAACGCAGCGCACGGTCCGTGCTCGCAAGAAACGGGGTCATGTATGGGGGAGGAGCCAGGGTGATACGGGTTCCGGAAACCGGGTCATCCGCATGAAGAAGTCTTCTTTGCACCAACGGATCCGATACTACTTCCGGGATGCTCCTGATCTTGCTTATGGGGACGGTAATGGCGTTAAAAAGGGTTATCATTTCATCTGAGGTGTATTGCTGCGTGATCGTATTTATCGCCCGGTTGAGATTTTCCACGTCTGCTATTCTCCCTGCGTTTTTTTCATACGCGGGCCTTTCGAGAGACCTGAATTCCTCCTGGGAGACAAGCGACTTCCACTGCCGGTCATTTCCCACTGCCAGATATACAAAACCGTCCTTCGTCTTATACACGGAGACGGGGCAGAAAAAGGCGTGGGTATTTCCCCTCCGCGTTATTTCCTGGCCGAAGCTGGTGGAGAGGGTGATGGGGACGGTGAGCCAGGAAACCGAAGACTCGAACATGGCCAGATCAATCCGGGTTCCCCTGCCCGTAGCCTGCCGCATGTAGAGCGCCTTCATCAGCATACCGTATCCGTGCTCACTGGTACCCATGTCAGGGAGTGGAATGCCGAGCACCTGCGGATCGCCTCCCTTTTCGCCGGTCATCTCCATGAGTCCGGACTTGGCCTGCAATACGGGATCGTATGCCGCCTCGTTGCTCTCAGGTCCGAATCCGGTCACGCCCAGCCAGATGATATCTTCCTTCAACGCTTTGAGCGAATCATAGTCGATGCCGAGTTTCTTATAGTTTCTGGGGAGCTGGTTGGTTGCAAAAATATCCACATCCAGTTTCTGAATCAGACGATGAAAGACTTCTTGTCCTTCCGGTTTTGCGAGATCCAGGGTCAGGGCTTTTTTCCCTGCATTGATGCACAGAAAATAGGCATTCATGCCTTCTTCCCCGAGGATGTTCCTGCCGATGAGCCTGTTTGGATCCCCGTACACCGGGTGCTCCAGCCTGATAACCTGCATTCCGTCCTGGACAAGACGAAGGGTCAGATAGGGCAATACCGTTGCCTGTTCAAGGGAAAGAACGGTCACATTCCGAAAGAGTTCCATGAGGTGTCCTCCGCGGGAAAACAATGAGGGGAACCATTATGCCGTATGGATTCTGTATACGGTATACCGAATTTACTGTCAAGCTTCAATTCGCATTTTCCGAACACCAAGTTTCTCCGCACTATCAGAAAAAACATCATCATTCGTATTCAGATTGAGATCCCCCTCTTCCTTCTGGTTTGAATGCCATGATGAGAGGCAGGACATGACGCCAAGGGTGGGACCGCTCATATGTCCGGGCAGCCTGCGACACCAGCTCATCCCGGTGTCACGGTCTCAGGATATGGAGACCGGCCGGATGTCCGGCTCCGGTGAAACCACCGGTATTGTGGCGGTGGGATGTCCGGGGATACTGTGAACATCCACGCAAATGGCTTTATCTGCGTGGGTCAAAAAATCCAGTCCAGCTGTGCGCCCCGGAAGGGTTCCGTTCCTTCCGGGGCAGCGGTTGGCGGTTTACAGCAGCGGCAGGATAAGAAAGGCGATGGAAGTAATCACAAAATAAACCACAAAAATCACCATCAAGTACCCCATGATATCACGGAAGTTGAGCTTTGCCACCGCCAGCATCGCGATAGCCCAGAACGGTTGGATCATGTCCGTCATCATATCTCCCCATGCATAGGCGATCACGGTCTTGTATGCAGGAATGGCCAACTGATGGCCCGCAGGCAGGACATATGGTGCGGTCATCAACCATTCTCCTCCGCCAGAGGGCACAAGGTAGTTCAGGATGCCGCCGTACCAGTAGGCGAACAGCAGAAAGGTGGAAGTACTGCTGATCGCCACAAACCAGCCGGTGAAGATCTGGGAAAGCAGGGTAAACTTGATCAGACCGTAAATGCCCGCATAAAAGGGGAACTGAATGACGATCCCCCATACCGCCTTGCCCGACTGCTCCGTGGCTTTGAGGAACGACCATGGCCGCCAGTGGAACAGGATCCCCAGCATCAGGAAGAAGAAAATCACATTGTTGAGGGTCAGCCAGTTTCCGGCGGGCTTTCCCTTCAGGTAGGAATAAAGTCCTATGGCGCCGCCGACTACGATGATAACATTGAAACCAGGCCACCAGTTCATCCAGTCCGAAGGTGATTTGGCCTTCTCTCTTCTCGGCGGTTCATAGATCTTGAGCTGCTCCATGAGTTCCGGCTCAACAACGTAGGTCTTCTCCGGGGATGGATGCATCTTGGCCATCATCCAGGTCACCACGATGACGACAACGGCTGCCAGGATGAGATTGAAGGGATGAAAAATGGTGCTCCCTGTGGAGATGGGAGCACTGATCAGCCCTTCCTTAATTGCTGATTTTACGAGGGCATTGCCGGGAGACGCCATCATGAGGGTCGCGGAGCCGGTGAGACCCGAATGCCACGTGCATCCCAAGCCCAGGTATGCTGCGGCAACGAGGACCCGGTAGTCCACCTTTGGATTCCTCCGAACGATGAAAAGCGCCAGGACGGCGCTCCCGATGATGGAAAGTCCCCACGAAACCCACGCCGACAGGGTGGAAAAGAGGGCCATGACCACAATGGCCTGAGCGGGTTTGTCTTCATTTGGCGCACCGGCGAGACCGTCCAGCAACCGGCGCACCGGCGGCGAGAGGGCAAGGATGTACCCGGTCATCATAATGAGGCACATCTGCATTGCGAATGCAAGGTACACCCAGAATCCTTTGCCCCACGCCTCGATTCCGCCGTAAAGCCTGTCCCCAAACCCTGTCTCTTTTCCAAATCCCCAGATCAGGGCCAGAACGTACGCGATCATGCTGAGGATCAGAACGATCACAAAAGAATCAGGAATCCATTTTTCTGTCCAATTCGTCAAACCCGCCCCTACATTCCTCAGAAATCCCTGTCCATTCTCTTGATTTCTTTCAGTCATGATTTCCTCCAGGTATAAGGTTTTCGATGGTCTTTAAAACGGTCTTCCTTCAATCTCAAACACTGGAAAAAGCGTATCACCTCCCCGATGATCGTCTCGCCCTCGCCGCAGTTCATTCATGTTTGCAGGTCCGCAGACCGGGCTGTAGGTCCCTGACAAAAAAACCCCTGTTGCGGAGGCACCGCTTCAAGGGTTTATTGTGTTCGGATACACACGGCTACACCTATTAATTTAAGAAATATTTGTGAATGGTATCTCTTAAATCATATATTATGTTTTTTTCTAATAGGTTGACTGTAGTTTGTCAAGATAAAAGCGGCCATTCCATATCATTTGGTCTTTTATCTCAGCCCTGGTAATTTCCTTTGCTGGTATGTCTCTTTTTCTGGTAGCGCAGGACCGCGCGATTGTGTTCTTCCAGGGTCGCGGAAAAGTGATGGGTTCCATCGTTTTTCGATACAAAGTAAAGATACCGGCTCCGGGCGGGGAAAAGCACTGCCTTGATTGATGCAATTCCCGGATTTGCTATGGGGCCGGGCGGCAGTCCCCTGATAACATAGGTATTATACCGCGTCGGACGTTCCAGGTCCTCTTTTGTCAGATTTCCCGAGAAAGACGGAAGGCCGTAAATCACGGTGGGATCACTCTCGAGACGCATCTTTTTTCTGAGCCGATTGAGAAACACGCTTGCGATCTTGGGCCGCTCCCCTGCTTTCCCCGTTTCCTTCTCCACAATCGATGCCAGAATGACCACCTGTTCAAGAGACAGGGGATTTTTCTTGAGATCCTCTTCATATGGAGCAAGGATTTTCCAGAATCTTCTGACCATCACATCGATCACCTTTCTTGCATCCGTTTCGTGCCGGAATCGATAGGTATCGGGGTAGAGATATCCTTCAAGGCTTTGGCCCGATATACTGTATTTTCTGGCAAGGTCCGGGTCCCCGGAAAACCGGAGAAACGACTTTGCATCGGTGATACCCTGATCAGAGAGAAGCCGGGCGATCTGTTTCCGGTTGAATCCTTCGGGAATGGTAACGGCATAGGTAATACCCACCCCCTTGATGAGGATGCCGAAGACTTTGACCGGGGACATGGAGGGACTCAGAAGATACTCTCCCGCTTTTATGTTCCTGCCATACCCCATCCACCTGCCCCAGAGGAGGAAAAGGGCGGGACTTTTAATGATGCCTTTCTTTTCGAGGATTCCTGCTGCTTCCCTGAGCGTTGTACCCTCGCGAATCTCAATAATCCGGTTTTCCCCGGATTTTTCAGCCGGGTTCATCATGTAGTAGCCAAATCCCATCACCACAAAAACTGAAAGGAGAAAAATCAATCCCACGCAATAGAGGAAAAACCTTTTTTTCTTTTCAATAAATGACATAGCATGTTCTCATGAATGACCTTTATGCTCACACATAACGGCTTAAAACCAGGCCCAATGATAAGAGAAGGCCATTGGCGATAACCGTCTGAATGGTCATAGCCTGGGCCGGGATAAGACCCTCATGGGATTGATACTGTTTCCAGAAAATTTTCGTTGCCTTGAAGGCGAGGGGCAGTGAAGCGAAACTCACCATAATGAGATAAGGCATGCCCACGGCCCCGACGAGAAATATGACTGACAGGAAAGCACACAGCATAATCACGCAATACCCATAACGGCTTGATTTCAGCCCGAGCCTCACCACGAGGT
Organism: uncultured Desulfobacteraceae bacterium; assembly: GCA_964633015.1. Lineage (GTDB taxonomy): Bacteria > Desulfobacterota > DSM-4660 > Desulfatiglandales > Desulfatiglandaceae > B46-G9. Next base: position 15,592 of record CAZWEV010000049.1, on the reverse strand, counting down.
TCCATTTCCCCGCTTTTCTGTCCGCCTCATAGTCAGGGAATTCATTAATCCAAATGATGCCCGCCACCAGGAATCCCTGGGGAAAACCCAGAACAAATGCGGACCAATTCACCGAATTAGTCATAACATAATATGCGCCCAGCGTAATGAGGGGGCCAAATGCGAGAAAAATCACCAACTCACCAAGCCCCTTTGACATATACTGAAAAGGGGAAGCGGAATAGACCCAACCTGCAAAAAGCCCCAGACCCCCGAAAAGGATAACCCATGGGCGTTCCAGGATAACCAGCCAGATGCCAGAGCCAACACCGACTGCAAGGAAGAAGACACCCATGAGAAGCACCACGACGGCAGATATTTTCCCTTCCTGGATGACACGACTCCCGCCGCTGAAAGGAGTCGGCCGCAGGTTAATGGGGTCACTTCCCCGCGCATCGTAGTAGTCATTGAGCAAATTGGCACCAAGATGCAAAGAACCGACACCGAGCAGGGTTATACCAAAGAGGATGGGCGAAAAACTCCCCTGTGAAAATGCATACGCTGCGGCCACGGTTACGGTCACCAGCGATCCTATCAAAAACGGGGCCCTCAGGGCCTTTAAATACGCGACGATCATCATTCCCCCGCACATTCTCTGTTTTGTCGATGGAAGCTTTCGACAATGTATGGATTTTAGTATTTCATTGAGGATAAGTCAATCTGTGCAGGCTGCCCCTGATCCACCATCAAGGTATCATCTGCTGCGTTGCCCTCGGTCGCTCCTCCTTGCGACGTACTGGGCATACTATCTCAGTCGTCGCTCCTCGGCGCTCCCGCTCAAAGTCCGGGATCTTAGACTTGCATCTGACATCTGGCTGATGATCAGGGCTTTCGTTAACTTAAGCCACAAAATTACCATTGCGGAATTTAGACGGTGAATTTGGGGTTACATCGGAGGAACGAATCTTCCCTCCGTGCTGCCTGGAATGAGAAAGGATACTCCTGCCACGGCTGGCATTCCCGGTGACAAGCCGACCGGGAGCGGAGCAAACGATCGGCTTGTCAAGCACAGGTACCCGGAACGAGAAGTTCAGTACATGGTGGGTTGTACGGAGAGTACCGGACAAGGGGCGTTTCGGATGGTCCGGGCGGTAGTGGAGCCCACAAAGAGAGTCTCCATCAGGCCGCGGCCCCTGAATCCAAGGACAATCAAATCCAAATCATGTACCAGTGCGTATTTGGACAATTCCTCATGAGGTTGACCCGCAAGGAGGACTATTTTCGGCGTGCACCAGTGCAGGGCCTCTTCCGGAACCATTTGACGCATCTCTTCCTTTACCCGGTCTCGCAAATCCTTCTCCTCTGGAACGTCCTCTCGATCTTCGGCTCTTTCCAATTCTCTGTAGACAGGGGGCTCAATAACGTGGGCCAGATGCAATTCACATTCAAATTGCTGGGAAAGGCTCAAGGCGTACTGAAAGCCGAGATCAGAGTCAGGCGAAAAATCGCATCCGACGAGTATCTTTTTCAGCGCTATTTTCTTTTTTGCGGCCGCCTTGGGTTTCTCTTCCGCACTCCTCACCACCAGCAGCGGGCAGGGGAGCCTCCTCATCAGATGTTCGGTCACGGAACCCAGAACAAGGCGTTTCAACCCCGAGCGCCCGTGGGTCGCAGATATCACCACGTCCGCGTCCCTTTCGAACGCCAGCCGTTCTATTTCATCAGCAGTCCGTCCCATGACGACGATGGATTTCCATTCAACGGTATGCTCTTTCATCAGTACTGCGATTTCTTCCTCAGCCTTTTCAATCATTCTTGTCCTGTCCAGCCTAGGATCCCTTAGGGCCTCACCGTATGCCGACATCGGGGGAAATTCCACCACGTGAGAAACATAAAACCTCGCTCCATACTCTCTGGCCAGCAGTACCCCGTAAGGGATTGTCAATCTTGAGCATTCTGAAAAATCTGTTGTGCATATAATATTTCTTACTTGCAGTCTCATGATCGATCCCCCTTTCTTCCTGTCTCAGTTGCTCGTGATCATTCCATTGCGTTCACCCGGAAACCTTCTGAAAGCCGAGATCACTTTCCATTCGAACTCGAACCTTTCTCTTAACCCATATCTATACGGTCTCCAGTGAACAACTTCAACGCAGGTATTCCCAAATCCCATGGGAAAAGGGAAGAAAAAACGGAAGGCTTCATTTCGGCTCGGGACGAAGGCAGACAGGATGTGAACATGCTCTGGAACTCAACTGGAACACCTCTACCGCAGCGTGACTGGAGCACAGACAGCCTTCCAGAAGAATTACTGCACATCACAAATAGAAAATATTGTATCTTAATTTTAATAAACGAAAGGAAAAGGTGTCAAGCTCTTTGTCTCCGCATTCCTTCATCTCTTTTCGGGAATACCACCGTTATGTTATGGGTTGGGTTTCTGTTCCAACGGGAGTGGAGAGGAAGAGAGAAACCCAGTGCCCTGCAGCAGAGCGCAGATTTCATCGCCGAAAAGCTTCCTTTGCCAGGCCCTCACGCCGGGAATACGTGCCAATTCTTCCTGTCCCTTGGGGGAAATGATCGCGATGGACTGTATCTGGGCGTTCGTGCATATGAGTGAGGGATCCACTCCCATCTCTTTTGCACGTCGTGATCTCCACGATTTCAAGACCTTTGCCCGTCCTGACGATTTTGCATCCATTTGCTGCCGCTTGCGTTTCGGGAATGCGGGGAGATTGTCTTCAGGGAGACTCATGGCTTTTTCTATCCATCGCAGGATCGAGTTTCCCAGGGTCCTCACCTGGCCGGCACTTAATCCCTTAATCGGCACCAGCTCCGCCTCGCTTCTGGGCTTCTTTGTCGCAATCTCCATGATCGGCGCATTTCCGAGAACCTTGAAGGGGGGAAGATTTCTGCGCCGGGCTGCTTTATCGCGCAATTGCAGCATTGATTCCAGCACTGCCAGGCTCCGGCCGTCCAATCTGCTTGCTCCCTTAAACCTGAGGAAGAACGGGCCATTTCCCGGCGGGTCCTGGCGAACTTTGCTCAGGACTCCACACTCTTCCTTTACCCACAAAAGCCGGTTCTTGGCCAGCAATTCCTTTTCGAGCATCCGGCTCAATCTGAGGAGATGAACCGTATCCTGCACCGCGTAGTCAAGCATGGCGGGAGGCAATGGCCTCTTTGACCAGTCCTTTTTCTGATACTTCTTGTCAACAAGCACTCCCAGTCTCTCTTTGAGGAGCGTCGCAAGACCGGTTTCCGTGCTTCCCACAAACCGTGCAGCAATCTGAGTATCAAAAAGAGCATTCACTTCAATGCCGAAATCTCTGTGGAGAGAACGGATATCATTATCCGCCCCATGAAACACCTTTTGGATCTGGTGATCCGCAAAGACCGGTGAGAGAGGAGAAAGATCGTGCAACGCCAATGGATCCACAAGAATATTCTGTAAAGGCGTGGAGATCTGGATAAGACAGACCTTCTCCTGGTAGTGAAACAGGGAGTCCGCTTCGAGATCAACTGCTATGGCCGGCTCATCTTTGAGTTTCACAGCCATACGACCGAGAGAGTGTTCATCTTCCACCAGGAGATAGGAGGATTGCTTCGCGCTCATCTTCTCTTTTTTCTCACTCCCGTCAGTTGTCCGGGATACCGAAAAAAAGGCATTCCACCTTCATTCGATGAAATGCCTTTATTGTTTGTCAAACCAGTACGTTATACTACAGTAACATTGGCTGCGGCCGGACCTTTTGACCCTTGCTCTATATCAAAGGTAACCTGATCGCCTTCGTTCAGGGACCGAAAACCATTACCATTGATCGCAGTGTGATGAACAAACACATCCGGTCCGTCTTCCTGCTCGATAAAGCCAAAGCCTTTACTGTCATTAAACCATTTCACAGTTCCATTTGCCATGGTGACACCCTCCTTTCAAGATTTTTTAACAGTTCGAAACTTCAGGTTGTCACGCTGGACAAATGAATCTTTCCCTCAGAACGAAATCTGTCCATCAATAAGAATAGATCCTTATTGATTCGGCAATGATAGCTATTTTCTACCGGAAGTCAAGTTATTAATGCCTTTTTATTCCTGCACCGGGTTAAATACGCCGTCGCTCGCGACGTTGCGGTCATTCCCGCGAATACGGGAATCTAGCCCAATTCCCGGATAAGCCTCGCGGGCTTTCCCTAATGACAACAGAGGGATAGCTCGCTGCTTGTGGCGAAGTGTTTCATTTTGGCCGCAACCGCAATGCCTTACCACAACAGACCGCAACCCGGAAGAAAAATATTGACAAAATCTTTTATGATTTGCTATAAAAGTTATTTAAATAAGGAAGTAAAAATGAACGTCGTACACATTTATTGTTTTTTTTGCTTTTATTTTGCCGGGGGCCCCGGCATGCAGTAGTGTGTGACGACGCGATATAGACCCCAAAATAAAAAAACGCGGAGCACACGCTCCGTGTTTTTTTTGCCCGAAAGCTCGGCCCCGAAAACGATCCTCCCAGGATCATGTTGCCGGGCTAAAGAAGAATTCTTTTTCAACTGGGGAGTTGCTATGGCCAACATCCATCATTCACCTTCCTGGAACGATGGGAGCAGGACAACCAGGCAGAAGGTAGAAATGGGATTACAGGACAGGCTCAGCCTTATCGGACTGATTGATGAGGGAATGCGCACGGTCGCAGCTCAAACCGGTGACCCACCCGGAGGGTGGGAAGTCCAACCCCGACTTGCGGAAGGTGGCCAGTTTCCCATCGTAGCAGACCTTTTCAATAACCTCTGGGATCTGGTAAACAAAACAGCACACGGGAGCAAAATCAATCCCTTGAAGCCGGAAAAGACGCGAAATGGATTTCGCGTTTTCGAGATCAACGCTGAAACAGGAGAGAATCTCGGGCGGCTCAACATGCTTTATCTGAAAAAATCCATCCCCTGTTACTATCTCGTCTATGTGGAAGTGGCCTCACCATTCAGGAGGAAAGGACTTGGGCATCGGATTCTTGAATATTTCAGAGATTTTTTAGTCAGAAAATCCGCGGTAGGCATATTGGATAACATTATTCCCGAAGATGACCCCACGTACACCATCTATTTCAAGCATGCCTGGGAGTCCATAGACGCAATCATCGGAGAAAGGGATTCGGATGCACAAACCAACTACATGGTCTATGTCCCTCCAAAATTCCAAGGCAAGGACCTGAGGGAGCCGTTCTTAAAACTCCTGTACCATCTGCACCGGAAGCGGGCGGCAATCGATATGCGGGATAATGAAATGATGGTCCAAACGACGATTGCGGAGTTCAGGGATATCTATTCGGCTCTGCTCGCCTACTTCCGGAAAGAAATAGAAGGGGGCGAATCAACCCCGTTCATGAGATTCATGTTTACCCGCCTCGTGACCAAGTTTGTTGCTTTCAGGCGCCACATCGCTGACCTGGTTGGGTATACAGGTGGCGATTCCCTCGAACAAATTGTTCTCGATCCGAGAATTTCCGGGCTACCTGCCCAATCCTATTCTCCGCTGGCGCATCAGGGCGCCTTTTTCGTGGCAGGGGACGAGCGGTTATGGGAAATAACGCCGCAGGAACTCAAAAAAAATCCGGCCGGATTTATCCAGACGCTCCTCAACTACTGCAGGCCAAGCCTGCTCGGATGGCTGGAGGAAAAAGGGAAACCATACGACGAACCACTTACCATCGGTGACATTCTGGATATCGGCTTTGATCCCACCCGTCTCAAGGAAATCACCATAGAGGGGAAAGACCATATTTTTGAACGTATGCAGGCAAGACAGCTCACTGAATTGTTGCTGAAAAAAGAACTGCTTGAGAGACTGAACAAAGTACTCCCCGGCATGAAAGTCATGAATGCCCACCTGAAGGTGAACCTCCCTTTGCTGATTTTGAAAGATCGCGGAAGCATCTATGTTTTCAGGGAAAAAATCAAGGCAATCCACTGGGAAGAGGCGATGGAACAACTCCAGACGAATGATTTTCTCAAGCAGATGAATAGCGCCATGAATATTGGAGGGCTGATTCTCAAGACAATACGTGAGACAAGCAACATCCTTGAAACGCTCCTGCGCGACGATGAAATGGCACTCCTGAATGGAATGACGTATTTTGTTTCCTGGAATATATTGTCCAAACGGCCGGAATTGGTTGTCGATTTTACGAGTGTGTATCTCGACGCCGTATGGCTGGCCTAGACAGGAGCCTGTGATACAGGCAAATTCGAAAGGAAAAAACAAATTGGTAAAGAGTGAAAATGATCGCCTGAAACGCGTTGTGGTTTGTACGCCAAGGACAGAATATGGTCGCGCACGCAATCAAAAAGAACACAATATCGGTGAGTTGGGCGACCCGGATGCAGCAATTCAGCAACATGATGCGCTGAAGAATAAACTGCAGAAATTTGGAACCAAAGTGCTGGATATTCCGGAACTAACGGGACATCCAAATTCCGTATTCACCCGTGATACTGCCTTATTCACACCCCAAGGGTACATAAAACTTAATTTGGGGCTTGAAACTCGACAGGGAGAGGAAAGGTGGATGGCGGATTTTCTGAATTCCCTGGGGGAGCAATGTGCCGGAGAGATTACGGCTCCGGGGACTGTTGAGGGTGGCGACGTTGTGTTTGCAGGAAATGTGGCATTTATTGGCAATTCAATTCGCACCAATGAGGAAGGGATAAGACAATTTTCGGAAATAACGGCAAACATGGGCTATGAGATTCGGATCATACAATTGCCTGACACAATCCTGCACCTTGATAAGGCCTTAATGACATTAGACGCAAAGCGCGTCTTATTTTGCAAAGAGATAATTTCCGAAAAAGAAATTGCGGGCTTTGAAGGGGTCGGAATATCGTGCGGCGGAAGCACAACAGCAAATATTGTTTGTCTGGGAGACGGGGAATTCATTGTCAACGAAACAAATGATGTTGTGGTAGACCTCTTGACAGACGAGGGGTATCGTGTTCATGTTCTTGATTTGACGGAATTTGCCAAAGGTATGGGAGGGCCGAATTGTTTAATTATGCCGGTTGAACGAAGCGTCCAATAAGGATTCAAGTGGACTCGTTGAATGTTCCCCGCTAAAATGGGATGATTCCGGACGGAGAATTCCATGCATCATGCATTGCCAGATGGCCTTACAATAAGAAACAGTACATCCTCTGATCATGCAAGGATAATACAGGTGCTGAAAGACTGGTGGGGCGGCAGAGATCTGACGTGGATGTTGCCGAAACTCTTCCTGCTGCACTTCAACAATACATCATTTGTGATCGAGAAAGGTGATGAATTACTAGCATTCTTGATCGGTTTTCTCTCACCTGGAAGACCAAGAGAAGGGTACATACATTTCGTTGGTGTCCATCCGGATTACCGCGGAATCGGAATTGGAAGACTTCTCTACCATCGCTTTTTCAAAATGTGCAAAGAACATCAGCGTGATACCGTCAGAGCGTGTACGTCACCAGTTAACAAAGGGTCAATCGAGTTCCACAAAAAGATGGGATTTGCCATTTCTGATGGAAATGCGGAAATTGAAGGCACTCAGGTGACTCGTGACTATAACACGCCCAATGACGCAAAAGTGTTGTTTGAAATTAGGATGTAGCGTCAGTGGGTCCGGTTCAGCAGTTAACATTGACAATGGGTGAACCAGGTTTTTCCAACTGATATTCTGAAGCGATACCAAAAAATGAAGAGACATTGCTCCAATTTCCGGCCAGCCGGGGTTGAGAGTGACAGCGTTCGGTGAGGAGCAGGACAACATTGACGAAACCACTGGTAACCTCTGATCCGGGATTGCGGTTGCGATTTGCAACCGACGCAGATACGGGACTCATTTTCAAGCTGATAAAAGAGCTCGCTGAGTATGAAAGCCTCTCACACCAGGTAGCCGCAGACGAGGAATCCCTGAGACGATCTCTTTTCGGGGAGCGCAGGGTGGCAGAAGTTATTATCGCCGATTATCATGACGATCCAGCGGGTTTTGCATTGTTTTTCCACAATTATTCAACCTTTCTCGGGAAATCCGGTCTTTTCCTGGAAGATCTGTTTATCAGGGAGAAATTTAGAGGGAACGGCATCGGGCGGGAGTTGCTTTCCTGCCTGGCAAGAATTGCGGTAGATCGTGGCTGCGGCCGCCTTGAATGGTGGGTTTTGGACTGGAATGAACCGGCAATCCGCTTCTATAAAGGCCTCGGCAGCCGGCCTTTGGATGAATGGAAAGTGTTTCGCTTGACCGGCGATTCACTCGCCAGACTTGCAAAAACAACTGAATGAAGCAGAAAAAGCTCATTCACATTGGAGCATTGATTGAACACTGTCCTGTCATACATCAGGGGAGGGGACCATCCACAGTCCGATGATTCCCATCAGGTATGAGAAACGACAGCTGCATCTGGAAGGGAACAGGCTGCTCGGTTCAATGATTCCTTTTGAATCAGCCGGCGAATTATCCCTGAGGGCCCTGTCTGAACGGTAGGTCAAAAAGGCTGGTGTAGAAAAAAGAGGCCGAAAGAGAAATGTCCGCGCGCATCAGACGATAGAGAAAAGCCGCATGGTATAAAAAAAGCGGGTTCTGTCGCCCGCTTTGCCCTCTTCCACGGTGCTGAAAAACCGTTTCTACTCGGCAGGTCTGATTTCAATCTTTTTGGCAAGAAGTACTGCATGATCGACCGTTGTCACATCACTTGAAGCCCTCCTTGTTGGCTAGCATATCCAGATGGAGAGTAGCAAGATTTTCAAGTTCCATGGGCCCTGTTTTTTCAAAGACCCGCTTGTCCACCGCTTTCAGGTAGCGTCCGCACTGCCTGCAGAAATCTACCCGGAATCCATCCTGGTTCTCCACGTCGAAGTAGCCCAGGCTCTTATGGTCTTCATTGCTGCAAAAAGGACATGTGAGGCGGGGAAAACGCCATTCCAGCCCGCAGAGTCCGCAGTGCATATACCGCTTGCCTGTTTTGTCAAAGAAGGAAATAGAGGGAAGGGAACCGCAGAAGGGGCAGTATCCATACTCCCAGGTATCCGTATCAATCCTGGGCACGTAAAGGTCCCGCAGGGCTTGAATCGACGGAGTCAATGCCATCTGGCCCAGGAATTCAAGGGTTTGGGCTTCCAAATTGACACTTTGGGCCATGTCCTCAAGGGTGTCTTTATCATTGTTGAGGATTGCGCTGAAAAGGTTGCTGCTCCAGGCTTTGTCTTCTTCGCATGCGAGAAAAGCCGCCGCAAGCCCTTCCTTGTCGGGCCGCTCTCCGCGCCGGAGAGTTGTCAGAAATTTTTCGAGCAGTTGGGCCGCCGAATCCATATCCACCGGGAGATCGGCCCTGGAGAAAAGGGGAAATCCTTCTTCCCGCTTGATGTCCTGGAACCGTTCATCCAAAGGTGCTTTTTGCTTCCTGGGTGCTTCTTCCGCCATGAGCGCCGCCAGGTCCCTGAAGGCGGTTAACACCTCTCTGGCAAGAGGCCGCTCCTCCATCAACCGCTCAGATTCCTTTAAAAGCTCGTCAAACATACATTCTCTCCCTTTCAAGCAGGTCAGGCCTGCCCTTCTGTGGATTCTTATTTCGGAAGTTTCTGGAGTTCTCGAACAAGCACCTCAAGATTCGGTCGTTTGTTAATATCGTGAACATCAATATACCGGATAATACCCTGTTTGTCGATGAGGAACAGTGCCCGTTCCGCCATACCATCAGAGCGGAGGATCCCATATTCGGCGGCTACCTTTCCGTGCGGCCAGAAATCAGAGAGCACGGGAAACCACAGGTGCCCCATCTGGTTGGTCCATGCAAAGAGGGTGGGGATATTGTCAACAGTAATGCCGAGCAGGATGGTGTTATACCGTTCGAAAATGTCCTTGACGATATTATACCCCGGCCATTGGTCAGAACATACAGGGGTCCAGGCCGCCGGTACGAAAGAAAGGACAACGTTTTTCTTCCCGAGGAACTGGTGAAGCGAGACCTTCTTTCCTGAAATGGAGGGCAGGGTGAAATCCGGCGCCTTTTCTCCCACCCGGACTTTCAGTGTGCTGTCAACCGGTTTGAGGGTTCCGGGGTCATAGATGTTATTCTTATAGGCAACGGAATGGGTCTGAGCGGCTGCTGTGGACAAAGAGAAAATCAGCATGCAGCTCAATAAAGGCAATAGATGTTTTTTCATTTTTCTGTCCCCCTATTTGATCCCGGCTTTCCGGCGGATAATTTTCAGAAAGGAATCAAGGTCTTTAATGCCTCCCAGTTTGGAATAGATGACCCGTAATGTTTTTCCCGGGCCGGCGGCGACAACAAAAAAATAGGGGGTCCTTGTCTCTCCCAGGCATTTGTGAACCCTGAAATCGTTGTCTGGAAAGAGCGGAAACGGCACCCGGTATTTCTTCTGGAAAATACTCACTTCAAACGGAGAGTTACCGGCCCCGATGCCGATAATTTTTATTTTGCCCTTCAGTCCTGGATCTGCCTCTATGCGCTGATAGAGATTGTTTATGGTCGGAGCTTCCTGCTGGCAATAAGGACAATACATGCTGAAGATTTCAATGATGACCGCCTTCGCCTTGATTTGATGAATTTTGAAATCGCCCTTTCCCTGGAGTCCGAGATATTGCCGATGAACCGTGTCAGCGGGTATGGGTAATTGAAAATCCGGGAGACTGCTGTTTTCCTGCGGCGGCTGGCTCTTGGCCCAAAGAGGAATATACCCTGTGAAAAACAGGAGAACAAGCACTGCCCCAACTTCAATTGTTCTTTTCATCGCCCTTCCTCCTCATTCTCACTATAAGCAGAAAAGGGATACCTTGTGGAGTATCCCTTTTCTGCTTTTTGTGTGACGTCCAAACTAGCCGGCAAGTTTATGAAGAACGTTCCATTCCTTTGACAATTCCCGCAAGGAACGGCCGATCTTCTTGAGAGCCATTTGCCGGTCCATAATGGCTGGAGAACGCTCAACGCTTGCGAACTGGTAGTATTTCTCCGGGGCGTCGGCCAGGAGATGGAAGAGTCTTAAATCGTCCAGTCCTGTCACGACTGCCTTGGGGAACCTGGCCTTTACCTCGGCCAGTCGCTTGTTGGCAAGCTCGACCATCTTGTCCCGGTCACCGAACTGCATGGCACCGGTGGGACACGTTTTAACGCAGGCCGGAAGCAGGCCGTTGTTGACCCGGTCCACACACATGGTGCACTTGGCCATATAGCCTGTCTCCTTCTGTGCCCTCGGGATATTGAAGGGACAGGCGTCAGTGATGCTCTGGGCGTTGGCCTTTTTCAATTTGTCCGTATAGAGGACCGCGCCGCTAAGGCTGTCAATGACAATGCCGCCGGGTACCTCATCATCCGCCGTCTCTTTACAGGGCGGTTCAACACAGTGACGGCACGAATCCTGGAAAAAATACCATACAGGTGTGTTTTCAGGCCCCGGATACTCTTTGAACCTGATGAGCTTATACGTGTCAAAGGACAGGTCCTTCGGGTTCTGGTAACTGCCCCAATTCTCCGTCTTTGTGGCCGGCAGCTGGTTCCATTGTTTGCAGGCAATCTGACAGCCCCGGCAACCGGTACACAGTGTCGTGTCAATAAAGAATGCCTTTCCGTTCATCAGATCACCTCCTCTACATCTTTTTCACATTGACCATGAAGGCCTTGGTTTCAGGAATCCTGGTATTGGGATCGCCCGTTGAAGGGGTCAGCAGGTTTGCTGAATCCCCGCCGTTCTTCGGATGCACCCAGCCATAGTGATAGGGCAATCCCACCTGGTGTACCAGATTGCCTTCTATGTTAAAGGGGTGCAATCGGCAGGTGACTATGGCCACCGCCTTGACTTTCCCCCGGGCCGATTCCACGACTACCATTTCTCCGTTCTTGATCCCTTTTAACTTTGCCAGCTCCTCACTCATCTCCACGAAAAGCTGGGGCATGGCCTCCAGCAGCCATGGCTGCCACCTCGTCATCACACCTGTCTGCCAGTGTTCGGATACCCGGTAGGTGGTCCCCACAATGGGGAATCGGGGATCACAGGACCGGTACACATCTTCACTGGTGCTGTAAACGGCGGCTGTCGGGTTGATCAGCTGGCTGGAAAACGCGTTTTTCTCCACCGGGCATTCCAGAGGTTCGTAGTACTCGGGGAAAGGACCGTCAGCGAGCCCCGGTCCGAAGATGCGGCCGTGTCCCTCCGGTTTCATGATAAAGGGATACTTGGTCTTGGGGTTGAGGCTGCCATCCGCCTTGAGCATGGGGGGCCATCCGCCGTCGGGCACGTCGCCGACCCAACCGCCTTTGCCGCCATTGGCATTGGCATCCCATTTGATGACGGGATGTTCCATATTCCACGGTTTTCCGTAAAGGTCGACGGATGCCCGGTTGTAGATAATCCGCCGGTTTACAGGCCAGCACCAGGACCATTCAAGGTTAAGGCCGATGCCGGATTTTTCCCGCTTTCTCCTGGCTGCCATATTTCCCTTCCCGGTATAGGAGTTGCAGTAGAGCCAGTTTCCGCTGCTGGTGGAACCATCCGCCTGGAGAAAGGCGAAGCTCGGCACCAGATCTCCCTTCTTGAAGGTCTTGCCCTTGATGGTCATGTCCTTCTGGAAGTACCCATTGATCTCTTTTGCAACCTTATGGGGATCATACATCCCTTTGGTGGTATAATCCCATTTCAGGTTGAGGATCGGCTCGGGGAAGGCCGCTTTTTTCCCTTTCTTGACATCACGTTTATAGAGCCACCTGATCTTCTTGAAGAGATCGATCATCATATCTCCGTCGGACCTGGCTGTTCCCGGCGGTTGCGCCGCCATGTAACGCCATTGCATCCACCTTCCGCTGTTCGTGATTGATCCTTCTTTTTCCACCGAGACAGCACAGGGCAGGAAAAACACCTCCGTTTTTATTTTCCTGGGATCCATGCCCGGGCCTTCCCAGAAAGAGCCTGTCTCATTAGGAAAGATATTGACGTTGACCATCCAGTCCAACCTGGTCAGAGCCTGCCGGGTCTTATTGGCATTCGCTCCTGAGCAGGCGGGATTCTGGCCCCACGCAAAGAAGCCCGTGAATGCCCCCCGATACATGACATCAAAAAGATCAAGCCATGAATAGTTTTTCCCGTCATCCAGCTTCGGGAGCCACGAGTAGCCGAAGTCGTTTGTCGGCGTTGCCTTTTCTCCGAAGAAAGACTTGAGGAGACTTACCGAATACTTGGGATAATTGCCCCACCAGTTTGCACTCAATGGATCATGGGTGACCGGGGTGTATTTCTTATTATAGTCCACGAGTGTCGGCAGGGAGGCCTTGGGTGTTTTCAGATACCCAGGAATGATATGAAAAAGGATGCAGTGATCAGTGGAACCCTGTACATTGGATTCTCCGCGCAGTGCATTCACCCCCCCGCCGGCCACGCCGATGTTCCCCAGCAGGAGTTGGATCATGGCCATGCAGCGGATATTCTGGACCCCAACCGTGTGCTGGGTCCATCCCATGGCGTACATGATGGTGCCGGCCTTGTTCTTCTCGCCGGTGGCCGAGTACATCTCATAGACTTTCAGGAGACCCTCCTTGGGCGTTCCGGTCACGCTGGAGACCTTGTCAAGATTGTAGCGGCTGTAATGTTCTTTCAGAAGCTGAAACACGCAGCGGGGGTTCAGCAGGGTTTTGTCCCTTTTGGGAATACCGTCGGCATCCTTTTGAAAGGCCCATTTATTCTTGTCATACTTGTGCGTCGCGGGATCATACCCGGAAAACAGGCCGTCATGGAAACTGTAACTGTCGGATACAAGGAAGGACGCATTCGTGTATTCAGCGACATACTCCTTGAAGTATTTGTCATTATCCAGAATGTACTTGATCATGCCCCCGAGAAAAGCGATGTCGGTACCCGACCGGAGCGGGGTATAAAAATCGGCTTTGGATGATGAACGGGTAAACCGCGGATCAACGCTGATGAGTTTTCCGCCACTTTTCATGGCCTCGGTCACCCACTTGAACGAAATTGGATGATTTTCCGCCGCGTTGGAACCCATAATGAGAATGCAGTCACTGTTTCGAATATCGATCCAGTGGTTGGTCATTGCACCGCGTCCGAACGACTCTGCCAGAGCCGCAACAGTGGCGCTGTGTCAGATACGTGCCTGGTGTTCGATGTAGACCAGGCCGAGCGCTCTCATCATCGCCTGGATGAGCCAGCACTCCTCATTGTCCAGGGCTGCACTGCCGATGTGGGCGATGCCGTTCGTCCGGTTTACCACCTGGCCCTTGTCGTTCTTAACGGCAAAACTTGCATCGCGGCTCTTCTTGACCCGGAGAGCAATTTTCCACAGGGCCTGTTCCCAGGAAATGGGCTCCCATTGGGTACCGTACGGCCTGCGATAAAGGGGTGTGGTGATACGGTCTTCATTATTCACCAGTTGGCTTAACGCAGAGCCTTTGGAACAAAGGGCCCCTTCATTGATGGGGTGATCTGGGTCCCCTTCGATGTTGACAACCTTCCCCGCTCCTGCTTCCCCAGTGTGGACGATAACACCGCAGCCGACGGCACAGTAACAGCAGACGCTCGTCGTCTCTCGAGCGTACCGGATCTTCAGGGTCTGGGCATGGGATGCAATTGGTTTGAGATCGATTCCCAGACCCAGGGCCGCAGCACCCAGAGCAGAACCTCCCGTGATCTTGAGAAAATCTCGACGCGTTACTTTCATAGATCCCCCTTTCTGCAACAGGTTAATGGATACATGAAAAAAGCCTCAAGCCGGATTTCAGCTGTTCCCACTGGCTCTGGAGGTTCCAGAGTCAGCCTTCATCGGAGTGACGAGTTTGCCCAAACCCGTCAGCCTCGGAAAGTTGCACCTCGTTCACTGGGATCCGGCAAAGATCAAGCGCTCATGAAAAATCTTGTTCATGGGTCGTTTTCCCGGTTGTCTCTTCTTTTGCCGAGGTTTGTGCATTCCATTCCCTCAATGGATGCATAGGATGCTTTGATTGTGAATTGATCAGGCGTCCCTGTTTTTGGTCGGATAACTTTTGAAAAAACACTATTTGCTCATTATTGTCAAGGATTTTTTGTGACAAAAATCAGCCAGTTACATATATCAAAATTGACATAAGGGAAAAACAGCGTCCGGCCCGAGGCTTTTCATTTTTTCCCTTGACATTCGGCAAAGGGGGGTATTATTAATTGAACATTCAATTAATTTCCGCCCGTCATGGGGAAACTCCATGCGCAAGAATCAGCAGGCCAAAGTCCGGAAACCTGAAATCCTTGAGCACTATTATCAGGTATTGATCAAGGAAGGATTTGAGGGGGCATCCATCGGAAAAATTGCCAAGCGCATGGACATGCATCCCAGCCTAATTATCCACTATTTTCAGACAAAAGAGAATATGACCCTCGATCTGGTGGAAGCGCTCATCGACCGGTATGAAGCGCCCGAGTACCTCCAGTTAGACCACATTTCCGACCCGCAGGAGCGTTTTCAGGCATTCATGGACACCCTCTTTTCCTTCGAATGGTCCAGAACCGTAGACCCTGGCGTTCATTTTGGTTTCTATTATCTCAGCTTCAGGAATCCGGCGGTACGTAAGCGATTTGAAGAGATGATCAAACGGTTGAG
>CAZWEV010000048.1:0-31965 GCA_964633015.1 uncultured Desulfobacteraceae bacterium | reverse complement strand
GCAGTTCGTCATCCCGGTACGTGGGAGAAGCTTCCATAAAGGACTCTGTGATGCTAAAGATATTTCGGTGGGTCAGCATGGCGCCCTTCGGTCTTCCAGTGGTTCCCGATGTATAGATCATCATGGCCGTGTCTTCGGGATCGATTGCAGCCATCCGTTCTGACACGCATGCGGGATGTTCCTGGAGAAAGGCCTCCCCTTTTTTGCAGAATTCGTCAAAAAATATCATGGCAGGGTGGGAAAAGCCCCAGAGCCCTTTTGGATCCCAGACCACTATTTTTTTCAGGTCAAGGTCCGAGACAATCTGCAGGGCCTTGTCCACCTGTTCCTCGTTTTCCACAAACAGGACCCTGGATTCAGAATGCCCCACCACATAGGCCACTTCTTCAGGGGCGGAGGTGGAGTAGATGCCACAGGTAACGAACCCTGCCGTCATGGCGGCCAGGTGACAGATGAGCCATTCCGGTCGATTGTCTCCCAGGATGGCGACCCGGTCTCCTTGGTCAATCCCGAGTGCAATCAATCCCGCGGCAGCAACGCGGACCTGCTCTCCATACGCTTGCCAGGACATCCGGTTCCAGATACCGTATTCCTTTTTTCGAAGGGCAACGCGATGCCCCTGGACCTCCACCTGCCGGAAGAACAGGGTCGGGAAATTTGCCTGGGCGGTGCCCATCACCACGTCCTCCTTTTTTTGTAAAGTCTCCATCCCTTGGGTGAAATGTCCTGTCCCCCGATGCCCAGATACAGTTCCTGCACGTCTTCATTTTCCTGCAGTTCTCTGGAACTCCCTTCCAGTACGATCCTTCCGGATTCCATGATGTAGCCGAAATCTGCAATGCCGAGCGCCATCCTGGCGTTCTGTTCCACCAGGAGGATGGTGGTTCCCCTACTGCTGATCTGGGAAAGGGCGTCATAGACCTGGCGTGCCACCTTGGGAGCCAGGCCCAGGGAAGGTTCGTCCAGCATGAGGAGCTTCGGCCTGCGCAGCATGGCCCTGCCCATGGCCAGCATCTGCTGTTCTCCGCCAGAGAGGGTCTCCGACTGCTGGCCCGCCCGTGCCTTGAGAATGGGGAAAAGACCCAGGACGTATTCAAGATCCTCTTTGACAGAGATCCCTTTTCTTCCCCAGCACCCGAGTTCGAGGTTTTCTTTCACCGTGAGCTCCCTGAAAAGGCCTCGATCTTCCGGCACGTAAACAATACCAAGGCGCGCGATTTTTTCCGGTGCCAGCCGCTGAATGCGCTTGCCGGCAAATTCTATGATGCCCTTCTTCGGCTGGTCCTTTAATAACCCGGCAATGGTTTTGAGCAAGGTTGTCTTTCCGGCTCCGTTGGGACCCAGTACCGCAAAGATTTCCTTTTCCTTCACTTCGAGCGAAAGACCGTGAAGCGCATAAATGCGGTCATAGTAAAGAGTTTCAATACTTGCGATTTTCAGTAACGGTGTCATTCTTCTCCCAGATAAGACTGGATCACGGCAGGTGTTCGCTGTACTTCCTCTGGCGTTCCCTGGGCGATCTTTTTCCCATAGTCCATGGCGATCATCCGATCAGCAAGTTTTGACGCGATCCTGAGATCATGTTCAACCAGCAGGATGGCCGTCTTGTAACTTCCTCTGATTTCCGTGATTCGGTAGGCCGTCTCCTCTTTTTCCTCGGACGTGAGTCCCGCGATGGGCTCATCCAGCAGGAGGAGTCTGGGTTCCATGGCGAGCGCACGCCCCATTTCAGCGCGTTTCTGCACGCCGTACGGGCAATCAGATATAAGGGCTTTTCGGTATGCCTGGAGATCCAGAAACTCTATAATTTCCTCAACCACCCGGCGATGTCTGAGTTCTTCGCCGCGCAGTCTAAAATAGGCGGCAAGAGAATGTCTCCTGAACTTTATATGCCTTCCGAGAAGAAGGTTGTCGAGAACGGTCATGTGGAGAAACAGGCGCAGATTTTGAAAAGTGCGTGCTACTCTTCTTTGTGCAACTGCATCCGGGGAGAGGCCCACGAGATTCCTGCCCTCGAAAAGAATTTCTCCGGCATTGGGATGGTAGACCCCCGAGATGCAGTTGAAAAGGGTGGTTTTTCCAGACCCGTTGGGGCCGATGACGGTGAGGATCTCCTCCGGCTCCACGTGGAGGTCAATACCCGCCAGGGCCTGGATACCACCAAAACGGATGGTTAGCGCACGGATGTCAAGAAGAGACATGCCGTTTAGAAATGTGCTTTAAAAATGGTGTAGGGGGCAAGTATGGTATCCTTGCCGTTTCTTGCCTGTCCCATGCGGGAGGCGTTGACGCCGTGGTGTCGATCGGGAGCATAGGTCACCGGAGCGCCCAGTCCCTCGGGTTTCCAGTTCTTGATTTTTTCCATCCCTCGGATCATGGATTCCGGGGTGAGATCCCGTCCCGCATTCCTAAGCCCTTCAACGAGATGCATCATGGATACGGCGCCGAAGATGGCTAAATATTCTTTTCCCTTGATTTTCGGGTTGTATTTTTTCAGGATTTCCACCACCCGGTCAGCCTGGGGTTCGGCCCCCGGCGTACCCGAGTTTCCGGGAAGAGCGAAATAGGTGCCTTCCCATATCTGTCCTGCCACCCGGTACATGATGGGATCGGCCAGCGTAAAGGTGGCGAATACTTTGGGCCTGTACCCGATTTTTGCCATTTCCTTGAGAATGAGCGCTCCATGAGTAGGCGTTGGATAAATGATGACGCTGTCCGCTCCGGTCTTCTTGAGGTTGATTGCGTGGGTTGCCAGGGACCGTTCGGTCACTTCATAAGGGACGGCGCCCACCAGCTCGGCTCCGCTAACACTCTCAAGCCCTTTCTTGACCCCTTCCAAGGCCAGTTTTCCATAGTCATCGTTCTGGTAGAAGAGGGCGATTTTTTTTGAACTGAGCTTCTGGACAGCATATTTGGTCATATAGTCGGCTTCGTCTTCGTAATCGGGATAGGCGATGAACACATAGTGCAGCTTCTCTTTGGGGAGCTTCGCCCAGATCCGGATATTCCCATAAGCGGTGATGAGAGGGATCTTGTTTTCAGCAAAGAAATCCTTGGCCGCGTGACAGATAGCGCTTCCAAGGAGCCCACAAACCGCAAAGACGTTCCCTTTCATCTCTTGCAGGTTCACCAGTGCCCGGGTGGGATTGTACCCGTCATCTTTCATGATAACCTTGATCTTGCGACCGTTTACTCCTCCCTGGTCATTGATATAGTCGGCCCATGCCTTGCCGCCCAGGGCGGTGACACCCCACAGGGCCGCGGGTCCGGAAAGAGGGGTGGTCCAGCCCACGACCACTTCCTTGTCAGTGACACCGGGCACCTGACCTGCTCCGGCGAATGCGGGAAGAGCAAAGATGGCGAAGACTAGCAGACAGATCCAAAAATGTGATTTCCTCATGGTACCCTCCTTTGGTTAAAGGTTCAGAAAGGCTGTCGGGGGATTGGTATCCCCGTGATTGTGCCATGAGACTGGTGAGAAATCTTCGGGATGAAGGTGAATTTAAGCCAGAACTATACGCATGATTGACTGGGCGGTCAATGTTTTTGTCCCGTCCCCTGGGTCAATGCGTTGAGTCTTTCCCTGGAGGCCCGGACCTCCAGGGAAATTTCCAAAAGGATTTGACGGGCCGGTTTGCAATCCTTAACCAGTCCGATCCCTTGTCCGCAGGCCAGAAGTCCTGAATCAATATCTCCTTCAAAGTACATCTTCCTGGTCTGCTCTCCGGAAATGATGCTGAAAAGTTCCTCCAGACCGGCTCCCCGTGCCTCCATTTCCGCGGTCGTGGCCGAGGCCCTGTTTTTCCAGACACGATGCGTGTTCCCGACGCTTCTCAGCACCAGTGTGGTATCCAGTTCAGATGCGGAGAGCAGGGCTGCCTTTATGTCCGCATGAAGCGGACATTCATCCGCCACCAGGAAACGCGTTCCCATGATCACCCCTTCAGCACCCAGCGCCATGAGGGCCGCAACTCCCCTCCCGTCCGCGACGCCGCCGCCCGCGATCACGGGGATGTTGATGTTGTCCACCACCCGGGGGACCAGGCACAGGGTGGTGATGTCCAGCCTGCCCGTTGCGCCGCCGTTTTCATATCCGACCACGGTGACGGCATCCACTCCGAGACTTTCAGCCTTCTTGGCATACCGGACTCCCACGCATTTGTGAATCAGCGTGACACCCCCATTCTTGAGACGATCCACATACTCTTCCGGCGCCTTGTGACCCGACGTCTCCACGATTTTCACGCCCTCGTCCAGAATGACGTTGATATAGACATTGTTGTCAAGCCGCTCCCTGGCGGGGAACATGTTGAGATTGACGGCAAAAGGTTTCGCTGTTTTTCTCCGGACATCCCGGATAGCCTGTCTGAATGATTCCCTGTCCGGATAATTGGCAGAGGCCAGGATGCCGAGGGCACCAGCGTCAGAGACGGCCGCAACAAAATCAGCCCTGCTCAGATGCATCATGGTTCCCACGATGATGGGGTATTCGATCCCCAGGAGTTCTGTTATCCTTGTCTTGAACATTATGGTCCTCCTCAACGGGCCGGGTGGGCAATCGGCAGACCGATCAACCGGAAAACCTGCCCAACCGGCCAGCGGGCCAATGGATGAGCCGGTTTACTCAAGCATCATTTTCGCGATGATCTCTTTCATGATCTCCTGGGTTCCGCCGCCGATGGAGAGGACGCGGTTATCCCGGTACAGCCTTTCCACCAATGACTCGCGCATATATCCCGCGCCCCCATGGAGCTGGACGGCATCATAGGTTACCCTGTCGCTGACCATGCACGAGAAATTTTTCGCCATGGAGATTTCCTTTACCTTTCGCTCCCCGGCCCCGATTGCGGCGGCAACCCGGTATACGAACTCACGGCTTGCTTCCACGAGGGTCGCCATGTCGGCAAGCTTGTGTCTTGTTACCTGAAAGCCGGTGAGAGGCCGCCCGAAAGCTTCCCGTTCCCTGCAGTACTTCAGAGACTCTTCGAGTGCCATCTGGGCCGTCATGTTGGCCATGATGGAGAGCTGCAGCCGCTCGTGCTGAAAATTTTCCATGATACCGTAGAACCCCTGGCCCTCCCGGCCCAGAAGGTTCTCCTGCGGAACCCGGCAGTCTTCAAAAAAGATCTGGGCCGTGTCCGAGGCCCACCAGCCCATTTTTCTCAATTTGCTGGAAACCGCATATCCGGGGGTATCCGCCTCTATGACCAGGAGGCTGATCCCTTTGTACCCCTCACCCCCGGTACGAACAGCGCAGGTGAGCTGATTCGCTCGGGCTCCGCTGGTTATGAATATCTTGCTCCCGTTGACGACATAGTGGTTCCCTTTCAGCACCGCCTTCGTTCGGATCCGGGCCACGTCTGATCCGGCATCCGGTTCGGTGACTCCCAGTGCCGAGATCCTGTCCCCTTTGAGCACAGGGGGAACAAACCGGGCTTTCTGTTCCTCTGTGCCCAGGGCCAGGATATGGGGAATGCTGATGTCCAGGGAGCCAAGGCCGGCCACGACACCGGCGGAGCCGCAGCGCATCAGTTCTTCGGAAGAGGCGATTTTGACAAAGATATCACCGCCGGACCCTCCGTATTTTTCCGGGTAGCCGATTCCGAGAATCCCGGCATCTCCGGCCTTGCGGTACAGCTCCCTTGGGAATTCACCCTGCTCCTCCCAGTCGTCCACATACGGCTTGATCTCCCGGGCAACGAATTTCTGCACGGTCTCGCGGACCATGCGATGGGTTTCGCCGAAGTATTGCTGGTATTCGTTCATAGCCGCTCGCGTCACCAGGAACCGATTTTCGGACAAAGATGATCACCTGTGAAATCGTCACAAATCTTCAAATAAGACGGCACAGTAAAAAGCGCCAAGATCAAGGCGCGCGAGGCTTTAGGAATGAGGCGTACTTCATGGGGTCCGCCGCAATGCCTAAGTCCATCGATTCATAAATACGCTGACGTATTCTAACACCGCGAAAATGCGGCCTACCTGGAAGGCAGGGAACCGGCATATTCCCTCTGCTTCGCTCGCTTCGCCGTCCGTGGCTCCGCTCACTGCGGCTGTCGGCCCTTCCACTGTCCTGTTCCAGGGCCGTCAGGACGCCGCCTCGGGAACATCCCGCTCCCCTGCCCACAACGCATACGCATCAATACGTCACTGTAATTGCGCATCATAGCACTAAGGCTGACGCGCAACGCAGAGATTGGGCTTTTTACGAAGCCGTCAAGACTAGAACGGAAAGAGTTCCCGGATCCTGTTGGCAAGCATGATGTCTCCGCTGACCTTGAGCTTGCCGCTCATGAATGCCTGCATGCCGTCCAGTTCCCCGTTCACCATGGCCAGCCACGTTTCTCCCGACATGGTAAGGGTGGTCGTGGGGGCATCATGCGTTCCTTCCGAGATTTGACAACCGCCGTCTTTTATGGAGACGCTCCAGTTTCCTCCGCCGTCACCGGTAATCTCAAACTGGAAGACCGCATCCAGGCCCTGGGCTGACGTTGCGTTGAAAGCTTCAGGCATTCCGTCAAAAACCTCTTTTACGCTCGTAATTGCCATGTTCTTCTCCTCCTTTGATTTCGGCTCACCAGGAGCCTATTAATGTTGTCTTGATGACAGTGCTGTGCCATGGGAAGGGGGAGGGATGACGACTGCCTCGCCTTCCGCCACAAGCGTTCCATGCTGATTTTTCCAGGTAAGGGCCATGCGGACCCACTGCTTTTCTTCCAGTTTTTCAGAGACCCGGGCACGTGCCGTGATGGTATCTCCGAAAAACGTCGGTGCCTTGAATCTGCATGATATCTCCACAAGGATGGTGCCCAGCCCCGGGAGCTTCATGCCGAGCACCGGAGCGATCAGGCTCTGGGGGAGGGCTCCATGGGCGATGCGGGTTTTGAACGGCGTCTGCTTCGCGAAGGCCTCATTCACGTGCATGGGATTAAAGTCCCCGCTGATGCCTGCAAATAGATAGACGTCCGTCTCGCTGATGGTCTTCGTAAAAGCGGCTTCGTCACCTATCTCCAGTTGGTGGTAGCTTTTCCCCAGCTCAAAATCCATGTGTGTTTTCTCCGTCGGGTATACGGAAGAAATGCTACTTTCCGTGAAAATTCGGGTTCCTTTTTTCCATGAATGCCTGCATTCCTTCCATGGCGTCCTCGGTGGATATCACTCTTCCCAGGGCCTCGCACAAATAATCAACCGCGTGATCAAACTCCATATCCATCATGGTCCTGAAGGCCTCTTTGCCGATGCGGTTTCCAATGGGGCTCTTGCCCGCAAGGAGGGCAATGGTCTTCTGGATCTCATTGTCCAGATCCGGAGGATGCACGGCCCGGGTAATCAGACCCATTGCCTCGGCTTCCGGGGCAGGGATCTTTTTCCCTGTCAGTACCATCTCCACGGCCTTTTTCCTGTTCACGTTGCGGTAGAGCAGGGCACCGACCATCATGGGAAAAATCCCGACATTCACCTCCGGGGTGCAAAAATAGGCGTCGTTCCTCGCAATCACGATATCGCAGGAGAGCATGAGCCCGAGACCGCCGGCAAGGCACGGCCCGTTCACCCGCGCCACAAGGGGTTTGCCGAAACGGGACATCTTCTTGAGGAGTGTCGCGTAGTTTCTTGCGCCCCGGAGACGATCATCTTCATGGGTCAGGGTGACGGCCAAGTCCGCTCCTGAGCAAAAGGCCCTGTCCCCGGCCCCGGTGATGCACACAACTCGTATCTGCTCATCCTCCGCTATTTTTTCAAGGTACTCCAGCAGGGAAGTAATCATTTCCTGGCTGATGGCATTTCGCCGTGATTCCCGGTTGATGGTCAGAAATGCGGTCTGTCCCTTCACGCCGTAAAGGAGATCGTCACCCATCCCCTGAGTCCTCCTTTTTAATCTCCACCAGGATATCACCGGGAGCAACTTTTGCGTCCACCGCCGTATTGATCCTGGTCACCGTCCCCTCATACGGGGCCACCAGAGTGGTCTCCATCTTCATGGCGCTCACCACAACAAGCCCCTGGCCCCTTGTGACGTGGTGACCCGTTTCCACAAGTATTCTCACCACGACGGACGGCATGGGCGGGGTGACCTGCTCGGGAATCTCATCCTTTGAACCGCGCCGTTTCCTTGCGGGCTCATGAGCGGTATCTCTTACCAGGAACGTCCGTCCATTCACAAAAACGTGTTTGCCCTGGGGTGTGTCCGCCACAAAGGCTTCCACCGCCTGGCCGTCAATCACCAGATGAAGTCGCCCGCCGGGGACAGCCTGGAATGAAACCAGGTATTTTCCTGTACCGGTTGACACTTCCGCTATGTTTTCCCGTTCAGCCGGTGAAAAATCAAGCGATATTGTTTCCCCTTCTATCGCAAGTTCATACTGCACTGTGCCGCCTCGCTATAGGCTCCACGGTCCAAGGGTTTCCCAGGGGGAGGGGATCCCTCCTGTTTCTTGAAAGCCGCGTGAAATATGGTCACGGGTAACCGTGTCCGCCACCCAGGCAATTCCGGCAAGGTCCCGCTCTTGTCCGCCGGGAGACCATTTTTTGAAATGCTTTTCAATGAAACCGGTATCTGTTTCTCCTTTATTGAATGCGTCCGATTGTATCACATCCATGAGAAAGGGGACCGTGGTGCGAATACCCAGAATGGGGTATTGCTGCAGGGCCCGGATAATACGGTTGGCGGCTGCTCTTCGGTCTTCCGCCCAGACAATGAGCTTGCTGAGGATGGGATCGTATTCAACGGGGACCTCGAATCCCTGGTAGATTCCGCTATCCACCCGAATTCCGGGACCTTGGGGTTCCTGATAGAGCAATACGCGCCCCGGGCAAGGGAAGAACTGAGCCGTGGGGTCTTCGGCATAGATCCGGCACTCCAGGGCGTGCCCGCGCTGCATGATGTCTCTCTGTTCAAAGGGCAGAGGATTGCCGGCTGCGATCTCGATTTGGAGCCGGACCAGGTCAAGACCGGTCAGCATCTCCGTGACGGGATGTTCCACCTGTAACCGGGTGTTTACCTCAAGAAAATAGAACCTGTCCGGAGGTTCAAAAAGAAACTCAACGGTCCCGGCATTGACATAGCCGGCTGCGGTTGCTGCTGATACCGCAGCCTTTGCCATTGATTCGCGAACCGCAAGCGTCAGAACAGGCGAAGGAGATTCTTCGATGATCTTCTGATGGCGGCGCTGGATGGAGCATTCCCGTTCGAAAAGATGCACCACATGCCCTTGCTGATCAGCCAGGACCTGGAATTCAATGTGCCGGGGATGCAGCAGGTATTTTTCCAGGTACACGGCGCCGTTCCCAAAGGCCTTGCCTGCTTCGCTGATGGCGGAAATGCAGGCTTCCCGCATGTCTTCGGGGTTCTCCACCGTGCGCATTCCCTTGCCGCCTCCGCCTGCAGCCGCCTTAATCAGCACGGGAAACCCCATACGGTTTGCCTCTGCCCGGAGCGTATCCGCATCTGTCGTGGCTTCCTTTGTCCCGGGTATAACCGGAACCCCTGCCGACTCCATGATTTTCCGTGCCTTTGTCTTATCCCCCAGGTCCCTGATGACCGGGTGGGGCGGCCCTATGAAACAGAGCCCCGCCGCTTCAACAGCAGCCGCAAAGGCAGGGTTTTCGGCCAGGAAGCCATATCCGGGATGGATGGCCTCTGCACCGGTTTCCAGCGCCGCGCCAATGATGCGTTCACCGTTCAGGTAACTTTGGCCCGGTTCGGAGGGGCCGATATGCACTGCTTCCTGCGCCTCAAGCACGTGCAGGGCGATCGCGTCCGCATCGGAATACACGGCCACCGTCTGAATACCCATTTCCCGGCAGGTGCGGATGATCCGGACCGCTATTTCACCCCGGTTCGCAACCAGTATCTTCTCAAACACAATGATCCGCCTTTATGCTTTCCCCTCGGTTTTGACTAAACCCACGATCCCTTTCGCCGAATGCTGATAACCTTTCCCGATCAAAGCTCCAGAAAAGTGCGATGCTCAGGGAGGGAGCCTCACAGAATCACCTCGTGCCTCCCCATCTGCGGAAGGAGATTCTCGCTCTCGTCTTTCACCTATCAAGAGGCAACGCAATGCAGTAGATGAGGCATTTACAAAACCGGCATTACATCCTGAAGGTGCCATACCCGTAAGTATCATCCCTCAGCGGGGCGTTCATGGCCGCGGAGATGGCAAGCCCCAGCACATCCCTTGTCCTGGCCGGGTCCAGTATGCCGTCGTCCCACATCTGGGCGGTTGAATAGTAAGCACTGCCCTCCCTTTCGGCCGAGGCGATGATGGGCGCCTTGATCTGTTTCACCATCTCCTCCGGGAGAGGCGGGTTCCCCTCTCTCGCAAGCTGATCGTTTTTCACGGTGATCATCACCTGTGCCGCCTGTTCCCCGCCCATCACACCTATCTGTGCATTGGGCCACATCCACAGGAAGCGGGGAGAATACCCGCGCCCGCACATGCCGTAATTGCCGGCCCCGAAGGAGGCCCCGATGATCACCGTAAACTTGGGGACGGTGGCTGTGGCAACGGCGTTGACCATTTTGTGGCCGTCTTTGGTGATGCCTCCGCGTTCGTATTCTTTCCCGATAATATACCCGTTTATATTCTGGAGAAAGATGAGCGGGATGCCCCGCTTATCACAGAGCTGAATAAACTGGGTAGCCTTGAGGGAACTGTCGGAAAACAGGATCCCGTTATTTCCGAGAATGCCCACCTGATACCCATGGATGTATGCCCAGCCGCAGACGAGTGTCGGCCCATATCGGGCCTTGAACTCCAGGAATTCACTGGCGTCAACCATCCTGGCGATTACCTCCCGCACATCGTAGGGGGTGCTCAGGTTCCCGGGCACGATACCGTAGATCTCCGTCGGTTCATAAAGAGGCGCTTTGGGTTCCCGTCGGGCTGTCGCGGCCTTTGGGTTCAACGGAAGGCCGCCGACGATCCGGCGGATGATATCGATGCAGTGCTCATCGTCCTCGGCGAAGTAGTCGGAAACCCCGGACTCCCGGCAGTGGACGTCTGCTCCGCCCAACTCATCCGCCGTCACTTCTTCCCCGGTAGCTGCCCGAACCAGGGGAGGACCGCCGAGAAAAATGGCGCCGGTGCCCTTTACATGGACCACTTCATCGCTCATGGCGGGAATGTAGGCGGCACCCGCGGTACACAACCCCATGACCCCGCAGATCTGCGGAATCCCCATCTTGGAAAGGACCGCCTGATTGTAGAATATGCGGCCCCCATCGTCCAGATCGGGGAAAATCTCTGATTGGAGCGGAAGATAGGCACCACCCGAATCCACCAGGTAAATGACGGGCAGGTGGTTTTCCATGGCTATGGTCTGGGTCCTGAGGCCCTTCTTGACCCCCATGGGGTAGATAGTGCCGCCCTTGATCATGGAATCGTTGGCGTGAATGATGACCTCGTGACCTTGAACAACACCGATGCCGCTGACGATTCCGGCCCCGTGCACTTTCTTGTCATACAGTCCTCGTGCCGCAAGCGGCGCGATCTCCAGAAAGGGAGTGTTCCTGTCGAGCAGAACATGGATCCTTTCCCTGACGGAAAGTTTGTTCTGTTCTTTCAGTCTTGCACGGGCCTTTTCAGACCGTTCATTGCGGGCCTTTTCCAGTTCCTGCCGGAGGTTTGCAACAAGTGCTTCCATATGCGCGTAATTTTTTTCATATTCTTCGCTGCTGGTGTCGATCCGGGACTCAATGACTTCCATGATCAGGCCCTTTCGAGGATGCTCTCGCCGATTTTCATCCTGGATATCTCGGAGGAGGTGCCTGCAACCTGGAGATATTTGGCCGAGCTGTAACTCTCTTCCGCCGCGTTCCCCCGGATAAGGCCGTTCCCTCCGAGGACCTGGAGCGCGTGACTGGCCACCTGTTCCGCGGATTCAGCGCAGAAGGTCTTGGCGCAATTGATCAGCACGTCCCGTTCCCGGTCCTCTGTCTCATCCATCCAGGCAGCCCGGTAGGCAAGGAGTTGCGCGGTTTGCCGGATGGTCAGCATTTCCGCCAGCTTAAACGCCACCTCCTGATACGCGATGACGGGTTTCCCTCCGCGGGTATGGTTTCTTGCGTGGCTGAGAGCAACATGGAATGACCGTTTCATGAGACCGAGGCTTGCGCTGGTGAGCACCTGGTCTTCCCAGCGGCGGAGGTCTTTCAGGATGGCTGCCGGCTCGAAAGGTCCCGTAACCTGGGTTGAGGGGACGGCCACCCCCTCAAGTTGAAGCGGCGCCACTGGAGTTCCCTCGTATCCGAGGGTCGCATAGCGTTCCCCCACGGTAACCCCTGCTGTTTCCGTTCCCACCAGCGCAACCAGGAGTCCTTCACCGGACTGTGTAATTACCGCAATCCGGTCTGCCATCGGGCCGTTGATCACGTGGTCCTTGTTTCCCGTGATCAGGAAATTATCTCCGGAAACGGCGGCTGCTGTCTTGAATGGTTCGTTTTCCACGCTCATCCCGTCCTCGGTAAGGGCCACGCTCCCCACGTAGCGCCCTTGTTCCAGGAGAGGAAGGATTTCCTCTTTCAGGCCGGATGCACCATAAAGAGCCATCAGCCTGCCGAAGACACGGGTGCTGGATTCGATGGAAAGAAAAAGGGAAGGGGAGATGGAGGCAAGGGCCTCCTGGGCTGCAACAAGGGAAGTTGAATTCCTCCCGTCCCTGAGACCCACGCTCAGGTAGCCGACCTCCGCAAGCCTGGTGAGGTAGTCCATGAAGAGATTGAGGCATTCAAGGGGATCGCCGGATTTAAGGTCTCTCAATCTTTTCTCAGCACTCGTATCAATGGCCTTTTCCAGGTCGGCGATCAGGGACGATTCCCTATTATCAAGATCAAAGTCCATTCATTCCTCTCTACATCAACTTGGAGATAATCCTCTTCTGGATATCCGAGGTCCCGCCGCCGATGGGCGCCAGGCGGCTGTCCCTGAAATACCGCTCCACCTCGTATTCATGGCAGTACCCGTATCCACCGTGCAACAGCATTGCATCATTCGCGGGCTTCAGGCTCCAATCACCCATGAAGAGTTTGGCGACGGCCGCCTCAAGATGATTCAGCGGCCTTCCCTGGTCCTTGCACCAGGCAATGCGATAGCAGAGGGAGCGGGCCGCCTCGATGAATATCTTCATGTCCGCGATCTTATGCTTTGTGGCCTGAAATGCCGCTATAGGCCGGCCGAATTGATACCTTTCCTTTGCATAACGGGCGCATTTCCGGAGTATGTAGGTCATGCCTCCGATAAACGGGGCCAGGAGCGCGCTTCGGTCCCACTCAACGGTCTGAAGGGCCATGAGGAACCCTGCTCCCTCCTGCCCGATCAGGTTTTCTTCGGGGATCTCACAGTCTTCAAAAATCAGCTCCGACGTGTGCGATGTCCGCACACCCATCTTAATCAGATCCCTGCCGGCTGAAAACCCCGGTGTTCCCTTTTCCACAATGAATGCTGAAATGCCGGCATGTTTCAGGTCTTTTCCCGTTTTGGCATAGATAACGGCCACGTCTGCTATGGAACCGTTGGTGATGAACATCTTGCTTCCGTTGAGGATGTACGTGCTGTCTGCTTTTTGTGCCCTGGTATTCAGGGATGCCACGTCTGACCCTGCGCCGGGCTCGGTGAGCCCCATGCATCCAATCCATTCGCCGGAGGCCAGTTTAGGGATGTATTTTTCTTTCTGTGCAGCCGAACCGTGGCACAGAATGGTGTCGGCGCAGAGAAAGGTATGCGCACCATAGGCGAGGGTCAACCCGCCATCCACGCCCGCTTCGCCAAGGGCTTCGCCGGCCAGCACGGTGGTCACCACGTCTGCCGCGCTGCCGCCCAGTTCTTCGGGAAAGTGAAGACCCAGCACCCCGAATTCCCCGAGCTTACGGAAGGAATCAGCATCGAATTCGCTGTGAAGATCGTGCTCCGAAACCTTCGGCACGATCTCTTTTCCGGCGAAGCGAATCAGCTGCTCCTTGAACATCAACTGTTCCGGCGTAAAAGAAAATTCCATAACCTCTTCTTTTCCTCCCCTCGAATGCTCAACAGATCCCCTGTTGTTTGGCTCCGTTCAGGAAAACCTCGAGAATGCTCTCGGCGATCCTTTGTTTCTGGGCGTTTCCCTTGATCTGTTGATCCGCCAGCACCATGGTGGACACGAAAGTTTCAAGTGCACCGAGAAAGATGTAGGTGAGATATCTGGCCTTGAAATCAGCCCGGAGCACTCCATTTTCCTGTCCTTCCAGGATGATCTGTTCGGTGTTTGACATGAAGGTCTTGAAGTTCTCAAGGCGGGCGGGGGTCAGGTTGCTGGTGGAACGGGATATTTCCGTGATGAAAACAGTAACCAGTTCAGGTTCTTTCTGATACGTATCGAGAAAATAGTGAATGATGTGTCCGAGTTTCTTCCGCAATGGATCGGGCTGTTCCCGAAGCCGGGTCATGAGGGTGAAGAGGCCTTCCCACCAATGATTCACGAGCGCATCAAACAGGTTTTCCTTGCTCTGGAAATAGTGGTAGACCAGACCGTAGGAAATGCCGGCCCGTTCCGCAATGTCAGACATTCTGGTCTTGTGAAAGCCCTTTTCTTTAATCGCCTTCAAGGCGGCCGTAAAAATGGCCTCTTCTTTGACTTTTTTCGGAGCATCACGCTGAGTCGCCATACGCCGGAATAGACCATATTTTGATTGACCTGTCAATCAAAATATGGTCCTGTGGGATCTGCATACGCCTTCAATTTGCTTGACCATTCGAACCTCCTAGTTTACCGTACATAGATGCAGGAAAAGGTCCTCTTCATAGCCCTAACAGAATACTCACGAAACTCTCACAAAAGACTAATATTAAAAAACGCAGAATGGATGCTTGGCGCAGGCCTTGCGATGGAAGCGCATCTGAGTGTCCGAGTGCTTCGCAAGAAGTGTGATGACGGATCACCGCTGATTGAGTCAGCGAATAAAAGACAATTAGGATGAAAGAGAATGGCGAAAAAAGAGATCCTGGTAGTGGATGACGAGGAAGATATCCTGGAACTGGTGACATTCAATCTCACCAGGGAAGGATACAGCGTGCGAAGTGCCTCCTCGGGCGAGAAGGCGCTTGACTCGGTAAAAAGGGAAATGCCCCATCTGATTATCCTGGACCTCATGCTTCCGGGCATTGACGGCCTTGAAGTCGCCCGCAGGCTCAAGAAGGATCAAGGAACAGAAGACATCCCCATCATCATGTTGACCGCCAAGGGCGAAGAGGCCGATATCGTCACGGGCCTCGAACTTGGTGCGGACGACTATGTGACCAAGCCCTTCAGCCCGCGTGTGTTGACCGCCAGGGTAAAGACGGTTTTACGCAGGAAAATGGAAGGACCTTCCCCGGCAATCGAAACCCCATTAAAGATGGGTGAATTGGAAATTCATCCGGGCCGCCATGAGGTCCTTGTGCAGGGGAAACCAATTTCGCTGACGTTTACGGAGTTCGCCATCCTGAAATGCCTGGCTCAGCGTCCCGGGTGGGTCTTTACCCGCTACCAGATCGTGGACGCGGTTCACGGACAGGAGTACAACGTCACGGAACGGTCGGTGGATGTACAGGTTGCTGGCCTGCGCAAGAAACTCGGTCCATACGGGAACTGTATTGAAACCGTTCGCGGTGTGGGATACCGGTTCAGGGAGTAGTCTATGATGACAAAAAAGCGCCTGCTCTGGCAGATCTATCCGGCCTTCCTGTTCATTGTGCTCCTGTCCATTATTCCGGTGACGTGGTACGCTGATCATTCCATGAGACGTTTTTTCCTGCACCAGACCTCGCGTGACCTGGAGGCACGGGCCCGCCTGGTGGAAGATCGCATTCTGCCGCTGCTTGATCCATTGAACAGGGAGGTTATCAATGAAGTATGCAAGCGCATGGGAAAACAGGCTGACACCCGCATTACAGTAATTGGACCTGAGGGCACGGTATACGGGGATTCCGATCACGATCCGCTGACGATGGATAATCATATTGATCGTCCTGAGGTCAGGGCAGCCCTGCGGCAGGGAAAGGGTGAGTCCATCCGGTACAGCAGGACCTTGCAGCGAAAACTGATGTACGAAGGCATTGCTATCCGCAAGGGAGGAAGAATCGGTGCCGTGATCCGGACTTCCATTCCTGTAGATTTGGTGGATGCGGTCCTGCGCACCATCCAGATAAGAATTGCACTCGCGGGATTTTTTATCGTGTTGATTTCCGCCGCCCTGAGTTATCTGATCTCCCGCCGTATAAGTCGGCCTTTTGAAGAGATCCAAAAACTCGCGGAAGCCTATTCCAGAGGATATTTTGAAACAAGGATTCCGGCTTTCAATGGGAAGGAAATCGAGCGAATAGCAAAAGCCATGAAGGGAATGGCCGACGAAATGCGTGACCGGATCGAGACCATTACCCGGCAGCGAAACGAACTCAATGCGGTTCTAAGCAGCATGATCGAGGGGGTTATTGCCGTAGATCTGGACGGGAAGGTTCTGAGCATCAATGGAACAGCTGGCCGGCTTTTTCAGATCGACCCGGTAAGGAGCACCGGCAGGACCATAGAGGAATTGTCCAGAAATCCAAGGCTTACGGGTTTTGTCGCTCGGGCCTTGGATGAAGGAGATGCCTTTGAAGAAGACATGGCCGTCCGGGTGGGCACTGAGGACCGGATTCTCAATGTACGCTCAACGTCGTTGCAGGATTCCGAAGGTGGGCATATTGGAACACTCCTGGTGATCGCTGATGTCACTCACATCAGGGAACTGGAAAACATGCGGAGGGACTTTGTGGCAAATGTGTCTCATGAGATCAAGACGCCTATAACAGCGGTGAAAGGATTCGTGGAGACCCTGCTTGACGGGGCACTTGAGAATCCGGGTGACGCGCGGCGTTTTCTGGGCATCATCGAGAAACACACCAGGAGACTCGAGGCCATTGTGGAGGACCTGCTCAGTTTGTCGAGGATTGAGCAGGAAGGAGAACTCGCCAAGATGGTTTTTGCTGAATTCGGGTTGAAGCGCGTCCTGGAGTCTGCAATCCAGCTTTGCAAAGCAAAGGCAGAGCCCAAAGGGATCAAGATTTCTCTGGACTGTCCCGACGAACTCCGGGCAAACGGAAATGCGCGGCTTCTGGAGCAGGCGGTGGTGAATCTCCTGGATAACGCGGTACAATACAGCCCCCGGGAAAGCAGCATTCTCGTTCATGCAGGGAACGTGGACGGGGGAACAAAGATCAGCGTCAGAGATCAGGGATGTGGCATTGCAGCCGAGCATATTCAGAGAATCTTCGAGCGCTTCTACCGTGTTGACAAAGGGCGGAGCAGATCTATCGGAGGAACCGGCCTCGGCCTGGCCATTGTAAAACATATCGTGCAGGCCCATGGGGGGGAAATCACCCTTGATAGCGCGCCGGGGAAGGGCAGCACATTTACCATCCATCTGGACCTGAAACCCCGTATTCGAGGATGATCCTTTCCCCGGCCTATTCCTTGTCCATCGATGCTATTCGCCGAGCAATCCCTTCAATTTTCCCTTGATCCCTTCCGCGGTTTTCTTGGCGGCATCTTGTGCGGATTTCACTTGCTTTGACGCATCAGATCCCAATGAATTCAAGTTGGTTCCCAAGGATTGAAGTCCCTTGTTCAGGACGTCGGTCACCGCAGGAGAAGTGATCTTGGCATACAGGGATTGAAACACCTCCTTGAAAGCTTCCGCGGGCGAGGCGCCTCCCGTCTTCTCGCCGATATTCTTCAGGTGAATCTCGGGGAGAGCGGCGGTGATTGTCTTCCCGCCGAGGAGGGACATGGCAAGGTTCACTTTCCCTCCTTTTATAAGAAAATCTCTGATCAGGACTTTTTTCCCTGGTTCCTTCTTCTGCGATGGTTTTTCGGCGGCTTGTTTTTCCCCTCCGACAGACGACGTGACATTCTGGAGGATAGTCTGGAAGTTATCTCCGCCCTTGATTTTTTCATACGTTATGTCAGGCGATACAACCTCAATCCTGTCTATGATGATAGTGTCTTTCGGAATGGATTTTTCATCGATATCCAGTTTGATGGAGCCCACTTTCATGGCATAGGGAGCCTTGAAGCCTTTTGGGTTTCCCAGGAAAAAGTTCTTCAGGGTTGCTTTGCCGGAAAACAGAGAAATATCCACATCTCCTAGGCTGACCTTTGTCTTTGTGATGTCCGGACCGTATGAATTGACAGCTTTCTTTATTATGGGACCGAGGTTCGTAGCGAGCATGACAACCACAACAATAATGAGAACTATTACTGCGCCTGCTCCGATAAGGATCCATTTTTTCATGATTTTTCCCCTTTCATTTTTGGTTCACTCCGGTCCATTTTCCGGCTAATGGACCTCAATGGTCTGGATGCTGCCCCCTCCGAACGTGGTCATTGTGTCAGCAGCTATGGTAAGTCCCAGTTCCAGGAAACGTCTGTTGATGCCGGGAATGCCGTAAGTATAGAAGAGCACATCTTTCGTCTCTTCCTGCACCCTTGTCTTTTCATCGGCGCCCTGGCAGAGCACACACACAATGTCCTTTTCATCCCGGAAGACAATTTCTCCCTCGGCGGTGCGCATTTCCCGGCTGCCCATGCCTCGGCAGAGCTCTCCCTCCTTTGCCAGATCGAGATTCAGGCTCCCGTCAAATCGACGGTAGTCGGTTACGGCCACCAGGATTCCGGCGCACATTTCCGCCATAAAATGCGCATCCACCATGAGGTTGTATCGGGGAAAACCGCTGTTTATCGTTCTTTTGAGGTGTTTCGGAAGAGGGCACTCGTAGCCGAAAGAAAGAAAAAACCGGTCATAGATTTCAATGCGCTCCTTGATTTCCTGGAGCGTTTCACGTTTTCTCATTTTTCGAAGGTGTTTTCTCTTGTACTGGTCGAAATCCGGCGGATTCGGATGGTTGATGCATCCCGTTATCAGGGTAAGGCCGAAAGGAACACCGGGATAGCGGGCGTTGAAGCGTGAAGATTTGGAAAAATCAATGCTGATGCCCATAGGCCTCCCCTAACAGGTATGGAATATCGGGAACACGGGCGAATACCCGGTGGAGCCCGAAGGATTAGTGGAATAAATCCTTACCAATGTTTGCATATTCGCCGGATATGTCAAGGATGAATTGCTTTCCATCCATACATGGCTGTTTTCTGCAATCTCGGCGTCAATCTGCAGGGTCACTTGTTTTCGCCTACCCGTGCGGGACGAATCATCCCTTGATTTCATCGCACTGCGTTGCGGTGACGTTGTCCAACTGCGCGCAACGGGTTCCCTGAAATCCAAATCCCGAAAAAATATCTCATCTCTGGGCTGGGACGGACTCGTGCCCAAAATCCTTTTGATGGTGGGCAGAATTAGAGGTCGGAGCATGCACGCAGGATTTTGTGCGTGGTGTTCTTCCCCGAATAAATCATGCCTTCCTATTGCATCCCGAAATGGGATCATTATTTTAAAAGAAATATACCACATTGTAGTATTCATTGTCGTTAATTTCAATGCACATGGCGAAAAGGAGCAACCTCAAGGAGGCAAAGGCGTATGCGGACCGAAAGGTACGTATGGAAAGGAGTAAAAAATGCTGAGGATTCTTTATATATTAGGAATAACATTGTTATTGAGCAGTACGGCGGTAAATGCTGCCGAGGTAACGATGCACTTTTCAGGAGTTGTTACTTCAACTGACGCCAACAGTGTTGCAATATCTGAAGTGGGTGTGGGGGACAAAGTAACAGGAACATATACGTTCAACACCGCCGCCCCGGATGAAATGTCATCGGATCCGAATTCGGGTCTATACAAGGCCGATTTGTTGACCCTACGGATCAAGGGATTCAGCTATCGTGCTGCAGATAACAGGATATCCGTCGTGAACAATGGGATGCTCATTCAGGGTCAGCCGGCGTTTGATGTTTATGAAGTGGTTTCTCCGCTCAGGAATGTCTCAGGTCCGGCACTGTCAGGATTACCTCCGGCTCAGATTGACCTGGTGATCGTTGATAAAGATGCAACTGTATTTTCAGATGATTCGCTCCCGGCGTCTCTGGATATACGTGAGTTTGAGGTCGTATCAGAAAGGCCTCTGGGGACGACAGGAGGAAGAGTAATATTCCAGTCGTTGTCTTCCGGGGGAATCGGCGAAATCCGTTTTGAGATAACCGGTCTGTCCGTTTCAAGATGACGTGTATTATGGTCCGGCGACATAAGTTATCCAGAAGGAATACTGCGCTCACAATTGAGATGAAATCAAGGTGCAGATGTAGGGTTCTCGTATTGTACAGGTGTCGCGATGCAGCATGTGAATGACAAGGTTGATGAGGCATCGGAAGCCTGGTCGGGACCCGAACAATTTGCCTCCCGTTTAATCATTTTGACGACGGAGGGACATTATCATGGAAAAAATCTGGAGATCAAAGAGGGATGCGTGCCGTGAACGGGATCTATTTCCGAACACCACCGGTTTTCATTTATTCATTGCGAAAAGCATATTGTTTCTTACCCTGCTTGCTGCAACCGGTGTTCTGCCGGTTTGGGCTGAGGGCCTGACGCAGCCGGATTGTACTCATATTAGCCAGTGGGCTGCTGCATACGTCCCTGAAGAAACGATACAAATCGCACCGAAGGTGGAGATCAGCGGTTTTCTAAAAGACGAATTGATTGAACCCTTGTTCGGGAAACCGTTCATATCGTGGGACAACAACGATTTGAGCCAGGTAAAAAAATGGCTAAACGATTGTCGTCGGGCAGCGATTAAACGAAAGGACAAGAAAAGCTCCGGCCGGTTGTATCAGGCAATGAAGGCGGTGAATAAATCCAGTAGACCGTTGAAGCTGATGGTGCAGATCAGGAAAATGACCGAGCAAAAGGCCCGGTGGATCATGGATTATCATTTGACACCGGAGCTGCCAAAGCTGCTCTCACTTGCCCAGCGGTCGCTGCAGGGTGAGGACGTTCAAGGCCAGTTGAAAGGAATACGGATACGGGGTCAGATTACGCAACATGTGGCGGACCTGAGACAGGCGAAGGATTACTTGAATGACATTGAAATTGCCGGTCTGGTAAAACGACTGGCAGAGCGTGAAGCTGCGGTTACGGTCGAACTGAAAAGTATTGCAGCGGATATTGCGGCGGCGAAGAAGGAATTGGCGGGTATTCCAAATACCAATGCTGGACTGAGAACGCTCGACCGTTTGGAACAATCGCCGGTGCTGCAAAAGATGTCGCGTGAGGAAGCGACAGCATTTCAGCAAGCCATCCAGAAAAAGCGGTGGGCGATCAGCCGTGCACAACAGCAGCGTGCCGCTCGAAAAGCAGCAGTGATAGCCGCCACACCAATTGCACTTGATCATCGTCTGGATGAGCTGTTTGTCGGGAATGAGGTGGAGGATCTGTCAATTCGCGGTGTGCGTCCGGGTATCAGTTACGGTAAGGTGAAGGAGGCGATGGCGCGTGATTGGCGATTTGGCAGCGGTGCCGGTGGAGATATCTTCAAGCAATTTGCTCCGAAGGGTCGAGACTTGATGCACTACAGGGATAAATATCGGCGTGACGGTGGGATATTTGAATTTGAAACGATGAAGGGTACGGTCGGCCGGATCAAATTTATTGAACATTATATGGGACCGTTAAAAACTGATGCGATTAGCGCATGGCTTTTCAAACGGTTTGGTAAACCCGGAAAAGTGCAGATATCCGGAGTCGGTCCGGTAATGACCTGGGAGGATGATGGGTCCTACCTGCAAGTCACGATCAGGAGCAATACTATTGAATCATATCGAAGTTTTTATAAATTTAGAAGTTCTATTGTAATCACCATGTGGAGCCAGGCCTACAGAAGATACTTGGCGGAGGCCGAAGAGCGTTGCGAAAAGCTGCGTAACAAGCCGATTCGCGATTTGACCATGGCAGACAAAGAAGCCATGTTAAGAGGCTGTAAGTCACCATGAGGAGGGAGAAGATTGCGCGGCGGGATATTCTCCTGCGCCGCGCAATCGTTCCCGTTCATTCACGCAGTGGTTACCACTTGAGAACGAGGTCGGCCTGCAGTACATTCTGTTTTTTGTCTGTATCGCCATCGATGGGTTTGACATCAAAGTAATAGTCAATCCCGAAGATGACGTGTTTTGCCAGGCCGAGTGCGAATTCCGCCTCACTCCCTTTGACATTCGTGGCGCCCCCGTAGAAGTCACTGTCCGGCAGGAAATCAGGCCAGGCGTCCCTTTCCAGTTTTCGATAGTTATACTTGATCTGCCACTGCCCCAGTTCGTTTACTTTCTTATGGCCGAATTTGAATCCAACCAGCCAGCCTTTGTTGTTTTCGTCCGCATCTGATTTCACATACTGGCCGAATGCCGCCACCATGGGAACCGGGCCGGGGAGCGCAACCCCCAGTTCGGCGTCCGCTGCCACGGAATCATAATTCTGGGTCAGGTTTCCAGCTGCATTCACACTGTTCGTTCCGGCACTATACTCGAATGAGTTTCCAGTCACGTTGACAAAGTCATAATACGTGCCGGCAACCTTGAAATACATGGCCTTTCCAATCTTCACATTGGCACCGGCCTGAATAAGCCACATGGCCGGATCATCATCGTCAGTCTTGTATTCATCAAGGATAAAGTAGGCAGGCGTGATGAAGATTTCAGCAGGCTCCACTTTGAATTTCAATGGCGCCGCGGCTCCATCCGGACGGATATCGCCATCCCAAAGGAGATCTTTCGCTCCCCAAATGGGATTTTTGAATTTCCCACCAAGGAGGTCTACCCATGGGGCAGGGGTATACTTTGCATAGGCAAAATCGATCCTCGCATCAGGAGTCTCAAAAGTGTGATC
The DNA here is from genome assembly GCA_964633015.1 of uncultured Desulfobacteraceae bacterium. Lineage (GTDB taxonomy): Bacteria > Desulfobacterota > DSM-4660 > Desulfatiglandales > Desulfatiglandaceae > B46-G9. Next base: position 9,143 of record CAZWEV010000048.1, on the reverse strand, counting down.
CAGTGTTTGGTTGGTAGATCGAGGATCACCGCTCCCTGATGCCAGACCGAAACCGGCCATCCACTGGTCGGTGATTTTGCTCTCCGCACCAAAACGCCACCGGATTCTGTATCTCTCCCGTGAGTCATGTCCGTCATTCTTGGTGTCTTCGTACTGATAGCGGAGCCTGAAGTCTCCCTTGAACTTGATATTTTTTACCCACTTTGGGATTTCCATCTTGCTGCCGGCGGCTTCTTTTTTCACTGTTTTAGAAGCTGTTTCAGCGGCAATATCCCGTACGGTTTTTTCCTGGATCAGGCTCTCATTCCGCATCTGCTGCAGGAGATCTTTCCCCTCCGACTCGGAAAGGATGCCTTTCTGGATCAGTTTATTAATAAGCACATCAACTTCCCCGGCTTGCGCCATTGAAACGGGAGCAAGCGAAAGTGCCGTAAAAAATCCCACTGTAATGATGACAAGGTACCATATCTTTTTCATAACTTTTCTTTTCTCCTTTTTCATTTTTTTCCTGTTTCCCTGTTTTCCTCTTCCTGTTTTGTTTGAGATTCACCTCCCTTCCGTCCGCACACAAAACAGAATTGCGGGTAGTTATGAGATCTCCTCGTTCAGGTTTTGTTAGGGGAAAATGAGTTTTTCATGAAAAATGACCACAGGAATCCTTCTAATAGTCTGTATTATGCTGATGCGGCTGCCCACCGGTTTCGAACATCGTCAGCCGGTCTATTCGCAACTGGCCAAGGCTCGAGTACTGAAGGTTGACAATTCAGACATTATCCAAAACGGCATCGTCAAAAACGGCAGTCAGGAACTGACGGTTGAGATCCTGGGGGGACCGTTTAAAGGCAAGGTCTTCAAAGCCATCAATCCTCTGTTCGGTAAAATGGAACTTGATGAGATGTATATGGCCGGCCGGAATATCCTGCTGGAGATGACCGTTGTCAGCGGCCAGACCAAAGGTTCCCATCCCAGGGGTACGTACTACCGCCTTGGCCTGGAACTGCTGCTGGTTGTTCTCTTTGCCCTGCTCTCCTTTGTCTTTTCAGCTCTGATGTTGTGGAAGGTGATGATTCCGGCCTTTCTCAAAGCTCATGACCCCATCCTCATTGCCCTGGGGGTGGTGGCATCCCTGACGGCGGTCATCAGCTTCCTGGTGGGCGGGATCAGCCCTAAGGGTCTCGTCTGTTTTCTCGGAGCCTTCCTGGGGCTGGTATTGACCTGCCTGCTGGCGCAGCTGTTCATCAAGGGGTTTCGAATCCACGGGGCTACCCGTCCTTTTGCCGAAACCCTTCTCTATTCCGGTTTTTACTATCTGAATCTCAGCAAGATTTTTTTGGCCGGAGTCTTCACTGCTTCCTCTGGAGCAGTAATGGACCTGGCCATGGATATTTCCGCGTCTATGCATGAGGTACGCGAAAAGCACCCGGTTATTTCCCGCTGGGACCACTTCAAATCGGGAATGGCAGTGGGCCGGGCCGTTATCGGCACCATGACGACTACCCTGCTGCTTGCCTACTCGGGCAGCTACCTCACCATGCTGATGGTCTTCATGGGGCAGGGGGTGCCGCTCGGCAATATCCTCAATCTCAACTACGTGGCTGCTGAAGTCCTCAATACCATGGTCGGCAGTTTCGTTCTGGTGACCGTGGCGCCGTTTACGGCTGCGGTCGGCGCCCTGATCTACGGTCGCGCATGAGCTCGTGAAATATTTATCGTTTGAAGCCGGCCATTCCGGGGACATCCGGTTGTGATGACGCCGATGCACTGCGAGGAACTTGCCCTCCTATTCCAGGACGAAATCTATTTCTTTGCCGGTGGTCGTCCTCCAATAATATATGCGCGATTTGGGCAGCAGAAGCTGGGCGAGGGCATTTAGAGGAAACTGTTTGCGGACGGGAATTCTTGGATTTCTGCCCTTATCTTCTCTCAAAAAAGAGCGTGCTTTAAGACATATCATGAACCGCAATTGTCAGGAAGTGCCCATCCACAATTTATTTCGGGTACGTTAGCTTGATGAAGCGACTTTTTTCGGGGAATAGGCATGAATGAACTGCATTTGGAGTACTGTCACCATGACGGCCCCGAAGTCTTCTTCCACCTTTCCTTTTATGAGATATGGCCTTGGACCATTGAGGAGGTGACAGTATTGGTAGTATACTTTTGGGAAAAAGACCGTCTCATAGACTCCTGTCGGGTCTTCAAAGGTGATGAATTTCATGGGGTCTCCTTCTCTTGTTTGCACTGTTTTGCCGGTGACCGGCCACCCTGCGATGTGTATGGTCTTTCCCACCAGCAGGGGAAGGTCCCTGGCGGAGACGCACCCGGTTTGTTCCCTGGCTTCCGCGTAAAGGTCCAGGGGATGAGCTGAAAGGAGGAACCCCAGGGCCTCCTTTTCCTGTTCCAGCAGGGCCCGCCGGGAGGAAGTGCTGCCCGCCCTGCCGTATCGGGTCTCGGGGACCGGGAAAAGGGCAGGGTGGGATTGCTTCCGGGCAAAAAATCGGAGGGCCTGCCACAGGAGGTCCGCCCGGGAACCGCCGTTTCCCTTTGCTGCAAGGTCACCAAAGCATCCTGCCTTGATCAACACGCGAGCGTCCTGGAGGCGGCAGTGGGGCCGCGTGCGGGAAAGGAATTCCGGGAGGGATGAAAACGGGCCATTTTTTTCCCGTTCCCGGACGATGGTTTCCCGTGCCTCGTGGGAGAGGTCCTTGATCTGCATAAAACCCACCCGGACATCTTTTCCCTTTCCCGTGTACCTGATATGGCTTTTGTTGATATGAGGCGGAAGTACCCGGAGTCCCATGCGTTTCGCTTCCGAGATGTATCCGAAGGCTGAATAGTAGCCGCCCCCGTTGGAAATGACGGAGGCCATAAATTCGGCCGGGTAGTGGGCCCGGAGAAAGGCGGATTTATAGGCAACCAGGGTATAGCTTGCCGAGTGGGGTTTGCAGAAGCTGTAGCCGTCGAACCCCATCATCATGTCCCACACCTCGTCGATGATATTCCGCGGCACATGCCGTTCCTGTGCGCCCCGGACGAAACGGGTATGAAAGTCGCGGAGTTTCTTTTCCCTGTCTTTTTTGCTTACTACCTTCCGGAGGGTATCGGCTTCGGCCGGATCGAATCCCGCCAGGTGCATGGCGGCCTGGCTCATCTGCTCCTGAAAGACCATAACCCCGAGGGTTTCCTCCAGTACCGGCCGTAAGGTTGGGTGGGGAGGTTCCCAGGATTCTCCCCTGAGCCGGGCGAGCCATGTCCGGATGCTCCGGTTGGAGGCGGGACGGATGATGGACGTGACCACCACGTTGAGCTGGAAATGGTCCATGCGGAAATAGTCATGAAAGGTGAGTCCGTTTCCCACTTTGGTGAGGACCTGTCGGGTAGCAGGACTCTCAAAGTAGAAGACGCCGAAGGTATTTCCTTCGTGGAAAATACGCACCGTTTCCGGGTCATCCAGGGGGTTGAGCCGCGCATATTCAATGCGCCGACCGTAATTCTTGCGCACCATCTCCAAGGCATCCCGGATGACGGCAAGGCTCCGGTTTCCGAGGATATCGATTTTCACCAGGCCGCTTTCCTCAACCGAATCCTTTTCCCACTGGAGGACCTGCAGCCCGCCGGCAGATATCTCCACCGGGCAGTATCTGCGAATATCATCGGGAACGACCACCACCCCTCCGCAATGGGTTGAAAGGTGCTGAAAATGTTTTTCAAGGCGGGAGGCGGCCTGCAGGATCTCGTCCCAGGGCTGTTGAAACGGTACGCCCCGCATCCTGGGATGGTGGGCAAGGTCTTTCCACGAATCCTGGAGCTGCCAGCCGAAACCGATCCGTTTGGTGACCCGGCCGATCTCCCGGTCGGTCAAACCGAAGACCTTGGCCACCTCCCGGATGGCCGAGCGGGCCGCAAAAGTGTTGTGGTTGGCGACCATGGCGGTGCGGCGTGTGCCGTGGGCGGCGAATAAAAGATCAACGATCCGCTCCCGTTCATCCCACGGGAAGTCCACGTCGATGTCGGGAGGATCCATGCGGGCGGGGTTCAGGAACCGTTCAAAGAACAGATTGTGTTTGATGGGGTCCACATGGGTGATCCCCAGGGCATAAGAGACGATGGAGGCGGCGGCGCTCCCCCGGCCGCAGGACCGGGGGGCCCGGCGGGTGATCTGGGCCACCACGAGAAAATAGTGCGCGAAATTTTTCCGTTTGATGATCTCCATCTCGTGGGCAATGCGTTTTCGCACTTCCGGTGTAAGAGTTCCGTAGCGCTCTTTACATCCTTCAAGAGTGGCCCGGTACAGCCGCTGAAATGCCTCTTCGTCTGTCATTTTCCCGAAATGGGGAAATATGATCCGGTTGAAATGCCAGTCCGTCCGACAGGAATTCCCGATTTTCCCGGCATTGGCAATGGCCGCCGGCGCATGGGGAAACCGTGAAGCCATACGGGCTTCGGGGATGAGGAAATTCTGAGGAAGGCAGGTATCGCCCAGGGAAAGCCGGGAGAGCTTGGTGTTCAGGGAGACCGCCCGAAGGATTTGGTGGAGGCGGAACTCCTCTCTTGTGACAAGATAGATCCGGTTGGTGGCCGCGGGGGAGATATGGGTCTCCCGGGAAAAGGCATAACAGCGGCTCATTCGGTATCCAGGGGAGAGTTCCACGTAAAGGTCTTCAACCGCTCGTTTTTTCAAGGTCTTCAGGAGGCTGAAGTCATCTGAGAGGATGATGAGGCCTTCCCGCTTTTCATGGAGGCTTTGGATCAGGTCAAATCCCTCATCGCAGTGGCGGTCGGAGATGATGTGGCAGAGATTGGCGTAGCCGGCATTGTCTTTGACTAGGAGCACAGCGCGATGATGGTCGTCGATGATTTCACTCCCCACGATGGGTTCGATCCCGTTTTCCGCGGCAGCCTGGAGAAAGAAGATGAGGCCATAGAGGTTATTGGTGTCGGTGAGGGCCAGCCTTTTTATTCCCATGCGGCGTGCGGCCGCACAGAGTTCCTCGGCAGTACCAATACCCCATCCCCTGGAATAATGGGAATGCACGTTCAGATGAACAAAATCCATGGGTTCCTTCAGGAGGGAACCGCATGTTCCCTCTGCTTCGTTCGCTTTGCACTCTATGCCCGACGCCTTTTTCATCCTGCGGCGGCGGAACGGATCACTTCATGCCCGTACCGCTCCCGGATGCGGTCAAGGGCCCGGGTGAGCCGGATCCTTTTTTCGCGCTCGGGAGCAGGGGGAGCAAAAAGGACCAGTTGCCTGTCCGGCGGCGAAAAGTCCCGGAACCATATGCGGATAAACCGAATTCGGATTCTCCTGGTGCATGCCTTGAAAAAGAGTTTTTTCAGGGGACCGTAAAGTTCGAAGTCCCAGAATCCTGGATCCGCAAGGCGACACTGGCGCATCACCTCCGTATGATCGGCATAGCGGACCAGGATCCCGGCCTTTCGCGGAAAAAGCCCCTGTTGGCGCAGGCGGCGACCGGCTCTTTCCACGAGGGTGAAAAGGATGCAAAGGAGCCGACGGTCATCGTTTTCATCTTCGGTGAGAGTGCTTTCCTCGCGTATGACGGGCCTCGCAGGGGAAGGGTGCACGGGGGTGGGATCGATGCCGAGGGCCCGCCGGTGAATGAGCGGGGCCTGCCGACCGAAAATGAGAGCAAGGCTGAGAAGATCCAGGGCGGCCAGGTCTCCAGCCCGGGTGATATGGAGTTCTTCCAGAAGCAGATGGCGACGAAAACGGCCGATGCCGGGAACCATTCTCACGGGAAGGGGGGCCATGAAGGTTGATTCGCCGCCGTGGGGCACGTCCACGATCGTCTCGCGCGAAGCGATGCGGGAGGCAATGCTGGAGACCATCTTGTTCCCGGCCACCCCGGCCGTCCCGGGAAGGCACAACCGGTCCCTGATCTCCCTCTTTACGCGCAGTGCCGTGTCTTTGGCCCTGCCCCAGAGGCGGTCGGTCCCGGTGAGGTCCAGGTAGACATGCCCCGGGCGAGACGGTTCCCAGATGGGGGTATACCAGGCCGCTATCCTGCACAATTCCCGGTTGGCCCGTTCAACCAGCCCGGGGTCCGGGTTGATCACGGTCAAATCCGGACAGCGGGCAACGGCCTTCTCCAGGGACATGCCCTTGCGCACCCCCTGTTTTTGGGCTTCGGCAGATGCGGAAAGAATGAGTGCCCGCACCGACCGGGAGGGCGCCACGGCCACGGGACGACCCTGGAGTTCGGGCTGCACGACCCGCGTTACGGCGATGGAAAAGGCCCGGATGTGCATATGGATGATGTGATGAAGCATGATTATCGGTAATACCTCATCACCCCCACCACCTTTCCTTCGATCCGGAGATCCTCCGATCTCACGCGGATGGATTCCATCCCCGCATGGGCAGGCCGGAGTTCCACATGGTCGCCGTGGCGGTAATATTTTTTGACCGTGGCCTCGTTGTCGATGAGGGCAACGACGGTTTCCCCGTTCTCGGCGGTGGGCTGTTTCCTGACCACCACGAAATCCCCGTCCAGGATGCCGTCCTCTTCCATGGAGTCTCCCGCCACTTCCAGGACAAAACAATCCCCGTTCGCGGCAAGGGAGAGGGGTACTTCAATGGCCCTCGGGTCTTCCACCGCCTCAATGGGCCTCCCGGCGGCCACCTTGCCGAGAAGCGGGAGCTCAAAGCGTCTGGTCTCCACCGGGCTGATAACCTGAATAGCGCGTTTTTGGTTTTTCTCCCGCGGACGCCGGATATATCCCTTTTTTTCCAGGATTTTGAGGTAGGTGGTAACCGTATTGAAAGAGGCAAAACCGAACTGTGTGCGGATCTCGTCAAAACTGGGTGATCTGCCCCATTCGGTGATGTAGCTGCCGAGATAGGAAAGAACGCTTTGCTGTTTCGGGGTGAGCTTCATGGGAATTCCTCCATTGACATGAAACCGATAACTTACAGTTTTATTTATACTGTAAGTAAAAAAGAAAGTCAAGGGGGAAAACCAGGTAGCGGAGTAGGATTTCTCCTATATTTCAGACGTTGAATGTCACGCGTTCAGTTACAAATGGCATCTCAATCTTTTTCATTCCGGATACACTCTTCATATCATAGGTTTTCTTCTTTTTGAGATACTTATTCTCATATCGAGAGGTGAACCGAAGTTGTTATAAATTGCAGCTATACCAGACACCAAGTAGTGCGCAAAAGGCCCGCAGGGACCTCCACGACTTTGGCTGCCATCAAAGGTTAGTAGTTCTTCCGTCGGTGATGCGCTCAGTTTGTTCATGAGGTGGGGAGGCTTATCATAAGCGCACAGATTGGAGCCGTCCCGCTTGTGGTGGACGACAAGGCCGGGGTTGGTTTCAGAACTCCATTCTTCTATCTCTGCGCTTTTCTTTCCGCTTTTCGATCTCTTTGGCAAAAAGATCGAGGCGCAGAGGGCAGGGGGATTCATTAAGGTCGACATATTGGCACTCAAGTTGATCGCATTGCACAAACAACTCGGTTCTTGCTTGACTACTGAGGGAGGGTTTATTTTTTAAAACAATTTCAACATGCTCAGATACAACAGTACAAAAATACCCTTTTCCCTTACGGTTTGCCAATGGTTTTCTCCTCCCTTACACGCGGACGGCGGGAGGTCCGTGCTATTTTGACATTTATCGACGCTCATATACCCCGATCTTCCACTATCCCGCACCCGGCATTCGTTTCGGTATAATGAGAATATTGATATGACCAGAACCTTAGATATCACCAACAAGCCCCTAAGTCAACCATGCTTGCCTTATTCCTGAATCCCGGCAAATTCAACGATTCCCCTAAATATCCTGTCACTGGTCAAAAATGGTTATTTCCCCTACCAAAAAAACGGCCAACTTCAAAATATTGCGGCTTGGGAGATCACGGTGGGGTTGGAGATATCCTGCCAGAGATGCATATGTCCCCTCCGTCAATTGGCATCCCCGATATATTCTCATATCACAGGTGGAAGTGGGCTGTAGTAGCAGATATCGCAACCGAGGTGCAAAAAGAGGCAAGACTTATTCTACATAGTCAACGACGACTTTTCCCCATAAGTTGTTTTGGAACCTACCCCTTTCACAAAAGAGGCCGGGACACCCCCCATCACCTACAAAAAATCTGCCTTCGAGCGCCTGTTGAGAGCAGCTTAAAAGAGCAATACGGCGACCTGCCCCATCTCTTACCGCAAAGTCAACGGATTACAAGGCAACCCATTGATTTGCGCGTCCGTTCGTGGGCTCTATGATGACCTTTTACGAAGCCATCAATATTGTCCTTGACATCTCTTTTGTGCAAAAATACAATTTTTATAAACATGATAATATAAACTTACATATTAAAAATTGTATAATTGAGAAGGAGTCGCTTATGCAAAAACCGAGCAAATCCGCAGAAAAGCTACAGGAAATGATAAAAAAAGCGATAGAAGATCACCAATTGAGCCAAACTGAACGCGCAACAATCATGATGATCGCGGATGAAGACGGGACGATAGACGCCCAGGAAAAAAGACTCCTGGCCCAACTTCAAGACTTGATTGAAAACGGCAGTGTTAAGGTTGTTCCGGGCTGAGACCCGTTTAGGCACGCGCCGCAGGCCGAAAAGCGCCCCCTGGTGAATGATAATTTCAGCTGGTTGTCTGTTCCGGCTTGTTCCAAATTGACTATTTAACACCCACCTCTTTTTGGGATGCGGAAAGCGTTGGTCCAAAGCAAATTACGTGGTCGTATTACTTTAGCGACGTCCTCTCCCTCGATCGGACAAGTGGCCGAGAACCTATGTCCTCCTCACCCGAAAGAAATTCGCACTCGAGCGCCTTCTGAGATATTCTCAGAAGAGCAATACCGCGATCTGCGTCCACCTTTGTACTGCGGCAATAGCAGCTGCAACCAAGGACCTGAGAGAATTCAAGATTACATCGCAGTATCTACTCCTTTATGGGGTACCGGGGAAAATAATGCGTTACTTTTTTTGTCGTATCGGCCTACAAACATGATCACAGATGTTATTGTACCATAAAATATTCTTAAGGTCGATCTTTTCGCCTTCGGATAATAATCCTTGAATTGTGGTGGACTTCACGATACATATCGTAAGCATTGCTTTTGAGTGAAGCAGGAAACGATAGATTACCAGCAGTATA
>CAZWEV010000047.1:2902-32055 GCA_964633015.1 uncultured Desulfobacteraceae bacterium | reverse complement strand
GCCGATGTCGGCAGAGGGAAAGTCTGTGTCAGTCTGAGTGCGTCTGCGGCTAAGAAAATCATATGAGCACACGAAAAAAAACAACGATTGATTTTGATCTTCGCCAGCTCGAGGTCTTTCGCCGGGTGGTGGAACTCAAGAGTTTTTCACGCGCTGCCGAGAAGGTGTTTCTTGCTCAGGCCTCAGTCAGTGAACGTATCGCCACCCTTGAGCACCTTGTGGGCACCAAGCTCCTGAACCGTCTCGGGAGACAGGTGGTCCCGACAAGGGCCGGGGAAGTCCTTTACAAGCACGCAGTCCTCCTCCTGGACATGAAGGAAACAGCCGCCCTGGAGATGGAAGATTTCCTGGGCCTCAAGCGCGGAGAGATCCGAATGGGGGGAAGCACGATTCCCGGTGAATATATCCTGCCGCGCATCATAGGATCGTTTCACGAGAAATTTTCCGGCATATTGGTGACCATCACCATATCCGACACCAGAGATATTGAAAATAAAGTTCTGGAAGGTGATCTTGAGCTGGGGGTCGTAGGGTCGAAGAGCCGCAACAACCTTCTCCTGGTCAAAGAAATGTGGAGAGATGAACTGGTGCTTGCGGTTCCCGGCAGCCACCCGTGGGCGGAGAGACAGGAGGTTTCTGCTGAGGAGATCATCCGCCAGCCTTTCATACTGAGGGAACCGGGATCAGGCACTCTGAAGATGACCGGGAAATACCTCGGGGCAATGATTCCGCATGGCCTTGATTCTCTCAACACTGTTGCGCGGTTCGGCTCATCAACAGCGGTGAAGGAGGGCATCAAGGCCGGGGTCGGTATTTCCATCCTTTCCGTCAGGGCCATTGAGACAGAGCTTGCCGCAGGCGTGCTGAAATCCATCAGGTTACGGGACACCGACATGTCACGCTCGTTCTACCTCATACGGGACAGGAGAAGAATCGCGTCCCCGCCGTGCCAGGCTATGCTGGATTTTCTTGCCCGTGCGAGCGAACCCCCAAGAGAGAAAAATGACTGAAATCATCGACTACCGCGGTGACTGCTGAAAGGCATACCAGGACGTAAGTTTATGTCTGAGAATACTGCCGCCCGGAAAAAGCTTCGAGTTTATCCTTGAAAACGACAAACTCGAGAACATCAGGAAAGTCATTGCCCATAACCACGGCAAAGTCCTGGAAGAGCTCCGGGTGGGAAACGATGTGCAGATGAAGGTCGAGAGGACAAGCGACTAGCTTGGGTAGTTTGGGGCGCGTTAGGCGTGAGGAGCGGGCTTTGCCCTTGAGGACCGCTTCGCTGGAGGCGAAACGACATGTCATTCCGGCGGAAGCCGGAATCCAGTGAACTTGGTGAGTGGGATTTCTGGATGCTCCCGTATCTAGTACGGGGCAGGCTTATCGAGTCCGGCATGACGACCGGAGTAGTCAGACCCTGGAAGCCGATGCCCTATGCGCTGTGGGCAGTGATTCACCCATTTGGGCTTTGACATTTGTCATTTGCTTGCACGATTTTTTGCTGCCCAGCAGTCTAGCCGCCCAGCTGTCCGGCTTTTTGTCATTGAGACATTGGGATTTCATTTGGCATTGGGATTTTGGCATTTGACATTAATGGGTTTACTCAGCGCTTGTTCCGTGAACTATTGCATGACGCTAATGGGGTCCGACAATTTCCGGAATGTTAATGTATGGCCAGGATATATTCCCTGCTGCTCACCGGCGTTGTGATCGCTTCGACCAGTTCCCTGCTCATCCGCTGGGCCGGGGCCGTGCCCTTCGCTGTGATCGCCTTTTACCGGCTCTTCATCAGCATGGCGGTTCTGGTCCCGTTTCATCTTTATCGCAATAAATCATCGGACTTTTCCCTCCGGCATTTTCGGTGGCAGTATCTGCTGGCCGGTTTTTTCCTCGCCGCCCACCTCACTACCTGGATTGCCTCACTCCAGATGACCACAATAGCCAATTCCATCTTTCTGGAAGGGACCCACCCCCTGTTTGCTGCTTTCTTCTCGGCCGTATTCCTGAAGGAATTTCCACGGAAGTCCACCCTGCCCCTTTTCTTCCTTGCGGGGATAGGCATGTTTATTATCGTGTCATCTGATTTCGGATTCCGGGAGACAAAGATAGCAGGAGACCTCCTGGCCATCTCGTCGGCCGCGTTCATCGCCCTCTACCTGATGATCGCCCGCATGCACAGGGCAGAGCCGGATTTTGCCAAATACCTCATCCAGGTCTACGGCGCCGCTTCCGCGGTATGCCTGATCTACGCTATTGCCGTCGGAGATGTCCTGACCGGATATTCTCCGGTGAGTTGGATCATGATCGTGCTGCTGGCGCTGGGACCCAACCTGATAGGGCATTCCCTGCTGAACTGGGCATCCCGGCACATAGAGATCTACAAGGTGAACCTTGCCCTGCTCCTGGAACCGGTTCTCGCAACGATTGGGGGAATGGCTCTTTTTTATGAATTCCCGACGGTCCATTTCTACTGTGGGGCAGGGTTGATCATCCTGTCGGTCGGCCTGCTGGTCTATTTGGAAAACAGACCCGTCCGGTCATAACGCAGCCAGGAAAATTCTGCCTCTGAACAATGCTCAGGGAGGAAGCCTTCTCTTCCGTTCCGGATCGGTTGAACCTGTTCGGGTCCTCCACCAGAGGTGGAAAGTTTCATCAAAACTAAGGACACGATGCATATATCGGCGAGTGTATGCCATCCTCCCGAAATGCAACTTTTCGGGAAAGCAGGGAACCGGCATATTCCCTCTGCTCCGTTCGCTTCGCCGTCCATGGCTCCGCTCACTGCGGATGTCGGCCCTTTCACTGTCCTGTTCCAGGGCCGTCAGGACGCCGCCTCGGGAACATCCCGCTCCCCTGCCCGCAACGCATCAATGCGTCTCTTTAATTAGGCATTAGAGTACTTAAAGTGAATCTCCTCCCGCAGAGCTGGAAGCGTTATGAAGCCCTCCCAGGGGGCTCGGGGAGGAAGCCTTTTGTAAGTGACTGGCGGGAGGGCGCCGTTCTTTTCGTGGCTTATCAGTGGGGAGAAACCGGGGACCCGCCCGAAGGGTGGGGAGTCCAAGCGAAGCGCGGACAGCCCGCAGCTCGACGAAGTCGGGAATGCGGAGGGGGTAGCTATCCCACGCTGATAAGTCACTGAAAAGACCAGCCCGGAAGACTCGGAACGGAAGAAATGGCTTTCTCTCTCAGCACCGTGGTGCGGCGGATATAGACTCTTCCAAAAATCGAGTTTAGAGAAGTTGTCCGGATCTTCCGTCAGACCGCGGGGCATCAGGTATAAGTGATGCTAATGGACCATGACGCTTGTGAGGAGTGTTCCGACCCTCTGAAGGCTTTGGAGACTGTCGGCCGGCAGAAAATGATCGATATACGGCAGCGCAATCTGCATACCCTGGCACACGGGCCGGTAATCAGGATCACCGGCGAGGGGGTTGAGCCAGATCACGCTGTGGGCCTGCCTGCTTATGGCGGCCATCTCCCGCCTCAGGAGTTCCTTCCCGCCCAGGTCCCAGCCGTCGCTCATTATCACGACAACCGTTCTCCTGCTGAGGAGTTGAGATCCGTGGGACTGGTTAAACTGGTGCAGGGAATACCCGATCCTGGTCCCCCCTGACCAGTCCGGGACCTCATGGGAAATACGTTCCAGGGTTTTTTCAATGCTGAAGTGCCGTATGAATGGAGTAATACGGGAGAGCGCTGTTGAAAAAACAAAGACCTCCGCCCTTGATCCCGCGCCCCTGAGCCCCAGGAGAAAAGGCATGACAAACCTGGCATAGCGATCCATCGAGCCGCTGACATCCGCCAGGATAACCAGGCGTTTCAAATGCTTCTTTTTTTCCCTGAAGAAGAGTTCCAGCGGCAGGCCGCCCTCTTTGAGGCTCCTTCGCATCACCCTGGGAAAGTCCATGTTTCCCCGTCTCCCGGATCTTTTCAGGCGCCGGGAGAGGGCAAGGTGAAAAGGCGCCATCATCTTCTTCACCGCAAGCTGCGCAACCTGGATGTCCTTTGCATCAAAACGGCAAAAATCTTTTTCTTTCACCCGTGATATGGGGCTGTAGGCAATACCCTCCAATTGCCCCTTCTCCCCGTCTCCCGCGTCAATGCTTGCACCCGCCCGGGTATTCCGGGTCAAACTTTCCGGACTTCCTTCCTTTTTCTCGCATGCCGGATCTTGAGGAAGCGGTTGCTTCTGCTGTTGTTCCTCTTCGTTTCCACCGAAAAACTCCGCAAAATGCCCGGTGAATTGTGCCCACTCAACATCACTGGAAACAAAATTCACCCTGAGCACATTGAAGAAATCAGTCCTGCTGGACAGGGGTGTGTGCCGGAGGCTTCTCAAGGAATCCAGGATACTGCTTTGAAAGATTCTGTAGCCGCGGGCTTTCAAAAACCCGGCAAACTCCACAATCTGTCCGGTAATCCCTGGAGGAAGGGCTTCACCCGGTTGACGAGAGGTATTGGGAGCGTTCCTCACCATTGTTCCAGATCTCTTCCTTGAATTTTCTGATGTCCTCCTGGTATTTCAGGATGCACCCGATGGTGGCGCTCACGATCTCTTCCTCCAGAAAGGAGCGGTGCATGGTCATCAGGGCCTGTGCCCAGTCCAGTGTCTCGGAAACACCGGGCTTCTTGAGAAAATCCACCCTCCGGAGTTTCTGCATGAACGCGGTCACCTGCCTGGCGAAATCTTCTTCGATGCCGGGAATGCGGGTCATGATGATCCGGTATTCTTTTTCATAAGAAGGATAATCAATCCAGTGGTAAAGGCAACGACGTTTCAGGGCATCGTGGACATCCCGGGTCCGGTTTGAAGTCACCACCACCATGGGCCGCTTGCCCGCCCGCATTGTCCCGATTTCGGGGATGGTGATCTGAAAATCGGAAAGGACCTCCAGGAGGAACGCCTCAAATTCCTCGTCTGAGCGATCAATCTCATCAATGAGCAGGACGGGCGCGCGTTCATTCGCGCTCATGATCGCCTCCAGGAGCGGCCTCCTGATGAGGAATTCGGGGCTGTATATGGCGCGCTCGATCTCTTCCTTTCCCCTTTTCTGCTGTTCTTCAATCCGGATATGCAGGAGTTGTTTCGGATAATTCCATTCGTAAAGTGCTGTGGTTGCATCCAATCCTTCGTAACACTGGAGCCGAATAAGAGATGTCTGGAAAAGGCGAGACATGACGATAGCGACTTCCGTCTTTCCCACACCGGGTTCCCCTTCGAGGAAAATGGGCTTTTCCAGGCGATGTGCCAGGAAAAGTACCGTGGCAAGCGCCCGGTCAGCTATGTAGTCGGCCTCTGCCAGGTCCCGGGCCACCTGATCGATGGATTCAAAATGATTTCCCAATATGCAATCCTCCTCGTTGAAAATGCCGGCCCGTTGTGCTATAAGATGGCAACGGAAAAGACGCCCGACATTGCAGTCATGACACATGAAAACAAAAAAGCAAAAACCTCCCCGGCCATTCAGGCAAAGCTGGCAGACCTGGAGGAAACGGCTGCCCGGCAGGGCATCCGGGTACATTACGACCGCCTTGAGGCCGCAGGAATCAGATTAAAGGGAGGTATTTGCAAGATCAGGGGAGAATATCACCTGTTCATAGACCGACGACGATCGCCGGCCGAGAAGATAGACCTCCTTGAAGACTTCCTGGAAGACGTCACAGACCCCCCCGGGAATCTCAGCAGGGAGGGTGTTCCCGATCGCAGTCACCCCCGGCATAGGGGCAGGTAGCTTCACCGCAACCACACGTGGTTTTCCTGCTCGTGAAAGACCGGTAGAGCGTCCTTGCCGAGAAAAAGGCTGCAACGGCTACAATCCCCCACACAATAATTGATTCAATGGTGTTCATGGCACCCTCATGCACCGTGTTCAGGCGAAACCCGGTATCTTCAACATAAGGATGATAATCAGGATTGCCAGAAAAAATTCCCGGAACAAACGATTCAGATCACCCCATAAGGACCACCGGGGTCATCCGTCCCAGCGGAGTTTCTCCCTGGTTTGTTCTTGCACTTATTCTCGTTATTCTCTCTTTTCAGGAAACCTCCTGCCGGGCACGCACTCTCCCTCCCTGCCTGCGGAAAATTCCTCGGAACGCGGGAGTCCTTGTCGTTGATGCCGGAGGTACGGTCCTGGCAAGCCAGCACAGCAGTGACCGGTATGTACCCGCTTCTACCCTCAAAATTCTCACGGCGCTTGCTGCACTCCATTGCCTGGGGCCCATGTACCGATTCAAGACCAATTTCTACCTCACCTCCGCCCACAACCTGGTGGTGAAGGGGTACGGTGACCCGTTTCTCATATCAGAAGTTCTGCAGGATATGGCAGATCATCTTGCCGGCGAAGTGGAATCCTTCGGGGACCTCCTCCTGGACGACACCTTTTTTGCCCCAGGTATCAGTATTCCCGGGCAGGGCCTGTCCACAAACCCCTATGATGCACCCCCCGGTGCACTGTGCGCCAATTTCAATACCATTTTCTTCACAACGGACGACCAGGGGCATATTCTCTCGGCCGAGCCCCAGACCCCTATGATCCCTTTTGCCCGGGAAAAAATACGCTCCCTCAAAGAAAAAAACGGACGGTACACGTTCTCCCATGACAGAGGCCAGGCGGCTCTGTACACCGGTGAACTCCTCTCCTTTTTCTTGAAAAGGAAAGGGCTCTTGAGAAAGGGCCGAATACGCAGGGGAATTGCCAAGCCCGGAGACAGACTCATCTATACCTACTATTCCCCGTTTACGCTGGAAGACGTCATCAAGAAAATGTTTGAATTTTCGAACAACTTTGTGGCAAACCAGCTCTTTCTCTCCATGGGAGCCAAGGTTTCCGGACCACCGGCAACCCTTGAAAAGGGGGTCCGTTCCGTTCTCGGCTATGCTGAAAAGAACTTGGGGCTGAAAGATCTCAAAATTGTTGAAGGATCAGGCATCTCACGAAAAAACAGGATCTCTCCCGAGGACATGCTCGTGGTGCTGCGCCGGTTCAGACCCTGCCGGGCTCTCCTGCCGCGGGAAGGTCCATTTCTCTATAAGACAGGCACGCTCAGAGGGATTAGAGCCCGGTCGGGATATATTGAAAAAAGGCCCGGGAACACGGGATACATTGTGCTTTTCTTGAAAAGCGGCCACCCTGATACGGACGACCTCATGCGTTGTCTTGAAAGGCTTTTTTGAACTGACTCATTTCTTGAAAAGGGCTTCGAGGGCCTTCCTGGCTTCCACTTTTTTGTTGATGCTCCCCCTGGATGCCCCTCTGGGTACAAAGTAATCGCAGAAATTGGCCCTTTCCTTGTCCAGGACCCGGTCGGCCGACACCTCCCTGCACTCATTGTATGCGTGTGCATCATAAAATTTACACTGCAGACAGCATTTGAGCGGTCTCCCGCAATGGGGACACTCTTCCTCACGTCCTATTCTCTCGCTTGTCTCAATCTCACCTTTACAGAAAAAACAATGCATGATTCTTATTCCTCCAGTCATCCCCTGATCCACCATCAGGATATCATCTTCCCGCCAAGACGGGATTTCGCAGACCTCAAGCTGCGCTGCCTTCGGTCGCTCCTCCCGAACACAACACGGGATCTGCGATGCGGCGCCCCCGCTGGAAACGGGATCTTCGACTTGCATCTGACACCTTGCTGATGATCAGGACTTTCGCCAAATCAACCCACAAGATTACCATTGCGGAATGTAGACAGTGGATCTGGTCATCATCGTTGTTTTGACAATACTATGAAGTACAGGCTATGATACGTATATGGATTCTCATGAACGGAATTTCACCATTATTGAGCATACAGCCGATCTTGGTCTCAGGGTCCGGGGGAAAACTCTCGAACGGCTTTTTGAAAACGCTGCCGAGGCCATGATCAACGTCATGGTCAAGGCACCGGCCCTCCAATCTACTGAAACTGTCCCTGTCCGCCTGGAAGGTCGGGACCCCGAGGATCTCCTGGTGCGCTGGCTCGCAGAGGTCCTCTACTGGTTCGAAGGGGAAAAACAAGTGACGGTGCATGCTCACGTTATTTCACTTTCACCTGGACACCTGGAAGCGAACCTCGACACAGTTCCTTTTGACCCCGATACTCACGAAATTCTCTGCGAAATAAAAGCCGTCACCTACCATCAGGTCCAGATAGCTCGGACACATGATGACGTGTGGGAAGGCAACGTCATCTTTGATGTCTGATTCCGAGTATCAATAGGAACCAACCGCCTCAGAGGGGCCCCACATGGATATTCAATTAGAAAAGCTTGACCCCTGCCGATGGCTCATTCCGAAAACCGGGCAGATGCGGGTCCCCGGTCTCATCTTCTCAAACGAACATCTGTTGAAAGACGTCCGGAATGATCAAAGTCTCGTGCAGGTCTGCAACGTAGCCACCATGCCGGGCATCGTCGGCTTTTCACTGGCCATGCCGGACATGCACTGGGGATACGGATTTCCCATCGGAGGCGTGGCCGCGTTCGATATTGAAGACGGTGTCATTTCTCCGGGTGGAGTGGGATACGACATCAACTGCGGCTGCCGTCTCATGACCACCTCGCTCCTGGCAGCTGATATGGCTGATCGCATGCAGACCATGGTATTGAACCTTTTCAAGAGCATCCCGACGGGACTGGGCTCACGGAGCACCGTCCGTCTTTCCAAGAAGGACCAGGACAGGGTAGCCGTTGAAGGCGCCGCCTGGGCCGTGAGAAACGGATATGGGGAGCCCGAAGACCTCAATCGAACAGAAGACCGGGGGACCATGGAGGGGGCTGATCCATCGGTCGTGAGTGAACGAGCCCGTAAGCGGGGGACCGACCAGCTCGGGACCCTCGGGTCAGGCAACCACTTCCTGGAAATTCAGGTTGTCGATACCATCTTCGACCGGCAAAAAGCCCGCTCGTTCGGGCTCTTTGAAGGCCAGGTGACCGTATTTATTCATTCAGGGTCCAGGGGTTACGGTCATCAAATATGCGATGATTTCCTCAAAGAAATGGGAATCATGATCCCCCCGGATTCCTTGCAGCTGCCGGACCGCCAGCTCATCTGCGCACCCATTTCATCTGATCTGGGACGCCGGTACATCTCGGGCATGGCCTGTGCCGCAAACTATGCGTGGACGAATCGTCAAATACTGATGCATTGGACCAGGCAGGTTTTTCTTCACACCCTCGAAATTACCCCGAAGGAACTCGGAATGCACTTACTCTACGATGTCTGCCACAACATCGCGAAGCGGGAAGAACACACGGTAAACAAGAGAAAAAAAACACTGTATGTTCACCGAAAAGGCGCAACGCGTGCCTTCCCCCCCGGACACCCACTCCTTCCTGATGCATACCGGGCAACCGGCCAACCGGTGCTCATCCCGGGTGATATGGGCACACATTCCTATGTGCTCGCAGGCGCTGAAATGGCCATGCAGCAAAGCTTCGGCTCCTGCTGCCACGGGGCAGGTCGAGTTTTGAGCCGTTCAAAGGCTATGAAAATGTCAAAGGGCCGATCCATTCATCGCGAATTGGAGGACAAAGGAATTTTTGTTCAATCCCGGGGCAAAAGGACACTCAAAGAGGAAATGCCAGATGCCTACAAAGATGTATCCCAAGTGGTGAGGGTAGTCCATGAAGCCGGATTGGCAACAAAGGTCGCCCGACTGAGGCCACTGGGCGTTATTAAGGGATGACGCCTGAATATCCGATTCCGGCAAAAAAAGTTGCGCTTGTGTGAAACTTTAGCAACTCCCATCAGTCCAGTCAATGAAAAAACCGCGGCCGGCCCTTTTTCCGGAATATGTTTCTGCCCGGCGGCAGGCTGATTACATCAGCTTGTTATTCACACCATCCTTGTCCATCCGGGGAAATGCTTTCCGGTGAGGAATTAGCTTGCCTTATGGACTGCAATATCATACATTTACGGCCCATACTACAGACCAGTTTCCGAGCGCAGGGTGCACGATACTGATATTCTGTGATTGCGGTCAGATAGTGCAACTGCGATTCAGAAAGGAGCAGGAGATATGTCCTATGAATTGAGTGAAGAACAGATCATGCTGAAAGAAACTGTTTCCCGTATCGCCAAAGATCAGATCGCCTCCGGAGCGGAACAGAGGGATGAGGAAGAGAAATTCCCCTGGGATATGGTGGATGTCCTCAGGAAAAATGGTCTTTTCGGCGCCGATTTCCCTGAAAAGTATGGCGGCTCCGAGATGGGCCTTTTTTCTTTGTGCCTGGCGATCGAGGAAATCGCCAAGGTCTGCGCTTCTACCGCTGTTATTCTCCTCGTGCACGAACTGGGAACTACTCCCATTTTCCTGGCAGGCAACGATGAACAAAAAGATCGGTACCTCCCCAGGCTGGCAACCGGAGAAAACCTGATTGCCTTTGGCCTGACGGAACCAAACGCCGGCTCGGACGTTTCCGGATTGCGGACAAAAGCGGTAAAAAATGGTGACTCCTATGTCCTGAACGGATCCAAGGTGTTCATTTCCCACGCGGATGTGGCGGAAGTCATCTGTATCGCGGCAAGAACAGATTTCCAGGTGCCCGGGCACAAAGGGACCAGCGTTTTCATCGTAGACAAGGGAACACCGGGACTGAGCATCGGGAAAAAAGAGAAAAAAATGGGTCTGCGAGGCTCTTCCACGGTGGAAGTGATCTTGGAAGATGTGCAGGTGCCGGCCCGAAATATCCTTGGTGGAGAAGGCGCCGGATTCCCCATTATCATGAAAACACTGGATATCACCAGAATACCCGTCGCGGCCCAGGCCGTGGGCATAGGTCAGGGAGCCCTGGATTACGCCCTCCAGTACACAAAGGAGCGTGTCCAGTTCGGAAAACCCCTGTTTTCGTTTCAGGGCCTCCAGTGGATGCTCGCTGACATGACCACCGAAATTGAAGCCGCCCGCCAGGTAACGTACAAGGCGGCTTCACTTTTTGAAAAATTACCGAAGAATATGGAGAGAGTGCCCAAAGATCTCGTCCGATACTCGGCAATGGCGAAACTGCTCGCCGCTGAGACGGCCATGAAAGTGACCACGGATGCGGTCCAGCTCCTGGGAGGGTATGGGTTTGTGAAGGACTACCCGGTGGAAAGAATGATGCGGGATGCCAAGATCACCCAGATTTACGAGGGTACCAGCCAGATACAGAAGATAGTGATCGCCTATACGCTTTAAAATCATGCAGAATGCGTTAGACATAAGGCGTAGTTAACAAGTGGAGAACAGCTCTATCGCCTCCATTATACTGGCTGCCGGCAGGGGAAGCCGAATGAAAGGATTCGGCGGAAACAAGACCCTCTTGCCTTTGATTCCCGAGGAATCTCCGTTCAAGGGCAGGGAACCCATCCTGCTCCACATCCTCCGCACTCTTCCGCGGGGTCCCAAAGCCGTCGTAGTCCACCACGACGAAGAATCGGTAATGGAGGCTACCGCCGGTTCCGGGGTCACGTACTGCCATCAACCCGTGCTCAACGGAACTGGCGGGGCACTGCTTGCGGCGCGGAATTTTCTCCTGGAAATCGCCTCCGAAAACGTTATTCTGACCATGGGTGATATCCCGCTTGTCCTGTCGGAGACGTATCTCCGCATGATTGCTGAACTCCAGAAGGCCCCCATGGTGATTCTGGGTTTCGAACCCATTGCTAAAAAGCAGTATGGTGTCCTGGAAATGAGTGGAGGGCAGGTCAGGCGCATCATTGAATGGAAATACTGGAAAGACTTTTCAAAACAAACTCGGGATTCCTTACGGCTCTGTAACTCCGGCATTTATGCCGCTAAAAGGGAAACGCTTCTCCCCTACCTCGACAAGCTGGCGTCGAACCCACACCACGTCCGCAAAGAAATGCAGGGAGCATGGAAACAGGTGGAAGAATATTTCATCACCGACCTGGTGGAATACCTGTGCAGCGACGGGATACCCGTCAGGTATATACAGGCTGATGATGAACGTGAAGTGACGGGCGTGGACGATCTTTCCGCTTTGGAGAAAGCCCAGCAGGTTTACCGGGAACGTTTTTTCTGATTGCCGGCCCCACCCGAAAGTATATGCTTGAGTTTCTCAAGATCGTCTTTATGGCCCAAGGCGATCAGGGTATCTCTCTTTTCCATTCGGGTCTGGGAGGAGGGATTGAAAAACATCTCTCCGTCGCTCTTTCTGATGGCAACGATGATGATATTCAGATCCTGCCTGATCCCCGATTCCAGCAGGTTCACACCGGCCAAGCGCGAATCCTCCCTGACCAGCAGTTCCTCCATTTTCAGCTCAATATCTTTATCATGGACAGTCAGCTCCAGAAAATTCGTGACTGCCGGTTTCGCGATGGTGTGCGCCATTCTCTGGCCGCCGATCACATACGGCAGGAAAACACGGTTTGCACCGGCCCGGATGAGCTTTTTCTGGTTCTTTTCTTCGTCGCTTCTGGTAATGATGAACAGGTCCGGGTTGAGTCCCCGCGCCGTCATGGTAATGAAAAGGTTGTCGGCATCTGATGATACCACGGAGACGAGACCCTTGGCCTGGTCAATTCGAGCCTCCATCAAAACCTCTTCATTCGTGGCATCATCCAGGATGTACGGGACCCTGGCATCTTCAAACTGAAGCTTTAACTCCTCATTCATGTCAATAACCATCACCGGTATCTTGCTGGAGAGCAGTTCCTGGCATATGGTTTTCCCGATGCGCCCGTAGCCGCAGACAATATAATGATCTTTCATGGATTTCTTTTTCAGTCCCAATTTACGCCTCCCCACGATCTTGGTCATCTGAAATACCACCATGCTCTGCGCCACCAGGCCCAGGATATACGCAACAATGCCGATACCGACAAGAATGAGCACGATTGTGAAGATGCGGCCGGCTTCCGAGACCGGATGGATTTCGCCGAATCCAACGGTAGTAATGGTGATAACGGTCATATAAAGGGAATCAAGCAGATCCCACTTTTCTATGGACATGTATCCAATAGTCCCGAAGCAGAGGATGGCCGCCAGCAGACCGATTCCTCTGGCCACATACCTGGGGCTCAGATGCGTTGTTTTGGAATCAAGTCCCCTGTAGATCATGCAAACCCGTTTCCTTCCGTATTTCTTTCATTATTTCCGGGGCTGGAGACACCATTGTCCGTTTGATGCAGGGTATCGGGAATTCCCATTGACCTCAGGTTCAGGAAAGAGGGCCTTCTCGCGGGGATGATCATTCCATCCGGGAGGAACTGACGGCTTCCACGGTAAATTCACTCAGGTTCTCCGGGAGATTTTCGAAAACGATCGTAAAGGGTACGGATCCGTCCGGGGGTATATTCGCGTTTTCCCCATCTTTGCCCAACCGGTTTTTCATGGCTTTATCGAAATCCGCTGGAGTCAGCTTGTCCAGTTCCTTTTTGGTGAAATTATTTCCAGCGTACGCAAGTTTCTTTCGGACAACACTCCCCTTATCATCCAGAATGGTGCCCTTTATGAGAATGAATCTGCGGCTGTTGGGATACCCATTTATGACGATGCCCTTGATAACAAAGAGACGTCCTGCCTTTTCCGTCTTCACAAAAGAACCCGTCACCGCTTTAAAGGAAAGCCTCCTTACTCCCTTGTCAAGTACGGCGCCCTTTTCGGGCGGCTTCAGGGGAGACAAGAAACCGGGGAGGTATTGGGGGGCCCAGCGAATGACCGCGGCCGCTCCTCCCACCAGGAGAAGGAGAATAATCAGAATGATGAGCAGGACCTTTGAAGCGCTGGATTTCTTTTCGCGGCGCGGGACAAACTCCATCCCTGATTCAGCAGCCTCCTCCAATGGCTCCTCCACCTCCGCCTCTTCTTCGGCTTCATCCTCCATCAGCAGATCCTCGTCCGGGATTTCCCTGATGACATCCATTTCTTCCTCCTCGGAAGGCACGGAAGGAACGGCTTCCTCTTCTTCGAGGGATTCTTCGAGAACCTGATCAAAATCCATCCCGCCATCGATCGAGGTATCAACTGAATCCTCGGTCGCCAGGGGCGGTGAATCCAGGGTGATGGTCTCCTCAAATTCCTGTTCAGCACTGGAAGTGAGCGGGGGATATGCCAGAAACACATGTTTGCAGATGGAACATCGAACCTTGGAACCCTCGTTGGCGAGCAGGCTTTCATCAAGACGAAATGTTGTCCGGCAATTCTCACATGTTATCTCCATAGATCCCCTCCTCTTTCTAACCAACCTGTTTGACGAATTCCTGGTAGCGGATTCCGGTTGTCACAAATCCTGTTCCCCGGGTTTTCCGAACCCGGCCTTCACGGTTTGAGCAGATACACATCCGGCAGATTCCGGTATTCCTCGTTATAATCGAGGCCATATCCAACCACGAAGCCGCTTTCGATCGTAAATCCCGAATAATCAATGGCGACCTCTTCCTCTCTCCTCTCCCTCTTGTCCATGAGCGCACAGACCTTCAGGGATGCAGGGTCCCTTTCTTTTATTTGCTGCAGGATAAAGGCGAGCGTGCGCCCCGTGTCCACAATATCTTCCACAAGAACAACATGTCGGTCTCTGACAGGCTTTTCCACGTCCTTGATGATCTGTATCTCGCCGCTGGATATCATCCGGGAACCGTAGCTTGCGGCCCTCACAAAATCTATCTCGACAGGGATGGTGATCTCCCGCATCAGATCGGCAAAGAAAAACACCACGCCATTGAGCACCCCCACAAAGAGGGGGGCTTTGCGCGCATAATCGGACGATATCTGCTCGCCGAGCGCTTTTATCCGTTTGTTAATTTCATTCCTGGAAATCAGGATTTCCTTTTCCAAAATCATCTTGCCGGGGAAAACTCCGGCACCTCTTCATTCACCTGGCCCAGCTGTCTGATTCCATTACAATATCTTCTCGCCGCAGTGATTGCAATAGGTTGCCCCGGGAAGGGTCTCCTTGCCGCAATGGGGGCATACTCCGCCGCCTTTTTCCACCTTGGCCCCGCAAACCATGCAAAACCTGGCCTCAACGGGAAGGTCCGCCCCGCACTGGAGACACCGGTTCACCAGCACCAACTGCTGGCCGCACATGGGACAGAATCTTGCATCTGCGTCCACCATGCCGTGACATTTCGGACACTGCACCTGTTTCTTGTCAGGACCGGCACCGGCATGCATGGACTGCTGAAGCATAGAGGGCATCATCATGCCCAGGCCGGCACCCAGGCCCAGCCCCATGCCCGTGCCTGCCCCTCCTTCTCCACCTGCTCCCTGCTGCCGGGCGGCATCACCCATGGCCTTGGCCGCCTTGAATTTCATGAATTTATCCAGGTCTCCCACGGCCATGAGCCCGCTCTTTTCATCGATCAATTTCTGCACATCCGCGGGCGGGGTGATGGAATTCACGTACAGGTCCTCCAGCCGCATGCCGAACTTCCCGAAATCCTCCTGGACCCGTGCCTTCAGAGCGGTTCCCAGTTCATCGTAATATTGGGGTAAATTGAAGATGGTGTCCAGCATCTCCCCAATCATATCATTGAATCGCGAGACGATCACCTGCCGCATATAATCGCCGATACTTTCCGTGTCATAGTGCCCCTGGGTTCCTACCAGCGTATTGATAAAAAGGAGAGGCTGGAGGATGCGTATGGCATAGACCCCGAACGCCCGCAAGCGAACAAGACCCAGCTCCCCGTCTCTGAATGCCACGGGCTCTTTGGTCCCCCATTTCAGATTGGTGAAACTTTTGAGATTGACGAAATAGACCTCCGCCCGAAACGGACTCTTGAAGCCGAACGGCAGGCTCAAGGCCCTGGTCAGGATGGGCAGGTTCAAAGTGGAAAGGGTATGCCGCCCCGGGCCGAGCAAGTCCAGCCCCTTTCCGTCTCTGAAAAAAACCGCGGCCTGGTTTTCACGAACGACAGCCTGAGCTCCGAATTTGATGTCACCGGAACCTTCCTCCGGGATCCGGTGAACCATCTCCTGGCCCGTTTCATCGAACCATTCCATCACTTCCAGAAATACCATATATGACTCCTTCCCCAATCTCGAATACATGCGCTTACTTTCAAATGGAACAAGAATCCTTTTCCGGAGGCTTCATCCAATGTCAAATTCCAAACACACAACACCAAATGGATCACTGCTGTCCAATGGCACCATTACAGCAATTTGATTCCTTATATCATTTGGTTACACCTCTGAACTCTCTGTTTTGACACACTGTTTATCAAAAGAGACCCTGTGAGCTGAGAAACGGCATATTCCCTCAGCTTCGTTCGCTTCGGAAACATCCCATTCCCCAGCTCTCTCGCAACAACCGGTTTTTGAGAGAGTTGAAATTGGATCTCATTGTGCACTTGGGCTTGGATATTCGTCATTTCCGGTTTATCGGGGTGCGGTGTTCAGAAATGCCTCCCGCTCCCCTATCCTTCTCTCCATATCCAGAAGCATCTCCCGCACGTGAGTCGTTTTCTCCTCCGGAGGGATCTCCCGGGCCTCGGTCATCCCCACAACCGCGTCTTCGATTTCTTTTACCAGCCCGGTCAACGCCTTATCATAGCCATACATACGATCCAGCGCCTCTTCATCCACCTCTTTCCGGGAAAACAGCGGTGCGTATCCACGGGGAGCGAATTGGAACATCCGGGATACCTTTTCCAGGTGCCTGGCAACGTCCTCCACCCGCTGTATATGTTGAATAGCTCCCTTCTTGGCAAGATCCGTCTTCAACCACTCCGTTCTGCCCAGTAACTGATCAAGAATCGCGCTCAACTCCATTCTCAAGGCCTTGTCCGCCTCCCGACTTGCTTCCCTGTCCTGGTACGACCCTATCCCCGGCAGGATTCTCGCTACGGTCTTCAGAGCATGGGCCACATCTTCCTTTTTCATCATCGTTCCTCCCCGTGGAGCCTGCGGGCCTGGCCCACGGCGCCACTTGGTTTCATCGGCTCGCTTCGTGATCCGCACAATTCGTGGTACGACATCCCGACCTTCACCCCGGCCGCAACATGTGTGTACCATTGCGGCCTTCCAGGGTCGGGGGCAAAAGGAGATAAAGCTTCACGGCTCCCGCACTCACGGGTTTGTGCCGTTCAGAAGTTCTCAAGAAGCCCCGCCCGGGAAAAAGACCCGGAACGTGGTACCCCCGGAATTAAGGCAGTCATCCTGCGTTTTGCAAAAATCGCACCACTGTATGTTCCCCGGGCACTGATCACTGTCCAGGGGGATATACACACACCGGGTTGAAACCATCTCGATTTTGAATCCATACCGTTCGGAAAAGATCTTCATCCGCAACAGGTCGGAGCCTTTTCCGCCGGCGTTGAAGTCATACGGACGCCTGGAGGAATAGTCCAGCGTTTCCTGTGTTGCGAAAAAACCTTCAAATATGCGTCGCTGGTTATCGGGCGTTATGCCAACGCCGTAGTCCATAACCATCAGCTCTGAGCCTCTGCCCCTTTTCTTGACCGAAATTTCTATCTTTCCCTCGTCCGGGGTATTTTCCACCGCATTCCTGATCAATCCCTCAACAACCTTTCGCAACGGGCCTCCGGGCATTTGGACCGGTTGGACCTCTTCATACTCCTCTTTCACCGACAACACTCGATGGGGAAAAAGAGGCCGGATCCTTTCCAGCACTTCAGGGACAAATTCATGCAGATATATCTCCTCGGTTCTTTCCTCTTTCGGGCCAAAAAAATCTTCGATCCGTTCCCTGATGAGTTCCACCGCCTTCCCTTCGCCCACCTGCTCCGCAACAAGGGACTCCAGCTCATCAGCACATGCATCCAGCAGCCAGGACAGCATCCGGTAACTCTTGTACTCCTTCTCACGCATGATATCTTCTACCTGATACTGCATTTCCAGAATACGTTCCAGATTTCGTTCGGCCCGTTCAATGGTCGGCGTCCATGTCTCCCGCGGGACAGAGGAAAGTTTTTTGGTCAGGATATTGAGAGATGCACTCAACACGGCCAAAGGGGTCTTGAGTTCGTGGGACAGATGATTGATGACCTTGTCTTTTGCCCTGTTCAGGCTGGTCACTTCCTGGTATGCCTCTCTCAGTTCCTTTGAAAACCTGGCATTTTCTATGGAAAGAGCAACCGTGCCGGCGATCATTTCCAGGAGTTCCACGTCAGTCTGATCAAAGGCCCCTGTCTTCTTGTTAATAGCACACAGGACCCCGATGGTCCGATCCTTGCTTTTCAAGGGGACATCCAGGAGGCTTCTGGTCGTGAACCCGGCCTCGCGGTCAACTATGGTATCGTAATCCGGGTCTCTGTCGGTATTCATCACGATTTCGGGTTTGCCGGTCCGGATCACCCGTCCTGCAATCCCATTTTCAGCAGGGAAACGGATCTGTTTTACCCGCTCTTCGGTTGCGGAATCATCATGGGCGGCACCTTCAAAATAGAATTCATGGGTCTCTTCATCAAGCAGGATAACAAGCGCCCCCTCCGTTCCGATAAGCTCTTTCACCTCTTCACTGATATAATCGAGAAGTCCTTCCAGGTCCGGATGCTCAGGCAGGGCCATGCCGATTCTCAGCATGGCGTTGTTATTCCTCTGGATACGTTTTTCCTGGGTGATGTCCCTCAGGATAACAATTTCTCCTGACGGCTCATCCTCAGATTCTGCATAGACCGCCGCCCGCATGACGACATCGAGGGTACGGCCATCCTTTGTCAGACGCCT
This sequence comes from uncultured Desulfobacteraceae bacterium, assembly GCA_964633015.1. Lineage (GTDB taxonomy): Bacteria > Desulfobacterota > DSM-4660 > Desulfatiglandales > Desulfatiglandaceae > B46-G9. Next base: position 13,425 of record CAZWEV010000047.1, on the reverse strand, counting down.
GGTCTCGTGTCGGAGGATGACTTTTTCTTCAAACAACCGCTGGATATTCGCGCTTGTCTCTTCCTCCAGTCCGGCCGGCACATAGGGGATATTCTTTCCCTCCAGCTCATCAAACGTCCACCCGAAAACGTCCGTGAAAGCGGGATTCAGATAGGACACAAGGCCGTCCAGGGTAAAAACAACGATCGGGTACGGCACAAAATCGAGGAGCGTACGGTATCGGCGTTCGGATCTTCTCAGGTCCTCCTGGGCATTGAACCGCTCGGTTATATCGCGGGCGATCCCCCGAAAACCGATCTTCTTTCCCTCGAGGTTGGTGATGAGGTTGGCAGAGAGCTCCACATACCGAAGCCCTCCCTCTTTATCAATGATGGGCCAGAGCAGGTTAGAAATCCCTGCTCCCGTTTCATAAATTCTGTTGAAGGTCTTGAAAGCCTTTTGTCCGTGTTCCTCGTCCATAAACTTGGCAAAATTCTGGAACTGGATTTCTTCTCTCGAATACCCGAAAATCCTGCACAGGGAATTGTTGAAATAGAGAAAATTGCCATGTATGTCCACTTCATAGACGCCTTCGCCGATGTTCTCTACAAAGGCCCGGTACCGCTCGCTGGACAACCTGGCACAGGCGACCATCATTTGCGAATCCTCTGCGGACTCCTGATCAGGTTCTGCCTTGAGACTATGTTGTTCCAAGCCTGGCTCTGTTCCACCTGATTCGTTCTTTTTCATGGCGAGAAATTTCCTTCGGGCCATTCCGCCGCAGACGGGCTTCTCCGGATTGGTATCTGCAATTTAAATTACTGGACTTTACAAGTCTTTTCTATATAGTATATACAAGTTGTTGTCATTAAATTTTTCGTAAGAACACTGCAGAAAACCCTCACCCGGGTCATTATCCATGAAAAAGACAACAAAAATACCAAAAGCAACCATAACCAGGCTTTCGTTGTACTACCGGCAACTGGAACTCCTTGAATTCGACGGATACCGGCTTGTTTCTTCGGAAAAACTGGCATGGCTCTGTCAGGTAAACCCCGCTCAGGTACGGAAGGACCTGGGGTATTTCGGAGAATTCGGCATTCGAGGAGTCGGATACGACGTACGCGACCTCCAGATGCAGATAAAAAAAATACTGGCCGTGAACCGGGACTGGAACCTGGGCATCGTGGGGATCGGCAAACTGGGTTCCGCCATCCTCCAGCATCAAAACCTCTACATCAGGGGATTCAAATGTGTCGCTGCATTTGATAATGATCCCGACAAGATCGGAAAAATCAGTCCCGCCGGTCTTGAGATCAGAGATATTGACGAGTTGGATAAAGCCGCGCGGGACCTGGACATAGAAATCGGGGTCATCGCGACGCCTGCGGCTTCCGCCCAGAGCATTGCCGACCGCTTTCAAAGGGCCCACATCAACGCAATCCTGAATTTTTCCCCTACCAGGATCACCGTTCCGGACTGCTGCCTGGTTGAAAACATCGATTTCACCGTCACCCTTGACATGCTGACCTATAAACTGGGACATGACATGGGAGAACAGGATACCGCATGAAATACTATCCTTCCCGGAGGAGGAAAGAATGAGAAAGATTTCTGTTTCAGTCGGGTGCCTCATTGCTCTTTTCTGTATTTTTTCCTGTTCGGCATGGGCGCAGGAGACAAAGCACCCGAGGCTGGTCGTCCAAAAGCCGCTTTTTGATGCAGGAGAGGTGGATGAGGGAAAAATCATCAAGCATAGTTTTGTTGTCGTGAATCGCGGCGATGCCACTCTTGACATCAAGAATGTCAGGCCCGGATGAGGGTGCAGCGTCGCCCATTTTGACCGGGCTATCCCTCCCGGTGGAGAGGGAACAATAACACTCAGTATTCGCACAAGCGGATACCAGGGCAAGATTCACAAGAGTGCCAGAATCATCAGCAATGATCCGGCTGCCCAACACGTCCAGGTTGGAATAAAGGCCCTTGTGAAGGTTTCCGTCCGTGTTTCTTCACGATATGTCTACCTGTACGGGCCCATGGACCAGAAAATAACCCGTGAGGTGAATATCAGTGCAGGCCTTGACAAACCGCTTCAGATAACCCCCCTTTCCTTTGATCTTTCGGGCAGGGTTTCTTACTCCATCAAAGAAACGGAGAAGGGTCGACATTTCCTGATCCGGGTGACGAGTATTCCGGGAACAGCCGGCAAAATTCACGGTGTCTTGAAACTGAAAACCAATTATCCGGAGAAGCCCGAAATAACCATTTTCATCAATGGACGCTTTCAGAAAACCCGGGCACCGCTTTCATCCGGCAAGAGCGGATAGGCGCCCATGAATTCCGGCAGGATCGTGCCGTTGAAAAAAAGGTCATCAGGGCAGCCGGGGAAAAAGCCGCCCAGCGTCGATATTTTCACTGACGGCGCCTGTTTCGGGAACCCCGGTCCGGGAGGATACGCCGCTATCCTGCAATCAGGAGGGGAGGAAAAGGAAATTACGGGCTATTCCCCCCGCACGACCAACAACCGCATGGAATTGATGGCGGTGATTGCAGCATTGCGTGCACTCAAGAGGCCGTGCGCGATCACGGTCGTCACCGATTCCAATTACGTGGTCAAGGGGATGACCGACTGGATAGACGGCTGGATCAGAAAAAACTGGCTCAACTCCCGGAAAGAACCCGTCCTGAACAGGGACCTCTGGGAACAACTGCTCGCATTGACCAACTCCCATGTTATAGAATGGCGATGGACAAGAGGACATCAAGGGCATCCGCAGAATGAACGATGTGACAAACTGGCAAAAAACGCCATTGAAAAGGGCTTGGCCCGTCAGGGAAATCGTCGCTCCTGAACAGATCGTTTTATCGCCACCCCCTCCACGTGCAGACAAGGGGGACTCTGGAAATCATAAACAGGCGGAGTAAGACATGAAGTGCCCAAAATGCGGATATGTGAGTTTCGATTTTAATGAAATATGTCCCAAGTGCCAGCGGAGCATCATCCCTGAGCGGGAAAAGATGCATCACCTCCCCTTCAGGCCGGAACCCCCGTTCCTGCTCGGGGCGCTGCTGACCAAGACCGGAGACTCCCAGGTCGGTGTTGAACTCAGCGAAGCCGCGATCGCTGCAGGGACGCAGGAACACATGCTCCCCTTGGACGAGGGCACTGTTCCAGCCTTTCAGGATATGGACCTGGAAGAAAGCCCTTTACAAAAGGATGCTGCCGAACCCGAAGGGCCTTCTTTGATTGAGGAGGAGCCCCTTGCCATTGAAGATCTTGATTTTGACGAAGAAGCCGCCGGAGAAGATGAACTGGTGGAAGTTTCCACGGGAACGGGTGAACCGGAAGAATTCATTGGATCAGAGTCTTCCCCACTTGATGAAGAGGCCCTTTCCCTGGAGCTGGAAGACCTGCTTGATGCCGACAAGAGATCCGAATTGATGGAAGAACGGGAGCCTGATGAAGAAGCGTTGACCATTGAAATGGAGGCGGTTGAAACGGTTGCAGCTGAAACACCCGCCGAGCTTCATGCACCGCCGGAGGTTGAAGAACCGGAAGAGCTTTTCGATTCATTTGATACCGGAGAACCAGGACCGGTTGAGGAAGAAACAGAACGGGAAGAAGACGTGTTTTCGGAACCGGCTGCCCCTCCGCCGGAGCCGTCATTCGGCGAGCCCGATGAACTGTTCTCACCGGATGATCTCAAGGGGTATAAAATCGGTCAATACGATATCCTTACCCAGCCGCCTCCGCTGAGAGACCGCGAGGAGCCGGGTGTGCCTTCAGCACCCGGCGCAAAGACTCCCGAGACCAGAGAGGTCTGGGATGAAATATCAAAAGACCTGCAAGACCTTGACTTTGATATTGATGAAGCCTAGCAATTTCTCTTGAGCGGGGAGTAATTTTGGCTTGACCCGGCCATGATGAATTACTATAATCGCTCAATAACCAGCCGAGATAGCTCAGTCGGTAGAGCAGGGGACTGAAAATCCCCGTGTCCACAGTTCAATTCTGTGTCTCGGCACCAGGAAAAAAAGGGATTACGGTATCTCCGTAATCCTTTTTTTTGAGCTCACCGCCCCACCCTCTGTTTTCGCCTCAAGTCCACTCCTTATCCTGCCGAATAGAATTACCGGGAACGCGGTCATTGATCCGGATGCAAAAGGCACCATTGGGTGCGACCATGGACCACCCATCAAGCATTTCACATCCCATCTAGCTGGATCGTACTCCCACTCAAAACCGGACCCCAAAGGAAAGGAGAACTCGATCCTATGAAAAGAGGGGCCTTTCTGTTTGCCGTCCTGGCAATCATAGGGCTGATGCTCATGGCCCGGCCAGGCTCGGCAAAAATGAGTGCACTGACGGAAACCCAAATGAGCGAGATTTCCGGCCAGGGGGGTATCAGGATCCAGGGCGACACGCTCGGGCTTGACGTGGCACTTGACACGCTTTACTACGGCGATGATGACGGGGTTGGAGGAAACTCTGCAGGGGGATACCTGAGCCTGTGCGGGGTGTCGCTCAAAGGGTCCCTGTATTGGGCAGACCCCATCGCAATTGACATTGTGACGGAAAACAGGGGACCGGGTAACACGGAGGTTACCGGCGTCAGCCTGACCTTGACCGATATGACCGTGACAATAGATTCCTTTCAGATCGACGCCATAAGAGTCGGTCCGCAGCCGGGAACAGGAAAAAGTTTTGGCAGTATCGGCATCAAAAATATGACGTGTACCATATCGGGGAATGTAAAAATATTTGCCCATTAATGAGGGGACGTTCTTCACTAATTACACAAACGCAGGGCGTAGACGGAAATTGATCTGCTCAAAAGTGTAAAAAGTGAAGAACGTCCCCCTTTTGAGTTATTTTCTGGTCCAGGTGGTGGTTCGCCCGAGCAGGGAAAAACCGATGAAGCCCCTGAACTTCAGGTCTTTTCCCTCCATCCATGCCTTGCATTTGTAGGTTTTTCCTTTCTCCGGATCATAGATCTTTCCGCCCTCCCACTTGTTGGGGCCTTTGTACATGAGGCCGGTGAGGATCTCCAGCCCCACAATTGTGCGGTTCCTCAGGGACTCGTCAGGGTTCTTGTCATCCACCTTTTCCTTGCCTTCCTTGTTCAACGGTTCCTTGAGCCACACGATCCTTCCGCAGTAGGCATCACCGCAATGGGACACTTCGACAACAGACTTCCCCTTTTCGGTCAGCCATTTTCCCAGGATGGTATCCCCTTCCGGACTCGCCGCATACGCGTGCGACCCAACTGCCAGCAACACTCCCGCAACCAACAAAATCAGTTTTTTCATCATCAATTTCCTCCTTCCTTTATCATCATCTCACATCCCCGCTCACGCGGGGATAAATTCGAAATCCGAAATTCGAAGCACGAAACAGGTGCATGACGCGATATGCGATGGATGGGATGGGTGATTCGGGATACCTGAGATGTGGGATATGTGATGTGCGATAACAACACACAACACACCAAACTTCGCCTTGCTGGGTCCTATCCCATATCCCATATCCCAAATCGCGGCCGTAAAGGTCGCTCTATCTCACATCTCACATCGCGATCGCAGAATGGCGACTGCAGGTCTCCCTTAGAACCTCTTCGTAATCGTGATGGCAGCTATGTAACTCACCGTCTTCAGGTCCATGTCCAGACCCGCGTACGGGTTGTAAACGGGTTTGGTAAACTCCGTGGAATTGAGATTCACGCTCCCGTTGTCGGGAATCTTAAAGCTTTTGTTGATAATGTATGCAAAGCCCACATCAATGCTGAGGTTCTTCTTGAGCTTGATGCCGAACCCGCCGCCGTAGTAATCAAGATCCGGAATGGAATAGAGCAGGTCAAAATACTCTTCCCGGACCGAACTCTTCCTTTTTTCATACCCGCATCGGAGGGCAAGCCAGTCAAGGAGCTGGTATTCCAGACCCACGCTCCATGTCCAGGTATTCCTGAAGTTGCGCTTGATGATGAGTGCCCTGTCTCCACCGGTATATCCCATCAGTTTTACGACCCGCAGGAGTTGGATGTCCTGGTCAAACACAATCTTGTCCTGATCCTCCACGGACCAGTTTGACCATAGCAGGTCGGCAAGAAGGCTGAGTCTCTTGAATGGCTTGACCTTAATTCCGAACTGGAGCATCTGGGGAAAGGTCATCTCGGCCGTCGCGCTTCCGCTTTGGGAGGGTACTTCATGGATGGGAAGATCCAGCATTCCGGACACATTTACCAGGAGTGGCGAAGACCCGAACCAGTGTACCATCCGCTGCCAGACATCCGTATAGTCAAAGCGGTAATCGCCGCTGAAATTGACCTTTATGGCGCTGTGATAACACAGGCCAAAGGAAAACCACTCCCTGGGCTGCCACAGGAGCCCGAGATTGTAGGACGGGCTGAAATCATCGCGAAGCGACAGGTCCATGCTGGCCACCTGATCATAGGGGCCCACGCCCCCTCCGAACCAGGGAGGAGGGAGCGTCAATTCGGATAACACCGGAATCTCCAGGCCTTCGGTGGCGTTTCCAAGAACCCTGGTCAGGGCCACCAGGTCGTTTGGATCCCGCATGTCCACCTGTGCCCCCATGGCGGACTGGCCGAACCCCACGGACAGGCCCAGGGAGAGTGAGCTGGTCATCCTGTAACTCACCGTCGGAGCAGCATAAATGAGGTGTTGCTGATACACGGATTTTCCGCCGAAACGGGCCGGATCATCGTAATCCCCATGGACGATACCGATCGCGATGGGGGCGTAGGTACCCAAGGCGAATGTCCATCTGGAGCCTTTTTTCCTATGGGAGAATCCCAGTGTGGGAGATAACAGGAAGTCCAGGGTGCCATAGAACGGGATATACATCTTCCCGCTGGTGTTGGTCCCCTGGGTATTGGCCAGGGGGTCCTGGTTGAATCCTCCCAGGAAGCCCTCAAAATCAGGGTCCGGCGTAAATTTCGCCGTCTGCTGGATCACCGGGAGGGCAATCCCCTGAGCAAAGACCCCGCCGTCAGGCAGATTGGACAGACCTGCAGGGTTATAGTGAATGGACATGACCCCAGGAGGATCCGCCGTCACGGTGTTCGCCAGGGAAATTGCTTTGCTGTCAATTGCAAGCTGTTCCGTGAAGACGGCGTGGCAGAGCGAAGGAAAGAACATGAAAAGCAGAAACAGGGTGGCGACTATTGCGAATAGGGGATGCGCGGTGTGGGATGCGCGATGTGGGATGTGGGAAATAAGACTGACGGCATCCGCGTCACGAAACACTTTTTTTATGCCCATGAATTCACCCCGTGTGGTTTTTCCTGGCAGTTGATATCCCCCCGCTTCGCGAGAAGTCGAAAGCACAAAACAAATTCAAATGCTCAAATGTTCCAATGTTCCAATGTTCTAAACAAGTGGCTTTTGTAGTCTCCCCTTTTTTTATTTCGAATTTCGATATTCGAATTTCGTGCTTTTGTCTCTAAAGTGCGAACTGAAACGGCAACCTGAAGGAAAAGGTGAAATCCGGGTCATCATTTGTGAGTCCGATGCCTACCTTCAGATAAATGGATCGTTTGGGGCTGATCCGCCAGCCGGTCCCCACGCTGAAAATCGAGGAGGAATATGCTGCTGCGCTGGTAGCGCCAGCATCCTGCCAATGGTAGCTGGTGGAAAAATAGTAGGAATATTGATAGCTGAGGTTCAGGCTCACTTTGTAAGAAAGGGCATAGCCTATTCCGAGGTTCAAAGTGACGGCGTCACCGGGGTCGACCCCGGTGAGGACACGACCGCTGGAGTAATGCTGATCAAGAGAACGGATGTTGAAGTTATGGCTGTAATTCACACTTCCGAAGGCGACGATTGGATCTACGGTCTGGCTCAGGGTCACGCCTGCGCCGGCCGAGTAGTACCCCAAACCGGTGCTCAACTCCTGCTCGGGATTGATGTCATAGGGACTTCGCCCGGAGGGAAGGGTGAACGTAGCCTGAAAGATGGCGGCGGGGAACCTGCCTCCGGTCTTCACGGGCTGCCACTGGACGCCCACAGAGACATCACCCAAATCGTTCACGTCTTTTGATTCGGATGTGCCCGACCGGTCATATTTATAAACAAACGGGAGATTGGAGTTGAACGTGAGGTTGTCCAAAAGAGCGTATTCAATGTAGACTGCATTCGTCAGGTTGTGGTTGCTGTGGTGTTCGATACTGGCCGCCTCCCGGAGCACGTCATAGGAATAGTACGCATAGGAAAAGCTGTATTCCGCGCCCAGGGTTCCCTTGCCGAGCAGCGTGTATTGTCTGCCCGCGGCCGACAGCACCTCTTTTTCCTTCTGCTCCTTTTCCTTTGTGGTAATCTCCAGCTTCTTGCGCGCTTCGGCCTGTTCCCGCAAGGTCTTGAGTTCCTTTTCAATGGTCTTGATGCGTTCCTCCAGTTGCGTTGCGGGAGGTGCTGACACGGCGGGAGTCTGCGGCGCTTCTTTTTCAGGCGCTTTCTGCACATTCTCCTGCTGTGCAACAGGTTCTGGAGCTTCCTTTTGGGCGGCCGTCACCGGAGGTCCCGCCGGTTCCGATGCCTTTTCGGTTGCAGGCGGAGCGGCTGTATCTTCCTTCGCGCCGGGTTCTGCGGACTCGACTCTTGCTGTTTCCCGTCTCTCTACCTGCACCTGCTTTTCCACCGGCTTCTTTTCGTTTGCCTTTCCCATGGTTGCTTCGGACATTGTGTTGCCGGGTTCCGAAGGCTTTGTTTCCTGTGTTTCAGGACCGGTCCCGGGGCCGTTCTTTTCAATTTCTAAAGGGATATGCACCAGCCCGGGTTCCCCCCTCGCAAGGACCTTCATGGACGAGGCAGAGGTGACCACAGCCTCCTTGCCTTCTCTGGCAAAAAACGCGCCGGCGGCGCTTTCCGCCTCTTTCAAGGTACGGTAATCACCGAGCCGTACGACATACCAGACATTCCCGCCGGAACCACTGATTTCATGAATATACGGGGTGTACCCTTCTTTCCGGAGTGCTTTCACCACGATATCTGCGCTCGCTTTTTGCCGGCAGGCGGAGACCTGGACCGTATAGCCTGTTGAGTCGGGATTGGTGGCAGCAAAGGAGGGAAAGGATAGAGACAGGAAAGAAAACGCCAACATACAGAAAGCCAAAACGTATTTTCTCATAGGAGGCCCTCTTCAGCGGAAATGAGAAATCCGAAATTCGAAGCACGAAACAAATTCAAAATCAGAATGCTCCAATGTTCCAAACGCTACAGGCTTTTTTGCAAAATGGCACCAAAGATATTCATTAGTTCTGCAGCTTCTTTTACAAGCCTTTTCCGTGTCGCGTGAAGCTCTTCTTGACCATCAGTGTGTATCAAACGGAGCCAATATTTGCTTTCTTTAGCCTCTTTGCGGCATATCTTAATTCTCATGATGAAGTCTTTTTTGCTCAGGGAATCGTTTGCCTCGATATAGTTGGCACCTACAGAACCCGAAGATCTTACTAATTGCTTGCCATCTTCTATATTGGCCAAGCTTTTCGGCACCTTTCTCACAAAACCCCTGACTTCCTGAGCGAATTGAAATGTTCGGTCTTCCAGGTCATATTGTTTTGCGCGAAGCAAATTCAATTCCTCTAATGTTTCAATGTCATAAACAACCAGCTTCTCAGGGTCTCACGCTCTTGTTTTGAGTTTCGAATTTGGGTCATTAGGGTTTGTTTCGAACTTCGAATTTCGTGCTTCGAATTTTTCGTTGCTATCTCTTATACCACTGGTACACGCCGGGCTCATCCATGATCTTCCGCTGGGGCTGCAGGCTGTGTTCCTGCGGGTGCTCCAGGACGATCTGATTCGCCTGGTCTTCATCAATGAACCGCAAGTCTTTGTCTCTCAGCCGAAGCAGGTTCGCCTGCCTCGCGTCCCCGGGGTATACCACAAAGATCACGTTCTGGTACCACATGTCCTTGAACTGTTGCAAGGTAAAACTGCTGTCTCCCCGCCACGGGTCGGCCACGAAGACATGCCCCTTATAGATGCCCCGAAAAACCACGAAATGCCGGTATTTGAAGATGGTGATGGGAATGATGCAGGGTCTGCCCAGGGTTTTGAGGTCCTCGATATCGGCCTTGTAGCCCACCCCCTTGTAGCCGAGAACGTGAACGAATTTTTTCATATCGAGGAGCGAGAACGCCCTCCGCTCGGCGATCTTCCTGCTGTCTCCGAAACGGAGGAGGCCGTTGATCACCTGTTTTTCCGTGAGGTCTTCCCCGAGATCGTAGTCGAGGACGGTGGCGAGTGCCGCGGACCCGCAGCTATAGTCAAAGGCCTGCTTGACCACGTTGCCGAACCTGATGGCGGAGAGCGGCTTTACCCGTTGCCTGATTCTCACCTGGGTCCCTGGACCTGCTCTGAGGTCAAGCTCACCTTTCGGCGGCGCCTTTTCCGGGTGGAACGAGGCGAAGAGCCCGACTGAAATCAGTATCGCGACCAGTATCACCATCTTCGCATCTCAAAACCCGCTGTGCGGTAAATTGGAAAACGTGAGCAAGAAGCACCGGGAAAAATTCGAAGCACGAAAT
>CAZWEV010000047.1:0-2802 GCA_964633015.1 uncultured Desulfobacteraceae bacterium | reverse complement strand
ACGATGTGTGATCTGAGATGTGCGATAAAGGCAAACAATGCAATTCAATTCGCGACCGAACGCCGCCCGACACTCTGCACGCTTCGCGAAAACCCCAAAATTCAAAACAAAAACAACCGACTCTAAAAAGCTACTTGTTTAGAACATTGCAACATTCGAATTTCGAATTTGTTTCGTGCTTCGTGCTTAGGATTTCGAATTTTTCTCATCCTCTATTGCGCCGCAGATCGCTTCACTTCATCTCCCCTTCAACCCGCACAAACTCCGGGCCGGGCAAACGCAATCCCAGGGTGTGGAAACGCTTCGGGCTGTCAAACACAAAAGGAACGCCTTTCAGGAACCCGTCAATCCGCCCCTTTCCTTCAATGCCGTCCGCCACCACGAACCACTTCTTTCCTTCCGCGGCCCCATACACCACGTGCTTGCCGTGCGGGCTGAAAAAAGGCATTGTGACGACAGCATAGTTTTTTTGTCCCTTTCCGTCCAGCACGATCTTCATTTTCTTGTCCTCTACTGCTGCGTACGCCAGGTGTTGGGAATCCGGGCTGAAGATCGGCAGGTGAACCAGGTCATAGGGTTCTCCTTCTCTGCCGTCCAGCACGATGAACCATTTTCTTCCCTTGCGCGCCCGGTATGCCAGGTGCCTGCCGTCAGGGCTGAACACGGGCATGCCTACGGAATCGTATTCCTTCCCTTCCTTCCCGTTCACCACGATCCGCCCCTTACCATTCTCCATGGCCATGTAGGCCAGTCTCGAGGAATCCGGGCTGAAGAGGTAAACACCCAGCTCATCACACGATGACCCTTCCTTTCCATTTTCAACCACATGCCATCGCTTGCCCTTTTTTGCCGCATAGGCGAATTGTGCGGAATCCGGACTGAAAGTGGGGGTCCCGACCGTATCGAATCCCGGGCCCTCCTGCCCGTCCAGGACCATATGAAGCCTGCCCCCCTCCTGAGCGGCGTAGGCAACGTGTTTTGAGTCGGGACTATAGGTAAGCCGCAGGACCTGTTCGTACAGCGTCCCTTCTTTCCCATCACGAATTGCCAGCCATTTCCCATTTCGCCTGGCTGTAAAGGCAAGGTGCCGGGAATCCGGGCTGAAAACAATTTCTCCAATGGTCCGGTACGGCCCCTGTTCGCCGCGGCCTGTCACCAGGAACATCTCTTTCCCTTTGACGGCAGCATACGCAAGCCGCCGGGAATCCGGGCTGAAGACCGGTCTGATCTTTCCATAAATAAAGTCATATTCAGGGCCGGGCCTCCCGTCGATCACCACAAACTGCCTGCCGTTCTTCTGGGCCCGGTACGCATACCTGCTGCCGTCCGGGCTGAAACTCAGGCTGTCTACCCCCTTGTATTCCGGTTGTTCTTTCCCGTCCAGCACCAGGGCCATGGTTCCGCCGGTCATGGCGATATAGGCCATGCGGCCCTTTCCGGGGCTGAACACCGGGGTCCCCTTTGCAATGCCCGCATAGACCTTCCCGCATTTTCCGTCCATGCAGGCCCGCATGCCGCCCTCTGCCTTGACCACGTAGGCCACATGGCGGATGTCCGGGCTCACCTTCAGGGACACCGGGTACCACGTGCCGCTGATTTTTCCTAGTGAAGTGACTGTTTCGGTGAAGGACGCGGCTGCATTAGCAGCCACAGACGGCGTCAGAAGGGCAAGCAAAAGGGTACACAGGAGGAGGATAAGTAAAGCGATATGGGAGATGAGATGTGGGATATGGGATAAAAAGGCAAAAAACCTATGCATCAGCTCGTTTCTGACATTGGAGCATTTGAATTTTGAATTTGTTTCGTGCTTCGTGCTTCGGATTTCGAATTTCTCTTGTTCCTTCGTGCTTAGAGTTTCTGATTTCCCGCGATGCGGGCTTCGGCATGGCTGCTCGCTCATCGCTGCATTCTCATGGAACAATGAGGACCTGCAGCCGGTGCACCTTGAGGCCGTCGATGGCACAGGGACCGAAATCGCTTGTCCCGAAATGGACATCTTCCACCCTGATAGTCCCCTGCATGGGGAGGTTCAGGGCGACTGCCGCAAGTTGATTGCCCGTATCCGGGTCCGTGAAGCTGCCCACGTCAAAGGTTGCCGGGTTGGCATTGAACATGTCTCCGACCTGGAAGTTGCCGGTGAAGGTCCACGAGGCCGGATCTTCGGGCGCCCCGGTGGCGCTGCCGGAAAGATGAATGCCGGAAAGATTCAGGGATTCAGGAGTGGTATTATAGGTGTAGCGGAAGGCGTCCATGTCGAGTGCCGCGTCATATTCGAAATCAATGCCGGAGGCCTGGTGATCGGAGAGATACAGGGCAAAGGAGGGCTTGTGGATGACCCCGAGGTCCATGCTCCCCAGGTCCTGGTCGCAGAAAATAACATGATCGGCGGACACGGCCAGCTCCTGGAGCCAGTCAGGGGCATTGAGGGCCAGCATGCTCTTGCCGTATATGGGACTCGTAGGGTCGTTGACGGTGAAGACATCAAAGGTGAGGGGCTGCATGAGTCCGTCCCCGTTGGTGTCCACATCGCCGGTCCTGATCAGAAGGGGGCCCCCCTGGCCGTCTGAGAGGGTCAGATTGTCAAATTCCACGTATCCTTCGTCGGATGCCGTGTAGCGGAACGTGGCGAAATTGCCGTAGACCCGGAGGTCAGCTATGCCCAGGTCAATGCCTGACCGCGCAGTAACCGCCGAGAGTTCCCGGTCCCCAAGTGGTACCAGTTCTGCAAAGGCGGAGGCCGAATATAGCGCCACGCAGAGGCAGGTCATGAAGGTGATGAGGGCAGTTTTCGTGATCTTCTGC